>JAJDCP010000128.1 GCA_029260765.1 Planctomycetota bacterium
TTTACCCCCGCCCGCGGGAGGGGGTAAACCCCTCCCCTACAAAGAGAAAAGTCGGTCTTTCCCACCGAGACGCCGGGGCCTTGGATTGCCATGGAAAATCAATCCCGAGCATCCAAGCGTTCCGTGAGACAGCCTCTGTGAGCGCCGGAAGGCGCTCTGGCGAAAGTTGAAACCAGAGATTCTGGGTTCGCACAAACAGATCGGTCTTCTCTGGCGCTCGCAGAGCGCCCTGCTCGTAGACCGACGCTACAGGCGGTTCTCAGCAGTTCGAGGGCATTGACCAGGCGTGAGCGAAACCCACGCCATGGCGCACACGCAACCGTGCAGGTGTCTAGCGCAGGGCGCGAGCCCTGTTGCTGAGACGGCCCCCAACCCACGCCACAAACCATTAAGCATCAACAGGTTACAACCCGCATGCAAAGGTCCGAGATGCCTTCGAGCCCGGCCCGATGTATGCTGAGCTTCAAGCATCACGGCGGAGATCTGAGACCATGAGCTGGCTTGAGAAGTTCAAGCGCTTACCGCAGAAGCTCCGACCCGTAGCACGCGAGGTGGCGGTCTTTGCCTGCCAGAACCTCGGCGTCCCCGGCGGCGCCTGGATTGCGCAGGTCCTCGAGGGTGTGGAATCGGTCCGCAGTGAGGCAGCGTTGCAGGGCATCGAGGCGGTGCTCGGCGCGGTCATGGAGCAGGGACGCGGCGTACTCAGCGCACTCGAAGGGCGCGACCTGGATGCCGGCCAAATCCGTACCCTACTCACGGAAGCCAGGGGCGAGCAGAGGCGGATTCTCGACGCGGTAGAAGCCACGCTCGGCTCCCAGAGAGTGGCCCTCGACTTCCTGCGATCAGATCTCGAGCAGGTGCTGCTCGGTGTTGATGGCGTACAGCGCAGCGTCGACGAGGTCCACCAAGACCTCTTCAGCATCGCCAAGGACCTCGAGACAGGACAACAAACCATTGTGGAGGGACTGGTCGATATGTGCCAACGGCTCGCGCTACAGGCCCGGGTGCGCCTGGAAGACTCGGTGTCCATCCGCACGGCTGCCGAACGCGCGCTTGTACGCACGGTGCTACAAGACTTCCGCACCCTGCCCGTGCGGGTACGAGAGCATCCCCAAGCCCTCGCCTACTCGGGGCACCTGCTACTCACTACTGGAGATGCCGCGGCGGCCGCACAGCACTACCAACAGGCGCAGGCGGGTTGTCAGGAGCCACGCAGCAAGGCCGTCTATACCTACAACGTTTTCCAGGCCTTGCTGCAAGCCGGGCGCCATGTCGACGCCCTGACCCACTACCTTGAAGCGGTCAGCCGCGATCCCGAGGGTTCGGAGCTGTTCAACACTGAGGAATACACACCCAAGGCCATTCTGGGCGCGGGCGCATTCGGGGTGGCGTTTCTGTGTACCAACCTTCTCGGCAGGGAATGCGTCGTCAAGGCACTGCTGACCGAAGGCTTGGACCGCGAAGGCATCTTTGCCGAGGCCAATCTGATGCGCACGATCCAGAGCCCCTACGTCGCGCGCGTTCTGCGCTGGGGCTGGGCCGATCGCCGCGGCAAGCAGGGCCCGTTCCTGGTGACGGAATTCGGTGGCAGCCAGACGCTGCGAGACAGGGTCGAAGGGCGAGGGAGCTTCAGCGTCGAGGAGGGGTTGGGGCTGTTGCAACGTCTGGCCGAAGGTTTGATGGCAGCGCATGCCTGCGGTGTCATCCACAGGGATGTCAAGCCCTCCAATGTCGTGCTGATGGAGATTTCCGGGCAGATCCACCCGCGCTGGATCGACTTCGGCCTCGGGCTCAGCGTCGAGTTGGGTGCAAGCGTCAATCGATCCCTGTCGACGGGCAACACGGGCAGCGTGCTGGGTCGTGCGTTGGTCGGCACGATGCAGTATGCACCTCCCGAGCAGCGGGGCGAGTTGGCGCATCCGGTGGGGCCGTGGTCCGATGTCTATGCCTTCGGCAGGTTGGCGGGCTTCGTTCTGCGTGGTCACCCCCAGCTCTCGTTGCGGGATTGGCGGGGACTTCCGGAGGCGCTCTCGGAGGTGCTGGATCGCTGCCTGCAGCGCGTGCCGCAGGATCGCTATGCGTCGATGGAGGCTGTCCTGCAGGATTTGAAGGTCTGTGGTGAGAAAGCAGGGCCTGCGTTGCATACCGTGTCCCCTCCAGCGGCTCCGACCGAGCAAGTCAAGGTCACTGCGAACACGCTGGCGCCGGCGGACAGACCGTCAGCTGCTGCTGGCCTCGCGCTGGAAAGGCCGGAGCCCTGCGAGCCTTGGTGGACACCGACGCCCAAGCAGCTCGCTAAGGCCCGCAAGCGTCGCACGCCGGTAGCGATCAAAAATGCTGCCGGAATGCTCTGGAGCCTTCTGCCCGCGGGACGCTTTCGAATGGGCTCGCCCGATGACGAGCCGGGAAGGTACGACGACGAAACGCAACATCGGGTGACCCTGACGGAGCCGTTCTATATCAAATCGACACCCGTGACCCAGGCGGAGTTTGCGGCGCAATTGGGATTCAATCCGTCCCACTTCAAGCATGCCGGCGGCGATGCGCCGGTTGAGCAGGTGACTTGGTTCGACGCCATCGCTTTCTGCAACGCGCTTTCGAATCGGGAGGGCCTGCAGCCTGCCTATGCGCTCAAGAACGAGAGGAAGGACCGGGACGGTTCCATCGAGTCTGCGGACGTCAGATTACTCGGCCTGAGCGCCGAAGGCTACCGACTACCGACAGAGGCCGAGTGGGAGTACGCCTGCCGGGCCGGTTCGACCACCGCCTTGTACAGTGGCGAGCTAACGATCCGGGGTGATCGCGATGGTCGTGAACTGGACCCGATCGCCTGGTATGGAGGCAATAGCGGTGTGTCCTATGAGGGGGGTTACGACAGCTCGGGGTGGGCACAGAAGCAACAGCCGCATAGCCGAGCCGGCACGCATCCCGTGGGCCGCAAGTTGGGGAATCCATGGGGCTGTTACGACATGTTGGGAAATGTCTACGAGTGGTGCTGGGATTTGTTCGGCAAGTACAAGAGGGTCGCCAGAGATCCCCTGGGCCCCGAGACGGGCTCGTGGCGCGTGCTACGGGGCGGCGGCTGGTACGGCTACGCCAGGTATTGCCGGTCTGCGTTTCGTTACAGGGACACGTCGGACAACCGGGGATACTACCTGGGCTTCAGACCTCTGAGGTGTATCTCTTGAGCCCTCCTACTCATTTCCCCCTGGATGCCCTGGCCGCCGAAACTGCTGAGAGCCGCCTGCAGCGGCGGTCTGTGACCAAGGCGCTCTGCGGGCGCCAGAGAAGACCGATCTGTTTGGGCGAATCCAAGACTTCTGGATTCAACCTCTGCCAGAGCTCCTTCCGGCGCTCATAGAGCGCCGCTACAGAAGACGGCTTCGATGCGTGCGGGCTTCACGAAGTTGAAGGTGGTCGCAACGGAGTGCGGACGGAGCCCCCCCCTCACTCCACCCCGGCCTCTTGCGGCACCGGCTTCGGCGCGCCGAACAGCACCCGCCGCAGATCTTCCACGATCACATACAGGCAAGGGATCGCGCCCAGCGTCAAGACGGTGGCGAAGGCCAGCCCGAACGAGAGCGCCACCGCCATCGGGATGATGAAGCGGGCCTGGAAGCTGGTCTCGGTCATCAAGGGCGCCAGCCCGGCCACCGTCGTCAGGCTGGTCAAGATGATCGGCCGCAGGCGCAACTTCGCCGCCAGGATCACATCC
The DNA here is from genome assembly GCA_029260765.1 of Planctomycetota bacterium. Lineage (GTDB taxonomy): Bacteria > Planctomycetota > J058 > JAJDCP01 > JAJDCP01 > JAJDCP01. Next base: position 3,716 of record JAJDCP010000128.1, read on the forward strand.
TCATGCAGGTCGGCCGCCTTGCCTCGGTGTTTGTTGATGAAGTCGACCAGGATCAGGCTGTCGTTGACCACAATGCCACACAGCGCCACCGCGCCGATCAGGGACATGAAGCTCAGCGGCATCCCCAGGGTGATGTGTCCGCAGACGATGCCGATGCCGGCAAACGGGATGGCCGCCATCACGATCACGGGCTGGATGTAACTGCGGAACACGGCCGCCAGGATCAAGTAGATCAGCACGATCGCGATGATGGTCGCTTTCCACAACGATCCCAAGCTCTTGGCCGTCTCGTACTCGACGCCCTTGTAGCGCAGGTCCAGATGCGCCAGCTCGGGCGCCGCCCGGACGGCCTCGACGACCTTGGCCGCCGAGGTGAAGTTCTTGTCCGCAGAGGCGAGCACGGTGACCGCGCGCTTGCGGTCGACACGGGTCATCCGTCCCTCGCCTCGCGTCAGCTCAAAGCTCGCCACCTCGTTGAGGGCGACCTTGTCCCCCCGCGGCGTGAAGATCGTCAGGCTCTCGAGCTGCCCGGGGGTCTCGAGGGACTCGGAGGTGTGGCGGACGACCACGTCGATCTGCCCGCGCCGCACTCGGTAGGTCGAGGCGATCAGGCCGTGGATGGCGCCACGCACCTGCTCGGAGACGGACATCACGGTCAGCCCTACAGCCCGGCCGTAAGGGAGCAGCTCGAGGCGCACCTCGAGCTTGCCGGGCTGGGCGTCGGTCTTGATATCGTGCACACCCACCAGGCTGTCGAGAAACCCCTGCAACTCTGCTTGATGCGCGTCGAGCTCGGGCCCCTCACCGCGCACCTCGATCTCGACATCGGGCCCGGTGGGGCTGCCGGTAGCAGCCTCCCAGCGGGAAGACACGATCCCGGGCAACGACTCGGTCACCCCCCTTAGCGCCTCCAGGATCTGTTCAGAGCTGCGGCTGCGCTGATCCGGGCCCTTCAACTCCATGAAGATCTGGCCGTAGTGCGTCCCCAGGTCAGCCGAAGCGGCGGCCGTCACACCGTTGGGCTGCACCTTGATGCCGATCAGCGAGTACATGTTGTCCCACTCGGGAACCGCGGCACGTACACGCTGCTCGAGCTCGGCGATCGAGTCGATGGTCCTGTGCATGGGCGTGCCCACAGGCAGCTCGATCTGGCAGAACAGGGTGTCGGCCTCGTCGTCGGGGCTCAGGTGGAACGGGATCAAGTAGTAGGCCACCGCCGCGCACAGCACGCTGATGCAGGCCAGAGCCAGCATCGCCACGTAGCGATGACGCAGAGCGAAACGCAGCACTGGCTCATAGAGGTAGCGGAACAGGCCCCGCATCGCTGCGTCGACACGGGCCTGCAGCCCCTTGCCTCCGCTGTCCGGCTTGCGCAACGAAGTCGCCAGGTGGCAAGGCAGCAGCACCAACGCCTCGATCAGGGATACCAGCAGGGCCGCGGAGACGACCAGGGGCAGGGGCCGCACAATCTCGCCCAGCTTGCCATCGATCATCATCAGAGGCAGGAAGGCAGCCACCGTCGTGGAGATCGCCGCGATCACCGGCCAGCTGACCTGCTCAGTGCCCTGGACGGCCGCCTTGACGGGGTCGACCCCGTTTTCGACGTGCCGGTAGACGTTCTCCCCGATGACGATCGCGTCGTCGACGATCATGCCGAGCACGACGATCAGCGCAAACAGTGTCATCAAGTTGATGTGGATCCCAAAGACGCCCATCACAATCAAGGTGCCGAGGAACGACACAGGGATACCCGTCGAGACCCAGAAGCTCAGGCGCGTGGACAGGAACAACGTCAGACAGATGAACACCAGGATCAGACCGTAGAATCCGTTCCGGGTCATCAGCTCGACGCGCTCGTTGATGTAGCGCGAGAGGTCGGTGTGGATCACCAACTGGACGCCAGGTGGAGTCGGGAAGGCCGCCACCGCGTCGCGGACCCTCTGGGCGATCTTGACCGCATCTTCGTCGGCGCCTTTGTAGACGACCACGCGGGTGGCCTCGACGCCGTTGAAACGGCCCACGACCATCGGCTCCACCCAGGTGATGCGCAGCTCCCCGAGGTCACCGAGCAACACCTGCTGGCCGTCTTCGCCGCTCACCACAGGCAGGAGCGCCAGCTGTTCCAGGCTCTCGCTGCGGCCGAGGCTGCGCACCAGCACCTCGCCGTTGTCGGAGCGCAATACGCCCGCAGGCACATCGCGGTTGCCGGCGGCGATGGCGAGGGCCACGTCTTGCGGGCGCAGCCCGTATTCCTCCAACAGATTGGGCTTGAGGAATACGCTGACTTCGCGCTCAGGGATTCCCATCTCCCGAACCGTCGAGATCAGCTCGTCCCGCAGCAGGGCGTCCTTGAGGTCTTCGGCCACCCGGCGCAGCTTGTCGAGACCGTTGGGTCCGGCGACCGAAACAGAGATCACGGGCAAGCGGGGCTCGAGGTAGCGGCTGGTGACTCCACGCCGCACCACCTCTTCGGGCAGGTTGCGGACCTTCTCGAGCTCAGCATCGACCTCACGCAGAACGCCCTGCGCGTCAGTGCCGAGCTCGAGAGTGAGCTGGAGCACGGCGAGCCCCTCGCGCGCCGTGCTCTGCAGCGTCTCGACTCCTTGCACGGTCTCGAGGGCCTCTTCGAGCGGGATCACGACCGCCGCCTCGACCTCCGCCGGCGATGCTCCAGGATACTCCGCCTCGACCGCGATGGCGTCCGGGGTGGTATCGGGCAGCAGCTCACGGGGCAAGGTGAAAGCGAACATCAGCCCGAGGGCGACGATGCCGAACAGCAGCAGGTGGACGAGCACGGGGTTGCGGACAGAGAAGCTGGGGAGACTCAAATCGGACTCCGGCTGGCTGGGGCGCGTGCGGCGCTCAGTCTGGGTCAGCGAGCTCGACGGGGCAGCCGACGTAGAGTGCTTCCAGGTGCGAGCTGGCCACCCGTTCGCCCTCACGCAGACCGCGGACGACATATTCGTTCTCGCTGCGGTGCACGATCTCAATCACGCGCTCGACCGCCAGCCCGTTCTCGATCACAAAAACCCGATCACCTTGCACGACATGCCGAGGAAGGCAGATCTGTCCTTCCTGCAAGACGCCCAGGATGTCCCCGCGCAGGAAGAGGTTCTCGGTCAGTTGGATCGCCTGCGTCCCGGGCGCGATCACATAGGCCGTCACGGTCCCGGCGCGCGGGTCTACGGTGGCAGCCAGGCGCGCGATCTTGCCACGGCCCTGCCAACCTGCGAAGGCGGGTGAGCTGAGCAGCACCCTCGCCCCCACCAGCACACCCGGGCGCTCGCGGATGGGAACTTCGAGCAAGACCTCGACCTGTTCGAGGTCGCTGACCGAGAACAGAGGACTGCCTGTCGGTACCTGCTCTTTCTTGCCGACGCGCTTCTCACCGACATAGCCCGAGAATGGCATGCGGATGGTGTAGTCTTCGATCTCGCGCTGCAGCAGGCTGAGCTCTGCCCGGTTGCCGCGAAGCAACGCCCGGATCTCTTGCATGCGGGGCTCGAAGCTGCGCAGCAGGTTCTGGTGGCCGACCAGGGTCGAGCGGTAGCGCTGCTCCTGCAGGCGCTTGGCATCATGGGTCCCGACCGGCATCTTGCCGACCGCCAGCAGCTCATCGCTGCGCCGCAGGTCAGCCACAGCCAGGTCAAGGCTGTGACGCGCAAGCACGAGCAGGCTCTCGGTGTTCTGCCGCTCGACGACCAGCGTCAACGACTCGGCCTGGATGCGCTGCAGGCTCGCGTCGATCTGGGCGAGCCGGGCCGGAATGCGCGAAGAGTCGAGGCGAAGCACGACTTCACCGCTGTCGATCAGCGCGCCTTCGTTCAGGCGTGGGTGGATCCACTCGATGGTGCCGGGCAGATTGGATGACACCACACTGCGCCGCCAGGCGCGCACACGGCCATAAGCGGTCACGGTGGGCAGGAACTCGCGGGGACGCACCTCGATCGTCTGGACTGTCAGCTTCAGGGTGTCGGGTACGACACGCTGCGCCTTCGGAGCCATCGCCTTGACCGCGTTGGCTGCAAACCAGGTTCCCACGACCAGGCCGGTTGCGAGAAGCAGATTGATGAGGATCTTTCGGAGCATCACTTTCCTGCGGTTTGGAGCGGAGATGCGGGACACCACCCGCACTTGTAGATTCTAGCCTTCCGTGCCGATGACGCAATGCTTCATTCCCAGCCCCCCGGCTGCCTGCGGTCCTGGGGCTCGAGCTCAAGGAGGCTGCGGACCGGCTTCCCAAAACTCCCTCGATCCCTTATGATGACCTCTGAAACCACGCGGAGGTCGCCCTTGGTCATCGCAGCTTTGCTGTTGGGTGTCGGCGGCGTAGTTGTGCTGCTGATGGCCCTGATCTACCTGGGCTGGCCGCGCAGCCGGCTCGCCAGGGAGCGCGCCGAAGAGAACCGCCTGCTCGGTTGGCCCGTCGACGTGCGCACCTTCGGCTGGCGACTGGTTCCGATTGGGCTGGCCATGCTCGCCGCAGCGGGGAGCATGTACTTCATCCGCATCCGCCCCCGGGCCCATACCGGCGAGACACCTTCGGTGAAGGCAGTCGGGGCCGCGAGCCTGCAGGCCATCGCAGACTCCTTACGGACGGCGTTGGAACGCGGTGACCCGGCCCCACTCGAGGCTGTTATTGCCAGCTCAGGCCCGCTGGCCTTTGCATTGCGCTCCGAGGTGCGTGCCGACCTGGCCCGCGGTGCCTACGCCGATGTTGTCGTGCATCCGTTCACACCGACCAAGCGGCGGGGCGAAGAGCTGGCTTTTCAGGTGGTTGTCGATCGACGACGCGGTGCGTTCGAGGCGGACGGCGTGGCGTACCCAATGACGCTGCAGCTGGACGACGGACGCTATTTCTTGGCCGATACCACACTGTTCCGCGACACCACCTGGACGTTGGCTGTGCTGGCAACCTGCGCGCTGTTGTTCCCGCTGTTGCTGTTCATCTCCATTGTTAACAGACGTACGACCCGTTTGCTGCACCAGGCTGAGGCGGAGGTCGGCGAGCTGAGGCTGGTGGCCATCCGTTCGCTGTACAAGGGGCCGCTGCGAGGCAGGCGGGGGGTGCTGGCGCTAGGACCAGACCGGCTGCTATGGCTCAGTGGCTGGAAACGTCGCTACGCCTTCGTTCTCAAGGACATGAGCAGCATCTGCGAGCATGTCCAGCGCAGCCGCACGGGCCGAGTGCGCCGTGGCTTCTGCTTCCAGCACGATGGGCAAGAGCACATCTTCTTCGTGATGAAGGCAGCGACCTGGTTGGCGGCATTCCGCGAGTCGGAGACGGCGACCAGCAGTCCTGGCGGCGATACACGCCCAGGTCCGGCTTGAGCGCGCGCCTGAAGCCATACCTCCTAGCACCGTCACGAACCGCCCCGAGCTTGAACAGAGACCCCATAGTTGAGGCCCCATTTGGTTGTTTGCAAAGGGCTTAGGCGGCGGGTTGGAATTCATCTTTTTTTGGCATTGCGGATGTAAGCTGTGTCCTGCTAAAATTTTCCGCACTTTCGCCTATGTGTGGCCCTGCAGTCCGTCTCCTTGGAGCGCACTGGTCTTGCTTCAAGTCAACCGGACAGAGAGATTCTCGCCATGAAGAGAGGATTCCTGGGAGTTGGGTGGAAATTCCCCATCCAAGTGGACCGCCGGCGCGGGATCGCAATGTCTCGCCATGAGGACAGCATCGAAGAATCGATCATGATCATTCTGGGTACCGCTCTGGGCGAACGGGTCATGCGGCCGGATTTTGGCTGCGCGATCTACGATTTGATCTTCGCTCCGAACAATCCAAATACCCATGGATTGATCATCTATTACGTCGAAGAGGCCTTGCGCAGCTGGGAGCCTCGGATCCAGGCGTTGTCGGTAGATTGTGAAGTCGACCCCGAAGATGACGCACGGGTCGATGTGAAGGTGGAATATCAGGTCATCGCGACCAACAACGTGTATAACCTCGTGTATCCGTTCTATTTGCAAAAAAGCGCCTGATCGCATAGACGGAAAGGCTGAGGGTCTATGGCTCTTCCGAGTCCGAATCTCGACGATCGTAACTTTGACCAGATTGTTGAAGAGGCGATCCGTCTCATTCCGCAGTACTGCCCCGAGTGGACGAACTACAACCCGTCTGACCCGGGCATCACGCTGGTCGAGCTGTTTGCTTGGCTGACGGAGATGATGCTTTACCGCATCAACCGGATCCCCGACCGGGTATACCTGGTCCTGCTCGACTTGATCGGCATCCGGCTCCGTCCTCCGCAACCGGCTGAGGCTATGCTGACCTTCTACCTTGCGGAAGGTGCCAGCAAGCCCCAATGGGTGCCGCGCGGCACCCAGGTCTGCACCGAACAGGCCGACGAAGGTGAAGCGATCATCTTCGAAACCAAGTCTGACCTGTGCGTGACCAACACCAAGTTGGTCAAGATCGTAAGCATCGACAGCGACAAGGTTTCGGACAACACCGAGAACATGGCCGGCGAAGAGCGCGTGCCCTTCGAAGCGTTCGCCGGGGCCAAGCAGATGGACCGTTTCCTGTACATCGGGGACGACCGTTTTGGCTCGCTGAAGGAAGCCTCGACGATCGAGTGCATGTTCACCTGCCCCAAGCAGAAGGACGAAGAGTTCACCGATCTGGTGGCTTGGGAGTACTGGAACGGCCGACGCTGGAAAGAGCTGGTCACCTCTCAAGTGCCCGAAGAAGAGCTGCGCGAAGCCAGCAACTTCGCGGGTGCCGGACGCGGGATCACCTTTACCGGCCCCGTCGAGGACATCGCCAATAGCGAGTTGGAGGACATCGACACGACCTGGATCCGCGCCGAGCTGATCGAGGTACCGATCAACGACGATGACACTGTGCTCGACGAGATCAAGCTGTGCGCGATGATCCTGCAGGACGGCGTACCGCCGGACCACAGCTTCCTCAACTCCGGCGGCGACATCTTCATGGCCGTCGACTTGAGCAAGAACTTCTACCCGCTCGGCGAAGAGCCCAAATTCGACAACGTGATCTACCTGGCAAGCGACGAGGTCTTCTCGAAAGACGACTCGTTGGTGCGCATCGAGTTCACGATGACCGACCCTTCGCTGGTGCCCTTCGCCAGCCCGTCTCCCAACTGCCAGATCCGCTGGGAATACTACAACGGACGCCGCTGGGAAGAAATCTCCACAACGACGGTCTACGGCGCAAAAGAGCCCGTCCAGTTCAACTTCGTCGATACCACTCGTTGCTTCCAGAAGAACGGTTGGGTCAGCTTCCTGCGCCCCGAATTCATGAAGCAATGCGAGGTCAACGGTGTCGAGGCCTTCTGGGTCCGTGGCCTTCTGTACCAGGGCGATTACGGCTCACGCGGCAAGTATGAGGCGGTGGTCGATCCCAACACCGGCCAGTCCGAGTGGATCTGGAAAGAAGACCGGCCTCTGCGCCCACCGTCGATCAAGAGCATGGTGCTGAAGTACAGCCAGGTGCCTTTCTCGGCGCGCCACATCCTGACCTACAACGACTTCACCTACCGTGATTACTCGCACATCATCGACCAGCCCGGTCGCGCCTTCCAGCCCTTCTTGCCGATCCGGGAAGAGAACCCTGCGATGTACTGCGGCTTTGACCGCCAGTTCCCGAATGCGCAGGTGTCGATCTACTTCCGCGTCGAGGAGTCGAGGGTCGAGTTCGATGAGCAGGCACTCGACGAGCCGTTCCCGGAAGAAGGCCTGATCGAACGCCAGATCCGCACCAAGAAGCAAGACCAACGCATCCTCTGGGAGTTCTGGGACGGCAAGATCTGGGCGAGCCTGGTAGCCGGCGACGACACCAGCAACCTGACCCTGTGCGGCCTGCTGAAGTTCACGGGGCCCAACGGCCACGTCAAGAAGCGGGAATTCGGCCAGGAGCTGTTCTGGGTCCGGGCGCGTTTCGAGATGGGCAGTTACTCGAAAGCCCCGATCATTGAAGACATCCGTCTCAACACCACCGCTTCGCTCAACGCGATGACGGTCTTTGACGAGATCCTCGGCCACAGCGACGGCACGCCCGACCAGCAATTCCGCTTTGCCCAGCAGCCAGTCCTGCCGGGCCAGAGCATCCTGGTGCGTGAAAACGAGATCCCGCCCAAGCGTGAGTTGAAGAAGATCTACGCCGAAGAGGGCGAGTCCGCGATCAAGCAGATCAAAGATGACGCGGGCAACACCATCGAGGTCTGGATCCGCTGGCATCAGGTCGACAGTTTCTACAACTCAGGGCCCAACAGCCGTCACTATCTGATCGATCCCTTGACGGGAGAAGTGCGCTTCGGCGATGGCCGGCGCGGCATGATCCCCCCGATGGGCAACGACAACATGAAAGCCGAGCAGTACCTCACCGGCGGTGGCGGCATCGGCAATGTCGGCGCTGGCAGCTTGACGGTGCTGCGGCAATCGATCGCCTACATCGACTCTGTGGTCAACCACCACCCCGCCGTGGGCGGAGCCGACCAGGAGAGCATCGACGAAGCGAAGATGCGCGGCCCCCATGTGGTCAAGAATCGCTACCGCGCAGTCACAGCAGAAGACTTCGAGTGGCTCTCCGTCCGCGCATCGGGCAATGTGGCCCGCGCCAAAGCGATGGCCAGCCCGAAGAAAGAAGGCGAGCTGACGATTCTCATCCTGCCGAAGGAAGAGAAAGTCATTCCCGATATGACCCGGCCGCTGGTGCCTACGCCCGAGCTGATCCGGAAGGTCAAAGACTTCCTCGACGTGCGGCGCCTGATCACCACCAAGTTGCACGTCGGCAAGCCTCGCTACATCGAGATCTCCGTCGATATCCAGATCGTGTTGAAGCAGGTTGGAGGACGCGGAACCACCGCTCGCCGCCAGATCGAAGAGGCTGTGCGCCGATTCCTGCATCCGGTGCTCGGAGGCGCAGACATGTCGGGTTGGCCCTTCGGTCGCTCGCTGCACAAGTCTGACCTGTACCATGTGGTCGAGCGTGTCGAAGGTGTTGACTACATCGAAGACCTGTCCTTGTTTGACGAAGATCGGCGCTTGACGTCCGACAAGATCGAGCTGAAAGAAGATGAGCTCTTGCACGTCGTCGATGTCAACGTCGAAGAGGTGACCAAGGAGGTGCTGGTGTAGGCCGCTTGCGGCTTACAAGCACGCCCCGAAGCGGGTACCGTTCACGACCGGAGGGCGCCTAATGGGCGCCGGGAATCCGGAGCTGGGGAAGGGGAGCCGGCCGAGTTGCAAGACTCGGGCTCTCTGTAGGTAGGAAGGCAACATGGCCGATGGAAATCCGAAGCGCAAGGGCCGCGATGGCCACGCCAGGCGTGAGTCCGCGCTTGAGGCGCTGAAAAGGAAACTGGCCGAGACCGAAATCGAGATGCCGAAGGTCGAGGGCTACAAGCTCTCGAAGGCACGGAAGATTCTGGACATCTGCGGCTTCCCCCTGGACCGTGTTCAAGTCCGCTACACAGAGAGTGAGCTCGCCAAAGGCACAGTGATCCGCCAGAGCCCAGGCGCTGGCGAAAAGGTCGACGTCCGCTCCGGCATCTTCAGCATCAAACTGCAGGTCGCTGACCGAAGCCTGATCCGCTTCCTTCCCAGCATCTACCAACGTGACGACCTTGGGGGCCGCAGCTTCTTGCGCGACTTCCTGTGGATCTTCCAGCACATCTTCAACCAGACTGAAGAGAAGCTGGAGAACATCGAACGCTACTTCGACCCACTGCTTGCACCGCCCGACTTCCTGCCCTGGCTGGCGTCCTGGGTTGCCATGACGCTCGAAGAAGACTGGCCTGAGATCAAGCGTCGGGACATCATCAAGAAGGCGGTCGAGCTGTACCATCTGCGCGGCACGCTGCGCGGCATGAAGATCTACCTCAAGATCTTCACGGGTTTTGAGCCGCTGATCCATGAGAACGAATGGCCGTTCAACGGGATCGTAGTCGGCATCTACTCGACAGTCGGCGAAGACACCATCTTGATGCACGCCGCCAACAAGGCGTACACCTTCATGGTCGAGCTTCCATTGACGCTCGGCGATGTGACAAATGACCAGATCCGACGTATTCATAGAATCATCGAACGAGAAAAACCGGCACACACACAGTACTACCTGACGTTCCAGCCCAGTGAGGACGAAGAGAACTTCGGCATCGTGATTGGCGAAGCTTCGACCGTGGGTGTGGACACGGATATGGCGGGCGATCCATCGTACCTGAAACAGGTGTAGGAACGAGGCGGAGCGCAGGCGACTGACTCCGTGGCTTTGAAAGGGAGACGGCAATGGGGATCGAAGTACCGAAGGAAGGCTATATCCGGCTGAACCACTTTCACGGCCTGCGATTGGAGTCTGAGGACTTCGAAGCCGGAGAGAGGTATCACAACGACAAGCACAAGCTGCACCAGGCTCGGTTCCACAGTCCTGGCGTCGTTGCCAACTATGGTGACGAGCTGGACGTGCGGGCGCGGCGTCGCGGAGACCTGACCTTCGAGGTCTACCCCGGCTACTGCATCGACGGCGAGGGGAGCGACATCTTCTTGCGCGAGGTGAAGGTCGAGACCGTCGACCTCGGCCAGTTCCGGCTTCCTTGCACGGTCTATGCGACCATCAAGTTTGTCGACGAGCCCACCGAGTTTGTGGTCAACAAGGCGAACCCCAAGTACAAGGGGCATCGGCGTATTCTCGAGACCAGCAAGCTCGAGGTCACTGCCAAGGAGCCAGACATCGACGGCTGCGTCGAGCTGGCCCGCATCGCTCTCGAAGAGGGCATTCGGGAAATCACTGACGCAGAAGACCCGGCGAACCCCAAAGCGGGTGAGATCGACCTGCGCTTCCGCGCCAAGGCCGGCGTCTGCGGCTCTTGGATGTCGCCGATCCTGCTGGCCAAGTTCAACATGACGATGCGCCAGAAGCGCCGCTCTTATGGTGCTCTGGGATACAAACAGCCACTGATGTTGTGCTGCCGGGACATCCGCCAGGCTTCAGTCTCTGCCGAGATGATCTCCAAGTCCGGCCAGATGGACCTGAAGGCTGCCTTCGAGATCATGCGCATCATCGCCTCGTTGGAGATGGAGCTTGTCCAGGAGATCCAGGACAAGTACATCGAGATCACCAACATCAAAGAGTTCAATTCGTTCAAGACCACGATCAATGGCTTGAGCGGGCAGTTGAAGGATGCCTCGTATACCCAGAATGAGCTCGAGACCATCCTCGATTATCAGGACCGCGCCACGGGCGAGCTGCTGAAGGTCGCCGAGTCATGTCCCGCCTGGAAGGTCGCAGCTCCCGCGGCCCCTCCGCCGCCCGCTGCAGCCCGCGCTGCCGCACCGGTCGAAGAAGTCGAAGCGCCGCGTTCGCGCCGCGCCAAAGCACGACCGGAGCCCGAAGACGAGCCGGAAGAGGACGACGAAGTCGCACCACGGCGTGCCAAGAAGACCAAGAAGAAGAAAAAGAAGGCCAAGAAGGATCCCGAAGCGGTCGAGGTCGACTGGGAGGGTCTGAAGACCATGTCGGGCGACCTGCCCGAGAAGTTCTTCTACGACGGCAAGAACTGGGAGCGCATCGACGTGATGCAGCCCCTGGACAAGAAAGACGAGGCCGACCACGAGTTCGATTGGGGTGACTACAAGGACAGTTGGACCAATAACGTCACGTACAAGTACCCAGACGGCGTGAAGATGACCTGCCGTGGACGCTGCCATGTCGGTGGCTTCTCGGAATGGACCATCAAGAACTGCTCGCCTGGTAAAGACATGTTGTTCGCCAAGCGTATCGACTACGTATACGGCGGCCTGATCTGCGGCATCCACGTGAACGGCAAGAAGGTCGACTCGTGGGAGATCGAAGGATCCGATCGCAAGGCTCGCTGGCGGAACTGGCTCTTCCGGGTCGACGGGAAACATATCAAGAAGACCGAAACCCGAATGAAGCAAGTGGCCGAGAACTCCGAGCGGGACGTAAACTTCTACAAGCTATGGTTTTATCAGGCCACCACCTGAGCGAGTTGCAATTAGTCTGGCATCCTAGTAGAGTGTGCTAAAGGCTTTTTCAAAGCGCTCCTCCGCAGGCTCTCTCGCTATTCGAGAGCCCCTGCATGCGTCTTTTGATTGACGGAGGTCGACTCATGGGGCCAGGATATCCTCAGCAGCCGTACGGCCAACCTGGCGCGCCGATGCCTGGGCAGCCTGGTATGCCTGGGGGCTACCCCCCCGGAGGCCAGGTGCCAGGCGGGTACCCACAACGTGCTCCGATGCCTGGCGGAATTCCTGGTCAGGGAGTCGCCCCCGGCACCAAGATGTGTCCGAACGGGCACATTATGCAGGCGGGTTGGCCACGCTGCCCTTACTGTCCGCAGAGTACGGGAGCCCGAAAGCCCGTGCCCAAGACGCGGGTGGCCTCTGCGGTAGACATCAAGAAGATGATCAAACCGATGCCCCGGCCCAAGCCTCGGCCCAAGCAGCCGATGCGCACCAAACTCATCGAAGTCGAAGAGGCCGCGCCGGCTGTCGGATGGTTGGTCTGCTTGAATGGCCGCTACAAGGGCAAAGACTTCCGCATCAAGGAAGGCAAAAACACGATCGGGAAAGAGAAGATCTGCGACATCCTTCTTGAAGAAGAGTACGTCTCGCTGCGGCATGCGAACATCAACCATCTCCGCAAAGATGGAGAGAACATCTTCATCCTGGTTGATCTGGACTCTGCCAATGGAACGTTCTTGAACGACAACGAGGAGCCGATCAGCAAAGAAGAATTGGTCGACAACGACAAAGTCGTTTTTGGCCAGACAGGGTTCCGGTTTAAGTGCATCTGAACGCCAACCGGTTGCGGGTGCTTGCGCCTGGATCGAAATGTTTCGATCAAGATCGGTGGGTGGATGCCTGTATTGCTCCTGAGGTGCTGAGCGGGTTGCCGTCTCGTCACTCAAGAGTTGCGGCGAAACAATGCTGCTCGAGGCCATCGGACGCGAAAGCGCCGGAAGCTTTGGGGGAGGTACGACCAGCGTAGCCTGGTCGTTGATCGTCTCAGAGCAGGATGTGGAGTGTTTCATTCAGATTGAAGTGGTTCGTGCGCCTCGAGGGTATCGGGGCGACACCGAAGCACTTTCAAGCCTGAGAAAGGTGTGCCAGGGGTATGACCTACGTTGCTCAGGGAAGTCGGACCGTCGTAAGAGACGATATCGTCTTCGGTTCTGTCTCCCACGTCGGGATGGAACGGACAGAGAACCAGGATTTCTGCGGCTACTACGAACCCGACGACGACAATACCCTTGAGCTCAAGGGGCGTTTGTTTGTTGTCTGCGACGGCATGGGTGGCCATGCGGGCGGTGAGATAGCGAGCCGTATGGGCGTCGAGAAGATCGTCGAGTGCTATTACAGCGACCCCGGCAGCAATACCATCGAAGCGATCAAGCACGCGATCGAAGCCTCCAGCCGCAACGTCTGGGACAAGGCCCAAGAACAGCCTGCATTGCGCGGTATGGGCAGCACCAGTGTGGTGATGGCTTTGAAGAACAACATGGCCTACTTCGGTCATGTGGGGGACAGCCGCGCATACATCATCCGCGCAGGCAAGATCGAGCAGATCACCAAAGACCACTCGCTGGTGCAGCAGATGGTCGACGAGGGACTGCTTGAGGCCTCGGAGATGGAGAACCATCCCGACAAGAACGTCATCTTGCGTTCGATGGGTGTGAAGCCCGAGGTCGATGTCGACATCCTGTACCACCCCGTAGAGGCGGGAGATATCTACCTGCTCTGCACTGACGGACTCTCGGGCCTGGTCAGCGATGAAGAGATCCTCAACATCACGCTGGCGAACGAAGCGAACCCGCAGGAAGCTTGCCAGCGTCTGGTCGACCTGGCCAACGCTTACGGTGGCTATGACAATACGACCGTGCAGATCATCCGCGTCGCCCGTATTCAAGCCGGCCCTCCCCCGTCGGACATGACGACGGGCGTCTTCACAGCCGACCAGGTACAGGAGTCAATCAACCGGGCTCGCGCTGACCTCGGGATGCCTGCGCAAGCCGCACCCCCTCCTCCCGCTCCTGGCGCCCCCACAGCGAGGACTCCGGCTGCAGTGGTCAAGACGCAGCCGTCCATGGCCGCGCCCAACCTGGGCGGAAGTCCGCGTTTGTCCAGCGGCGGAGGCGGTTCGGGTGGTGGTGGCGGAGGAGGTGGCGGCAAACTGGGGATGGCACTGGCCGCGCTCTTCGGACTGCTTTTCCTGATGACGCTCATGTGCATGTTCACGGTGCAAGGCGGCGTCAACGACTACCGCATGGCGGTGGACAACCAGACGCGCTTCTACCAAGCCGGAGCGGGTCTGACCTCGAACGCGGACGATCTGCAGAAGGCTGAGGAGCACATCAAAGACGGCGTCTCCGCACTCCGCGGCTTGATCCCGTTCGGCGCCTCAGGGCACTTCGAAGAGGCGAGTGAGCTCTACCGCACGCTCGAAACCACGCAAACCAACGAACAGGGCCGCATCCTGAGCGCCGCCGAGGCGGGTGTGCCGCATGCCAAAGGTCTCGCCGATCTGCTGGGCGCGCAAGGAGAAGAAGACTACTCCGCAGCCGAAGATGCAGCCAAGCGAGCCGAGAGCACCAACGGCCAGGCCGCCAAGATCTTGTTGCTTCGAGAAGCAGAGTCCCGCTTCTACCGCGCAGCCAACGCCGCTGCCAAGCAGAAGTGCGCTCAACTCAATGACGAGATCGAAAGGCATTTGAACACGATCAGGCAGGCAGACAACCTCACACAGCCGCTCCTGGCGATGGCCGAAGAGCTGAAGGCGCAGGCAGGTCAGACTGGCGATCTCGAGAGAGACAACCAGTTCGTGGCGGCTTACTGGTCGTACGACCGTATAGCGAGCGCCTTGCGCGCATTGGCCGCGCCCTGATCCACTTTACCGATACTGCGTTGCGTCCTCAGAGAATGGAAGAAGCTTCATGAGCGAGCTTGAAAATTCAATGATCGGCCGGATGATCGGCGACTACCAGATCGTCTCCATGCTCGGGGAAGGCGGCATGGGCGTCGTGTTCAAGGGTGTGCACGCGACGCTTGGCCAGATGGTTGCGATCAAGATGCTGCAGCCGGACCTGCTCAAGAATGAGAGCGTGCGCAGCCGCTTCGTACGCGAAGCGCAGGCGCTTGCCCGCCTGAATCACCCGAACATGGTGAGCCTGTACAACTTCCTCGACACCGATGATGGCTGTTTCATCATCATGGAATACACTGAGGGCAAGGACATCGAAGTGCACATGGAGGAGATCGGCCTGATCACTCCAGAGGTGTGCTGCGAGTGGTACGATCAGATTCTCAGCGCGATGGGCTATGCCCACAGCCTCAACATCATCCATCGTGACATCAAGCCCAGCAACATCATGGTGACCGCGGCGGGCCCGGTGAAGGTGCTCGACTTCGGGACCGCAAAGCTCCTTGACGCTCCCGCCCTGACGAAAGCCGGCATGACCCTGGGAACCGTGATCTACATGTCGCCCGAGCAGCTGCTCGGACGCCAGATCGATGCGCGGTCAGACATCTACTCCCTGGGTGTCACGCTCTACGAGATGTGCACCGGCAGGTTGCCGTTCGAAGATGCACGCGAGATCGATCTCGTTCGGAAGATCGCTCGGGCCGATCCGACACCGCCGACCGCCCATTATCCGTACCTGCCCAAGCCACTCGAAGACATCATCCTCAAGGCGATGTCCAAGAAATCTGAAGACCGGTACCAGACTGCTGACGAATTTGCGATAGCGTTGCGGCAGTTCCACATGAGCCTCAAGGGGGGCGCCCCCGCGCAACCTGTGATGCCGAACGCGCCCATTACCAACGCTGTGCAGCAAGTGTCCGCCATGCCTCCCCCCGAGATGCCCCAGACTATGGGTGTCTCGGCCTCCGGCGAGGTGGCGACTGGAGGCGGTGGAGGAGGCGGTGGTATCTTCCTGGGGGCCGCTGCAGGGCTCCTGATCATCGGTGTGGGTGCTGGGCTTGGATTGTACTTCGGGGTCGGCAACGGCGTCCTGGCTGGTGCCATCGGTGGACTCTTTGTGCTTCTGGCGCTGGGCGCTGGGATCGTTGGCCTGATGAAGATGAGTGGTGGAGGGGGCGGACGAGCACCCGTGGCTGCGGCGCCGCAATCTGGCATGATGCCGATGCCCCAGCAGCCGATGCCGATGCCCCAACAGCCCCAGCCCGGCTTCGCTCCCCCGGCCGGTGGCGGAGGTGGCGGGTTCCTGTTCATCATGGAAGGGAACGACAAGGGTCAGAAATACCCTCTGGTTCCAGAGGGCATCACCATGGGTCGTGGAGAGCAGAATGCGATCCCGTTGAACGATCCTGGCGTCTCAACCGTGCACGCGCAGGTCGTGCTGGAAGGCAACCAATACATGCTGCGCGATCTGGGAAGCCGGAATGGTTGCTACCTCAACAACCAGAAGGTCACCCAGCAGCCCCTGAACCACAACGACATCATTGTGCTCGGCAATACCATGATGATGGTCAATCTGACTTGACCTGACCTCACCATGCTCCACGCATAGCACATACAAGCGGCGCCCCACGGCGCCGTTTTTCGATGCACACATCGCTGCAGCCGCTCAGGCGTGTCCATACACGGGCAGCACGGTTCCGCTGCTCACGGCGTTGGCAGGACTCGCCAGAAACAGGATTGCGCGCGCGACCGCCTCCACGCTGGGCCAGCTGCCGAAGTCCGCATCAGGCATCGCCGCCCGGTTCGCAGGCGTGTCCATGATCGACGGCGCGACAGCGTTGACAAGGATTCGGTCGGTCAGGACCTCCGCCGCCAATGCCCGCGTGATCGAGGCAACCGCCCCCTTGGCTGTGCTGTATGCGAGCATCCCGGGGGTCGGCTCGAGAGCTACACGCGAGGCGACGTTCACGATGCGTCCGCCGCCGTGGGCGCGCATCGTGCGCACAGCCTCACGGCAACACAAGAAGCAGGTCGCCGCATTGAGGTTCAGCTGGCGCGAGAAGTCTGCCAAGGACGTGTCCGTGACCCCTTGCATCGCGAAACCACCAACGATGTGCAACGAGGCGGAAAGCTGCCCCTGGCCTGCGAAGAAAGCCTCGACCTGCGACTCGTCCGAGCAGTCTACGCGATGCAACGCGACACGGTCGTGCCGAGGGAAGTCCTCGAGCTCCGTCTCGAACAGCCAGCTGACATGGCAGACGGCGCCGCGGGCAACCAAGCCCGCAACCACTGCCTTTCCCAGCGCCCCTGTTCCGCCCGTAACCACGACTCGCTGATCTCGAAAATCATCTTTGGGTTGCACAGCCAGGGTCCCTTTGTAGAAAAATGCTCAAACTTCGGGATCCCTGGGTCGACCTCCGCCGATGCTGGGATAGCCGCGCCGGATGGCGGGATGGTCGGGGTCCAGCCTCGTGCCGGCCCCATGACCGTCCAGTTTGGGGATCGGAGTCAGATGCACGGGGCGCCGCGGCAAGGGCTTGCTGCTCTTGAGCATACCCGAACGCGGAACCCGGATTCTCTGGGTCACCTCGCGGGTGACGATGGGACGCCCGCGATACGGCTGGAGCGACTGAGAGAGAGGCAACCCTTCACTGCGCTTGAACTCAGCGACCGCTTTGCGCAGTTGCACCCATCCCAAGCCCTGGTTCGCGTGGATACGGGTCAACAGGACAAAGACCAGGTTCTTCTCGGGCACGGACTTCATGAAATAGAAGGCCGCTGCCGAGGCGACGAAGATCTCGCGTGCCCGCTGAGGTTGACTCGACTGGCCTTCGAGCAGCAGCAACGGATTGTCGTCAAACATCCCCACGATTGCGGCGCCTACACGGTTGAGCTCATCTTTGGAGAGAGCGGGCAGGGTATGGTGCATGCCGACCCGGGCTGTCTTGAGATCCACGACCCCGCAGGCGATGGCTCCTTCGGTTTCTTCTACCGACTTCTTGCAGAGCTCATGCAGCTTGGCCATGGTCGTGAACCTCTTGGAGAGAGCCTGTCGCGCTCTCACTAGTGGGTAGAGTATGGAACAGCTGAAACACCCGCGCAAGCCCTCAAGGGAATTGTGGCCGGCGCTTGCGGCCGGCTCGCAGTTTCGCGTCGTGGCGTTTAGAATACTTGAGTTACAGGTCGAACCATGCCAGGGGCCGTGCTCAGCTCCCCACTTCGGAGGACGCCAGTGATCGCCTACCGCTTGCTGCAAGGCTTTCTGCGCCTGGTCATATCGATCTTCTTCCGCAACATCGAGACGGCCGGCACGGAGCAGATCCCCCACGAGGGGGCCGTCATCTTCGCGGGCAACCATCCGAACTCGCTTCTCGACCCGTTGCTGGTCATCACACACTCGGGCAGGATCGTGCATTTTGCAGCCAAGGACGTGCTGTTCCAGAGCCGGCTTCTGCGTTTCGTCATGGGCATCCTCGGCACCGTACCGGTCAAACGCCGGCAGGATCACAAAGACGGTGCGCTCGACAACAGCAGTATGTTTGATGCGCTCTTCAAGGTCCTGGCCGGCGGCGGCTGCATGGGCATCTTCCCTGAGGGCATCAGCCACATGCGGGCGCAGCTGGCCGAGCTGAAGACGGGTACAGCACGCATCGCCCTGGGAGTGCGTGAGAAACACCCCGACCTGCTCCTGCACATCGTGCCCGTGGGGCTGACGTATCTGCACCGCTTTCGAGCCCGCAGCCAGGTGCTGGTGCACTTCGGCGAGCCTCTGCGCGTGGACGACGCCTGGTCACAACGCCACAAAGAGGCCCCACGCGAAACAGCGCGCGCCCTGACTGACGAGATCGAGGTGCGGCTGAAGAACCTGACGGTCAATGCTCCAGATTGGGACACCATGCGGATGCTGCACACTGCGCGGCGGATCTACAAACCTGACGGTGTGCATCTGTCGCTCGAGGAGTATGCAGAGCTGATGCGGCGTTTCGCCGAAGGCTACCAGAAGGCTGCCGATTCCCCCCAGATCCTCGCCCTGCGCGAGAAGCTTGAAGACTACCGCGGCCGTCTCGACAGCCTGCAGCTGCGCGACCACGACCTGCGGCGCGAGCTGGGCTTCGGGCAGGTGCTGCTGAAACTGGTCGGACGCCTGGTCTACCTGCTGATCCTGCTACCCCTTGCAGTTCCTGGCTTCGTGCTCCACCTGCCCGTGATCCTGACGGCGATCGTGGCCGGCGACAAGCTCACCCAACGCAAGGATGTCGTCGGTACGACCAAGCTGGTGGTCTCCATCTTGATGGTGCCGTTGGTGTACCTGGCCATCACAGCGCTGGTCCTCTGGCAACTCGGCTGGTCATGGACCGTCGTCGCTGTCCTGGCCCTGCCGCTCTCGGGCTTTGCCACCATCCGTGTGCTGGAACAGAAGCTGGCGGTCGGCCGCAGCTTTCGGGCGCTCTGGCGGCTGTTCCGGTTCAAGCGCGAAGTCGAGTCACTGCGCACTTTGCGCGCGGACCTGGAGGTCAAGATCAACGCGACCGTTGAGCAACTGCACGACCGCAGCGTGCCCCGCATCTTCTCCAAAGATGCCACCGACGCGCCGGCCCCGACCCCAGAAGACGGCGGGGCATGAGCTACAGCTCGAGCCGCAGCTCCCAGGTCGAACGAGGCTGGGCTGTGCGTAGCGGCGCAAACCCCAGCTCACGAAACAGAGCCTCGGGTCCCGTCCACTGCGCGCCGTCTGGCTCGGTTTTAGGGTAGGCATGCGCGGCGAGGAATCCGGCCGCACGCTGGCTCACGAGCGCATGCCGCAACAATCCGCGGGCGACCCCCTGGCCCCTCAGCTCGCTGGCCACAGAAAAACACAGCAGGCTGGCCACACCAGGTGCCGGTCCGATCTCGAGCTGCATCGACTGCAACTTGGGGAGCTCGTCTGCCGGCTGCCAACGCAACCAGCCTCCAACCCGACCGCCATCCCACGCCAGGCTGCCGTGAAGCTCGCCTTGAGCCATGGCCGCGACACAGGCCTCACGGTTGAAGCCAGAAGCGCAAGCCAGCCAATCCTGGTTCGAGCCTGGAAAATCCCAGTAGCGGCAGTAGCAGAAGCGCTGGTCTGGCCGGTCAAAGAAAGCCAACAGGGCAGGATGATGCTCGGGCAGCAGCTCCTGACACGACAGGCCCATCAGTCCTCGATCGCCTCGATCAGCTCGCGGGCGCTCAGCTCAACCTCGAGATCTTCGCTGTTGGCTGCCGCCTCATACAAGGCAGGCAGGGCCGCCTCGCCGATCTCGAGCAGCTGGGCCTTGGCTGCTTCCCGCACCGCGTAGTCTTCACTGTACAGCTGCCCGATCGCCTCTTCGATAGCGGCTTGCAGCTCCGGGTCTGCCTCGGGCACCGGGAACTCGACCCACATGCAGTCGGAAGGATACAGCGTCATCCGTGCCCCATCCGCCAGCTCGAAGTCAAAGGTCTCTCCCAACCAGCTGCCGCGCAGGCTGCCCGAGCGACGCAGCACCACGACTGCGAGGTCCGGCTGACGCTTGTCGCGCTCGATCAACTCGATCTCCCCGGTCTTGAGCATCAACTCGCCCAGGGCACAGCGGACCGTGATCTCGTCGAATAAAGGCCGCCCCAAGACCACATCGCCATTGCGCAGCCCCACGATGACCTGAGGCGCTCCCGCCTTCTCGGCCTCCTGCCCCATGATCCGTAGCAACGTCCGGGTCGGAAAGGTGTAACTCAAGCTGCCGTCGAAGCCCAGCGTCTCGGGCAACAGGAGCCCGTGCAGCGAGCTTCCCGATTTGAGCCGCACGTGATGCAGCTCACCGCTGAGATCGATCTCAACAATCTGCTTCCAGGGCAGCTGGACCTTTCCAAACACAGTCTGCAGGGCCACCACTTCTGCCTGGGGGCTGCACGCATAGACTGCCCCATCACGCGTGTGCACTCCGAGCTTGACTGCCAGGGCGTCCTCGGGCTCGTCAGCACGCTTGCGGTATCCCAAGCGCGAGATCATCCCGCGCAGGGCCTGCAAGTCCCGGCCCGAAGCAGTGCGGAAAGTGACGGTCGCGAGGTCCAGGCTGCCCGCAACGATCTCTCCATTGACCAAGAACAGCCGGTCGGTCCCCAGCTCACCAAAGATGACGGATGCGACTTTCTCTGCAGGAACGTCAAGCAGACCGTGCGACGTCTGCAGCACGTAGTTCTCGACCAGAATCTCGCCAGCCAGGAAGTCGCCACCACGCAACTCGAGGATATCGGCATCCTCACCCCGCAGCAGCTTGAAGCCTTGCCGCCCACCCGCGAAGTTGAGCAGGGAGACCTCGGCCAATTCGGCCAGCTCAAGGATCGTCTCGCTTGGATCGAAGCTCTCGACAAAGGCCTGCGCATCCTCACGCGAGGTACGCTGCGCCTCGACATAGCCGACGCCGATGCGGTCGCCTGGCCCCACGCTCAAACTCGGATAGGAATAGATCAGGACATCGGTTCCCGTCGATAGCGTGGCACCAGGCCGCATGTCACTATCTTCGCTGCCCCAGATATGGACGACAGCGGGGTCGGAGCCGCCGAACTGGTCGTCGCTGATGGCCGCAAAGTCCTCCTCGTCCACGATCGTGTCGCCACTGGAGGTATAGAAGACCTCGGTGCCTCCGTCTGAACCATGGTCTGAGCGGATCCCGTAGTTGATCTCCACCGCAGCGCCCGAGCTGTTCTCGAACACGTCGATCCACATCGCGCACCCGATCTCGGTGGGGACATAGACCCATCGTTCGATGACAACGCCGTCTGGCAAACCCGCCGCGGGCCCTTCGACCGAAAAGCGGAAGGCCCGCCCCTCGAGATAGCCCTGGCCGCTGGGACTGAAAGGAGGATTGATGCCATTGATCGTCAGGACCATCGCGCCGTCATAGGCGTCGGAGGTTCCCTCGCTGACCCCACCCCCTTGTTGGATGTCCCAGTTGTAGCCCGCACCGTCGCTCAGGATCTGCGGAACATTGATCAATATGTCCTGCGCCCATCCCAGGGTCGCCGCACACAATATCCCCAACCATGCTCGTCGTCTCACGCCTGCCTCCGTAGATACGTGCCAACCCGCGGCCGCCCAGCGGCAGCGCCGCCACCCCCCGAAACTTCGCAGCTTCGCGGAACTGCGGGCTCTCCCAAGCTAATGGCTCGCGGCCAACCCTGGCAACAGAAAAAGGTCCCAGATGATCCCTCGCCAAAAGGAATCCGAGCCCCGGCAAAAGGAATCCGGCCCGGATGCCGATCAATGAGGATAAGGAACGCGCCCCACGGAGAGGGGCGCTTGCGCTGAGAGGGCCTGAAACGTGGAAACCACACTGCTTGCTTCGATCTCGATCTTGTCTCTGGCTGGTTGGATGATCAACCGACTGCTGTTCCGACGCCGATTGCGGCGGGTGTGGTCCGCCGCGGGCGCCCAGCTCAAGGCGGTCGAGAGCCGCCGCAAAGAGCTGGCCGCGCAGGTGCACACCAGCCAGGACCGCTACGAGCAGCTCGTAGACGAGCGCAGCCGCGAACGGGAGGTCATCGAGTCCGCGATGCGGGACCTCGAAGCCGAGCTCAACCGGCGCTCCGAGCGGCTCGCCGGCCTGGAAAGCGACCGGACAAAAGCCATCGCCGCTATCCGCGAGGCGCGGGCCCGCTACGTCGAGACCCACCGCCAGCACATGTGCCGTGAGCAGGAGCTGCAGGCAAAGATCGAAGAGGTCCAGTCACAGCTGCAGGTCAGCGAGGTCTGTGTGGATGACGCCGAAGCCGCTCTGCGCCAGCAGAACGAGCAGGAACAGGCGATCCGCCAGATGTTGACCGAGCAGGGACGCGAGCTCGAGCATCTGCGTAGCAAACTGGCCGCGAGCAAGACCGCCTACGCCGAGCAGAAGCAGCGCAACAACGCGCTGATCGATCGCCTGGAAACGCGAGAAGATGCCATCCGCCAGCTGCGCCAGCTGCACAGCAACGAGCTGTCCGCAATGGCGGAGCGGCTGGAACAGCGCGATCAGACCATCTCGCAGTTCGGCGCCGAGCAGGCCTCCCTCGAACAAGAGCTCGACGCCCGCCGTCTGGCCCTGGAAGAATCCCAGAGCAACTTCGAAGCGGAGAAGGCCGAGCTCGCCTCGATCCTGTCCGAGCGGGACGCCTGCATCACATCGCTGCAGAACGACAGCAACCATGAGCTCGAGAGCCTGCGCCGCGCGCTGAATGAGCAGGAGATCTCGCTGGTCGCCCTGAAGAGCGAGCGGCAGGCGATCCAGACCGAGCTGCAGAAGCTCAGCAGCGACCTGCGTCGCCGCAACGAAAAGGTCGAAGAGCTGCAGTGGCAGCACGCGGTGCAGTGCGACAGCCTCAAACGCATGCTCGAAGAAGTGACCGCCGACGTCAACGAGCAGAGCGAGCAGCTGCAGCAACGCGACGAAACCATCGCCCACCTCAGCTCCCAGGTGGAGTTCATGGAGACCCTGCGCTCCGAGCTGGCCGAGCGTGACTCGCAGCTGCACCAGCTGCAGGACGTGCACTCCTCGCTGCTGGCCGAAGCCGCTGCTCCGAACCAAGAGCCCAGCAAGGACGAATCGGTGGCCGAGCTGGTCCCCCTGGCTAGTGGATCCGGCGTCTCCTCTGCAACCCTGGCTGTGGCCGAGTGCGAAGAGGGCCTCGACGACCTCAAACGTATCCCTGGCATTGGCAAGGCGACGGAATCCTCGCTCAACGCCCTGGGAATCAAGACTTTCCGGCATCTCGCGGAGCTGAATGACATGTCCCTGGCGACGTTCGCTGCGGGCTTCCGCTCGCGCTTCGAGCGCAACGCCTGGGCCGAGAAAGCCCGCGAGCTCTACGAAGTGAAGTATGGCAAGCAGCTGGCAAGCGACAAGCAGCTGGCGGTCGCTGGCGGGGAGTGAGCCCGGCAGCGTAGCAACAAGCCAAGGCGGTGGGCCAGGCCCGCCGCCTTGGCTTTTGTTGCCCAGGATCGAGCTCGCCAGCTCCCGACCCTTGGTGTCGGGCGACTCCAGAGGTATACTGGACCCACCGCGCGGGGAATGCCTTTGATCGCCCAGATGAGCCTCGAGTTTCTGACCGAGCTGTCGTCAGCTCTGCTCGCTTTCGGCGTCGGGGTGCTGCTTGGATTCCTGATCAGTCAGACCCGCCAGAAGATGGCGCTGCAGCGGGAGAAAGAGCGGCACGCCAATCTCCTCGAAGAGAAGGAGTACGAGCTCGGCGCGCTCGAGGCCAAGGTCGACGACCTGAACGAACAAGTCCGCAACGCCGGGCGACGGATCGAGTCCAAGGAACGTGAGCTGCTGGGACTGGTCGCTGAGCGTGACGGCACCATCGACGGCCTGGTCGACGAGCTGGGACGCAAAGCCTCGGCACTCAAGCACGTCCAGGGCGAGCACGAGGTTTTCCTCGAGACGGTGCGGTCCCAGAATGCCAAGGCGATGGGAGCCATTCGAGAAGAGCGGGATCGGGCCCAGAAGGCTGCCCGACAGCAACGAGCGGAGAACGACGAGGCGTGCGCACGGCTGCGCGAAGAGCTGGCAGAGCAACGCCGCGCGACCAGCGCCGTGCAGAACCAACTCGAAGACCTGAGGAATCAGGCCCAGGACGCCAGAGAAGAACAACGCGAGCACGGCCAATTCGAAGAGGGTCTGCGCCGCGAGCTCGACCGGTTGTCGCGCGCCAAGACCACACTCAGTGCTCAACTCGCCGAGCGTAGCAGCGCCGCCGACGATCTGCAGAAGCTGTTTCTGGCCGAGACCGCCGCGCTGCGCGAGCTGCTTCAAGCGCGGGAACTGAGCATGTGCGAGCTGCGCGACCAGCTGCATGAGCTGGAAGAGCGGCTGGCCTACCGCGAGGCAGAATTCGACGAATACCGCAGCGAGTTTGCCACCCTGTGCGAGAGCCTGCGCGAACCCGAAGCCGAGCTCTAAAGCTCACTCGTGCCAACGCCGCAACCGATCGCGCGCCCAGCGGTACTCGCTGTAGCCGTAGGCCTCGGTCTGCAGGCAGCGCTGATAGTGCTCGCGGGCCGTCTCCTGCCTGCCGTCCTGCTCTGCCCAGAACCCCAGGAAGGCCCAAGCCTCGCAGAGCTTGCCGAGGTCGTCGGCGGCGGCTTCGAGCAGCTGTGCTTGACTGTGTTGACCCAGCGCCGCGGCAGCCAGAGCTGCGATCCAATCATCCCCGCTTGCAAGATCCTGCAGACTCGGCTCGTCACCTGCCCAGAGTGCGCCGTAGGCCGGCTCACCACGGGCGGCCGCGGCCGCGAAGTCGCTGCGTGCACCGCCCTCGTCGCCGCTCAGCAGACGCACATGGCCGCGCAACAAGTAGCTGATCCCTTGCTCGGGGTCACGCCGGATCGCCTCGGAGAACTGGGCCACCGCCGCCACCCAAGCGCCGCGCAGCCGCTGCAACTCCGCCAGTCGAAGAGCGACCAGGTAGTTGGGCCGGAGCGCGTCTGCCTCGTGCAGCGTGCGCTCCGCTTCGTCCAACTCCCCCGCGGCCAGGCAGGCCAACCCCAGCGAATACAAGCTCAGGAAAAGGTTCTTGCTTGTGTGCTCGGCCTCGGGCGCCTCCTCGAACAGCAGCCGGGCCGCCCGTTCGGCCTCCGCCAGAAGAGGCAGGGCCGCCTCGGCGTCCCCCGCTTGCCGCAGCTCTCCGCCGCTCTCGACAAGTCCCTCCAGCAGGTCGAACAGGGCGCTACGCGTTGTGACCTCCAGGCGCTGGCCAGGGATGTTGCGCGCCGCGAGCGCGCGTTGCAACACGAAGGCTTCCCGCAGCGGCACTCCAGCTGCCGCCAGCTGCCCTCGCTCGAGGGCCCATTGACCAAGCTCGAGCCAGGCCAGGACCAGGTCCTGGCCGAGGCGGACATGGCCGGGATGCTGCTCAAGCAGCCCCGAAAGCAAGGCGCTGCCGCGCTCGAGCGCCGTGCCGGCCCCGGGCAGCTCTCCAGCCAGACGGCGGAAGCGCCCCAGCGCGCAGTGGCTGAGCGCAAGCTCATGTTGCCTGTGGAAGTCGCTGCTGTCCTCCGCGTACAGTCTCTGCTGCAGGGCCAACGCGGCTCCGAGCTCAGCCTCGACACGTGTCTGCTCGCCGTTGAGCCCCGCCAGGACCCCGCGCGCGTAGTGGACCCTGGCCCGCTCGGCGTCGACCGCAGGCGTGCTGTGCGAAAAACCCGCTGCGACCTCGAGGCAATGATCGAGCACCCGCCCGGCTTCCTCGGGTGCATCCAGCATCAGCGCCTGCGCGTAGATCAGCTGCATGCGCAGCCGGGTTCCCTGCACCAGAAGATTGCTTGGATCGGTGTCAGCCAATCTGTCCAGGTGCGGCAGCAGCTCGTGGAATACAGCTCTTGCGGCTTCCCGGGCATCCTCCCGCCATAGCACCCGGGCCACATCTCCCAAAGCGACCGCCAGCCGGTAGATGTCCTGGGTGCGCTGCGGCCCGCTCTGCAGCAGCTCGGTGCTGAGCTCGCGTGCCGCCTGAACATCCGCTTCGGCCGCACGGCTATCGCCAGCCAACAGATACGCCCGCCCGCGTGCCAGCAGCCCCACCACGCGTGACACCCGCGCACGGGTGCTGCGTGAGGGCACCTCGTCCAGACCAGCCAGACACTGCAGGCTGGCCTCTGCAGCCGCGAGGGCCTCCGCGACCTGACCCCGCTCGCCACGCAAGGCGCTGAGCAGCGCCTGATCATTGGCCAGAGCGATCACCAGCTGATGGCGTTCGGGCTGTTCTGCGACGATGGCACTGCGCAACCGCACCGCCTCAGCGCACAGACTGTCCGATCGGGCAAAGTCGTCGCGCTGCTCGAGCACTTTGGCGCGCGCGACCAGGGCGCGCGCCAGAGCATCACGGTCGAGCGCGCTCTGCGACAGGTCGACCAGCTGCCGTGCAACCTCCAGCGCGCCCTGCGACTCGTCCTCGGCAGCGCGCAGATCGCCGCGCTCGAGCAAGAACTCGACGTAGTCGCAGAAGATGCCGACCAACACCCGCATCGAGTCGGGCAGCGACAGGTTGCGCTCCCACAGCTCGGCAGCCAGCCGGGCGGCTTCCCGCAAACGAGGCCCGGCTTCCTCGCCACGGCCCCGGTGCCAGAGGAAGTGCCCGAGCCGCGCCAGGCTGCGGGCGAGCAGCTGACGCCGACCCGCGCTCAGCGCGGCCTCGTCCACCAGTTCGCGGGCCAGGGCCACAGCCGCCCGCAGATGTTCCTCCGCCTCTTGCTGCGCGCCCTGGTCATCGAGCAGCTCGCCCAGCTCGAGGTGCGAGCCGCACAGATAGTCGCGGCTGGCCGCCTCTCCAGCGGCGAGAAGCGCACGGTCGAGGGTGTGGGCTTCGATCAGCGACGCGCGCGCCTGATCTTCGTCCCCACAAGCTTCCCACACTCTGCCCGCCAGCTGCAGGCTCATGCGGCGCTGGTGGCGCACACCGGCCTCCTCTCCATCGAGCGGCTGCAAGAGCTGCAAGGAGCGCTCGAGCCCCGAGGCCGCCGCCGAGAATGCGCCGGCTTCGAAGTCGATGCCTGCCAGCAGACGTACGGCGCGGGCCGCGAGCAGCCGCAGCTCGGGCTCCGCGTCGAGCAAGGGCTGCAGCTCCTCCAACAGGGCCTGCAGCTCGGCGCGGGCCGTTGCCACCCCCTGGCCACGTTCGAGGTCGAGCTGCACGGCCTCGATGCGGATGCGCGCGGTGCGGGCGAGGAACTCTCCGGGCGCCAGGCGGTCCTCCAGGCGCTCCCAATGTGCCAGGGCGCTGCGGCTCAGCTCGCGCGCCAGCGCGTACGCTTCCTGAGAGCGAAAGCCCTGACGCAGGCGCTCGACATCACGGCTCAGGGCATCGACCACGCCGAGGGCCAGATCGCGGTCGATCCGCGCCTGGCGGCTCTCTTCGGCGATCCAGCGACGGCTCAGCTCGAGTCCTACGAACAAACAGACCAGCGCGAGCAGCAAGGCTCCGGCCAGCAAGCGCCGGGTCGTGCGCTGACGGCGCTGCAGGGTCTGCGCCGTAGCGAGGCGCCGCTGCTGCGTGCGCGCCGCGCCGGCGTCTTCCTCCCCCAGGTAGGCGAGCTGCGCCCCCGCCAGCCGCAGATCGCCCTGGCTGATGGCGGTCTCCGCGAACTGCAGGCGCGCCTCCGTCCGGCCCGTCTGCGCTTCCGGATTCTGGTCCCACAAGCGCAGCGCCTGCTCGAATCCGGCCAGGCTGGCGGCGAAATCCTCGTACAGGCGGTTCCGCGCCGCCTCCTCCAACGAGGCCAGACGCCGACTACGCTCGCGGCAGGACGCCAGGGTCTGCCCGGCCCCCCGGCTGATGCTCAGGCTCTCACGGTGGCGCAGGTAGTCGCGCAGCTCTGTCTGGAAAGCCTGTACAGTGGGATGTCGTTGCTCGATCTCGGGCTGCAGGGCGCGCTCGCAGGTGCTGCGCAGCTCTCGGGGCAGGTCTGGATCGAAGCGCGGCTGCTCACCGGTGGCGATGGCCGCCAGCACGTGGATGACGTTGCGAGGTGTACGCGGAGGCGCACCGTGCAGGATCTCGTAGAGGATTCCGCCGAGCAGGAAGACGTCTGTGGGCGGGCCGATCGCGGCCCCTTCGCCGCGAGCCTGCTCAGGGGCCATGTAGCAGGGTGTGCCGCAGACATCCCGGATGTCGCTCGCATGGCGGGTAGGGCTGTCTGGCTCGGGGGGCCCGAAGCTGACCGCCAACCCCCAGTCCATCACCTGGACCTCACCGAAGGGGCCGAGCATCACGTTGTCGGGTTTCAGGTCGTTGTGCACGACCTTGCGACTGTGTGCAAACGCGACCGCATTGCAGACCTGCAGTAAGACCTCCAGCTGCAGCTCGAGGTCAGCGCCGGCGGAGCGCTCGTCGAGGAGTGCACGCCAGGAACGGCCCTCGACCAGCTTCATCGCCAGGTAGAGCTCGCCCTGTTCATTCACCCCGAGCTCGTGCACCGGGACGATGTTGGGATGCTCAAGGCGGCCGTGGATGTGCGCCTCGGCGAGGAAGTTGCGACGGGCGCGGCTGCCCCGGGCTCCCTCATTGCGCTCCGGATGCAGCGTCTTCAGCGCCACCTCACGGCCCAAGCAGTTCTGGCGGGCGCGCACGACGACGCCCATCCCGCCGGAGCCGAGGGGCTCGAGCGGGACAAAACCCTTGCCGGGTGGAAACAGCGCAACGGCGCCTGGGGCCGCCGGGCCTTCAGCGCCCAGGCTCAGGGTCTTCAGGGGAGACAGGGTCTCCAGGCAATCGACCCCGAGGCTGGTCTGCCAGAATTCCTGCAGCTGCGCGAGCTCCATCGAGGTCTCCGGATGCGGGTGCAACGATTGTTCCAGGTTGCCGTCCAGATTTCGAGGCCTGTTCTCGTGAGCAACCGGGAGGCAACCGATAGATCTATACAGAAGCAACAGGGGGGCAGGCATATGGAGATTCCGCTCGATCTGGCCGCCGAAGGAGTCGGTTGGTTGATCACCGCCTCAGCGATGTTCGGCCTGGGCCTCGTCACCGGTGTGGGCGCCTTGACGGGCTTCTTCATCGGGGCGCGCAGGGCCCGGCTCGGCTAAGGCAGCCCCCACCCTGCAAGCGTCCGCAACAGACGCTTCCCACCGCGCAGGCGGACGTCGAGCACTCCCTCAGCCAGATAGAAGCTGATCACCTCAAGACCCACAAACCCGCCCGCATACAGACCGTCCGCGGCATTCCGCGCCACACCGGTGATGTCCGTCAGGGGAATGCCCTCAGCGGGTCCATCTGCGGGCAAGATCCAGAGTTGGTCTTCCGCGACGCTGAGCAGCCCGTCGCGCCAGCGCAGGTCGTCCTGCTCCAGACGCTCACAACGCCAGACCAGGGCTGCCTGCTTCGGAGCCCGGGCCAGCCGGGGGTCGGGGCTGAGGGCGCCGAGGATCTCGACCAGCACCGCCGCACCGATCGGTGCCAGCAGGACCGCTCCGCAGCAATTGAGTGCCCAGCCCACCTGCAGCTGGCCGCTCTCGAGGAAGCCCAGGCTGAGCATCGCCGAGCCATAGAGCACCAGGCCCAAGGCCACCAGGGGCAGCAGCATACGTGGAGGGCGCTCGAGGAAGTTGGGTCCCAGTACGGGACGTGCGCCGCGCGGCACCTGCCTCGGCAGGGGCGGTGGCTGCCTCGAGGGAGAGTCTGCCAAGGCTCAGCCCGCCAGGGCCGCTTCCATGTTTTCGAGCTGCGACTTGTGCATATCGTAGCGGGCCGACTCGCGCAACAGGATCAGCTCGCGGCTCCAGTTCTGGCCGAACTTGGTGTCGACCCGGCGCCGCCGTCCGATCGCGTCGGCGATCTGGCCGGCGGCCTGCTGCGTCAGTCCACTGCGCACCGTATATCCGTACTCGGTCGACAGATCGTTCTGGGGTGGAATGATGCTGGTGACGCCGTAGGCTTCCGGGTCGACGTGTACAGGAGCGCCTTCGAGCAGCTGGAAGTGCCCCTGGGCAAAGGCCCCGATGTACTCGCGATGCGCCTCGATGAATTTCACCGTGTCTTGGGCCTCTGAGACGGTCTCGGTCGGGAAGCCGGTGAAGTACATCAAGATGCTGAAGATGCGGTTCTTGTGCATCGACTTGAGCGACTCGCTCATCGTCTCGATCTCGACGCCCTTGAGCATATGGTCGAGCACGCGCTGGTTGGCAGACTCCATACCGAAGATCAACACCCGGCAGCCCCCGTCGTGCAGCAGCTTGTTGAAGTCGTCCTCCATCAGGTGCCGCTCGAACCGCATGTCGCCGAACCAACGGATGCCCTTGCCTCGCTCGGTCAGCCCGTATTCGGCCAGCACCCGCAGGTTCGAAGGGGGCACGGCCTCGTCGACGAAGTAGAAGTACTCGGCTCCGAAGCGGCTCTGCAGCGCGTAGACGTCGTCGGCCAGCTTGTTCTTCTTGCGGTTCCGGTACTCCCAGCCGTAGCTGTGATGGTGGGTGCAGAAGGCACATTTCTTCCAGTAGCAACCACGGGTCGTGAGCATCGGGAAGATCACGTGCGGCAACAGGTATTGGTCGAGTGGGAAGCCCCCGTAGTCGGGCGCAGGCAGCTCGTCGATCTTTTCGTTGCCCATCGGATTGGCGTGCAGGCCCTCGGCGGTGCGGTACAGCAGATTCGGAACCTCTTCGCGGGACAGGTTCCCCGACAGATGCTCAATCAGCTTGATGATCGGCGTCTCGCCCTCATAGAGGATCACCGTGTCGAGCGGTGAGAACATCTTGTTCAGCTTCTGCAGCGACACCGAGAGCTTGGTCAGCAGGGTACCGCCGGCGACGATGTGGATCTCGGGCGCCATCTCTTTGAGCACCTTGGCCAGGGATAGCCCGCCGACCAGCTGCTCATCGAAGGCCATGCCGATCCCGACCAGGTCGTAACCGCCTGCGATGATGCGGGGGACGAATTCCTCGCGGTAGAGCTCGAGGTAGGGATTCTCCTGCTCGTCGACGATGGCGGCCTCGATGTCGTCGAACTTGTCCATCGCATAGCGCATTTTCAGGTTGTAGCTGATCTCGGTCGGCGCAAAGGCCGCGTTGATGATCGCATACGCGCTGTCGATGGTGGAAAAGCTGTGTTCCAGCACGGCATCTTCGAGCAGGTTCTCTTTGCGTTTAAGGTCGGCGAGCGCCGCGGGGAGCTCAGCGACCACGCGCTCGAGGCTGTCGAGGGCGGCCTGTCCCTGGGCCGTGATCTCGCCCCGAGCACGGATCTTCGCGGCGCAGCGCGACAGCCACTCGGGGGTCAGCATGCGGCGGTTGGCCAGCAAGTTCAGGTCCCACTGGTCGCACGGGTACCCTTGCTCGCGCACATAGGCCGTGACCGTGGGCACCGCCAGGAAAGGCGCGTAGAGCGCAAACTGGGGTGGATGGATCAGCAGGGTCTTCAGCGCGCCCATGGCAGCCTCCGCAAACGGAATGTGGACCGGGAACGATGCAATTCTAGATCTGAATGGGATTTACATCCAGGTTTGTCCCCGAAATTCCCGACATCCAGGCACAAGCCATCCCCTGCAAGGACAGGCTGTTCCGGCCTTCTGGTGCGGAAACAGAAGCGAGCTTGGGGATGGACCCGAACAT
Organism: Planctomycetota bacterium; assembly: GCA_029260765.1. Lineage (GTDB taxonomy): Bacteria > Planctomycetota > J058 > JAJDCP01 > JAJDCP01 > JAJDCP01. The sequence continues at coordinate 35,693 of JAJDCP010000128.1, forward strand.
CGATTATGGAGCGATGATTCCGGCTTTACAGTCCCATCCGCCTGGATTACACTGGAATGACGCGATGCGATAAACACAGCCAGTGAGGATGCGATGCCCCTTCCCAAGGTCCGCGACTATATGGTTCAGGCCTCTGAGCTGCATACCCTGTCCCCTGACGTCGACATTTATGACGCGGTGGATTTCCTCCTCAAGCACCGCATTTCTGGTGCGCCGGTGACCGAGGGCGAGAAGTTGGTCGGCATCCTCTCTGAGAAGGACTGTTTGAAGCTGCTGGCCGAAGGTGGCGTGGGCGCCGACATCCCGCGCGGGAATGTAGAGCAGTACATGACCCGCAAGGTCGTGTCGATCCCGTCGAAGATGGACGTCTACTACGCCGCCGGGATCTTCCTGCGCAACCACTTCCGGCGCATGCCCATCGTCGACGACGACAAGTTGGTCGGGCAGATCAGCCGGCGCGATATCCTCTATGCGTTGCAGCAGAAGCTGTCCGAAGAGCTCAAGGCGGCGGAAGGAAAGTAGGCTCGGTTCGCCCGAATCCGTCTCCAGGATCCGGGCTAGCGCCACACCCACCAGACGGCGCCCAGGCCCAGTCCCACTCCGACTCCCAGGACCATCAACGCACCCGCGGGCCAGGCGGCCACGCCCAGGCCTGTCAGCAGGAAGCAGGCAGCCGCCCAGCCGAGGCGCCGGTCGAGGCAGATGGCCAGGGTGCCGACAATCGCGAACATGATCCCGATATCCTGACCGAGCGCGAGGTGCGGCGGCGCGCCATGCCGCAGCGCGATCAACCTGTGCAGAAAGATGCTGACGAAGGCAAACATCACGCTGCCGACCACCGCCCGGTTGGCGCGGTTCTTGAGGAACAGATGGCGCAGGCGCCAGGACCCGCCTCCAAAGACCAGTAGACCGCCGGCAGGAAACACCAGGATCTGCCAGCCCGGCAACTCGAGCCAGCCCGCATAGGCGAGCGCCCCGGCCATGAACGGAACCACAGAGAAAATGCAGGCCATGGCCAGCGCAACCAGGCCGCGCAAGCGGGCGGAGACATCCAGGTCGGTCTCGAAGTCGTGCTGCCGCAGGCGGGACAGCGATTGTTGATCGCGCTCCAGACGGAGCCGCAACGCCTCGAGCCGATGCTGGAGCTCGGCGTCGGGCTCGCGCAGGGCCTCGAGCAGGTGGGTTGCACGCTCGTAGGCACCGCGACCGAGCTCGAAGTCGACCATCAGCCGCAGGGCACGTTCGAGCCCGCGCAGGGCCTCAGGGTTCTCCGGCCAGGCCTTGAGCGCGAGCTGGAAGGCGAAGCGGCACTCGGCAAACAGCTGTTCGACCCGCGCCTGCTCCTCCGACAATGCCACGGCCAGCGCCTTCAGACGGAGGTGCGCCTCGGCTGCAAGCTCGACCGAGGAGTGATGCTGCAAGTAGCCCGCGAGCGCATCGCGCAACGTCGCCGCGTCGGGGAAGCGCTCGGCCGGATCGCGCCGCATCGCGTGCTGGCAGATCTCCACCAGCTCGCTGGGTTGCTCAGGGCCGTAGGTGTAGGGCGTGGACGTGGATGCGCTGGCAAGGACCGCGGCCAGTCCCGTTCCCCGATGCCGGCGCTGCCCACAGATCAGCTCGTGCAGCACCGCTCCGAGCAGGTAGATGTCGGTGTGGGTCCCCAGCGCCATGAGATCACCGTCGACCATCTCGGGAGCCATGTAGGCCGGAGTGCCTGCCAGCCCGTCGACCTCCCGCGTCCAGCCGAGTTGCTCGTGCCCCTCGGTGCTGACCGCGATGGCGATGCCCCAGTCGAGCACGTAGATCTCTCCGAAGCCGCCGATCATCACATTCTCGGGCTTGAGGTCGCGGTGGATGATGCCTTTGCTGTGGGCAAACGACACGGCGTTGCAGACCTGCATCAAGATCTCTACGTGCCGGCGCAGGACGGTCTCAGACAGGAGCTGGTGCTCTCCGCGGTCGGCCTGCAATAGAGCGCGCCAAGATCGGCCTTCAACCCGCTTCATCACGAGCAGGGGCAGACCGCGGGCGTCCTGGCCGAGAGTGTACACCGGCACGATGTTCGGGTGTTCGAGCAGACCCGTGATGCGGGCTTCCCGCAGCAGCTCATCGCTGGCCTGTTCGCTATCCCGCTTCAGACTCTTGACCGCGACCCTTCGTCCCAGAGGGATCTGCCGCGCCAGGTGGACGATGCCGGCGCCCCCCTGCCCCAGCTCGCCCAGCATCTCCAGATAGGGTTTGGCCGCGCCGCTGCCCGCCAACGCCAGGGTCGGCAGCGTGTCACGCAGCTCTCTGAGGTCACTGCCGGCCGGACGGATGCTCAAGGTCCCCGCCGGCTGCGCGGGGTCATCGCCAGGCGACCCGCCCAGGAGCTCAGAGAGGTGCATCTGTGTGGGCAGGTCGTCTTCGGCGCTCATGGCGTCCCCTTGGGCTACGTCCGGCGGCGCGGGATTGTGGGCGGCCGCGCACCGGATGATTCAAGTCTACGAAAAAACCTGCTGACCTTCCTGCCCGGTCTGCGTTCACAAGCCACGGAGGAGAATCCCTTTGGAGGCCTGGCTGTGAGAGTTGCTCCCGTCCTGCTCGCTGTACTGTTCACCCTTCCCCTGGTTGCCCGTGACTGGGACGCGGCACCGGTGTTGCCCAACCCGGCAGGCACCACCGAGGTTCCCGTGGCCAACGAAGCCGAGCTTCAGACTGCGGTGCAGAACCTGCAGTCCAACCAGATCATCGTTCTCGCGCAGGGCACCTATGCGCTGACCAACACCCTGTGGCTCGGAGGTGGGCTGAGCAACGTCGGGTTGCGCGGCGCCACGGGCGATCCCGCCGATGTGGTGCTGTTGGGGGCCGGCATGAACAATCAGGCGATCCCGCACGGCATCCATGTCGCAGCGGTCAACGGCATCCTGATCGCCGACCTGACGATCCGCGAAGTCTATTACCATCCCATCCAGCTTGCGGGAGAGCAGGGGGCGCACGCGCCCCACATCTACAACTGCCGCTTGATCGATGCGGGCGAGCAGTTCATCAAGGGCTCTTCGGGCCAGTTTGGCGTCGGGTGCGACGAGGGCCTGGTCGAGTACACGCTGATGGAATACACCAGCACCTGCCGGGATGACTACACCAATGGTATCGACATCATCGGAGGCAAGAACTGGCGGATCCGCCACAACCTGTTCCGGCGCATATTGGCGTTCCCCGGTAGCGGCCTGGCGGGGCCCGCTGTGCTGATGTGGGGAGGCAGCAGAGACACGATCTGCGAGAGCAACCGCTTCGAGGACTGCGAACGCGGGATCCACTTCGGGTTGGTGCAGCGCAGCGGCTTCGACCACTCCGGGGGAGTGATCCGCAACAATGTCTTCGTGCGCTCGGCTGCCATCAGCACCGGAGACGTGGGGATCGGCATCTGGGACTCGCCAGACACGGCCTGCTACAACAACACCGTGTGGTTCGAAGATGGCTATCCCAACGCGATCGAATACCGCTTTGCGACGACGACCGGCGTCGACATCCGGGGAAACCTGAGCAACCGCGCGGTCACCGCGCGCAATGGGGCGACCGGGACGGTGGCGGACAACCTGGAGAACGCCCAGGCGAGTTGGTTTGTCAACGCGGGGGCCGGGGATCTGCAGCTGGCGGGGAACGCGCCGGCGCTGGACATGATGGCGAACGTGGGCGCGAGCGACGACTTTGAAGGCATGGCGCGTCCGCAGGGCAGCGCGCCGGATGCGGGGGCCTATGAGCTGGGGTCGGGGAATCCGAACCCGAACCCGAACCCGACTCCGAATCCGACTCCGACTCCGACTCCGAATCCGACTCCGACTCCGACTCCGAATCCGAGTCCGACTCCGAATCCGAATCCGACTGTGAACCCGACTCCGAGCTCATCGTCGGGTGGTGGTGGAGGTGGCAGGAGCTGTGCGCTGACGGCGGAAGGCTCGCTGGCTGGGGGCTGGTGGATGCTCGCGCTGCTGACGGCCAGCCTCTGGCTGGGACAGCGCAGGCGCCGGGCCTGAGTCGCGAGCTGCGGACATCGGTTCGATGCAACCGGCCCGGAGGGGTTTTGGCGGCCACTATCCGTTGCGACGGCCTTCAGCTTCGTGAAGCACGCAGGAATCGAAGCCGTCTTCTGTAGCGGCGCTCTTTGAGAGGCTGTCTCAGGGAACGCGACTTCGTCGCAAGATTGCTTTGAGTTGTCATGTAGTGGCGGCGTTTACGCCTCCTCGCTGACTCGGACGCTTCCCTTGCGGGAGGAGCGAAGCGTCCGAGTCTTCGAGGTGTAAACCCTTCCCCCACAAAGAGAAAAGGCGGTCTTTCCTGCCGAGTCGCAGGGGCCTGAGATTGTCTTCAGGAACCAATCACATGCCTCCAGCGGTTCCCTGAGACAGCCTCTGTGAGCGCCGGAAGGCGCTCTGGCGGAGATGCAACCAGCTGTTCTCGGTTCACCATACGGATCGATCATCTCGTCGGTCATAGACCGACGCTACAGGCGGTTCTCAGCAGATCGAAGGCATGGACCAAACCTGACCGAAGTCTCTGCAGCGAAGTCTCAATGAAAAGGTGGGTATGTCAGGAGCTCTGGAGTTGCACTCAGTGCTCGGACTCTGAGGCTTCTTCAACCTCGTCGAGTGGCTCCGCGGCCTCTTCCCGGGCCGCCCGGGCTCCGCGGGCGGCGAGCCGGAGCTTGAGGGCACGGTTGACGCCCTTGCGAGGCACGCCGAAGGCATCAGCGACGCTGTGTAGCAGGGCAAACTCGGCAACCTTGAGCTTCTCGTCGGCGATGATCACATCGATGACATCGTAGAAGAGCCGCCTGCGCTCATCGAGGTCGCGGGGAGGATTGACGGGCACGTCGCCGCCCGTGCCGACATGCCGCACCAGCTCTTGCGCACGCTGGAAGGGGATCTTCCATTCCACGGCCAGGCGCTGCAGCACCAGCCGCTCGGCGTCGTGGAACTGGCCATCGGTCAGGGCCGCGGCCGCCACGATGCGGAAGCGGTCTTCAGTGTCCATCGGGGTCTCCTTTCTCCACCAAATCCACCTGTTTCTGCCAGCCGCGTAGCGCCCCGCGGTCCACTCCCGCGCCGCCGCAGACGATCACCAGCACAGAACTGCTATCCCGCAGGGGCTCTGCCTGCTGATAGACACTCGCCAGAGCCGCACCACAGGAGGGCTCGACGAGCACGCGGTGACTGTCGGCGAAGCGCAGACAGGCCTCAACCGCTTGCCGGTCGCTGACCTGCCAGGCGGTGATCGCATGGCGTTGGGTCCACTCCCAGGCTTCTTGACAGACCCGCCGCGCCCCCAGGGTGGTCGCCAACGAGCTCACCTCGGCCAGGTCGGCGGGACCTCCGGCCTGCACCGCCAGGGCGAAGGAAGCAGCTCCCTCGGTCTCGACCGCCAGCACGGGCACATCCTGCCAGCCGGCAGCGTGCATGCCGGTCAGCACGCCGCACAACAATCCCCCCCCGCCGACAGACACCACCACCGCACCCGGGGCGGGACGCTCGGCCGCGACCTCCTCGATGATGCTCGCGTGGCCGCGCCAGATGCTCGGCGCATCAAACGGATGCACATAGGCCCCGCCGGTCTGCTCCGCCAGCTCGAGAGCACGTGCATGGGCGTCGTCCCAGATCTCGCCGTGTTCGAGCACTTCGGCACCTTCATCGCGCATATTCTGGCGCGCTTGCTCAGAGGTCCTGCGAGGAACGACCACATGGGTGGGCACACCGAGTTTCCTGCCGGCGTAGGCGACCGCATAGCCGGCGTTGCCGCCCGAGGACGAGATCAGAGCGGCGGCCCCCTGCGCCACCAGCTCGCTGCAATAGCTGCCGAGCCCCCGGATCTTGAAGGACCCGACCGGCTGCAGGGCATCCATCTTCAGCCAGACCGGCGCCCCGAAGGCTCGGCTCAACGCTGGCGAGTCCCAGACCGGGGTCCTGACGTGCAAGGGCATGTTCGCTCCATTCGGCCGAGCAGACGTCGTCCGTGCCGAAAGGTTCAGGGGGCACAGGCGTCCCAGATCACCGCGTGCTGGGCTGCATACAACGCTGGAAACTGTGGCTCGCCACGCTTGGGAGGCAGAAGCAAGAACATCGCCTCGCAGTTCTTGTTCCAACCAGACTTGGTCCAATTCGCGGAGCCGGTCGCCACGAGATCATCGATCAGCGCGAATTTGTGGTGCAGCTGCTTGCCCGAGACCAGGCGCAGCTGGTCGCGGGCCAGCAGATCCTCGAGCTGGCCGCGAAGAGTCAGCGCCTCTTTGTCCTTACGGTAGGAGAGGTTCTTGTACTGCACCTTGTCGAGCAGGATCCGCAGCCTCAGCTCTTCTTCCTGCGAGCGCTGCCAGAGTACCTCGATCAACTCGGGATCGTTGATGGAGAACATCGCCAGCTCGATGCGGGTCTCGGCCAGGCGCACCAGACCGAGCAGCTCGTTGCGCACCGGAGCCTCGTCGCCGGGAGCATTGATCGCCAGTGCCGCCAGCAGCTCTTCCGTCGTGTCGGGCGCGAGCCGGTTTTTCTTGAAGCGGGGCGCGCGTGGGAAGCCGGCGTGCGCAGAGAGCTCTTCAAAGGCGCTGCGCATCGCCTTGATCAAACCCCCTTTGCGATCGTAGAGGCCGACGAGGTCGTTCCATTTGTTGGTGCCGTCGAGGTCGGACCAGTTCTTGCTTCCCGCGACCAACAGACCGTCGTCGATCAACATCAGTTTCGCGTGCTGGCGGCCCTCTTCGAGCTCGAGCAAGGCAAGCCGTCCGGCCTCGTGCAACCAGAGCAGCTGTTGTGCCTCGGCATCCTCGGCATCTTCGGTCAATGTCTCGAATTGATGCCCGTCCATCAGGATACGCAGGTCGAAGTCCGGGTTGTCGGCATGAGCGCGGAGCGCGGCCAGCAGGTCGGCGTCCGACAGGGTGTAGGCCAACATCCACAGGCTGCGTTCGGCGCCCCCCACCCACTCCAGCACCCGTGCAGCCAAGGCCGCTGAGCCTTCGGTCTCGCCCGCGAAATAGACCTCGAGCGCGGCCTCCTGCGGAGAGGTCACAAACTGCTGCCCCCACAAGAGGGGAGCGAAGAGACCCAGAGCCCACGCCCATCGCGGCATCGCCGTCCTCCGAACCGGTGTTCGTCCAATGTACGCCAAACCTGCGGACTGTCGCCAATGTCGAAGACTGCGGACAGTGTCTGTCTCCTCCTGACATGCTCTCAGTCCGGCAGTCCCTGGCCATGGCCGCTGAAGAACTGGCACAGCCCTTGCTGAAGAGCCCGGAAACTCGTTGGAGGTTGGCGATGAACAGCTCAGGCTTGCTCCCCGCGGCGTGTGCTCTGTGCGCGCTGCTCGCGATCGGTACGGGCGGCTGGCTCCGGCGCTCGCTCGGGCCCCGTTGTGCGAGCGATCCAGACACAGCGCAGGAATGTCTCGAACATGCCCGCTCGATCGAGCGCCAGGGAGATGCCTGGGGGGCGGCGCGCGCTCTAGGCCGAGGCCTCGCGCGCTGGCCCGCAGACGTCGACCTGCTGCTTGCGCGGGCCACGCTGCTGACTTCGCTCGACCACCGACTCGGTGCGTACCAGGACTACTCACAAGTGTTGCGTATCGAGCCCGGCAGCATCGAGGCCCTGCGTGGGCGCGCGCGCTTGCGCCTGCGTGGCCTCGACTGCGAGGGGGCGTTGGAAGACCTGGAGCGGGCCGTGCGTCTCGCGCCCCACGACCGCCACAGTGGAGAGCTACTGCAGCGGGCGCGAAGGCAGCTGACGCAACAAAGCGGTTGAAGCCGCTATAGCAAGGGCGTGTGTGCCGCCATACCCGGCCGGCGAGGAAAACGCTGCGGGGTGGGCCGCCGTTTGCGGAAGCGCAGCAGGACCCGCTCGAGGCCGTCCTCGAGCCGGTAGCTCTGGCGGGCTTCGAGCTCGATTCCCAGCACCGACGCGGCCTTACGGGAACGCTCGAGCTCGGTGACCGCCCCCTTGCCTTTCCAAGCCAACAGCAGACCGTTGAGCTCAAGCAGAGGAGCGGCCAGCTCAAGCAACCCGGGCAGTGCGCTGACCGCCCGGACCGTCAGCTGAGGGAAGGCGGCTCGACGGGCAGGCTCCCGGGCCAGCTCTTCGCTACGCCGAGCCACGACTTCGACTTCAGGCAGCTCGAGTTGGGCCGCGGTCTCTCGCAGAAAGCCTGCCTTCTTGCGGTTCGACTCGACCAGGACCACCCGCCTTTCGGGTGTGCAACAGGCGAGCACCAGGCCCGGAAAACCGGCTCCTGAACCGAGGTCCAGCAAGGCTCCAGGCCGAAGAATGGGAAGCGCCTGCAAGGAGTCTGCCAGATGCCGGCCCAGCAACAACTCGCGATCACGGCGCGAAACCAGGTTGTGTGGTGAGCTGCGGACAGCCTGCAGCATCGCCAGCAGCCGCTCACACGACCGTTGGTCGAGGCCATAGGGCGCCGCCAGCCCTGCCAGTGCGTGCTGCTCACTCAGCATCGCCGACCCTCAGCGTGTCGCCGCTCGTCGTGTCTGCGGGGGGCTGCAGCCAGCCGTCATGAGCCAGGCGTTGCAGGCCCCTCTCGACGTTCTGCGTTCCTCGTTCGACCAGCTCTCCCAGACCACCCCGACGCGCAAAACCATCGTGCTCCCACGTCCCCGCGAGCAGCACAGCTGCCAGGATCGGCGGCACAAGCACAAGCACGATCAGAAGCACGCGCAGCCATCGCCGACCTGGCCGCTCCTCGGCCTCGGCGCTCTCCTCAACCTCTGAGTCCTGCTCGCTCTCGGGATCCGCAGACCTGGCCCGCAGACGCCCCGAGCCGCTGGCGTCTTTCCGGCGCCGCGGCGCCTTGATGCGCTTTGAGGAGCGTGGCGCTTTGACGACTTTCGCGGCTGCGTTCGAGGATGACGATGCGTCGCCGGGCTCCTCTTCGAGCGCGCCCGCCCGCTCGTCCTCATCCTCGAGCTTTAGATCATCGTCATCAAAGAGCTCCCCGACCTCTGAGGCATCGACGCTCTGGTTGGCGAACTTGATCGGGTCATCGGGGTCCGGCTGCTTCTCCAAGGACTCGACGTGCCCGTCAGGAAACAGATTCTGCTCGAGGTCGCATTGAGGACAGCGGAAACGCCGCATCAACGCAACCCGTTTGCGCTTCAGCTGGCGCTTGCAGCCCAGGCAGTTGAAGCGCACGTTGCCGCTGTCTTTGGGCAGGGCTGAAGGGCTCTTCATCTGCATGCTGGCATCGGAACCAGACTGCACCAGCGCCTTCCGGCTCTCGAAACAGCGCGGACAGATGAACTCCTTGGCGCTCGATGCCAGGCGCGCTTCCTTGGCGGGAATCAGGGCTCCGCAGACCTCGCAATAACGCAGTCCCATCTCAGGCTCCCCCGCCCAGCGCCAGGCAGGCCGCGAACAGGCCCAGCCCCACCAGCTGACAGAGGCTCGCCGGGATCAGCAGACGCAGCGCCCGGCGGCTCTGGCACCAGGCCCAGATCAGGCAGAGCAGACCCATCAGGCCTTCCCCTGCTCCGAGCGCCGTCAGCGCCAACAACCAGGCGCTCGGGAGGCCCTGCTGCCAGACATGCAGCAGCAACAGCCAGCACACCGGCGCACACAGAGACAGCAGGAAAACGGCCCAGTTGAAAAAGCGGATGCCCGGCTCGGCGGGAAACAACCCACAGGCCACATGCAGGTAGAGCAGCACGCCCGCCCCAACGAGGGGCAGCAGTGTCCAGACCGGCTGCTGAAACGGCACGAGCAGGGCCGCATCGAGGGCCGTCCCGGCACGCCAGACAGCGAAGAGGTACAGCAGACCGGCGCCAAGCACCAGCCCGAGTAGACTCAATACACGTTTGAAAGCCAACGCCAAGCTGCAGGTCTCCAGAGGCGGAGAATTTGGAGGGGTATGATAGGCGATGCGTGTGCAGGGCGGAAGCCCCTGTCACCATTTGGGCTGGGCTGGCGCCCTACCGGAATCTGCGCGTGGAGGCATCGGTGGGCTGCCAGCAAACTCTTGCAGGGGAGGTATTTACCACCTCGCAGACTCGGACGCTTCGCTCTCCCACGGTCTCGGACGTTTCGCTCCGGGCGGGGGTAAACCCCGCCCCTACAGGGTGTACCGGAATTTGCGCGTGGAGATACTGGCGCTGTTAGCCACGGACCAGGCACAGCACCAGCCAACGCTCAAGGAAGGAGAGCTCTCGACCCGAGAAATGGGGAAACAGGTCGGCGTCGTTCGGCTCCATGTCGTCGACCAGGTCGTCCCGCAGTGCATCCTTTTCGTCCCGCGCCAGGTGGCCGGCCCAGTCCGAGAACTTCCGCAAGTGGCGCAGAGCTGCGCGCTCTTGCAGCACCCAGCCCCCCTTGGCGCTGAGCGCGACCGCCTGGCTCTCGGAGAGGCTGTGCGACGGATAGCCGTTGCGCTGCTCGAGCAACGAGTCGAGGAAGTTGCGGCCGTTCCTGTTTTCAGGCCCCACCGGCTCAGCCCAGACCACCATGCGCTTGGCCTGCTTCTTGGCTTCGTTCAGAATGCCCTCAGGATCTTCGAAGCTGCCGAGATGGTGGCAGACCACCAGGTCGAATTGCCCCGGGGGCAGCCTCAGATCCCCGGGGTCTCCGACACGCCTCACATGCACGTTCTCGAGCTCACGTTTTCGGATCAGAGCCTGCGCCATCTCCAACAAGGGCTGGCGCGAATCGAGCGCGACCACCGCCCGGCATTTGGCTGCATACGCGACCGCGAACATGCCATCGCCGCAGGGCAGGTCGAGCACCGATTCCTGCTCATACACGGCCCCAATCTGCACCACACGGGTGGCTGGATTGCGGGTCGGTGTCTCGCGCTTGGTGGCGAAAACCGCCGCATCGCGTCCGCGTTGCCCGGCTGGGACCTCATACTCACCTTGGTTCACGGCTGCTCTCCTGGCGCGTTGTCACGCCCCCATCCCTGTCCGTCACAGCTCAAGCAACCGTGACTTCCATCATCGCACTCGGGACAATCCTCGGGAATCTCACCATGGCCCTTGCAGACAGCGCAGTCGGCTTCGGCTTTGCCTCGACAGGTCGGACAGCGACGGACCGGCCTGCCCCGGCAATCGGAACAGCGCTCAGGCACGCTGCCGTGGCCAGAACACCGGCCACAGGTGGCCTGCCCCTCGGCATTGCAGCGCCTGCAGGTGACGTCACGGCGGCCATCACAAGTGCCACACTCGACGTACACCACGCGTTTGGCGGGCACGAGCTGACCATTGAGGTAGACGTAGGTCTCGACCAGATCCTCAACCACTCCCGCGCCTCGACAGGTGCTGCAGCGGCGACGCTTGTCGCCCTTGCAGGCATCGCAACGCACCAAACCCGTCGTGCGGCAGGGCCGGCAGTCTTTGGCCGCGCTGCCACTGCCCTCGCACGGGACGCAGATGAATGTTCCCGGATGTTCGAGGCACTCCGGACAAGGCACGGCGCCCTCGCCCGTGCAGTCCTCACAGCGATGTTCGATATGCCCGTCGGCCTCGCAGGCCTCGCAGGCAACCAGCTGGGCCCCCCCGCAGGTCAGGCACCAGTCATCGGGATGCTGCCTGCGGATGCGGGCGATGCGCGCCGCCTTCAGGGCCCGACGGGCGTCGTAGCTGGGGTAGCCGGTCTCTTCGCACCAGGCCAGCAGGGCCTCGAAGTCTTCGACAGTCTCGCACGCCGCCCGAGACTCCTCGAAGATATCGAGCAAGGAGGGCTCGGCCAGGATCTCAGCGATGTCCTCGAGCGGGATGTACAGAGTGCCGAAGGTGACCTGCAGGGCCAGATGCTCGCCGTCCTTTTCCAACACACGCCCCGACAGCGTGCGTCCATCTTTGAGCACCACGGTGTCGGCGGAAAGACAGCAGGCCAAAACGAACAGCAGGCAGATCAGGGCGCGTCGGGGCATGGCAGGTCCTCCGGATTGCATCATACCCCCGCGCAGGCCCGGCGAAAAGGAATGTTGTCCCTGACAGATCTTGTGTTCTGCGGCGACGGTATGCCATCCTCAGCCACAGGCCTGCGGGCGCAATAGACGAGGAACTATGGACCAACCACAGAAACGGCAACTCGGCCGCACGGACTTGCGGGTTTCACGCATCGGCTTTGGCGGCAGCTTCAACGCGCCGACCAGCGCCTATGAAGAAGGCTTCGAGGCGGGGATCAACGTCTTCTACTGGGGAAGCATACGCCGGGGCGGAATGGGGCGCGCGATCCGCAACCTCGCCCCACGACATCGTGACGAGCTGGTCGTGGTGGTGCAGTCCTATGCGCGCCTCGGCACGCTGGTCAAGGCCAGCCTGTGCTGGGCGTTGCGGCGGCTACGGCTCGAGCGTGCCGACATCCTGCTGCTCGGCATGCACAACAAGCCCCCGAGCCGGCGAGTGATGGATGCGGCCCTCAAGCTGCGCGAGCAGGGCCTCTGCCGGGCCATCGCGGTGTCTTGCCACCACCGGCCTACCTTCCAGAAGTACATCGAAGACCGCAACATCGATGTGATCATGCTGCGCTACAACGCCTGCCACCGGGGTGCCGAGAAGGAGGTCTTTCCCTTCCTGCCCGCCGAGGGAGGACCTGGCGTGTTCGGCTACACGGCCACGCGCTGGGGACATCTGCTCGACGCGCAACGCATTCCCCCCGAGCTCGGGCCTCTGAGCGCGGCCGATTGCTACCGTTTCGTGCTGGCGCGGCCCGAGATCGACCTGGTCTTCTGCGGTCCCTCCGAGCGGTCCCACGTCCAGGAGGCCATCCGGGCCCTGCGTGCGCCCCCGATGAGCGAAGAAGAGCTCGAGCGGGCGCGTAGGATCGGCGACTACGTCTACCAGAAGCGCAGCCACATCATGGCGTGACACCGGCAGATCACGGCTTCACATCAAGGATTGAAATGCTCCTCTGGGTTGCATAGGATAGAGTTCTGTCGGAGTCAGAACTGGACCAAAATAGTAGGAGTTCTCAAACATGCCTGATCTCAAGGGAAGCAAGACCCACCAGAACCTGAAAGACGCCTTTGCTGGTGAGTCGATGGCCAACCGCCGTTACCTGTACTTCGCCAAAGTCGCCGACGTCGAGGGCTACCCCGAGGTCGCCGGCAACTTCCGCCAGACCGCCGAAGGCGAGACGGGCCACGCGCACGGGCACCTCGACTACATCAAGAAGGTCGGCGACCCGGCGACGGGCCTGCCCATCGGCGAGACCGATGACAACCTGCGCGCCGCCGTCGCCGGTGAGACCCACGAGTACACCGACATGTACCCCGGTATGGCCAAGACTGCCCGGGAAGAAGGCTTCAACGAGATCGCCGACTGGTTCGAGACCCTCGCCAAGGCCGAGAAATCCCACGCGGGTCGCTTCCAGATGATGCTCGAAAGCATCAGCTGAGACCGGCATACCAGTCCGCAGATCGACCGGGGGGCGCTGGGCCCCCCTTGTCTATGGGATCATCTGGAGGCGGCCATGACCGACAGCGAACACATCTCGTACCTGCCGACCGACGGCCTCTGCTACGATCCACGCCAGGAAGTGTATTGGGATGTCGCGGCGCTCGACAAAGAGACGACCCGCATCTTCGAGGTCTGCCATGGCTGCCGCATGTGCTTCAAGTACTGCGATTCCTTCCCGATTCTGTTCAAACTGATCGACGAGAGCTATGACGGAGACGTCCGCAAGCTGACGGACTCGAACACCCAGCAGGTGATGGACGCTTGCTTCCAATGCAAGCTGTGCGAGGTCCAGTGCCCGTACACGCCGCGGGACAGCCACGAATTCCAGGTCGATTTTCCCAAGCTGGTCCATCGCCACCGCGCGATCGCTGCCAAGCGAGATGGCGTTCCGCTGCGCGACAAGGTGCTGGGGAACCCGGACAAGGCCGGCAGCATGGCGCGCCTCAGCCTGGGTATGGCCAATATCATGAACCGCGTGGGACTGCACCGCTGGTTCATGGAGAAAATGCTGGGGGTCCACCGCCAGAAGTTGCTGCCCGACTTCGCCGAGCAGACCTTCGAGAGCTGGGCGACCCGCGCAGGGAAGCTACGCGAGCCGGGCGTCGAGGCGGTGCTCTTCCAGACCTGCTATGTGCAGAACAACGAGCCGCAGATCGGCATCGATACCTGTACCGTGCTCGAGAAGAACAAAGTCAACCTCGGTTGCAGCAAGGGCCTGCAGTGCTGCGGCATGCCCGCCTGGGAGAGCGGCAACCTCGAGCAGCTGCGGGCCTGGGCGAAGCAGAACCTGGACGTCCTCGAGCCCTATGTCGACAAGGGCGCCAAGGTGCTGGCCATCAACCCCACCTGCTCGATGATGCTGCGGCGAGAGTATCCTGAGTTGGTGTCCGAGGCAGAGCGCGAGCGTGCGCAGAAAGTCGCCGACGCCGTGATGGATCCGAGCGAATTCCTCTGGTCGATCCGCAAAGAGGAGCGCTTCAACACCGACTTCAAGAGCTCCCCCGAGCAACCGGTGTCCTACCATGCTCCCTGCCACCTGCGCGTGCAGGGGATCGGCTTCAAAGCCCGCGACCTGCTGAAGAAGTTGCCCGGCGTCCAACCCAAGCTGGTGATGGAGTGCTGCGGCCACGACGGCACCTACGCGATGAAAGTCGAGACCTTCGAGTCCTCGGGGCGTGTCGGACAGAAAGCCTTCGACGGCATGAAGGAACAAGATAGCGAGGTCTGGGCGACCGACTGCCCGCTGGCCGCGATCCAGTTCAAGCAGTTCGCGGGCGTCAAGCCGCTGCACCCGATGAGCATTCTGGCGCGGGCATACACCGGCTCAGACTTCAAGCCGTTGCCGCGCAAGCAGCAATACACGGGCCTGATCCTCACGCTGCTGGTCAGCCTGGGGCTGATCGCATGCCTGGTCTGGCTCGTCATCTATGCGAGCTCTTAGGCCGCACACAGAAGGAGAGAAGAATCATGACGAAAACCGTGACGCGCGACGAAGTTCTCGACTTCGTCACCTACAGTGAGAAGCGCGACGAGCTGCGTCCCCACTTCCTCGAGCAGAAGGACCGCCGGCGTGTACAGCTCGGCGAGAACCTCTACTTCCTGTTCGAGAACCATGACACCACGCTCTACCAGATCCAGGAGATGATGCGGGCAGAGAAGATCGTCAAGGAAGCCGACATCCTGCACGAGATGACGACCTACAACGAGCTCCTCGGAGGGGAGGGCGAGTTGGGCTGCAGCCTCTTGATCGGCATCGACGACCCCGCCGAGCGCGACCAGAAGCTGACCCGCTGGCTGGGCCTGCCCAAGCATCTGTACCTCAAACTGCCGTCCGGCGAGAGAGCGTATGCCCGGTTCGATCCCCGTCAGATCGGAGACGACCGCCTGTCTTCGGTACAGTACCTGAAGTTTGTCACCAAGGGAGAGGTGCCCGTGGCCATCGGCTGCGACCTCGACGAGTTGAGCGGCGAGACCGCCTTCAGCGAAGAGCAACGCGAAGCTTTCCGCGAAGATCTCAGCGCGTAGAATAGCGCGACGAACAACGCCCAGCGACGGGCGTTTGTTGTAGCCAGACAGACAGACGGGGAATCATGTCCAAACGCGACTACTATGAGGTGTTGGGGGTCGGCAAGACCGCCAATGACAGAGAGCTCAAGACCGCCTTCCGCAAGCTGGCACGCAAGTACCACCCTGATGTCAGCAAGGAGAATGGCGCCGAGGAGAAATTCAAGGAAGCCCAAGAAGCCTACGCGGTCCTGTCTGACGAGGACAAGCGGGCCAAGTACGACCGCTATGGACACAGCCTTGGGGGCGGCGGCTTCGACTTCGGGGGCTTCGGCAACTTCGGCTTCGACTTGTCTGATCTGTTTGGAGGTTTCGGTTTCGGCGGCGGCCGCAGCCAACGGGAGCGGGGTCCCGCGCGCGGCAGCTCGATATTGTACCGGCTCGAGATCAGCCTCGAAGAGGCGTTTACCGGGCTCAAGAAGAGCTTCGACTTCGAGGTCGAGGCCGATTGCAAGACCTGTGAGGGCAAGGGCGCCGCGCCTGGTAGTGAAGTCAGCAAGTGCCGCACCTGCGACGGCCAGGGCCAGGTGCAGCGCGTGCAGCGGCAGGGCTTCTCGCAGTTCATCCAGATCGTCACCTGCCCCCACTGCCAGGGCAAGGGCACAAGCATCGATGACCCCTGCAAAGATTGCAACGGTGGGGGCCGCGTGCCCAAGAACCGTGAGGTCACGGTCGACATCCCGGCCGGCGCCGACGACGGCACCCGCTTGCGGCTGCGCGGGCTGGGTGAAGAGGGACCGCAGGGCGGTCTGCCTGGAGACCTGATCGTCGAGACCCGGCTGACGCCGCATGCTGTCTTCCAGCGGGGCGGCTCGCACCTGCGTTGCGTGATCCCGATCACCGTGGGAGAGAGCCTGACGGGGCATCGCTTCAAGTTCGACGGGGTCGACGGCAAGAACATCGACGTCAAGCTACCCTCGGGCGCGGGGTTGAAGGCCGAAGTGCTGGTCTCGGGCCGCGGCATGCCCGAGATCCGCGGGGGAGGCCGCGGCGACCTGTTGGTCGTGTTCGTGGTCAAGCTTCCTGGGAAGCCTCCCAAGAAACTGCAGAAGCTGGCCAAGGAGTGGGACAAGCATGATCCGCTGGCCAAGCTCTCCGCGAGCGACCGGCTACAGCGCGGGCTGGACTGAGTGGTGGCTGGCACGAGACGAAGCCTGGTCGGGTGGATCTGGCTGTTGATCCATGCCGCGATCATCATCAACTTCCTCGTCCAGATGGGTTACGCCGCCTATATGGTGTTCGTGGTCTGGGCGCCCGAGCAGACCTCCGGGCCGCTGTGGGAGGTGGCTCGCGAGATCCCCTTCGAACACATGGTGACCCGTCGGCTCTACGCCCTGGAGTTCTGGGTCGCGACCGTCGGCCTGAGCGTCTATCTGGCGCTGACCGAGATCGGGCCGCGCCTGCGGCGCGAGCGCGCGGCGGGGGCGGGCAGCGGGGACTCCTGATTTCGGCTCACGGCTGCTGTAGAACCGTTGCGCTGGGGGGGATGTGGGGCGCAACGGTGTGACGGAACGCGGATGGGGCTCGGGTTGAAGGTGTTGGGGTCTTGGCACGGGTGTTGCTGGGGAGACTGCAGACAGATGTCTTCAGTGAACACCAGCAAGGAGCCCTGCCATGGAAATGACCCTGCCCCGCCCCCGGATGCTGCCCCGCAGACGTCCTGGCTCTCTGACCATTGCTCGCGCCGCGCGCGGTCGCTACGCCCCGCGTGATGCCATCGTGGACCATCTGGCTGAGGAGGCGGTGGTTTCGTTGGCCCGGGAGAGGCCCAGCGCGGAGGAGTTCCTGCGCCGCATCCGGCGCGAGCTGAAGATCCGCTTCTATCAGGCATCCACCCAGCGGAATTATCGCCGGGTTCTGGAGGTCTTTCTGCGCTGGCTCGCGCGGCCTCCGCATGCGGCGACGCGCGAGGATGTCCGGGAGTTCCTCGAGTTGCTCGTCGACGGCGGGGCGAGCAGCTCCTGGGTCGCCGGGCATCTGTCTGCGCTGCGCACGACCTTTGACAAGATGTGTGGCCAGGCTTTGACTCCATGCAGACTGCGGCAAAAATCGCTTCGCCAGCCACCACGGCGGCGGCCCCTCCTCCTCGCCGGCCATCCGGGCCGACTGTGTCGTCAGCGAAGCGGCCGAAGACCGTGACCGAGGAACGAGGGAGCGGACTGAGGAGCCATCGAACCACCGGCGCGGCACCTGGCTTCACGATTTTCGCCGCAGGCTGCTGGGTTTGGAGATTCCGCGGCGGCGGAAGCGGCTGCCCATGGTGTTGAGCGGCGCCGAGGTGGTGCGGGTTCTCGAGGCTGCGCCGTCGTTGCGGGACAAGCTGCTGCTGGGCCTGATGTACGCCGGAGGGCTTCGGGTCAGCGAGGTTGTGCGTCTGCGTTGGCATGATGTCGACCTCGACCGGAAGCAGCTGCGCATCCGGCTGGGCAAGGGGCGGAAGGACCGGATGGCGACACTGCCGCAGTGCCTGGAGCCCACGCTGGGCTCGCTGAAGAAGCTGGCGGGCGCGAAGGACTTCCTGTTCGCTGGCGCACGGCCGGGCAGGTATGTCAGCAAGCGCACGGTGCAGCGGGCGATGGCGCGGGCCGTCGCGATCGCGGGGATCGAGAAGCGGGCGACGCCGCATACTCTTCGGCATTCTTTCGCGACCCACCTGCTGGAGAACGGCACGGACATCCGCTTCATTCAGGCGCTGCTGGGGCATGCGCGGTTGGAGACGACCGTGATCTACACCAAGGTTGCGCGGACCGTGGCGCGCACGGTGCAGAGCCCGCTGGATGCTTTGTTGGGGTCCGGGGATGCGCGGAAGCTGGCTCGGGAAGCTGTCAAGCCGGCGGGGAAGAGCGTGGGGACCATGCGGGTGTCTTTGGAGGCGCCGCGTGGTCCGAATGCGGGTTGCGCTGCGCGGATCGAGATCCTGACGGAGCGGGGGCCGCTGGAGCTGGGCGGGATTGTGGTGCGTGAGGAGCGCAAGGGCTGGGTGGGGATGCAGCTGCCGCCGCTGGAGGCTTGGGAATCGGTGCTGGTGTGGCTGGAGCCGGAACAGCGGGAGCGGATCGAGAGTCCGGAGTTCTACCGGCTGCTGCAGTCGGTGTTGACGGAGCGGTATCTGGCGGTGATGGGGAGGGGATGATCGGGGAGTAGGGTCGACGGCATTCGGTAGGGTTGGGCCCGGCGATCGCGGGAGGAGCGGTCGTTGCGGGCTTGTGTTTGTTGTTGGTTTTTTTGGGAGGGGCCGGGTGTTGGGATGTGAGATGGTTGCCGTGCAGCGTCTAACGTCGAAAGGAGCCGGGAAGAGAGGTGTCGGCTAATGGGATGGGGATGGGCGCTCATTGCGACAGGGGGGCTGCTGCTTGTCCATTGGCAAACACTTGTCTGCTTTTGCCTTGAACAGGATACTTCCGAGGGTAGGATGCCAAGAGGTCTAGAGGTTGCCCCTACGACCATGGTGCCACCCGCTACCTGGCCCAACGCAACTACTCGAGGCGAGAATGAGGACCATCCCATTCGAAGAAATGGACAACATCGAGAAGTGGCAGCATCCCTATGAGTCCCAAGAGCTTCTTGCGGCGGGAACCCACTTCCTGTACGAGCTTGTCCGTGAGAGATTCCCGAACGCTCCTTTCCTTGAGAGGATTACCAGGCTCGGCGATCGGAAGATCTTCGTCGATCAAGAGTACGTCGCGAAGGGTATGAGGGTACCTGACGAGCGAGCGAATTGGCTTATCACCGAGATGCACAAGATTGGCACGATCGGATTCTCGCTGTGGCACCTGAGGCCGAGCTTTGCGACACCTGGATTTGACGACGAGATCCAAGATCTGGCACGGGTCACCAAGGATGACAGTGATGAAGAGAATGAGAGACTGCTCAGAGGTGTCTCATTCCTGATGTACTCTGCAAGCATTCTTGCCCGTAACGGCTTTGAAATCGAGTTTATCAAACGTGGTGACCAAAAACGGCCGGACTTCTTCGCACGCAGAGACGGAAACACATTCGCTTGTGAAGCGACGACTCGTCGCCCAAAGAAACTTCGCGCGAGTACAGTCAAAGAGTTCTGGTTTCACGCAAACAAGGCCGTCGAGAAAAAACTACCGCAACTCCGGCATCCTGAATTCAAGAGTTGTGTCTTGCTTCTCGACTGTTCACCCGTCTTTGATCTCATGTTCTCCGAGGGCTTGGTTGCCGCCGGAACCCTCCATGTCATGAACCCACCGGGGCAATCTGGGCCCCCACCAAGGAGCGTACCTCTACTTCGCTACGACGACACCGAGTTTGCGGCAGGCCTGAAGAAGCTCACGGAGATCGTCGCCGGGTCGAACGTCCATACGATCATGTATTGGAAGTTCACAACCGAAGTTCTTGGCGAAATACATCGTCGGCACCTGAAACATCGCGTACTTGGTACCATCGGCCCCGGATACAACTTCTGGGGGTACTTTGACAACGCAATTGTCTTCCCTGGCCCAGATGTCAAAGTGGTATGGGACGACGATCTTGACACTGCCGGGGTCGCTCGCCGCTAGTGTCGCTGTCTGCCAACGCCCTTTCGCCGCTAAGCCCTCCAGCGCGGCCTGGCGCTTGCTCCACCTCTCTGCGCTCCAACCGGTTGCGTCGCCGAATCCCGTCGGGATCGTCTGGCAACCGCCAGGCCGCGCTTCCGGGTCGCCTGCGGCGACGGCGAAAGGGTTCATTGCGGGCTCGATCGGGGCGGGGAAGAAAGTCGATGAGATCCTGAGCATCGACGGGGGAGTGCGGGAGCCGGATGGGTGGGGCTGTGCAGGTTGATGCGGTGGCTCGCCCGGACCCGACTCCGACCCGGAACCCGCCCCCGAGGCCGGATCCGACACCGAGTCCGGATCCGAAGCCGACCCCGAACCCGACCCCGAAGGACCGAAATCCGTGGGGACCGAAGACCGTGAAGACCGAGGGCCGAGGTCGATGGTCGGTCGCGATGAGACTGTGAACATC
>JAJDCP010000129.1 GCA_029260765.1 Planctomycetota bacterium
GGGCTGGTCCGGCGCTCATAGAGCGCCGCTACAGGGGCTGGTCCGGCGCTCATAGAGCGCCGCTACAGGGGCTGGTTCCGGCGCTCATAGAGCGCCGCTACAGGGGATTGTCCGGCGCTCATAGAGCGCCGCTACAGGGGCTGGTTCCGGCGCTCATAGAGCGCCGCTACAGGGGCTGGTCCGGCGCTCATAGAGCGCCGCTACAGGAGGGCAGCCGCTGCGACGGGAGCTGCTTCAGCGGCAGCGCGACGCTTCCGGCTGTTCTTCCAACAACGCCCGCGACGCGGCTTGTCCGGCTGCCAGCGCGTCTTTGATGCCGACGCCGGACAGGTAGTTGCCGGCCAGCCGGACTCCCGGCAGCCCGCGCAGACGCTCCCGCGCCGCTGCGATCCGTTCGAGGTGCCCGGCCATCAGCTGAGGAATCGCCCGGGGGTGCCGGATCACCTTCTGCAACACCGGCTCAGCGTTCAGCCCGAACAGCTGCTTCAGCTCTGCCCGCACCAGGTCTGCCAGGCCCGCATCATCGATCTCCAACGCGCCGGGATTGAGCATGCCCCCGACATAGGCCGTCATCAGATCGCCTTGGGCGCGGCCGTCGAACACCCGCGACGGGAACAGCACTCCCAGGGTCCGCACTCCCTCTCCGCGCGGTGCCAGAAAACCGAAGGCTTCGGGGATCTCGGGCCGGCGGGTCGCATAGCCCAGGTGCACCACCGCCACCGGGGCGAGCACGATGCCATCGAGCAGGTTGGCGAGCTCGCGGTCGAGCCCCCGCAGTAGCGCGGCGGCCTCCCGCGGCGGTGTCGCCAACACCAGGCGGGGAGCCGACCAGCTGCCCGCTTCCCCATGCACCCGGTAGCCTCCGGGCACGCGCTCGATCGTGCGCACGGGCACCCCGGTGCGGCAGCTGCTGCCCAGGCCGTCCGCCAGGGCCGCGGTGAGCTGACCGAGTCCGCGACGGAAGGAATACAGCCCACGTGGCCGCTTCGGACCTCGCCGCTTGCGGCGGTAACGCAGCGCCCCGCGGATCAGACCGCCCGCGCGCTGCTCGAACCCCCAGAACAAGGGAAAGGCCGCCTGGGCGTTGAGCGCCCGCGGATCTCCCGCGTACACGCCGCCGATGAAGGCCCCCGCCAGCACATGGGCCGCCTCTGCGCCGAAACGCCGGGTGAAGAAGGTGGCGGCGCTGTCGCTGGGGCGGCCGCGCCCGGTGAAGAACGGCTCGGCCATCAGGCGCAGCTTGCCGCGCATGCTCAGCAAGCCCGTGCGCAGCATCGACGAAGGCCCCGTCGGGACCGGGTGGACCTGACCAGCCCGCACGATCAGCCGGTTGTGCGCGGCTGGCCGGCTACACAACAGCTCTTGTTCCAGGCCCGCGGCCTCCGCTAGCTGGAACAATCCCTCCGCAGAGGACATGAACGTGTGTGGCCCGCGTTCGAGCAGGAACGGACCGACCTGCTCGCTGCGGACATTCCCCCCTGGATGCGGAGCAGCTTCGAGCAGCAAGGGCTCGAGGCCACCAGCACGCAATGCCCAGGCGCAGCTCAGACCTGCAATGCCTCCACCGACCACGAGCACCCTGGCGTCCACTCCAACACTCCTTCAAACAGTCCGAGAATAGACAGCCTGGCCGGTCTGCTGACGCAGATAGCGGTCGAAGCCCATACACACGTTGCGGATGAAGAACCGCCCCAGCGGCTGCACTTCGATCCCCTGCGCATCCCAGCACAAGAGACCGTCCTCGACCATCGGCTGCAAGCCTTGCAGGTCTTCTTCGAAGTAGCTCGCCGGCTCGATGCTGAACTGTTTTCCCAAGGCTGCAAAATCCACCCGGAAGTTGCAGAACAGCTCGATCAAGAGCTCGCGCCTGATCTCATCATCGCGGCTGAGCAGAAAACCCCGGAAGATCGGCAGCCGCCCTTCGGCGATGCCCCGGCCATAGTCTTCGAGCGACTTGGCATTCTGGGCGTAGCTCGCCCCGACACTGGAGATGGCGGACGCCCCCAGCGCCAACAGATCGAGCCCACGGCAGGTGGTGTAGCCCATGAAGTTGCGGCGCAGAGTGCGGGTAGCGAAAGCCTGCGCCAGACTATCGTCGGGCAGGGCGAAGTGGTCCATGCCGATCGCCACATAGCCCGCCTCGAGCAGCTCGCCGGCCATCTGCAGGAACAGAGAGGCTTTCAGGTCCTGGCCGGGCAGTCCTGCCTCGGCCAGCGCCTCCTGATGCGGCTGGAACCAGGGCACGTGTGCATAGCTGTACAGGGCGATGCGTTCGGGACGCAGCTGCAACACCTTCGCGCAGGTCATCCGCGCCGTCTCCAAGGTCTGGCCAGGCAAGCCATAGATCAGATCGAAGTTCAGGCTACGGCAGCCATGCTCACGCAGCCATTCGACAGTATCCTGGACCCGCATCAGCCCCTGAGCGCGGCGCACAGTCTCGAGGACGCCGGCGTCGAAGTCTTGAATTCCCAATGAGAAGCGGTTGAAGCCGCCCTCGATGAAGGCATCGAGCTTCGGCCGGGTCGCGGTGCGCGGATTCAGCTCGACGGACAGCTCCGCGCCCGCTGCGAACTGGAAGCGGGTATGGAGGGCCGCCAGCAGGCGCCGCAGTTGTTTGGTCGTCAGCTGGTTGGGCGTCCCGCCTCCGAGGGCGAGTTGGTGCACGGGCCGCTTGGGGTCGACCAGCTCTGCGGCCAGCTCCATCTCCTGCAACAGCTGGTCGAGGTAGTCCCCCTGGTCTTCGACCGTGTGGCCGATAAACGTGTGGCAGGCACAGAACAAGCAACGCGCAGCGCAAAACGGCAGATGCAGGTAGAGGCTCAGCCCCGGGTCGTCAGCCAGGCCATTGCGCGCCCGCCAGCGAGCCTCCAGCTTGTCACGAGGCACGCTCGTGAAGTGGTTGGCCGGCGGATAGCTGGTGTACCGTGGACCGCGCACATCATACTTCTCCCGTAGGGCGGGATCGATCTGGGTGCTGTCGAGCGGCGAGAGCCGATGGACGTTCATGCTGCCTCCTGCGGAGCGGACGACGTTCCCCTACCGTAACATACGGAGGAGGATCATGTCCGGAAGGGGAAACACAAGAGTGACCGCGGTGCCGCCTCTTGACGCATGCTCCGCGCTCCCCTTATACCGGGCCCCGGATGTGCAGTCACCTGCAGCAAAACTCTGGCCAGCGATGGCGGGGGTCCCCATTCCATTCCGCGCATGCGGCCCGCCCGTGCCGTCGCGCCAGTGCCCTGCAGATACGGGCGAGGAGACCAGACATGAAACACACACACCAGCTGATGGTCGTGCTCTTGGGAATCTTCCTGATCGGCTGCGGCGATCCGCAGCCCGTGCCGCAGCCCGATGACCAGAACCCCAGTGGGCAACAGCCGAGCGCGCAGAACCCCAGCGACGACACCGAAGTCCCTGACGAGATCGGCCCGGCGCCGACCCCGGACGCAGATGGCGTGCAACACTTCGGCGCCCCCTTTGCCCTCGACACTCCGCCGACCGCGCTGGCCGAAGCCCTGCCCCGCGCCGAAGAGCTGCTCGGAAACCCCATCAAGGTCGCGGGCACCGTCAAGACCTCCTGCCGCAAGAAGGGCTGCTGGATGCAGCTGGAGCCGATCGCCGAAGACGCTCCCGCCATGCGCGTAACGTTCAAGGACTACGGTTTCTTTGTGCCCCTGCACTCCGACGGCGCCCAGGCGGTCATCGAGGGAGAGTTCGTCAAGCAGGTGATGGATGAGGCGACCCGCCGCCACTTCGCAGAAGATGCCGGCCAGACGCCCGAAGAGATCGAGGCCATCGTCGGCGATGTCGAAGTGATCGCCTTTGTCGCCACCGGTGTCGACATGACCGGACTGAGCGCGCAGGAAGAGTAACACTCCCTGACCTGGCCCGGCGGCGGCTCCCTCAACCTCCATCCGCGGCTGTGGACAAGGCCTCCAGTGCCTGTCGGGCCGCTTCGCTGGCGAAGTGACGCGGAGCTTGCCGCTGCAGCCAGTCCTCCAACCGCTGCACCGTACGGTCGCGTTGGCTGCCCCCCACCCTGCCCAGACTCTCCATCACCAGCGCCACCAGGCGCCGGTCGGGATCTTCCAGCAGCGGCCACAGCAGCCGGGGGGTCTGCGGATCGTCGGCCCCGACCCGCTCGAGAGTCTGCAACGCGCGCCGCCGCAAGCCCTGATCGTGGATCGGCAGCAGGTACTCGGCCGCCAGCTCATAGGCCGCCTCATCCTCCAGCGCCTCCAGCCCCGTCAACACAGCCCCGCGCACCAACTCGCGGTGGCTGGCAAAATCCCGGCTCTGCAACAGCACCTCGCGCGCATCGGGAGCCCCGCTCTGCGCCAACACCCGCACACCCGCGGCCCGCACCGCCTCACTCTGCTCGTCCCGCGCGGCGGTGCGCGCCGCCTGCCAGACCTGTTCGCCCTCGAAGCCGTACAGGGCCCGCAGCGCCGCGGCCCGCAGGTGCGGATGGCGGGCTCTTCCCCAGGCACGCAGCAGCTGCTCGCGCACCCAGGCGTCGGCCCCTTCCGCAGTCTGCAGCGCGTCCTCCTGCGCCCAATCACGCCGCCACGGCTGCCAACGCCAGCCATGAACGACGCCTCCCAGCTCGCGCAACAACTGCCCCCGCAGCTCGCGGTCGGCTTCCTCGACCAAAGCCCCAGCCAGGGCCGCGCGTGCCTCCGGCTCGTCGAGCCGCCGGCAGAGCTCGAAGCCCGCGTCGCGGCGCCCGAGCACGTGCGGATCACGCCGCAGCGCCGCGATCAACGCCGCGCTGCTCTTGGGGAAGTCGAGCTTGCAGAGCAGCTGATGCTCGGGGTCGAACAGCACCAGCTCTGGCTCGACAGGAAACGGAATCCAGATCTCCTGCTTGCTGCCTGTCAGGGTCACCCGCTCCACGTGCCGCTGCTCGCCGGCGACCAGGGCGATGTCGACGGGCATTTCGAACAGTCCCGTCAACGCATCGGTGTGCTGCACCTGCTCGATCTGCAACACCAGCATGCCCTGCTCAGGCCGGTAGCTCTGCGCGATGCGGTACTCGGGATGGCCGCCCGCGTCGAGCCATTGCCGGAAGAACCAGTCGAGCTCTTGCCCGCTGACGGCCTCGAAAGCCGCCTGCAAGTCGGCGCTGACCACCGGAGAGTGCGCGTGCGCCTGGAGATAGTCTGCGATGGCGCCGAAGAAGGCCTCGTCTCCGACCACTCCGCGCAGCATGTGCAGCACCCAGGCGCCCTTGGCATAGGTGTGGCCGTCGAAGAGATCGTCGGGCCGGGCATAGCGCGGCGCCACCAGCGCCCGCCGGTAATCGTGCGCGTCCTCGTAGAAATACCAGTCCGCCTCGCCCGCCATGGCCCAGGCCAGCGCGTCCGGTCCGTCCCGTTCCGCCATCCACAGAGCTTCGAAATAGTCGGCGAAGCCCTCATTGAGCCAGACGTGGCTCCAGTCGCGGCAGGTGACCAGGTCGCCGAACCACTGGTGCGCCAGCTCATGGGCGATCAGGGGGTCGCCGTCGGTATCCCGCAGAGCGCGTGCGCTGCGCAGGACATTCTTGTGCAGGGTGGTCGCGCTGGTATTTTCCATCGCCCCGCCCTGGTAGCCAAGCACAGCCACCTGCGCGTACTTGTCCCAGGGGTAGGGCACGCCTGTGGTGCGTGCGAAGAACTCGATCATGCGGGGAGTGCGGGCGAACGTCGCCAGCGTATGCCCAAGCCCCTCGGGAGCGTAGTAGCTCAGGGGAAGGCCGTCCAGGTCCTCGCGCACGATGTCGAAGCGCCCCACCACCAGCGTCAACAGGTAGCTCACATGGGGCTGCGACTGCTGCCAATGCCAGGTGCGCGTGCCGTCGGCGTTGCGGGCAGGCTCGTCTGCCTCGCTGCCCTCAGGCAACACCAGCCGCCCGTTGGACAGCACATGGTACTCCGCCGGGACCGTGATCAGCATCTCCGAGCTGGCCATGTCATTCGGCTCGTCCAAACAAGGCAGCCAGTGGCGATGGAAGATGCTCTGGCCCTGCGTGTGCGCCGTACGCTGCAGGCTGCCGTCGGGGGCCAGCCGCTCGACGAAGTACAAGCCTTCTGCCGGCTCGGCGCTGTACGCCACCTGCACCACATAGGCCTGCCCTGCCTGGCTGCGCGCGGGCAGCTGGACATCGAGCTGCGCCCCGTCGCTGAAGAACTCTGCGGGCTCCCCATCCACCAGCACGCCCACGACATCGAGAGCCACGGCATCGAGGCTCAGCCGCGCCTGGCCGGTGTGCAACGCGACCAGCTCCAAGCGGGCGTGCCCGCTGACGCGTCGCTGCTCGAGATCGAGCTCCAGCTCCAGCCGCAGGTGCTGCAGGTCAAAGGCCTTCCAGCGCGGATGTTGACGGGGGGTTTCTTCGGTCACGAAGGGCTTGTGCGGCTCGCCGAGCTGCCACTGGGCCGCGGCAGGCAACAGCAGGCTGGTCAGCAGCAGAGCGAGGATGCGTCGAGACATGCGAGACTCCTGGAGGTTGGCTCCGGGCAGCATCTCCGATGCAGGCGCGCCACATCCAGTGCAAACACATCGCAGAGAAAAACCCGCAAAGCCGCGAATAACTTCCGCGGCTGGGCTGTCTTCCAAACGGTCGCTTCTACCGGGCTCGGCCAGATTTTTTTGGGAATCCTTCCTCGATGCCCAAAGGCCCACCCGGATTCCAGCCGAAGAGATGGATGGGAAGAGATGTCGTGCGTGGGACGCCCGACCCCGTCCGGAGGAAGACCTATGTCGGCTCGTGACGAAATCGCCCTGCTCCTGCAACGTCTGAGAACTCTCGAATCTTGCCCCTGCAACGCCCGCAACCGCTCGGTCATCGAGATCGGCTGCCAGGCCATCAGGGAGCGGCTGAGCATGGTCTCCCGCCTCCAGGGCCTGAGCCGGGTGCGGGTGATCTGACTCCTATCAAGGCCCCAACGCCTGCTCAAGCTCTGCCAGGTGCGGATTGTGTGGATCGTCGCGGCGCACACGCTCGGCAAGCTCGCGTGCCTCCGCCGGCTGGTCGAGAGCCAACAGTGCCCGGGCCAGGCGACAGCGCTGGCTGTGCGCCTGCCGGAAATGCGCGCGCGCCTCAAAACCGGCCACGGCCTGCCGCAGGCTGAGGCTGGCCTCAAGAGCGTGGCCCGCGGCGAGCCGCGCGACTCCCTGAATCCCGAGCAGAGCTGGCTCGCCGGGGCGCAGCTCGAGCGCCTGCGCGGCCCACAACACGGCCGTCTCGGGATCAGCATCGTCGCCGCTGGCGAGGATCGAGGCCAGGGCTCCATAGGCGCTCGCCAGGGGCAGGCCGGCCTCCGCAGCCTCGAACACCCGCTCCAGACCCTGGCGGCTGGCTCCCAAGCGGTGCTGCAGCAAGCCCAGCCGGTACAAGCTGCCCGCATCCCCGGGCTGCAGCTGCAGCACGGTCTGGTAGCACGCCGCCGCCTCGGCGAGCGCGCCCTGCTCCTGATACAGGCGTGCCTGCAGGCGCAGCAGCCCCGTGTCCTCGGGATGCTCGGCCAGGGCCGCTGCCACCACCACCAGGGCTGTCTCGGATGCGCCCCGCGCGCGCCAGAGCTCTGCCAGCTGCCGCTGCGGCCAGGGATCGCGAGGGAAGGCCGCGGCTTCTTCCTGCAACACTTCGATGGCCTGTTCGCAAGCCTGCGCATCCCCCCAGCGGGCCAGCAGCAGCCAGCTCTGCACCCGCACCTCGAGGGGGGCATGCTGGCCGCATGCCTGCACCGCCGCGCGCAGCGCCGGCCCCGCGACAGGCTGCAGCGCGGCCAGCGTGCGCAACGCCTGCCGGCAATGCTGCGGATCGCCCAGGAAAGCCGCGACCCGCGCCACATCCTCGCTGCTGCCCACACCGGCGAGGCCGCGCAAGGCCGCGCCGCAGAGGGGATTCTCGGCATCGAGATGCTCGAGCAACAGCGGCCGCGCGGGAGCTCCCCAGCGGCACAACGCCAGCAGGTCCCCCGCTTCCGCCTCCCCGGACGCGACGCGTTGCAGCGCCTCCGGCTCAGCCGCGAGCAGAAACGGAGGCAGGTTGTACGGGTTGCTGCGCGCCAGCTCGCGGCAGCGCAGCCGGACCTCGGCATTCTTCGAGGCCAATCCGCGCCGCATCGACTGCACACCCGTGCCGATGAAGGCCTCAGTGGCGCGCTCCCGCTCGTGTCTGTCGAGGCTGTTCATGCGCTCGGGATGCTGCGCAGCCGCCCCAGCCAGACAGACCAACAACAGTCCAAACACCCGCATCCCACGCCTTCCTGATTCGACAGCCCGCTCCGACTTGCGTAGCATAGCGCTCTGGAGGTGGCCATGCGAACTGCGCTCGCTCTGCTGGTAATCTGTCTGCTCGCCCACGGTCAGGAGCTGCACTGCGAGCTGGGCGACTGGTCAGACACCGCCCGGGTGGCCCTGTTCGGGAGTGCACACAGCCTCGCGGGCACATCCGACAGCGTGCTGCTGCGGCTGGTCGAAGAGCGCTCTCAGGCCGGCGCCGGCTTCCTGAAGCAACGCTTGCCCCTGCGACGGCGCGGGGAGAAGCTCTCCTTCAGCTGCCGAGTCCGCTTCCGCATCCACGGGCTGCGCGGGAGCGACGGCGCCGACGGCCTCGCCCTGCTGCTGTTGCCCGAGATGGGCCTGGGTGGCCAGGGCGGCGGCATGGGTTTCTTCGGACTCGAGCGGGGCCTCGCGGTCGAATTCGACACCTGGCAGAACCCCGAGGATGCCGATGGCAACCATGTCGGCTTCCAGCGCGATGGCAGCATGAGCTCGGCGGTCGCACGGCCTTGGCCTGAGCCTCTGAACGGCGGCCAGCTGTGGACAGCCTGGCTCGACTACGACGGCACGCGCGCCTTATTGGAGCTGCGCCTGTCCTCCGACGAACGGAGGCCCAGCGAGGCCGCTCTGCGTTATGGTGTCGATCTGGTGGAAGCGTTGGGCTGCGACGAGGCAGTCGTGGGGTTCTCAGCAGGCACAGGCGATGCGGTCAACCTGCACGACGTCTATGAGATCCGCTGGACTTGCCATCCAGCGACCGCCTGGGAGCTACTGGATGTGCCGGGTCGCTGAGGCTCAGACTGCGGACGCTTCCTCGTCGGCCTCCGCCTCATCGTCAACATCATCTTCTTCTTCCTTGGGCTCCAGCTCGATGGGCCCGTGCTCGATCTCGCCCTCGACCACGGAGAAGCCCAGCAGCTCACTGGCGTCTTTGCTCTCCATCATGTAGCGGGCCACCGGGCCGAAAACGACCTTAAGCTCTTCCTCATTGCAGGTCGGCAGGTACACGCGGAAGACCCTGGGGTCGTAGTAGCGGAAGTAGATCTTCTTGCCGTCTTCGGTCTCCACTTTGAGAAAGCGGCGGAAGTGCTTGCGCAGAACCTCGAGAGTCGTGTCTGCGTGCACGAAGATCCCCCAGCTGTCCCCCCAACCCTGCTCGAGCAGCCAGGGCAGGAACTGCTCGCCGAGATCACAACGCACCAGATGCGGCGCGGCCTTGGCGAGCACCGGAGGGATCTTGCCTTCGTACAGGCAACAGTGTTTGTCGCCGGCTTTCTCGAGACCCGCGAAGATCTCTTCGTTGCGGGCTCCATCGACGATAGCATAGAGAAATCCGGGCTCAGACTCGCGTTGCAGTGCTTTCTCGAGAAGCACCGGGTCGAGGCTCGCCATAGGGGGTTCCTTTCCATATCGGGAGGGGGTTGTCCCGCAGTATAGCACGCGCCTCCCGGACGCTGCAGGTCCGCGCGCAAAAAGCCTGCACCCTGCTGCCCGCGAAGGTCTATAATCCGGCTGCTGCGTAGAGGAGCCTGTCTTGGCGTTCAAAGGCGAGCATGTCGGCCCGTACACCCTGATCCGCAAGACCGGCCCCTGCCTGGAAGGCGAGGATTGGAAGGCGCACGACGAGGCCGGGGGCGCCGTCGCCGTGCGCGTCTACTATGAGCCGTACTGGATCCATGCCTTCCGCGAGGCCGGCATCCCCGAGAAGCTTCCCGAGCACCCGGGTCTCGATAAGCTGTTGCAGATCGGCGACGACAACCGGCCATGGATCTCGTGGACGTTTGCCGAGGGGCGCACGCTGCGCGAGATTCTGGAGCGTCGCAAGTACATCCCGCTGACATACGGGCTGCCGATCGTGATCCAGCTGATCCGGACGCTGGCTGCGTTGCACGAGGCGGGTGTGGGCCACCACGACCTGCGGCCGGAGAACGTGATCGTCGACGAGCAGGGCAAGACCGTGCTGGTGCGCTGCCAGACTCCCGCCTACCGCGCGCTCACGCTGAAGAAGCTGCGGGACAAGCGCGCCCCGATCAAAGCGAAGCTCAGCAAGGCGTTGAAAGCCTATCTGCCTCCCGAGCAGTCCCGCGGCGAGGTCGAGAATGGTCCGACCGGGGACATGTACGCACTCGGTCGGCTGATCTTCGAGACCCTGTGTGGCGAGCTACCCCACCCCCTCGAGATGCGCCACCCCTCGCAGCGCGATCCGCGCATCCCCAAGATCCTCGACAAGATCGTCATCGACGTGCTCGAGCGCCGGGTGCGAGCGCGCACACAGAATGCCTGCCAGCTGGAAAAGGTGCTGCTCGAGGGCTGCCAGCGCGCCGGGTTCCGCTTCGACTTCTCTGGATCCCCGCTCGATTGGGTCGTCGACACGCCCTGGAAGATTGATCGGAGCGAGAAGCCGCGTGACCTGAGCGAAGCGCTGGAGACGGCCGAGCAGGCCGAAGACAGCTGAAGACTCGCGAGCTCACAGCTGCCGAAGCCCGGCGCTACCTGGTCGGGCAGCTCGGCCTGCTACGCCCGTTCCCGCGCCGCGGCGCCGCGGGCCTGCGGGGAGTGCTCGAACGGCTGCGCTGCATCCAGCTCGACCCCATCGACCGCATCGGCAGCAACGCTGAGCTGGTCGCGCTCGCGCGCGTCGACGGGCTGCGCCGCAGCGAAATCTACACAGCTCTGTTGCCCGGCCACGCCTTTGAGCACTTCGCCAAAGAGCGCTGCCTGCTGCCTGCCCGGGCTTTTCCACACTACCGGGAGCAGGCGCGGCGCGCGCCGCACACTCGGCTGCATGCGAGACTGCGGCGGGTGCCTGCCGAGGTGCTGCACAGCGTTCTGGAGGAGGTCGGCCAGCGCGGCCCTGTGGGCGCGGATGGGTTGCGCGACCGGGGCCGGATCGAGGCGATCGACTACTCCGGCTGGCAGAGCACGTCGCGCGCCGCCACCATGGCCCTGCAGGTGCTGACGCTGCGCTGCCAGCTGGTGGTCGCGGGCCGGCCGGGCCGCAGCAAGCACTACGATCTGCCCGAGCGCGCGCTACCGGAATGGGCCAGGGCGTCCGCTGGCGACAGCTTTGCCCGCTGGGCGCTCGCGCAGCGGGTCGAGGCGGCGGGCCTGCTCTCGCTGGCCAGTGGCCCGCAGTGGGGCATGCTGGCGGAGGCGCGCCGGACGGGGCTGGCGGAACAGATGCGGGCCGAAGGGAGCTTCGAGCTTGTGCGGCTGCCCGGCTCACGCCGGGCCTATCTCGCTCCTGCCGGCTTCCTCGACCGCAGCTTCGGGGAAGAGGATGGGCGCATGCGCATATTGGCGCCCCTCGACCCGCTGCTCTGGGACCGCAAACTGGTGCAGCAGGCCTTCGGCTTCGAGTACATCTGGGAAGTCTACAAACCTGCGTCGCAGCGGCGCTGGGGGTATTACGTCTGCCCCCTGCTGCATCGCGGCCGGCTGGTCGGCCGCTTCGAGGGCCG
The DNA here is from genome assembly GCA_029260765.1 of Planctomycetota bacterium. Classification (GTDB taxonomy): domain Bacteria; phylum Planctomycetota; class J058; order JAJDCP01; family JAJDCP01; genus JAJDCP01. Next base: position 11,733 of record JAJDCP010000129.1, read on the forward strand.
CCTCGAAGCGGGGGAGCTGGTCGTCAGCCAGCTTTGGAAAGAGCCCGGCGTGGCCTTCGACACGCGCGCCTGGCGGGCCGCGCGCGAGCGCCATGCGCGGGTGTGTGGCCGCTGAGCTGCCTGGGGCGGCGGGCGCTCAATCGCGCTCGAACAGCTGCTCGAACTCGGGCTTGCCGCGCAGGTTGCTGAGCGCGGCATGCTCGCGCCGGAAGTAGGACAGCATGCCCTCGACCTGCTCCAGCTGCTCGCGGGCGCCCGGAACCCCGCCGCGGAACAGCTGCTGGCGGGCCTCGTCGCGGATCTCGAACAGCACGTCCAGCCAGTTCCCCAGCCAGGTCAGGGCGCGCTGTTCGGCCAGCAGCGCCGCGTCCCCTTCGAGCTGGCCGCTGGCCTGGGCGGCGGAATCGGCGGCCTGGCCCCAGATGCCCCGGTCCTCCGGCTCCTGGGCGGCCAGCGCGACCGCAAAGGACTCGTAGGACTCGATGGAGCGTCCTTCCTGCCAACGCTGGCTGGCGAGCAGCAGGTGTTCGGCCGGAGTCTCAGGGGCGCGGCTGCCGTCGAGCAGGTCGCCGTTCTGCAACACCATCAGCAGACGATCGCGCTCGCGCGCCAGGCCTTCCTGCTGGCCACGGATGTCAGGGCTGCTGCCGTCGAGCTGCGCGTGGGAGGCGACCGCGCGCTCGAGAGCGTCGACGGCCTCCGCCAGCTTGCCGTTCTTTTCGCACTGCAGACCGAGTCCAAACGCGATCCTCGACAGCTGGATGCGGTAGTGCTCTTCGTCCGGGCGCGCGGCACAGACAGCCTCCGCCAGCTCGAGCGCCTCGCGCAGCTGGTCTTCGGCCCGTCCATCCTCCCCCAACACCTCGCCGATCTGCGCCGACACCCGCAAGGCATTGGCCAGGGCGAAGAGATCGTCGAGGTTGCCGGGCTCATCGCTCAACAGGGCCCGCCAGTGCGCCACAGACGCGGCTGCACGTCGGGCAGCCTCGGGAAAACGGCCATGGATCATGTGCGCCTCACCCAGCTCTCCCAGAGCTTGCGCGAGCTGGCGCGCGGCATCGCGGTTGCCGGGCTGGCGTTCCAGCAGCCCGGTCATGATCTGCAAAGCCTGATCGAAACACTCCAGACCGGCCTCGATTTGCTGCAAGGCCAGCAGCCGCTGCGCGTGCTGCATGTAAGCGCGCGACGCTTCCGGCAGGGTGCGCGGGTTGTCGGCTCCGGACGCGAGCAGGCGGTCCCAGTGCGCCAGGCCCGCCGCGCCCTGCTCGAGCGCCTGCCGCATCGCCCCCTGGGCCGCGCGCAGGTCGGCCATCTGGGTGGCACACATCGCCTGGCTGCGCCACAGGTCATAGTTCTCAGGTTGCTGCTCGAGCAGTCCGGCGAAGATGTCCTGGGCATCCGCCAACAGTGCACAGGCGACGGACAGCTCTCCCTGGCTGGCCATCAGCATGCCCATCGCCTGCGTGCCCACCGCCAGATCACGGCGCAGGTCCGCGCTCTCGGGGACACGCACCACCAGTTCCTGCATGGTCTCGAGCGACTCGAGCATCAGCGGCTGGGCCTGCTCCAGCAGGCCCAGGGCGTGCAGCATGCGAGCTTGGTTGCTCAGGTCGACGGCCAGCTCACGACGCGCCCGCACGCTGGTGGAATCGAGGGCGACCAGACCGCGCCGCAGGTCTGCCCCGGCGGCGAAATGGGCGGCGGCCGACTGATGGTTTTCCAGCCGCTCTTCGGCTTCGCCGAGCAGTCTGTGGGCCGTCGCCAGCTGGTCGCGACGGCTGGCGTGGCTCGGATCGAGGGCGCTGAGCTCGCTCCGAATCTGCAGGTTCTCGGCCAGCATCGCGCGTCCCTCTTCGGGCCGATGCAGATCGAGCATCAAGCTGCCCAGAGCGCTGAGCGCGCTGGACACTTCCCCCTGCAGCATCACCGAGTATTTGACCTCCTTGCGCAGCTTGCGCCGCAGGCGCAGGGCCTCGCGCAGGTGCACTTCGGACTGGTTGAGCGCGCCCTCGCGGTACAACACCAGGCACAAGATGCCCAGCGAGCTGGCCAGGTTGTATTCGAGCTCGACGTCTTCGGGATGGAGCTGCAACGCGCGTCTGGTCCGACTCAGCGCCGCTTCGATCGAGGCGCGCGCGGCCGGCACATCGCCGAGATCGATGTGCAGCTCTGTCAGCCGCCGGAGGCTGTCGCAGAGGTCGTTCAGCAGGGCGATATCTTCAGGACTGTCCTGCAGCCGCGCACGTAGAGCCTCGACGCACAGAGTATGGCGTGCCAGCGCTTGCTCGCGCCGGCCGGCAGCGAAGTCGTTGGCGGCCAGACCGCGCTGCGCCCGGATGTAGAGCTTCCACCAGGCGGCGTCGCGCTCGTCCAGACTCTCGAGCTGCTCGAGGGCCCGGTCAAAGCTCGTACCCGAGCGTTCGAGGCTGCCGTCGAGCTCATAGGCCAGCATGCCGACATTGATCTCGGCGCGTGCCCGACCCAGGGTCGCGACGCCGCGGTCGACGTCGGCCTCCAGCATCTTCTCCCAACCCGCCAGCGCCAGCGCCAGCAGGTCCCGGGCCACACCGACGGCCTGCTTGTGGCCCAGCCCACGCACCAGCCGCTGCTGCACGACCACGGCCAGGTTGTCCAGCGCCTCCTGGGCAATCTCGCCACGCCGGTCCGCGTGCAGCTTCTGTTCCTCGACCTGCTGCTTCTCCGCGGCGATCTCGAGGTTCTGGGCGGCGATCGTCTGGGACTTCTCTTCGACGCGCTGCTTCTCGGCGGCGATGGCCGCGTTCTTGACCGCCAACCCGTAGAGGCCGACGCTCAGGCCGACGATCAGGCAGACGATGGCGGCCAGCAGCGCCCGCCGCAGCTGCTTGCGGGCCCGCAGCTCGCGGGTGCGCTTCAGGCCAACCTCCGCCACCTGTGCACGCAGCTCGACACTGGCCGGGCTGTCGTCCGTGAGCTGGGCAGACTGCGCCTCGGCGAGTCCCAGGTCGCCGAGTTGCAGGGCCGTGCGCGCGAAGGCATGCCGGGCCTCCTGCTCGCCGAGCTGCGCTTGCGGATTCTCGCTCCACAGCTGACGAGCCTGGCGGAAACCCGAGACTGCCTCGCTGAACTGCTCGTACAGGCGCGTACGCTCCGTGCGCGGGCCGTCTTCGCTGGAGGCGGCTGCCAGGCAGGTCTGCAGCTGCTGGCGCGCGCCTTCGGCGATCTTGTAGCTCTCTCGGTGGCGCAGATACTGGCGCAGGCGTTGCTGCAGCTCCAGCACCGTGGGCCGCTCCTCGGGACGCAGCTGCAGGGCGGCGAGACAGATCTCGCGCAGCTCTTGGGGCGCGGGCCTGGTGAAGCGCACGCTAGCGCCGCTGATGGCGGAGCCGACCACATCCAGCAGGTTCTTGCCCTGGTGCGGTGCTGCGCCCGTCAGGATCTCGAACAGGATCGCGCCGAGCAGGTACACGTCGGTCCACGGCCCGACGGCGTGGCCCTGCCCCATCGCCAACTCCGGGGCCATGTACTTCGGGGTTCCACACGGGCTGGTGATGGAGCTCTTGTGGCGGACGCGGCTGGCGGCGTCGGACACGGGACGCACGTCGACCGCGAGCCCCCAGTCGAGCACCAGCACCTCACCGAAGGGTCCAAGCATCACATTGGCGGGCTTGAGGTCGTTGTGCACGATCGAGCGGCTGTGGGCGTAGGCGACCGCGTTGCAGACCTGGATGAGGATGTCGAGGTTGAACAGCAGGTCGCCCTTCTTGCTTCCCCGCAGCAAGGTCTTCCAGGTCTGGCCCTCGACCAGCTTCATCGCCAGGAACAGGCTGGTGTCGGGGTTCTCTCCCAGGGCGTAGACCGGCACGATGTTGGGGTGCTCGAGGCGGCCGTTGACGACGCCCTCGGCGAGAAAGCCCGCCCGGGTGGCTGCGGAGCCGGCCAGAGCCGGCTTGAGCTGCTTGAGCGCCACGTCCCGCTCGAGCACCTGCTGGTGGGCACGGTAGACGTCGCCGACGCCGCCCGAGCCGATCAGCTCGACGGTCTCGATGCGCTGCTCGAGAGCGGGGCGCGGGACCGGCATGGGCGCCCAGGCTCCCTTGCAGGTCTCCTCGAGGTCGACGTCGTTCATGTCGGCGACCGTGCCGACGGTTTGCTCCCACAGCGCCCGCATTTCGTCGCGTTGCATCGCCATCTCCGGGGGTGCGGTTTCCTTGATGGTAGCAGGCGGAGCGGCGGGATGCCCGCGGCTGTGTGGGTCCGGTTGGGGCACGCGGGCTGGGGCAAATGCTGGGGCGCGGGGTGATGGGTTCCCAGGGGGGTGGCCCGTCCGGGCGGGGCACAGCCTTCGCTAGCGGGAGCTGTTCCAGACGTCCAGCATCTCGTGCCACCGGCCGAAGAGCTCCGGGTTTGCCGCCTGGAAGGCCTGCTGGTCGGCGAAGTCAGTCCGCTGCACGGTCCCGTCTGAAGCCAGACGGTACAGCTCGATTTCGTGCGTCCAGGCATGCGAGAGCACGGCGGTGGTCTGGTCTACGCAGATTGCAGTGATCGAGCGTCCGCCGACGGACACCATGATGGGGCCCAGACCTTCCACCGGCTCCTGCAGCTGACTTTGCAGCGAGGCGCGCAGCTGCTCTGCATGGCGTTCGTAGCGGGCACTGAGCGTCTCGCGGAGGGCTTGGCCTGTGGAATGGAGCCGCGCGCGCTTGGACTCGTCCTGTTCGCGCTCGATGGCCTGGTCGAGCCAGTAGACTGTGCTCCAGCTGGCGATCTCAACGAGCGCCGCCTGGGCGGTCTCTGGGTCTGAGTCGGCGTCTGCGACGGCGTCGATTCTGTCCTGGGTGGTCTGGCGCCAGCGTGCAAACTGCTCGTGGGCTTTGGGGTGCTCCGCCTTGAAGGCTGTCTCGTCGGGGAAGCTGGCGATGGTCCACGCTTTGTCGAACCGCGGTTTCTGGGAGATCCGGAAACTGCCGTCGGTCAGGGCTTCGACGCGGAGCACAGGTTGTCCGCTTGTTCCGCCGCCGGTCTCGCTTAGGAAGAAGACCTTGGCTGCTGGCTGGGGCTCCTGCGCTTGGAGTGTGGCGGAGATGGACAGGCCGATGGTCAGGGCCAGGCTGAGGAAGTCGTTCATGGAGTTCTCCGTGAGTAGGCTCCGGGGCTGCAGCGTTGGGGCGCTGGCGGAGTTGAAGGCCTTTGGGAGGCCGGGGGAATTCGCTCTCGGCGTTGGGAATAGCTGCGATGGTGTGTCTATCTTAGCGTATGGTTTGGGGATGCAGCAATGGTGGCGTGGAGGGGGGACGGACTGGGGGGCGACGGGGACGGATTGTTGTGTGTCGAGATGTAAACACTGTGTTTACGATGTCGCACAAAACGGAGGATGGGGGGGTACTTGGCGACACGGTGGCTGCCAATAGGCCATTGCACTAAACCGCTTCGCGGTAATGGTTTGTAGCTATTTTTTGGCCGTTGCGGTGAAGACCTGAGGGAGGCCCAGGAAAGTCGTTTTTCTCCGACCCTGTAGTTGGTAGCAACTGCTGAAAGGAGATTGCCATGGCTACTACTGCGCTCCGACGTCAGATGATCGCGCTGATGAAAGTCCGGCCCTACTCAGACGACACGATTCACGAGTATGTTGGGTGGGTTGCGCGCTTCGCCCGTTTCTTCGGGGCCTGCCCGAGCAAGCTCGACCAACACCATGTGCTGCGCTTTCAGACGCACATCGTCGAGGAGCTGAAGTTGTCTTGGAGCAGCTTCAACGTCGCCGTCAGCGCCCTCAGGTACCTGTACACCAATGTTCTCCATCGCCCGGACGTGGCAGAACGCATCAAGTGTGGTCGTCGCGCCAAGAAGCTGCCCCTGGTACTGTCCCGCGACGAGGTTGGCGCTCTTTTCAGGGCGGAGCACAATCCGCTGTTTCGGACGTTGTTTATGACCGCCTACGGTACTGGCGTTCGGGTTAGCGAGCTCCTGGCGATCCAGATTTCCGCGATCGACGGGAGCCGA
>JAJDCP010000130.1 GCA_029260765.1 Planctomycetota bacterium
CAGGTGCCGCGCCGGTGGGTCGATGGCAAGGCGGACGACGCAGCCGGCCAGGATGGCCGGCGAGGAGGACAACGAAGCCAGGGGCCCACCGCCGTGGTGGCTGGCGAAGCGATTTTCGCCGCAGTCTGCTATGACCGACGGCAACACCGACCCGCATAGAGTCCCCCCAGATCTTCGGAGGAACCCCTGCGCACGCGGCTTCCGGCGCTCACAGAGCGCCGCTACAGGGGGCGGAACCCCTGCGCACGCGGCTTCCGGCGCTCACAGAGCGCCGCTACAGCGGGAGGAACCGCTGCCGAAGCGGCTTGCAGCCGCTGTAGCGTCGGTCTACGAGCAGGGCCCTGGCAGGGGTCTCTCAGGGAAACTCGGTTCATCCGCGGAGATCCGTCTCGCCGGCGGTGTCGAGTAGGCCGGGACGTTCCCGGATGACCGGGTCTCGCTACCTCGCTTCGCCACTTTCACCGCACCCCTTGCCGAGAGGCATTCCTCAAAAGTATTGGGCGTCGAGCTCGCACACCGGTTGTTGCCCGCCGGATAGACTGGCGGCCGATCCCCGGGAATAGCCAAACTCCAGCCTAGCGGGCATCCCACTGCTTTAGCCGCCAGTCGGCCCAACGGTGCTCGATGAAGTTGGTCAGGCCGGTCGCACGGCAGGCTTCGTAGTGGCGGCGTGCCAGGTCTTCCCTTCCCGCGCGCTCGGCCACCAGTCCGAGCACGGCGTGGGCTTCGCAGAGCTGGGCATTCCTGGCGGCGGCGCTGCCTCTCTGGGCTCGCTGGAGCAGGCCGCCCTGACTGAGACGGCCGAGCGCGAAGTCCAGCAGAGGTCCAGGCCAGGCGGCGTCTCCCGCCCAACGTTCGAGCTTCCGCGCCTCACCACCGAGCAGAACGCTCCAGAGCAGGGGATAGGGGCTGTCCTTCAAGGCTGCGGCGGCCTCGAAATCTGCCCTCGCCGCATCGGGTCGATCGCACAGCATGTGGGCGAGCGCCCGCCAGCGGTAGGCCTGTTCGGCCTCGGGGGCGCGCTTGAGCTGCTCGCTGAGGTCGGCCGCGGCAGCCGCGGCTTGACCGAGCTCCAAATGGGCCATCGCCCGTTGCTCGTACAGAATCGCGAGCTCGGGACGCAGGCTCAGGGCTTCGTCGAGAGCGACGATCGCGGCCTCGAACGCCCTCTCGTGAAACCGGGCGGCGGCCAGATAGCCCAGGTCAGGAGTCAGCCAGCTCGTACTCTGCTGCGCATCCAAAGGCTCGAGCAGGCGATCGAGCCGGACCATCAGTGCGTAGTGCCGGCTGGCCTCGCCATACTTTCCAGTCTGCAGGGCGTGGTCGGCGAGCTCGAGCAGGTCGCTGTGGAGGGTGGCGGCCTCACGGCGGAGCCGTTCTCTACCGTCCTTCTGCCAATTCGAAGCGCGCAGCTCCGCGGGCAGAACCTCCAGAGCCTCGAGCAGCAACCGGGCTGTCGCCATCGGGTCGTGCGAGTGCCTCTCCAGGGCGCTCGCCAGACCCAGTGCCTGTGCGAGATCGAAGCGGGTGCCCAGGTTGTCTGGTGCCTCTGTGCACAGCCTCCGCAAGCGCTGGCAGGCCTCGTCGATGGCTAGCTTCCCTTCAGCCAGCTGGCCGTCCAGGTACGCGCGGTTGGCCTGCTCGCGCAGCAGCCCGGTGATGGCAAGCGCATGGCTGCGGTCTTCGGGGTCGAGAAGCTCCAGCGCGCGGTAGATCACCAGCGATTGCTGCCACAGCTGCTGGGCTTCTGCGGAGTCTTCGGCAGCTGCGTGCAGACTTCCCAGCGCCCTCAGAGCCTGCGCACGCTCCAGCTGCAGGATCGCACGTCCGGGTCGATCTGCCAGCAGTCGGTCAATAAGCTCCAGCACTTTGGACAGCGTCGCCTCGGCGAGCTCGGGCGCACCCGAGATCTGTGCCTGGCCGGCAGCCAGTTGGACGTCGAGCCAGGCCAGCAGCAGCAGCTGGTTGTCGGGACTGCGCTCCAACCAACTGTCTGCCTGGGCCTGCAGGCGCATCAACAGGGGCCCGGCGATGTCCTGCCGGCCCAACCCCCAGAGCACGGCCCCGGCTCTGGAGAGCGCAAGCAGCAGGCGTTGGGCGTCAGCCATCGAGCGGGTCTGCGTCAGGTTGCTCTCCCCCGAGGGGATCGTGGCGGCCAGCTGCAGGGAGGCCTGCTCGCTCTCGCCCATGCGTTCGAGCACCAGACTGTTTGCGATGTCCAGCTCGCAATGGAGCACGCGCAACTCCGAACCGGGGTGTCCGGACCGGGGGATCAGCTCGAGCGCCCGTTGCAGGTCCTGATGTGCGCGGCTCAAGTGGCCTGTCGAGGCGAGCAGCTGGCCGCGCAGAGCCAGACTGGAGCGCAAGAGTCTGCGCGCCGTGCGAGGATCGGGCATGGTCTCGACGAGCGCGAGCGCGCGAGCCACGGCATCATCGGCGAGCGCGTGCGCTCGCGGGGTCTGCGCCCGCCTGTCTGCGATCACGGTCTGTGCCAACAAGACCTGCACCAGAATTTCCCCGGGCTTCTGCCAATATTGCCTGGCTGGGAGCGCCTGCAGCAGCCCGCTGGCCCGCTCTAGATGGGCACTCGCATCGTCGCTGTCGTGGCGGGCGACGAGCTGTGACGCGCTGTTGGTGAGCGCCCGGGCGAGCAGAAAACGGAGCGTGACATTGCTCGGGTCGGCCCCGTGGGCGTCGTGCGCGAGCTCGAGGCTCTGAGCGCCCAACGCAAACGCCCGGCCCGCATCGCCATGCTTGAACAAGAACTCACTGAGCTCGAGGCAAGCCCGTGCCAGCGAGAGACGCACCCGTGGGTCGAAGCTGGCGGTGAGCGAGTGGCCGCGCGCGAGGCGCAGGGCTTCTTCCAATACCGCGCCCGCTGTTTCGCTGCGCTCGAGCAGCTCATGGCACGCGGCAAGCATCAGCAACAGGTCTCCGAGCGGCGGGGCGAAGCTGCCATCCTCCGCCGCGTCGTGCAGCGCGCGTCCACGTTGTATGGCTGTCTCCAGCCGCGCGACGACCCTCAAGAGGCTCCCATCCTTGAGGTCTGTCTCTGCCAGCCGCAGCTGCAAGCGCAACCAGGCAACGGCGGCCCTGGGAGCGGTCTTTTCGGCTTGTAGCTCGGAAGACTCCAGCAGGGAGTCGGCCTGACGGTAGTATCTCAGCGCGCTCGCCAGCGTGCTGCAATCCCCCAGGCTGATCAGGCAGAGTGCCAGGTCGAGCTTGCCGTGTGCTGTGTCGGCATAGTTGGCGAAGATCGTGCGCGCCGCTTCCAACTGCGCTCGGGCGCGGTATGGGTGGTCGTCCAACTGCAGGTAGATCTCACCGAGGTCCTGGTAGATCAGCCCTTGCGCGAGCGAATCCCCTTCGAGTCCTTCCGCCCGGAGCCTCTGCCAGTTGCTGCGTGAGCTCTCCAGCAAAGCGATCGCGCCGGCCGCGGCTTCCCGGGACATAGCGCCATCAAAAAACACCTCGCGCGTGAGGCGGGTTTGTTCCAGCAGCATCGCCTGGGCCGTGTTGCTGGCGTCCTGGGCCTGGTTGCGGGCACGCAGCAGATAGATCTGGCTGAGGCTCTGCCCGAGCACGACGGCAACGACCGCCAACAGCAGGCCCAGGCGCAATCGCCGGGCCGTGCGCTGCGACTGTTCACGCCGTAGCCGGGCCGCATCGACCTCACGGGGCAGAGAGTCCCCGGCGGGCAGCGGCTGCGGAAGGGCGGCCAATTGCGCGCGAGCCAGGCGCAGGTCTCCCGAGCGCAAGGCGACCTCCGCGTAGCTGCGCCGTGCGCTCGCGACTCCGTCACGGGCCTGCGGATTGGCGTCCCACAAGCGCTGGGCGTGCCCGAAACCCGCGACGGCCTCTGCGTAGGAGGCGTACAGTTGGTCCTTTTGAGCTTCCGCGAGGGCCTCGAGCTCGTTGGCGCGGGCTTCGCACTGCTCAAGCAGCTGCCGTGCCGAGGCGCTGACCTGCAAGCTCTCACGATGGAGGAAGTAGGCCTGCAGCCTCTGTTGGAATGCCAGCACGGTCGGCGGGCGTTGCTCCGGAGCACAGGCCAGCGCGCCCTGGCAGAGCCGGACGAGCTCGTCTGGCAGGCCTTCGGGCAGCGGGGGGGCAGGGCTCACCTCCTCCTTGACGAAGGCCAGGAAGCGCTGCCGGTCGTTGGGTGGTTTCCCGACCAGAATCTCGAACAGAATCGCGCCGAGCTGGTAGACGTCTGAGCGCACCGACAGACGCTGCGTGTCGCCGACAGCCAGCTCGGGCGGCATGTAGGCCGGGGTGCCGCAGGGACCGAGGATGGCGGACCGCGAGCGCACCTGGGCGGCATCTTCGTCGGCCAGCTCGACAGCCACCCCCCAATCGCACAGCAAGACTTCGCCGAACGGCCCCAGCAAGACATTGGCGGGTTTCAGGTCGTTGTGCAACACACCCCGGCTGTGGGCAAAGGCCACGGCATTGCACAGCGTCGCCAGGGTCTCGAGGTGGGCGGCACGGGCCACCTCTCCTGACGCCAGCTGGCCTGCCCAGGTCTCGCCCTCGACCAGCTTCATCGCAAGCTGCACATCCTCGCCGTCGAGCAGGTCGTAGACCGGCAGAATGTTGGGGTGCTCGAGCCGGCTGGCGAGCAGAGCCTCGTCGACAAAGCACGCGCGGCGCTCGGCATCGGTCCCACGCACGACTTTGATGGCCACTAGCCGGTCCAGGCGATGCTGACGGGCGCGGAAGACCACCCCGTTGCCACCCCGGCCGATCGGCTCGAGCAACTCGAAGGGAGACGGAGGAGAGACACGGGCTGAGGCGGGCTGCTGTGCTTCGAGCCGGTAGGTGTGCAGCAGCGTTTCGGAGTCCGGTCCCGCCTGCCTCAGCAGGCTGTTCCAGTCGCGCGCGGCGTCGGATCCCCGAGCCTTGGCCTGGGGTGCCGCCTGGGCGCTGATGGTCTCGAGCTCCTGGGCGAAGCTCTGGGCGGAGGCGGGGCGCGCCGTCGGATCCAGCGCCAACGCGCGCGCCAGCAGGTCGTCGAGCGCCATCGGCAGTCCCCGTTCGGCGGCGATCGGAGCCGGGCGCAGCGGGCGTTCGTGGCGGGGCGACTGTCCGAAGGGGGCCGCACCGCTGAGGGCATAGTAGAGCGTGGCCGCCAGGCCGTAGACATCCGAGAGCGTCGAGAGGCTGCGCCCGACCCTGGAGCCCTGTTCGGGAGCCGCGAAAGCGGGGGTGCCGAGGAAGCCGCGGGTCAGCGTAGCGAGCTCGGCGAGCGTGTCGAAAACCAGGCCGAAGTCGAGCAACAGCGCTTGCCCATCGGGCTGGATCATGATGTTGGCAGGTTTGACATCGCGGTGGATGAAACCGTGCCCGTGCACACACTGCAGCGCCCCAGCGATCTGTAGACACCAGCGCAGCACGGCCTGTGTGGGCGGCAGCTGCTCGTGGACGACGGCGCTCAGCGTCGTGCCGGCAACCAGGGGCATGGCGAGATACAGGATGCCATCGATCTCGCCGGCGGCGAGCAGACGGACGATGTGCGGGTGCTCGAGGCGCTGGACGGCTGAGGCTTCGCGCTCAAAGCGCTTGCGCCGCTCCGGCGAGGTGCGCAGCTGGAAGCGCAGCAGCTTGAGGGCGCAGCGGCTCCCATCTGCATCCTCTGCTTCGTAGACCTCGCCAAAGCCCCCCCGGCCGATCTGCCGCAGCAACTGGAACGGTCCCAGTCGGTCCCCGTAGCCTGGGGGACGCAGAGTCTGCTCGACACCGGCCCGAGCGCCCGCGAGCTGACGGAAGACCACGCGCAACTCTGCGAGCAGGGCCGGATCGTCGCGGCCATGCCGGCGGAGGAAGCCCCCGGGACTGTGCAGTCTCCCCTGCAGGGCGTCTTCGAGATAACGGTCGAAGAGCTCGTCGCTCATGCCCTGGCCATCGCTCTGCAGGCCCGCTGCACCTCTGGGCCCTGGCTCTGCCCCTGTGATACCACAGAGTCAGCCCCGCGGCAGGCAGCTCGCGTTCTGCGTTCCTGTCAATAGTGGATGTCGTCCCCGAGGCCGCCCTCATCGCGCCGGTTGGCGCCGGGCGAGTAGAGGGCTACCTCTTCACCGTCTCGCCGCACGATGTACGCGGAACCCCAAGGGTCGTAGAGCATGCCGTCCTGGAGGGCGCCGTCACGATGGGGGAAATCGCGCAGCGCATCGACCAGCGAGCGGTTGTCCCGGATGTTGGGGTCCTGCCGCAGCTCGACGATCAGGTTCATCGAGCGGACATCCACCTCGGCGGCGGCATGTGCGTTCTCGCTGCGGATCCTGTGGATCGCGCCATAGCTGTAGTAGGCGAGGCACAGCAGGGCTGTCGCAGCGATGCCGATCAGGGCTCCGATGGTGCGCCAACGCAGGGGACTTCGGGCTGGGAAGGGCCGTGCGCAGGCACGCATCACTGCGTCGAGAATCGGAGCCGGGGGCTCTGCCTTTACGAACGCCGCGGTCAGCCGCGCACTCAGCTCGACATCGGGCCCGCATTCCTCACAACCAGCTGCGTGTACGATCAACGCAGCGCGGCGTGGAACGTCCAGCGTACCCATGAGCAGGGCGTTTACGTCCTCGCTGAAGGGGCAACTCATCCGACAACCTCCCTCTGAAGGTGGCGACGTTTCAGGGTCGCGACGGCACGGTGCAAGCGCGCCGCTGCGGTTCCCTCGGGAATCTGAAGACGTTCGGCGATTTCCAGGTAGCTCAAGCCTTCCCGGAATCGCAGCTCGATGACCTCGCGGTTCTTGAAACTGAGTCCAGCGATCATTCCCTGCAGGCTCTCCGCAGCCTCGAGCTCAGCGCCCGGGGCCTCACAACGCGTGTCCGGCAGGGACCGGCCGCCGTCTTCCATCAAGTGGTTCAGACTCACGAGTGCGTTTCGGGTCTGGCGGCGAAACCAGTCCTGTGCGCAGCGCATGGCGATCGGACGCAGCCAGGCGCCGAACTTGTCAGGGTCCTTCAGGCTGCTCAGTCGTTGATAGGCCTTGATGAACGCCTCCTGGCACAGGTCATCCGCCGTTTGGGCGCAGCCGACGAGCTGCCGCAGCCACCGGTTGATGCGCTCCCAGTGGCGACTGACCAGGTGCCGGTAGGCTGCGGGTCGCCGCCGCACCGCACCGACAAGCTCTGCGTCGCTCGCATCCACCGGACTCTCCAACAAAATCCACACGGAGCATGAATAACTGTCCCGTACTTCCATCAGTCTAGACGCGAGCCGCTGACCGAATCTTGCATTTTCTTTGCGGTCCCGGATACTCAGCAGGCTACACAACCCAAGGAGCCGTCATGCTGCACCGTCTGTGCCTGTTAGGTTTGCTGCTATCCGTCGTTTTTGCTCAGGAATCCCCGGACCTGAGTCAGGACGGCGAGGTGCATCTGCGCAACATCCGTCAGCTGACTTTCGGAGGAGAGAATGCCGAGGCCTATTTCTCCTTCGACGGCACCAAGCTGATCTTCCAATCGACCAGGGACGCGCTGCAATGCGATCAGATCTTCACCATGGGCCTCGACGGCTCCGGTGTGCGAATGGTCTCGACCGGCAAGGGCAAGACCACCTGTAGCTACTTCTTGCCCGGCGACGACCGTATCGTCTATGCCTCGACGCATCTGGCGGGTCCCGAGTGTCCGCCTCGGCCGGACTACTCCGAGGGCTACGTCTGGCCTCTCGACCGCTACGATATCTTCGTGGCCAATGCCGACGGCAGCGGAACCGAGCTGCTGTTTGGAAGGCCTGGCTATGACGCCGAAGCCACCGTGTCTCCCCGAGGGGACCGCATCGTCTTCACCTCAGACATGGACGGCGACCTCGAGATCTATTCGATGGCCATCGATGGCAGCGACGTGCAACGGCTGACCGACCGCGAAGGCTATGACGGGGGCCCCTTCTTCAGCCCCGACGGGAGCATGATCTGCTACCGGGCCCAGGAGCTGCGCGATGACGATGAGACCGACCACTACCGCGATCTGCTCGCGCGCAATCTGGTCGAGCCGGCGCGCCTCGATATCTGGGTCATGGATGCCGACGGCAGCAATAAGCGCAAGCTGACCGACAACAACGCGGCCAACTTCTGCCCGTTTTTCCATCCGAGTGGAGAGAAGCTGCTGTTCGCATCGAATCTCGCCGATCCACGCGGGCGCAATTTCGATCTGTTCATGGTGGACCTCGAGGGCGGCGAACCTGAGCGCGTGACCTTCAGCCCCGACTTCGATGGTTTTCCCATGTTCAGTCCAGACGGGACGCAGCTGGTGTTCGCGTCGAACCGGAACGCCCAGGAGCGTGGCGAGACCAACGTCTTCATCGCCGAGTGGGTCGAGAACCCCTAGGAGAAAAGCCGCGCCAGGAAAGGGGACCACCGTGCGGATCCGGGCTGCTGTCGCAGCGGACCTGCCCCAGCTGACAGCGATCTACAACCACTACATCCTCCAAACGCCGATCACGTTTGATGTCGAGCCGCAAGAGGCCGCGCAACGGCGCTCCTGGCTGGCGGGTTTCGGCACAAACGGCGCGCACCGCCTGCTGGTGGCCGCTGAAGCGGACGCCCTGCTGGGCTATGCCTACAGCGGTCCATTCAAGGCGCGGGCGGCTTACGCCAGCTCGGTGGAGGTCAGTGTCTATTGCGCCCACCAGGCGTGCGGTCGGGGTGTGGGGAGCGCTCTGTACCGCGAGCTGTTCGGCATTCTCGCAGAGCAGCCTCTGCATCGGGCCTATGCCGGCATCACGCTCCCGAATGCTGCCTCTGAGGCGCTGCACCATCGGTTTGGCTTCGAGCAGGTTGGATTGTTCCGGGAGGTCGGCTTCAAATTCGGCCGCTATTGGGACGTCGGCTGGTACGAGCGGGCTCTGGGGCCCCGCGGTGGAAGCTGACGCCTCAGGGCTGCTCGGGCAACAGACTGGCGAAAGCCCGCTCGAGCAGGGAACGCGCGGGCGCGGCGACGATGTCTACATCCCCCAGAGCCCGAGGCAGGATCAAGCGCAGACGACCGCCCGCACGTTTCTTGTCTGTCGCCATGGCATCGACCAGAGCGGGAGGGCAGGCCGCGCGGGGTAAAGTGCATGGCAGGCCCAGGTGCAGGTGGAGCGCGCGTAGCCGGGGGAGCAGGTCGGGCTCACAGCTTCCCAGCTCGATGCCCAACCAGGTGGCTGCCAGACACCCCAGCGCGACGGCTTCGCCGTGCCGGGTGCGGTACCCGCTCAAGCGTTCGATGGCGTGGCCGAAGGTGTGGCCCAGGTTGAGCACCGCCCGCCTTCCCTGCTCGAAGGGATCTTGACGGACGACGTCGACCTTGACCCGCACCGCTTGTTCCAACAGGTCGGCGTCGAGCAAGGGTCCGCCCTCGCTGACGCCAGGCCCTCTTTCGAGCCGGGTGAAGAGCTCGGGAGACGCGATCAGCGCGTGCTTGACGACCTCTGCCAGCCCCGAGCGCAGCTCGGCGTCGGGCAGCGTAGCGAGCAGCTCAGGATCGATCAGCACCAGCGCGGGTTGCTTGAAGGCCCCGACCAGATTTTTTCCCTGCGGAAGATCGACTCCGGTCTTCCCGCCGACCGATGCGTCCACCATCGCCAACAGCGTGCTGGGCACTTGGACAAAGGGCACGCCACGCAGATAGGTCGCTGCCGTGAAGCCGGCGACATCTCCAACGACGCCGCCTCCCAGCGCGATGATCGGGCTCTGCCGGTCCAGGCCGGCGGCGATGCAGCGCTCGTACAAGCCGGCCACAGTTGCCAGGGTCTTGTGGGTCTCGCCAGCCGGAAACGTCAGCACTTCGACCTCGTAGCCGAGCTCGCGCAGGCCCCGCAGCAGGGGTCCGGCGTGCAACTCCGCCAGCTCTGGGTGCGTGATCAGGGCCGCGCGACCCGCTCTGAGCTGACGCTGGATCAACTCCGCGGCGCGCGCGAGCAGGCCCTCGCCCAGCCAGATATCATAACCGCCGATGGGCAGCTGCATGCGCAGCCGGCAGCTCGCGGGAAGGGTCTCGAGGCGCAGCCGCTCGAGAAGGCGCTCGACCACCTGGGCCGGGTTGAGCCGGGAGGTGTCGAGCTGCAGCGGAATGGCCCGGTAGGCTGCGGCCCGCTGAGCCAACAACGAGCGGATGGTGGCCGTACGCGCGGCCAGATCTCCCGCAAGCAGCGGGCGCTCGCTGGTTTGCGCGAGCCGGCCGGCCAGCACCTCTGGCTCTGCCCAGAGGCAGACCAGGCGTCCATGGCGTTGCAACTGCTCGCGGTTCTCACGCCGCAGGAGTGTCCCGCCCCCGGTAGCAATCACCTGGCCTTGAGCGGAAGAGAGCTCGCTCACGACGAGACTCTCGAGCTCGCGGAAGGCGGGCTCGCCCTGGTCGGCGAAGATCTGCTTGATCGGCGTGCCCGCCCGGGCTTCGATCAGGTCGTCGATGTCGAGGAAAGGGCGGCCGAGACGCGAGGCAAGCAGCCGTGCCACAGTGGACTTGCCGCTGCCCATGAAGCCGGTCAGGACGATGTTGGCTGTGTCTTTCATTTCCGGGCGCCCTCAGATTGCGTAGTCGAAACGCCAACTCTTGCCGTCGAGATCGAGATCGTCGAGTCGGTTGCCCGCCAGTGCCTTGAAGCGTGGCTCGATCTCTCGCATGCTGTCGCCGCCCAGTTTCTCCAGCAAGGCGTCGGCGAGCACGAGGGCGAGCATCGCCTCGCCGATGGGAACCGCCCGCGGCAGGGCGCAGAAGTCCGAGCGTTCGTAGCGCGTCACGGCAGCCTCTCCGCTCTTGAGGTCGACGCTGCGGCGCGGTGCTAGCGTGGTGCTGATGGGTTTCATCGCGACCGAGAGCAGCAGCGGCTCCCCTGTGCTGATGCCGCCCTCGAGCCCGCCCGCGCGGTTGCTGTGCCGTCGGAGCCGGCCACTGTCAGCCGGGAAGATCTCATCATGGACTGCGCTTCCCCGGCGGCCCGCATTGGCGAAAGCGGGGCCGATCTCGATGCCCTTCATGGCGGGGATGCTGAGCATGGCGAAGGCGAGCCGGGCATCGAGGCGGCGATCCCACTGCACATAACTGCCCAGGCCGGGGGGCAGGTGGAGCGCAAAGATACGGAAGACCCCACCCGCAGTGTCTTTGGCAGCCATCACTTGCTTGATCTCTGCCCGGAGTGCGGCCGAGGCCTGGGGATCTGGGCAGCCGAGATCGTCCTGCAAGGCGCGCGCTGCCAGGGCTTCGAGTTCCGCTGCGTCCGGCACCTCGGGGATCGGGACGGCGACACTGGCGATGCGTTCGACGAACCCCCCGATCCGCACGCCGAAGTGCTCGAGCAGTTGCCGACAGACAGCGCCCGCGGCGACCCGCCCAGCTGTCTCGCGGGCGCTCGCGCGTTCGAGGCACAGGCGCAGGTCGGCATGCTGGTACTTGATCGCCCCGGTCAGGTCCGCGTGGCCCGGTCTGGGGATGGTCATCGCTTCGATCTCGCGTTCCTGCCAGTTGGCGAAATCGAGGTTGGGAATCTCGATGGCGAGCGGGCCTCCGCTCGTCTTGCCTGCCACAAAACCTGCGCTGAGCCGCACCCGGTCCTTCTCGATGCGCATGCGCCCACCCGAGCCAAAGCCCTTCTGTCGGCGCGCCAGCTGAAAGTTGAGCTGTTCGAGCTGCAAAGGCAGACCGGCCGGCAAACCATCGAGAATGACACTCAGGTGGGGTCCGTGGCTTTCCCCGGCTGTCAGAAGGCGAAGGCGTCGTAGCACAGCGAGCTCCCTGGCTGGTTGCGCAGCGGTATCAGGGCACATCCGGCCCGGCTGTCTGCAACAAGGCTGGCACTATAGCAGAAGCCCCCGACCGCTACCGAGACTCTGCATCGCTGCGTGATCTTGAACGTCATGTTTTTGGTCGGTCGGACCAACCTACCCCGCCGAACGGTGTGTGTGCCTGGGTTGGCAGGCTTGAGTCTGCCCTGCGCTGCACATCGACGTGAATTGTGCAGGTATGTCAATGTTTGGGGGCGCCCAGAAGAGCTTCCGGGAGGCGACAGGGCTTTTTTTTGTTGACCATCGTACGGCAACTCCGTAAGGTGGCGCCCGAAACATTCGATGGTCTGCATCGAAAGTGGGGTCCCCCCCGCTTTCTTTGTTTGTAGGCCATCCTCCAGGTTTGACACCGGTGTGGAGATTTCATGAACAGCGAATTGCTTCGAGTGGTTGACGAGATCCACCGGAGCCGGAGCATCGACAAAGAGCTCCTGTTCGAAGGAATCGAGTCGGCGTTGATTTCTGCAGTGCGCAAGCGCTTCGGCCACGAGAACGACATCACGGTCACCATCGATCGGACCACGGGCGAGATCAAGGCCACCGATGGCGACCAGCCCATCGCGCCGGAAGAGCTCGGGCGCATCGCGGCTTTGACCGCCAAGCAGGTGATGATCCAGAAGATCCGCGAAGCAGAACGCGATGTCGTCTACGACGAGTACATCCGGCGGGTCGGTCAAGTCATCGTCGGCAAGGTCCTGCGGTACGAGAAGCCCAACTACATCATCGAGCTGCGCAGCGGTGGCGAGGGGCTGTTGCCCGCTCGCGAGCAGATCCGCTCCGAGGTGTATCAGAACGGCGAAACCGTCAAGCTCTTCGTCTTGGATGTGCGCAAGGTGGGTCAGCGGGTCAAGGTGATCTTGAGCCGCAGCCATCCTGAGCTGCTGCGCCACTTGTTCGAAGAAGAAGTTCCCGAGATCAAAGAGTACCGGATCATCGAGATCAAGGGGATCGCACGCGACCCCGGTCACCGCGCCAAGGTCGCCGTCTACTCGAACGATTCCAAGGTCGACTGTGTGGGAGCTTGTGTGGGGATCCGAGGGTCGCGCATCCGGGCGATCGTAGAAGAGCTGAGCGGCGAGAAGATCGACATCGTGCGCTGGGACGAATCGCCCGACATGTATCTCCAAAACTCTTTGCGCCCCGCTGAGCTGCTGATGCTCAATCTCGATTGGGAAGAGCACCGGGCATCGGTGTTTGTCGAAGAAGACCAGCTCTCGCTTGCCATCGGCCGTCGGGGCATGAACGTCCGCCTGGCAGCCAAGCTGACAGGCTGGGACATCACGCTGTTCTCTGGCACCTCCGCGACCGACGAGTCGCGAAAATTCATCACTGATGAACGTGCCAAGGCCGCGCGCCTGGCGCAACGCAGGGGTGAGCCCCTGCCCGCGCAGATGGGCGGGCCCAGCGCCGGCGGAACGCTGTCGAAGGAAGCCGCGGCCGCACGTTTGTTCGGTGACGACGGCTCGCCTTGGAAGGCGCCGGGTGAGAACAAGATCACCGCCGACCAACTGTTCGGTGACAGCACCTCGCCCTGGACACCTCCGACGCCGTCCGATGGCTCGTCGCCGTCGCCCTGGACGCCTCCACCGGTCTCGCCGTCGGTCGACTCGCTGTGGTCGCCGCCACCGTCCGCGGGTCCGGTGTCGCCGACCCAGGTGTCTGACTCGCTGTACCGCGACCTCGAGAAGAGTGACGCCGGCGAAGAGACCGCAGAGACCGCAGAGACGACAGAGTCCGTAGAATCCACTGAAGATTGAGCCGTTCGAATATTCTCTGGCCCGACTCAACTGGCCGTTTTGGAGCTTAGTTACTGCATGCTTCGTGTCTACCACCTAGCCAAAGAACTTGCCATGCCGCGCATTCAGTTGCTCGAGCATATCCGTGCCGCCAGCGGGGACAGACTGTTTTCACTGAGCCCGCTCAACGCTGAGCTCGTGCAGACCCTGCGTGAAGAGTTTGCACCTCCGCCTCCGCCGCCGGCTCCCGAGCCCGTGGCTGAGCCGGTCGTCGAAGCGGCTCCCGCTCAGGTCGAGGTGGCAGGGGAGACTTCTGCTACAGCGGCCCAACCAGCGATCAACGAGCCCGCCGTCGAGACCGAAGCGACGGCTGGAGCCGAGGCACCGGCAGAGGCGCCTGCGAAGGCTGCCCGTCCTGCGCCGATCAAAGAGCAGGAGATCACCCTGCCCATGCCCGAGCTGCGCAGCTTCAAGATCGTGCGCCGGGCCAGCGAAGCGGAGGCGATGGCGCGGGCTCAAACCGCGGCAACCAAAAAGAAGCTGCTCGATAAGCGCGCAGAAGAAGAGCGCGAGCGGGTGGCCAAGGGCGAACCGGCGACCCCGGTTGTTCCCGAGTCAGCCCATAGTCGGCGGCCGCTCAGGCCCACTGCCGAGAAACCGCGCAGCTACGTGCCGGACCACAAGAAGAAGGTCGCAGGTCGCGAGCGTAAAGAACAGGCCGATGTCGCGCGTGTCTCCGAGGCGCTGAGGGAGGTCACCAACCGCGGTGTGGCTGTGCGCACCAACACCATCGTCAGCCGTTCCTTCCCGAGTCGTGGCCGCCGGGGCCGCCGTCCGATGCATACCGGTCGAGTGAGGCCACGGAAGCGGAAGAAGGTCTCGGCCCCGATCGTGAGGCCCGAGTCGGTAACGCTCGCAGTGCCCGTCACGATTGGCGAGATGTCGAACGAGTTTGCGGTACGCGCCGCACAGCTGATCGGCTTCGCGATGAAGCCGCCCCATGCCCAGATGTTGCGTATCAACGACTTCGTCCCCGAAGATCTGATCCTGGCGATGGGTGAAGAGTTCGGGATCGCGATCGAGTTCAAGCGCAAGAAGGATCTCGAAGAAGAGCTCATCGAGATGGAGACCGAGCCCGAAACGTTGGAGGATGGGGAGAAAGAGCTCTTGCCTCTGCGGGCGCCGATCGTCACCTTCCTGGGCCACGTCGACCACGGTAAGACCACCCTGCTCGACTACATCCGTAAAGAGAAGGTGGCGGCAGGCGAGTCAGGGGGCATCACCCAGCACGTGTCCTGCTACCGGGTCGAGACCGACAAGGGTCCGATCACGTTCGTCGATACGCCAGGACACGCGGCCTTCACCGAGATGCGTTCTCGTGGCGCCGACATCACCGACGTCGTGGTGCTGGTGGTTGCGGCCGACGACGGTGTCATGCCACAGACCGAAGAAGCGATCAATCACGCCAAGGCGGCCCAGGTGCCGATCGTGGTGGCGTTGACCAAGATCGACCTCGAAGACCTGAACCTGGACAAGGTCAAGACCCAGCTGTCCAACCTCGGCCTGCAGCCGGAGGAGTGGGGTGGGGAGACCCAGATCTGCCCGCTCTCGGCCAAGACGGGCGATGGCGTGGACGGGCTGCTCGAGATGTTGGCGTTGGAGGCCGAGCTTCTCGACCTGCGGGCCGATCCCGAGCGCGCCGCGTACGGCGTGATCATCGAGTCCTATCTCGATGAAGGACGGGGCAACACGGCCGTCGCTTTGATCGCCAATGGGACGCTGAACAAGGGCGACCTGGTGGTTGCGGGTACCGGCTACGGTAAGGTGCGGGCATTGTACAGCGACCGCGGCGGACGGATGTCGGCAGCGGGTCCGGCAACGCCTGCCCACATCATCGGTCTCAACGCCCTGCCGGCGGCCGGCGACAAGTTCTATGTGCTCGAAGACAGCACCAAGGCGAAGACGATCGCCACCCGCCGTATGAACAAAGCGCGTTCGGCGTCTTTGGTCGCCCGGACGGCTCGTACCCATGTCACCCTCGAGAACCTGAAAGAACGTCTCGAGGAGGAGCAGCAGCACGAGATCAAGGTCATCATCAAGGCCGACGTGCAGGGTTCTATCGAGGCGCTCAAGGCAGTCGTCAACGACGTCTCGACCTCCGAGTTCCACGTGCGCATTCTGCATGCTGCGGTGGGGGGGATCAACGAGTCCGACGTGATCCTGGCGGATGCCTCCGATGCGATCGTCATCGGCTTCCACGTTGTCGCCGACGAACGTGCTCGCAACCTCGCTCGCGAGAAGGGCGTGGATGTGCGTCTCTACCAGGTGATCTATAAGATCGCTGACGAGCTCAAGGCCTCGATGGAAGGCATGCTCGCACCAGAAGAGAAAGAGGTCGAGATCGGCCGCGTGATCGTTCGTGCCACCTTCAAGTCCTCGGCGGTCGGCACCATTGCCGGATGTTTCGTCGAAGACGGCAAGGTCGAGCGCAACTGCAAGATCCGCGTCTCTCGGGACGGCATCATTCGCCACGAGGGCCAGTTGCAATCGCTCAAGCGCTTCAAGGATGACGCCAAGGAAGTCCTCAAGGGCTTTGAGTGCGGGATCAAGATCAAAGACTACGACGACGTCCGCGAAGACGACCGGATCGTCTGCTACCAGACCGTTCAGGTGGCGCGCACGCTCTGATCGTGGCCCGCCCTGCAGCAGCCAACGGGGAGGTCGCGGGTGGTTATCGGCAGCTTGGCCATCGACCTCTTCCTGCGGCAGTCCCGCTCGTTGAAGGACAAGCGCCGCGTGTTGCTCAGTCTCAAAGACCGCGTTCGCCAGAAGTTCAACGTCGGGGTGGCCGAGGTGGCCTTCCAGGACGTCCGTCAAAGGGCGCGGTTGGGCGTGGTCGCTGTGGGCGCCGAGCGGCAGCCGGTCGAGTCGGCCCTCAGCAAGGTTGTCGAGTTCGTGCGCTTCCAGGGCCGCGGCGCGGAGCTGCTCGATTTCCAGATTGAGTTTCTTTAGAGGAGTCAGCATGGCATCGCACAAAGTAGGTCGGGTGACGGCGGCCATCCGGCGACTCGCCAGCCACGCCATCCAGCACAAGATGAACGACCCGCGGCTTGGAATCGTGTCGATCACCAACATCAAGCTGTCGCCAGACCTGGCGCAGGCACGGATCGGGATCTCGGCGGTCGGGACAGAGCCCCAGAAGCGCACTGCGTTTCGAGCCATCGAGAGCGCCCGGGGTTTCATCCAGAAGCAGGTCGCCTCCGGTCTGCGCACCAAAGTCGCCCCGCGTTTGGCGTTCTACCTCGACGACGCGGTGGACAAAGCGCTCCGAATCCAGGAGCTGCTCGAGCAGACGGCGCGCGAAGGAGGACGGCTGCCTGCCGAGGACCTGGATGACTCCGACGACGAGCTCGAAGAGTCGGAGGGAGATGACGACGGTGCGTCCGAGTGAGCTCGCCGGCCTGGCTGTCGAGTTTGCCAGTGCAGCCTTACCCCTTCGTGCGTCTACGGGACACGATCGAGGACCGCCGGAGCCGTGGTCTGCCGGTCTACGACTTCAGCACCGGTGATCCCTTCGAGCCGACCCCGGCCGTGGTGCGCCAGGCGCTGATCGCTGGCCTTGAAGACGTTTGTCGCTATCCGAGTGTCAGAGGCCGGCATGAGACGCGCCAGGCGATCGCCGATTGGGTGCAGACCCGCTTCGGGTGCCGTCTCGACCCTGACCGCGAGATCATCCCCAGCAGCGGTTCCAAAGAAGCGATCTTCCACACGGCGATGGCCTTCGTGCCCCGGGAGGGACGGCGTCGAACCGTGTTGTATCCGACGCCGGGCTATCCAGTCTATGCCGCGGGGGCATGCTTGGTCGGAGCGAAGCCGCGGGCGTATGTACTGCGCGAGCAGGGGGGCTTTCTGCCCGAGCTGGATAGGATCCCTGGCGAGCTCTTGGATGAGACCGCGGTCTTCTGGCTCAACTCGCCGCACAATCCGACCGGCGCCGTGATCGACCGCGGCCTGTTGGCTGAGCTGGTCGCGGCCGCTCGCCAACACGGTTTCTTGCTCGCAGCCGACGAATGCTACGCCGATGTGTTCTTCGCAGAGCCCCCGGCATCGGTGCTCGAGCTGGGTTGCGAGTCGGTGCTCGCCTTCCATTCGCTCAGCAAGCGCTCAGGGATGACGGGCTACCGCAGCGGCTTCGTGGCCGGAGATGCGCGGGCGATCTCGCGTTACCTGGCTCTACGCCCCAATCTGGGAGTGGCCAGTCCCGACTTCATTCAGTCGGCGGCCATCGCCGCCTGGTCCGATCTCGAGCATGCCGAAACCCGCCGCCGGCTGTTCGCCACCAAGCGTCAGCTGTTCCTGCGCCTGTTCGCCGACCTGGGCTGGGCCGTGTGCGCCTCTGAGGCCACCTTTTACCTGTGGGTGAAGGTACCGCCCGACATCGACGAAGAGGCACTGGTGCCGCGCTTGCTCGAGCGCGGAATCGTGATCAGTCCGGGCAGTGTGTTCGGGCCCGCGGGCCGGGGTTTCTTCCGGTTGGCGTTGGTCCCTCGGCAACAAGAGTGTGAAGCAGCCGTCCGAGCCTGGCAGGAATTGTATCCGCCGGCCAGGCCCACTTGAGAGCGCCGGAGGAAGGGCGATGAGTGAGAGCTTGAAGTCGAGCATCGAAGAGGCCTTCGCGAGCGGCCAGCCCGAGCTCGCTGAGGAGGCAGTGCACGAGACAGTGCGTCAGCTCGACTGCGGTATGTTGAGAGTCGCTGAGCAGAGCCCCGACGGCTGGGTGGTGCATGCCTGGGTCAAACAGGCGATCCTGCTCTACTTCCGCTTGCGGAAGATGGAGACCGTCGAGATCGGTCCCTATGAGTATCGCGACAAGATCCCTCTGAAGCAGAATCTCGAGCAGGCTGGCGTGCGTCTGGTGCCGCCGGGCACCATCCGCTATGGCGCATTCGTCGAGCCGGGTGCCGTGATCATGCCGGGCTACGTGAACATCGGAGCCTGGGTCGGCGCGGGCAGCATGGTGGACACCTGGGCGACCGTGGGGTCGTGTGCGCAGATCGGCAAACACGTGCACCTGTCCGGAGGTGTGGGCATCGGGGGCGTGCTCGAGCCGGTGGGCAGCACCCCTGTGATCATCGAAGACGGCTGTTTCATCGGCTCGCGCTGCATTGTGGTCGAAGGCGTGCGCATCGAAGAGCGCGCGGTGCTCGGTGCGGGCGTGGTGTTGTCGGCAAGCACGCCGATCATCGATGTGACCGGTCCGGAGGCTGTCACTTACAAGGGACGGGTTCCCGCGGGCTCGGTGGTGGTACCGGGGACCCGCAAAAAGCAGTTTCCGGCTGGCGAGTACGACCTTCCCTGTGCGTTGATCATCGGCCAGCGCAAGGCGAGCACCGACGAAAAGACTTCCCTCAACGACATGCTGCGCGAGGTGGGCATTGCAACCTGAGACTGCACTGAGGGAGCTGCTGCTCTCGCTCTTGAAGATTCCCAGCGTGATCGAAGATGAGCGGGCGATCGCCGGCCACGTCGAACGTTGGGCGCAGCAATGTGGACTCGACGTCGACCGGCGTGGAAATGCAGTGGTTGTTGAACCCAGAACCACCCGGGGCCTGC
Source organism: Planctomycetota bacterium (assembly GCA_029260765.1). Taxonomy (GTDB): domain Bacteria; phylum Planctomycetota; class J058; order JAJDCP01; family JAJDCP01; genus JAJDCP01. The sequence continues at coordinate 19,114 of JAJDCP010000130.1, forward strand.
CGCGCATCGGCCTGTTCGGCCACCTCGATACGGTGCCGGGACCCGACGATCTTGGAAACCCACGCTGCGAGGGGGACCGCGTGATCGGTTTGGGGGCCTCGGACATGAAAGCAGGCCTGGCGGTGCAGCAGCTACTGCTGACAGATACTGCCAACTATGCGCGGCATCCAGTCTGCGTTTTCTACGACAAAGAAGAGGGAGACTACGCGGACAACGGTCTGGGGCCGTTGCTGGAGGCACGTCCTGACCTGGCTGAGCTCGAATTCGCAGTGGTTCTCGAACCGACCGACAACCAGATCCATGTGGGGGCTGTCGGCACGCTTCATGCCGAAGCGCGTTTCAAGGGCGTGCGGGCGCACAGCGCTCGGCCGTGGCTGGGAGACAATGCCATCCACAAGGCCTGGCCGCTGCTCAGGAAGCTCGCGTCATCGAAGCCACGCGAGGTGGTCCTGGACGGCCTGTGTTTCAGAGAGCTGTGGAGTGCGACCTTTGCGCAGGGCGGTAGCGCCCGCAATGTGGTTCCCGACAGCTTCGTGGTCAACATCAACTACCGCTTCGCACCTGGGAAGTCGCTCGAGCAGGCGCAGCGCGATGTGCGTGAGCTGGTCGGTGACCTGGCGGAGGTGGTGTTCACCGATCTGGCGCCCTCAGGCCGGATCTGCACCGAACACCCGGAGTACCGGCGTTTGCGCGCGGTCAGCGGCGCGGAGGTCTGTCCCAAACAGGCATGGACCGATGTCGCTCGCCTGGGTGAGCTCGGCCTGGCGGCGGTCAATTACGGTCCAGGCCGTACCGACCAGGCGCACAAGGTGGGAGAGTGGGTCTCGCTGGCCGAGACGGTCAAAAGCTTCGAGAGGCTGCGGGCCTTCTTTCTGGGTCAGGAAGCATGAGCGTGCGAGCATTCCTCGGGCTGCGGCGGCCCCTCTTCGGCATGGTGCATCTGCTCCCCCTGCCCGGGGCTCCGCGCTATGGTGGGTGCTTGCAAGCGGTCGTCGACAGAGCGCTGGAGGACGCGCGAGCCCTTGAAGAGGGCGGCGTCGATGGCCTCCTGGTCGAGAACTTCGGGGACGTTCCGTTCTTTCCCGAACGGGTGCCCGCCTGGACCGTGGCGGCGATGACTCGCTGCGCCGTCGAGCTGCGCGCACGCACGCGCCTGCCTCTGGGCATCAACGTGCTGCGCAATGATGCCGAAGCGGCGCTGGCTGTGGCAGTCTCAGCAGGTGCACAGTTTCTGCGTGTCAATGTGCACTGCCATCTGGCTGTCAGCGATCAGGGTCTGCTTGCAGGCCGCGCCCACGAAACACTGCGCGCGCGCAGCCTGCTGCAGAGCACGGTGCAGATTGCGGCCGACGTGCGCGTCAAGCACGCCCAGCCACTGGCGCCCTGCGCGCTGGGCGCGGAAGCCGCGGACGTCGCGCGCCGTGGGCTGGCGGACCTGCTGATTGTCAGCGGTCCGGCGACAGGCAGTGCTCCGAAGCCCGAGAGGCTGCGTTCGGTGCGCTCCGCCGTGGATGTGCCCGTTTTGATCGGTAGCGGTCTGTGTGCCGAGAACGCAGCCGAGCTGCTGCCCCATTGCGACGGGGCGATTGTCGGCAGCTGCTTGCACGCGGACCGTGACCTGGCAGCCCCGATCGTGGTCGAGCAGGTACGGGCGCTGGTCGAGCTTGCCCAGACAGTCGCCTAGCGCTGCCCATTGCCCACAGGTAGCCTTTGACAAGCTCAGGGGCTCTGTGGGTTCAGGGTTCAGGGTTCAGGGTTCAGGCTTCTTTGAGCGCACCGATGCGCTTCTGAAGGCCTCGAACGAGCTCGTGATCTCGCGGCTGTAGTCGATCACCGTTAGCCAGCGGCAGGGAACCGAGCCGGCATGCCAGCCCGAGCAGGGTACTCCCCGGATCCGAGCGCGAAGTAGACGAAGCGGAGCAGTCTTTCGTCGACCGGCGTGCGCAGCCTTCGACGATGTGGGTCGCTACGGAAACCGCCGACTGTCTCATCTGGCTTTGCAGACCGTACCGCTTCTCGCCGGGGAACCCCTGCGTACAGCGGTAGACCTCGTCAACGAGCTGGTCTGCCTGCTGGAATACCCGGAGTTTTCGGTGGTCTCCCTGGGCAGAAGCCAGGAGCCCGGAGCCTGGAGCCCGTAGCCTGGGTAAGCCCAACGCCGGGCTCGCGCCCACCTGTCCGGGCAGACTTGTGGGCGATGGGCAGCACTAGCGGCCTAGTCCAGCTCCAAAGCGCTCGTCACCGGACCGACCAGGCGCCGGAGCTCAAAGTCCCCCAAAGAACGGCTGTCGGTGCTCGCTCCGGGGTTGTCGCCCAGCAGCCGCACCCGCCCCTCGACAAAGGCCTGGACACGTTTGACGACGAACACATCGCGTCTGAAGGGATGGCGGGCCACCACGATCTCTCCCACCTGTGGAAGCCGGCGCTTGAATATGCGCGGATCTACCAGCACTCGTTGACCCGCTGCCAGGACTGGCAACATCGAGCTCCCAGAGACCCGAAAACAGAGACGGCGACGTAGCTGCCAAGCCAGAAGCTCGCGCGACGTCGCCCCGGGGACGGGATGCATCAATCCTTTTCAGCTGGCGGTATACCAGGTGACGTCACGGCCCTTGATTCCCCAGAAGATCCCATGGATCTGCTTGATGGCGTCCATCAGCTCCTGGGCGTGCTCGAGGCTGACTTCGACTTTGACAGCCGAGCACAGCTTAGCAGCCTTCCAGAAGATGTCGTGCAGGTTGGGGTGCTTTTCGAGGTGCACCGGCTTGAAGAAGTCGGTCCACAGCACGAGCAGCTCTTCCTTGCACAGGTGGGTCTGCTCTTCTTTGATCTGGATGTAACGGGACATGGTGTTCAGGTACCCGGCCATAGCGGCGCCATTCGAGGAATCCGGGTGCGCGAGGGCCAGGATTTTCTTGGTCATCGACAGGGAGGCTTCGGCGGCGATGCGGGCGGAGGCGGGATCGTAGACCCCACAAGGTCCGTCGCAGTGGGCTTCGGCTTCGTTCTCACCATGCGTCTTACGGAGCAGGTCGGCTGCCTTCTTCAACATTGTTCTTCCCCTCATACAGGTGCTTGGGTCCAGGTTTCCGGCCGGAGTGTTGGCGATTCTACGGGATGTCCCGGGGCATTTCAAGCCCAAACGAGTGTACCATGAACCCTGATATCAGGCCGGGTCAGGGGAGTTGGCCAGCGCAATCTGGACGAAAGTGGTCTTGTTTGTGCGCCTGTCCACTGGGAGACGGCGCCTGTCAACCTGCGCATGGCAGTTGGATGGCCTTGGAAAGGCTTCCGCGTTGGGAACACGAGTTGCTACGAGTATCACAACCAAGGAGGAGATCCCATGCGCATTCCACGCCTTTTCCCACTCATCTTGTGCCTGGCTCTGGCAGGGGCGGCCCTCGCCCAGCGCCGCCGTCCCGACAACGCGCCCGCAGTCGGTGCTGATGCTCCCGACTTCGACCTGGCCCGCATGGTCGACCACGAGACCCGCGAGGACGACAGGGTGCAACTGTCCGGCTTTGCGGGGGATCGGCCTGTGGTGCTGATCTTCGGTTCCTACACCTGACCACCCTTTCGGCGCTCGGTGAGCGCCCTCAATCGGCTCTACGAGACTTATGGTGAACAGGCTGCGTTCTTCCTGGTCTACATCCGGGAGGCCCACCCAACAGACAGCACGCGTCCTGACCGTCAGATCAGAATCGAAGACCCTGAGACCGAGGCTGAGCGCCAGGAAGTCGCCCAGAGTTGCGCGAGCGATCTCGGACTGAAGATGCCGATCCTGATCGACAACATCGACAATGCCACCGAGCAAGCATACAGCGCGCATCCCGACCGCCTCTTCCTGATCAACGAAGAGCAGCACATCGCCTACCGTGGCGGCCAGGGCCCGCGGGGTTTCAAGCCGGACGAGTTGGAGAAAGCGTTGCAAGAGCTGTTGGGGGCAGGCGACTAAGACCTTGAGTGCTGAGGCCAGCCTTCCAGCACGACCTTACCCCGCGCACGCTTGGTTTCGACCCGGCGATGCGCTTCTGCGGCTTGAGAAAAAGAGAACCGGCTGTCGATCACAGGACGCAGTCCCCCCGTGTCCACCCAGTCCGCCAACAGCTCGAGGTCGGCGCGCTTGGAGCGCACGAGCACCAGCGACCCTCGGCGTGCTCGCCACCAGCTGGTCAGTACGTCGAACAACACGCCAGCGGCAGGCACCGTGGACACGTAGACCCCGCGCCGTTTCAAGGTCGCGGCCACCACCGCCAGGCGTTTGTTGCCGAAAACATCGAAGAACACATCGAAGCGCCCATGTTCCAATTCGATGGAGCGGTCGTGGTAGTCGAGGTGCTCGTCGGCACCCAGTCCGAGTACGAGCTCCCGGTTGGCGGCGCTGCAGACAGCCGTGACTTCCGCACCCAACAGCTTGGCGATCTGCACCGCAAAGCAGCCGACGCCCCCCGAGGCGCCATTGATGCAGACCCTCTGTCCGGGGCGCAGGCCAGCCCGGTTGCGCAGGGCTTGCAGCGCTGTCTGGGCGGCAAGCGGGATGGCGGCGCATTCCGCCCAGTCCAAGCTAGCCGGTCGGCGCGCCACCTGGCGCGGAGACACCGACAGGTACTCGCTGAAGCTGCCACCCTGAAAGCCGCCCAGCATGCCATAGATCTCGGTGCCGGCCTCGAACTCCCCGCTTCGGTGGACCACCCGCCCTGCAAAGTCGGCGCCGCAGAGCTTGGGAAAACGTCGGCCCGCGAACAGCTTGTAACGCCCCTTGCGTAGCAGGCAGTCTTTGGGATTGACGGCCGCCGCTTGCACCTCGACGAGCAGTTGCCCGCGGCGCGGTTCCGGGCGAGGCAGCGCATCGAGTTGGAGCACTTCAGGGGGACCCCAACGATGGTACCGGACCGCCCGCATCAGCCGGGCTGCTCCACGGGCATCGGGGGGTCGAGGAAGTATCCCTGGCCGAAACGCACACCGAGCTCGCGCACTGCATGCACGTCGTCTTCGTTGGAGAGGCCGAGCGCAACCAGCTCACTCCCCATCGACTTGGATATTCCCAGCAGACGCCGCATCACACGTTGCTTCGAGGCGTCGCCGGCGATGCCCTGCACGAAGCTGGGGTGGGTCTTCAGACCGCCCGGGTTGAGCAACAGCAGGGATTCGAGCGTCGAGCGGCCGAGACCGATGTTGTCGAGCGCGAAATTGATACGGCGGCGCCTGAGGAAGCCGACGGCCTCGCAGAGTTTGTCCGGCTCGCCCGTAACCCATTGGCTGTTCACATCGAGAAACACCATGCGGTCGTCGAGCAAGGGCTTGAGGATCTCGAGGATCTCTTCCTGGGGGACGCGCACCAAGGTAGAAGGAAAGATGTTCATACACACCCGCAGGCCCGGCCGGAACCCGCGCGCCACCTGGACGCAGGACTTCAAAGCCATCATGTCGACTTCGTAGAGGATGTCGAGCTCACGGGCCACGTGAAACAAGAGCTGCGGACTGTTGAGCGCGGCCGGCCCGCGGATGAACAGCTCGACGAGCACCTTGTTTCCGGTCGCGAGGTCGAGGAACGCTTGCCCGAGAACTTCGAGCTGGTCCCCTCCGAGCAACTGCTCCTTCCACGAATCGACACCCTTGCCTGCGCTCGGCTCGGGGTTGACCACCGCGTCGACGACGACCACGTGGTCCCGGCTGTCGCGGGTCGTGCGCGAGAGGGCCAGGTAGGCGGCGTCGACGGCCTGGCTGACGTTGTCCGCCTGGTCGGGCATCTGGGCGACACTGATGCCGACCGTGACGGGCACATTTCCGCTGTCGAGCACCACCGGAGTTTCCTTGACCATCTCATTGATCGCCTTGCCCAACAGGACGGCATCGGCGATGGAAGTGTCGGGCAGCAGGAGCACGAAATCGTCGGCACCGAATCGCGCGACCACATCGCCTTCGCGTACCTGCCCAGCCAGGCATTCGGCGATATGCACAAGGACTTCCTCGGCCACGGCATGACCGTGCGACTCCTTCACCTGATTGAAGCCCCGGCAATTCATCAGCATCATTACTGGAGGAAGGTCGGGCGGGGGATCTTTGGTGGCCTCTTCGAGCAGAAGGTGCTCGAGCCCCTCACGGTTGTGCAACCCTGTCAGGTAATCGTGGGTGGCCGTCTCGTCGAGATCGGCCACTGTCGACTGCAACTCGACCAGCAAGCTGTGGCGATGCGCCACGTGGCGCAAGCTGCGCATCAGGCTGTCGTAGCTGAGCTGGGTCTTCGCCAGGAAGTCTTTCGCTCCTGCATCGAGCATCTGTCCGCCCAGAGCGTCGTCGACCTGGTCGAGCAGGACGATGACCGGCAGACGGGCGATACCCCCTTCCCAATCACGGGCCAGGAAATCGAGCACGTCGCCGTCTTTCTGGCTCGCCCCCATCAGCACGCAGTCGTAGTCTTGCTCCTCGATACGCCCGATGGCGTCTTCGAGGCTGTCTGCTTCCTCAAGGCGCAGCGACAGGGGGCTGCGCATCAGCAGGCAGCGGACGATGAGGCAGTCGGATTCTTCCGGTTCGACGATCAGGACCTTAAGGGCTGATTCCTCGGCTACATCCATGGAGGCCCACTCAACTGGTTGTGCCCGTTTCTTTTACCTGTTCCCGGCCGATGTTGCGAGTCGAAAGCCCCTGGCCATGCGTTGACAGCCCCGCAGGCGGGCCTATAGTCAGGCGTCACCAACCTACGGGAGGCCTGCTCGTGGTCTCTGAGATTTTCGACCCCCAGCACTGGGAGCCTGTTCAGGGCTTCAGCTTTGGGGACATCACCTACCACCGGGCGGTCGGGCTGGGTGCCTTGCGGATAGCTTTCAACCGGCCGGAGTGCCGCAATGCTTTCCGGCCGAAAACAGTCGATGAATTGTTCACGGCTCTAGACCATGCGCGCATGCAGAGTGACGTGGGCTGTGTGTTGCTGACCGGCAACGGGCCCTCTCCCAAAGATGGCGGCTGGGCATTCTGTTCAGGCGGCGATCAGCGCATCCGCGGACGCGACGGGTACAAATACGCCGGCGCCCAGGGCGTCGACCCGGCGCGCCTGGGCCGACTGCACATCCTCGAAGTGCAGCGCCTGATCCGCTTCATGCCCAAGGTCGTGATCGCCGTCGTGCCCGGTTGGGCAGTCGGCGGTGGACATAGCCTGCACGTCGTCTGCGACTTGACGCTGGCCAGTGAGGAGCATGCGGTCTTCAAGCAGACGGACCCGGATGTGGCCAGTTTCGACAGTGGCTACGGTTCCGCGCTGCTCGCGCGCCAGGTTGGTCAAAAACGGGCACGCGAGATCTTCTTCCTCGGACGCAACTATTCAGCCCGCGAGGCTTTTGCGATGGGGATGGTCAACGAGGTCGTCCCGCACGCGCGGCTCGAAAAAGTCGCCCTCGACTGGGCTCGTGAGATCAACTCGAAGAGCCCTACGGCGATGCGCATGTTGAAGTTCGGTTTCAACCTCCCCGATGATGGTCTGGTCGGTCAACAGCTGTTCGCCGGCGAGGCGACGCGCCTGGCCTATGGCACGGACGAAGCCCGCGAGGGACGTGACGCCTTCCTGGAGAAGAGGCCGCGCAACTACGACCGTTTCCCCTGGCACTACTGAGACCCCTCAGGGCTGCCCAGCAGCATCGGTCCACGTCGTGGCCCCCGGCGTAGCACCCAGGCCGAGCGTATGCTTGCCAGAAAGCGCTGCACACCGGCGAGCACTCTGTCTGAGCGTGGGGAATGAAAGACCTCGAAGGCGTGTTGTGCCTGTGGCAACTCGATGCTGACCACGGGCGCGTGCGAGACCTCTCGAAGTCGTGCACCAAACCGGCGCGCGTCGGCGACCTGAGCGAGGCTGTCGTGGCTGCCATGTACGATGCAGAACGGGGGCGCCTCAGGATGCACACGGTGGTAGGGTGATGCCTGCCGGTAGGCTTCGGGATCCTCGAAGAACCCTTCCGGCATCACGACACGCCGCAGATAGCCCCCGTAGACAGGGTGAGGCCGGGTGCCATCGTGGTTCGTAAGATCGTAGATACCGTAGAAGGGGACGCAGGCCGCAACCCGTGTGTCCGCGTGTTCAAAACCCGGTTGCAGGCTGGGGTCGCCCGCACTCAAGGCCAGCAAAGAAGCCAGATGGGCGCCCGCAGAGCCTCCGCTGACGACGATGAACTCGGGGTCACCCCCGTACTGTTCGACATGGCGCTGCAGCCACACAAGGGCACGTTTCAGGTCGACCAATGGTTGTGGCAGGCGCGCTCGGGGACCGAGGCTGTAGTTGGCGGCGGCGCAGATCCAACCGGCGGCCGCCATGCGTTTGAGGAATGGTTGGGCCTGCTGCTGTTTGTGCCCGATCACCCAACCGCCGCCATGGATCCAGAGCAGAACCGGGGCACGGTGTAAGGGCGCCCCACGTCGGCGGTACAGGTCGAGACGTCCGCGGGACTTCGGATGGGAGCGCAAGAACAGGCTGCCAAGGGTATCGCTGGCCTGGTTTCCGGGCGGCGCTGCGTAGTCGATATCGGCGATGCGTTCGACACGCCGGTCATCGAGCCGGAACGGAATCAGCCGCCTGCGGGGCTGGGGAACAGCGATCCGGGCGTGGGCCCGCGCCGTCCAGCCGTCCCGGTAGCTGGTGCCCAGACCGTCCTGCAAGGCTCTTTCAATCAGGCCCTCGCTGTTCCGTGCGGTCGTCAGCAGGGAAAACAGCCCCATTCCCGAGGCAAGGCTCGCCAACAAACCCAGCGATGCAGGCCAGAAGGCAAAGGCTCCGCTGGCGAGCGCCAGGGCCGCCAAGAGGGCGAGCCCGAGCAGGTGGTGGAGCGGCAGCTCGCTGGTCAACCAGCCCGCGAAGAAGCTGGGCACCGAAAACAAGTGTCCCGGCGGGCGGGGGAAGTGCGCATTGAGCGTGTAGAGCAGGCTACTGAGCCCGCAGATAGCATAGATCCAGCTCAACAACATCGCTCAGGGGCCTCGCCGCAGCCTGCCAGCTCGTTCCTCTGGCAGTGTAGACAGTGTAGCAAACGGCCCGCCGTCGAGAGGTACGCGATCGCGTGGGCGACGTGACGAATCGCGCAAGGCTCTGGACAGTCTGGTGTTGGACGCGATAATACAAACCGTGGATCTGTGTGTACAAGCTCGCGAGGGCACAAGGAGGCTTTGCATGTTTGAAGCCTGGGAAACCGAAGCGGTCTGGGTGCGATGGGAAGGAGAGCCGGAGCACGGCTGCCCAGAGTACGCATTGGCAACCGATCTCCATGTCTACGAGACCTACCAGGGGCCCGTAGCCGGCCAGCTGAACTGGGCCGTGCAGGAAGATGCCTTCCTCTACTTCCACGACGGAAACCTGATCGGAGCCAGCGGCCCGATCCGACTCTGGAATTTCTCCTGAGATCCCCTCGTTGTGCCGCCTGCCGAGCGAGATCTCGGGCCGCGGCTCGACAAATCACCTCCCTTGATGCACTCTGTGGGCGTTGCTTCCATCCTACATGCCGGCAAGCCTGTCTACGGTGACGGGCTGGTCGCGCTTGGCACGGAAAGGCTTCGCGTGCGTGTCACCGTCCAGGTTTTTCGCGGCAAGTCGGCCGTCACGGCGTTCGATTTGCCGGGTGACGGGGAGCTGTTGTTGGGGCGGGACGCAGACGCTGGCCTGCGCGGCATCGAGCACGCAGATGGTGTCCATGCCCGCCTGGCCTTCACGCAGGGCCGCCTGTTGTTGAGCGATTCCGGTCTCTTTGATGGAGGCCGCCTGAAACGTGCCAGTGGTGGCGCGTGGATCGGTGTGGAGGCCGCGAGCGAAGTCGAGATCCGGCACGGCGACTCGCTCGAGTTTGTCGGCCACACGCTGCGTTGCACATTCTCCCCTCCGCCCAGCTCGGTGCATTCTGGTTCCGCAGAGATCCCTGTGCCGAGGAGCAGCCGTCTACCCAGCCTGCTCGACTCACAGACGGTGTTTGATCCCGATCAGGCAGCGACCCGGCGCCTGCCCACGTGGTGGCGCCCCGCCGTCCCGGATGGGCAAGAGAGTGCACCCCTGACCCCGCCTGCTCCGGCTCCTATCGACGAGGACGAGCCGATCTTGGCGGCGCTGAGCATGGCGGAGGATCCGACCGGCGGAGACCCCGAGGTTCCGGAAACGATCTCGGGTTTCGAGATTCCATCGCTGCCATCTCCGGCGGAGTCGGCAAAGATCATCTCGGAGCGTGCCCAGCAGCTGATGCCGGTGCGTCTGATTGTCATGGAGGGAGACGTTCCCCGCAGCCAGACTTTTGCAGGGGCGGTCTTGAAGATCGGGCGGGGCCGCAAACAGGACGTGCGTTTGAAAGATCCTTCGGTTTCGGCCAAACATGCTGAGATCCTCAAAGCGGGCGACGGGTTCTACGTGCGCGACCTGGGCAGCCGAAACCTTACGAAAGTCGACGGCCAACCGGTCGCCAAGCTGCAAGAGGTCGCGGTGTACAACAACAGCGTGATCTCATTTGGCGATACAGATTCGTTGTTTATCTGTGATAGCTACGCCCCGGGGACGTCGGCCAAGTGGGACGTCGGCCGCCACAACGTCTTGATGGGGCGTTTGTTCGATCTCGGAGTCATCGAAGGGGACTCTGCGCGCGAGGTTGAGCTCGCGATGCAACGCGCTCATACCAAGCTGATCGAGACCCTGGTACTCAAAGACATCCTGACCCCAAGCCAGTGGCTGGCGCTCAAGCATCAGCTGCCAGAATACGGCCTGGATGCGTCCGACGCGCCCACAGCGCTTCCCGCACCTGCCCGTAGCGCTTCGATCGCACTTTGGCTGGGGTTGATCTTGCTGATGCTGGCGGGGAGCGCCACGGTCTTGCTCGTCTGGGGCCCGAAATGGTAGATTCCTGGACATGAAACGAACCAGCTCGTGGGGCAACTCGGGCCCTGCGGCCGAGAGCCACGGCTCTCAAGGTCGTATGCGAGCGTAGTCTGCAAGGAAGGATCGATCATGGCTGAATGGCGGACACGGCGTTCTCCGATCTTCAAATATATTGGTATCGCTTTGTTGGTAGGGGCCTTGGGCTTCGTGGTTTGGAAGGTCGCGATTCCCAAGTACATCGAGAACCGGGACAACTGGGTGACCAGCGAAATTGCCGTCGAATTCATCAAAAAGAGCGCGGCGTACTACCGCCATATCGGCGTGGGTGATCCCACGCGCGAATCGACCACCTACTCGATGAAGGGCACAGTCAAATGGGCCGACTTGCGATTCAAGGTCAAGGGTGACAGGGGTACGGGAGTCGTCGAGATGCAAATGGAGCACAGAGCAGGCACCGAGTGGGTGCCACGCAGCGGGACCCTCACTATCAGTGGGCAAACGGTGGCCCACGACTTGTTCGACTAGCGCCGCAGCTCTGCAAGCAGGGGAATCTGCGCTGGTCGCCATGACCTGCTTGGGCACAAGGATGCCTCCCAGCCTTGTGGCAGCAGCCGCAGGGAAGCCAGCGAGGGGCCGTGCGAGGCTGGGGACGCCGATTGACACGCTCCCGGGGCGGCGCTATGCTGGGCGCTCATATTCCGGAGTTTCAGCTGGTCGAGGATTCGATGGCGAAACTGATCGTCCTGGGGCCTGAGGGTGCCCAATGTTACGAGGTCGGGGAAAAGGCCGTGATCGGACGCGAGCCGACGTGCGACGTGCCGATCGACGATGGTGCCTCGTCTCGGCGCCATTGCGTCGTAGAGCGACGCGGCGAGGCGTTTTTTCTGCGCGACCTGGGAAGCTCCAATGGGACCAAGGTCAATTCGGAGAAGGTCTCCGAGGTCGAGCTGAGCAGCGACGACCAGATCAAGGTCGGCACCACCATACTGGTGTTCGAAAACGATTGATGCCTGCGCTGCGCGGGCGAACTACCGCGTCGTTGGGTGGCGCACGGAGGAAGCTCTGTGGAGCTTGAGCTCGATTGGATCCGGAGCCTGGCAGAGATCGTTTCCAGCCATGGGCTGACCGAGCTGCAACTCAAAGACGGCGAGCGTGAGATTACGTTGTCGCGTGAAGGGCCTCGCATTGTCGCCGCAACCGCAGTACCGGAAGCCGCCGCTCTCCTGGCTCCGGCGGGGTTGACGCCGGCTGCGGTGTCGGCGGAGCCAGATGATCTGCATGTGGAGATCAAGTCTCCGATGGTGGGAACCTTCTACCGTTCGCCAAGCCCCGAGGCGGGCCCGTTTGTCGATCCGGGAGACGAGATCGGCGACGAGACAGTTCTGTGCATCATCGAGGCGATGAAGGTCATGAATGAGATCAAGGCGGAGATGCAGGGCATCGTGGCAGATGTCCTGGTCGAGAACGGAGAAGCCGTCGAATACGGGCAGCCCCTCTTCCTGGTGCGCCGCAAGATCTGACCGACCCTCCTGAAACGGTAGCTACATGTTCTCCAGAATCTTGATCGCCAACCGAGGCGAGATTGCGCGGCGGATCATCCAGGCCTGCCGCGAGCTCGATATCGATCCCGTCTGTGTCTATTCCGAAGCAGACCGGGACAATATGTACCTGCGCTATGCGGCAGAGTCCATCTGCATTGGGCCCGCCAACAGCGGCTCCAGCTACCTGGACATCCGCCGGATCATCAGTGCGGCCGAGATCGCCGATGTCGAAGCGATCCATCCGGGTTACGGCTTCCTTTCGGAGAACGCACATTTCGCCGAAGTCTGCCGATCCTGCCGCATCCGCTTCATCGGTCCGAGCCCGGAAGTGATCGCGACGATGGGGAATAAGGTTCGAGCGCGTGAGCTGGCGCGCAAGGCCGGCTTGCCGGTGATCCCCGGTTCGGCATCTTCGGTCGAGAGCGAGCAGGAAGCGCTGGCCATCGCACATGAGATCGGTTTCCCGGTGTTGGTGAAGGCAGCCGCGGGAGGCGGAGGCCGCGGGATGCGTGTCGCCCACAACGACATCAGCCTCTACAACGCCTTCTCGGCCGCCAAATCCGAAGCGGGAGCGGCATTCAACGACGCGACGGTCTATCTCGAGAAGTACATCGGCAGTGCCCGACACATCGAGTTCCAGATCGTGGCCGACAACTATGGAAACATCATCCATCTGGGCGAACGAGACTGTTCGATCCAGCGTCGGCATCAAAAGCTGATCGAAGAGGCTCCCTCGCTGCGGCTCAATCCCGAGTTGCGCGAGCGTATGGGAGCTGACGCGGTCAAGCTTGCGCGTGCGGCGGGGTACACCAGCGTCGGCACCGTCGAGTTCCTGCTCGACCTCGAAGACAACTACTATTTCATCGAGATGAACACCCGCTTGCAAGTCGAGCATCCGGTCACCGAGTTCGTGACGGGTTGGGACCTGGTCAAAGAACAGCTGCTGCTTGCCAACGGCAAGCGTTTGACCCTCAAACAGGAAGATATCGTGACGCGCGGTCACGCTATCGAGTGCCGCATCAACGCCGAAGACTACAAGAACGACTTCAAGCCTTCGCCAGGCACCATCGGCCGCTATTTCCCGCCGGGCGGCATCGGCGTGCGCGTGGACACGCACGTGTTCGGGGGGTTCCGGGTCTCGCCGCATTACGACTCGATGATCGCCAAAGTCATCGTGCATCGTGCGAACCGCAAAGAGGCGATCCACGCGATGAAGCAGGCGCTCGATGAGTACGTGATCGAGGGCATCGAGACGAACATCGGGCTGCACACCGACCTGCTGAATCGGGTCGCATTCATCCGGGGCACCGCGGACACGACCTGGGTCGAACAGATCCTCGACTTCTGACAGGCTCCTAGGAGCCTGTCGGAGTGCTCGCTTCACAGAGCACTACGGCGGCGGGCCGCTGCCTTCGTTGTCCTCCTCGACGGCCATCCGGGCCACCTGCGTCGTCCGCCTCGGCATCGACCCACCGGCGCAGCACTCCGTTTCACGAGTTCTCCGACACGCTCCTAGTCCATCGCACAGGCTCCCGGCCCGCGCGGATCCCCGCAAGTTCCGCAACCTCCCGGGCCCATTTGTGGCGCTGGCGGGCTGCTGGTGCTGGCAGAAAAGCGTGACAGCTGTTTGACCAGCTTGTCACTGGCGCATTCTGGACAGTGCGGAGTCCTACCACCGCGAACCAGGGTCTCGAAGGCGTGGCCACACGGCTCGCAGACATACTCGAATAGCGGCATCAGTCGTCCTCCTGTCCGTCAGCAGCCTGCGGCAAGCGTTGTGCCACCGCCAGGATGCGCCTCCACCAGGGCTCGAAACTGTCGAGCACCTCGGGGTGACGGGTCACCACGTGTTTACTGACTTCCTGGCACGCGCGTAGCCAACGATCTCCGGCCGCGGAGTCTGCCTCCGCGACGGCGCGCACCAACTCCTCTTCGATACACGAAAAGGCGACGTAGTCGAGCCGCAGAGTATGGGGCTCGGGGCGCTGCAGTAGCTCGTGCGCGAGCGCAAAAGCGGCCTGCGAGCTCCGCAGCCCTTCGGGGTTCAGCTCGCCGTCGCTGGCGAACAACGCGGCGTAGCGATCTTCAGAGTCCAGACCTGCTGAGAGCGCGTCGCGGGTGGCCAGGTGCCAGAGCATGTAGGCATGCCAGAAGCCCAGATCACCCGCTTGCGGGTTCCGCGCCAGGCCCTCCTGGATCAGCAGCAGACCACGGCGTACCCAGCGCCAACGGGCCTCTGGAGTGCCTTCATGCGCCGGCAGGTTGTAGGCCATGTTGAAGGCGTTGAAGCTCCAGGCCTCGGTCAGCTCGGGGCTGAGCTCACTGATCAGCCCGTACAAAAACGGCAGCTCGAAGAAGTCACCCTCCTCTTGCAACTGGATCGCCCGCAGCCAGAGAAGATCGACAGTCAGGCCTTTGAAGCCTCCCAACAACACGGGCGCCAACAACTCGCTCGCCCCTGTCTGGGGCTTGAGTTGCTCTGCCTGGCGTGCACGCAGCCAGTGTGCAGCGGCGAAGAGCAGCGCGATGACGAGCATAGACAGTCCGCGTCGTCCCCTCATGAAAGGTCTCTCCGCCGAAAAGCCACACAACCCACCAGCAACAGTAACGCCGTAAAGCCGATTGCAAAGCGCGCCTGCTCCACCAGATGCACGCCGGGAATCGCGCGCCCCGCCCGAAAGGCGGGCTCGGGATTGTAGCGTGCGAAATCGGGATACAGGGTCAGCGCGCGCAACAGACCCGCGCGCAACACCAGCTCTGTCCAGGTCGCTGGCGACGCGACGCGTTCCGCGAGCACCCGAGCGATCTCTCCTGCCGGTGACGCGTGCTCAAAGTCGGGCAGGACCAGTGTGCCGGGCATGGGAGGCGTGCCTCCGGCAGAGAAACGCAGGACATTGCCAACGAATTCGTGGCTCCAGCCGACGCACAGAAAGGCTCCCAGCAGCAGGACGGCGACCCAGCCGCTCAGGCGTGTGGAGGCTGCGACTCCGAGCCCGATCAGTGGGAGGCTGCCAAGGAAGATCAACAGCATCCCTCGCAAGAACTGTTGCCAGGCAGGCAGTCCTGCGTGTGCGAGGAAGACGCCCGACTCTGGGTCGCCAAACAGCCCCTTGCGTGGATCGAGGCCAATCAGCGTGCGTTCGCCAGGAAAGATCTCGACCACGAAGTCTTCATAGGAAGCCCCGGCAGGCAATGCCAGGCGGGTGGGGGCCGCAACGCCCAACTCCAGCTCGAGTGTGTCTGCCCGGCCCGTGTGGACCAGCCGCACCAGGCCGCCGCGGCGTCCCCCTCCTTCGTGCAGCACGCGCGGGGCCACGATCAGAAACGCGCCCTCGCCGCTGACTCCTTGCCAGTGGAAGCGCAGGCTCGCCGGAGGCCGTTGGTGTCCGAGGAAGACCACGCCGTCGGCTGGAGCCAGTTCACCATCGCGAGAGAGCTCGATGCGCGTCGGCATTTCGGGCTCGGCAAACGCCCGCTCGACTTCCGGGAGTGCGGTCGGGAGTGCCAGGCACAGAAAGATCGCCAGCAACAGCACCCCGGCAAGACTCGCAACGTACAGAGCGCAACCTGCGAAACACCCGACCACATAGGCCCAGCGCGGCAATCCCGCCCCGAGCAGCGCTCCTGCCCGGCGCTCATCCAGCTCGCCGGGGAGTGCCAGGCTGGCCAGAAGCAGCCCACCCAGCCAGCAGATCGCGGTGCTCAGCCAACTGGCGACGCGGCAAAAGAGCCACCAATCTTCGGCTCGTCCCTGCTCGGAGAGCCGGACCACCGCAAGCAGGAAGCCCGCCAGCAGCCCGAGCAGAAGCAGGCGCCGACGGCCGAGGCCGCGGTAGACCACCAGGCTCCAGGAGAAACAGGCAGACCACTTCACGCCGTGTCTCCGCGCGCCGGCGCATCGTTGCCTCCAGCGGCGCCAAACGCGTCCCCCTCATGGCGCCCACCCACGTCTGCGAGACTGGCAACAAAGAGCTCTTCGAGGCTGCGTTTGTAGGGAGCGTTCTGGACCTCTTCGGACGCGCCGCGCGCAAGCTCAACCAGCCGTTCCACCAGCCCCTTGCCGGGCTTGCGAAGGGTCAGGAGCACCCTGTCGGGGTCGTCGAGCAGGCCGGACAGCGTGCCCTCACGGATCTTGTCGCCCTGGTAGAGGATCACCACCCGGTCGCACACGAGCTCGATTTCTGAGAGCAGATGGGAGCACAGCAGGCAGGTCGTGCCGCGGTCCTTCTGTTCCCGCAAGAGCTCTTTGAAGTCCCGCGTGCCGAGGGGGTCGAGGCCCGACGTCGGCTCGTCGAGCACCAGCATCTCGGGGTCTCCCACCAGTGCCTGGGCCAGGGCGAGCCGTCGCGCCATGCCTTTGGAGAAGGTGTCGCAGCGCTGGCGACGCGCCCGCAGCATGCCGAGGCGCTCGAGCAGAGCGGGCACGCGCTGGCTTCGTTGCTTGCGGTCAAGTCCCCGCAACCGGGCCTGGAAGTCGAGGGACTCCTCGGCATTGAGGAAGGGGAGCAGCTGGTTGTTTTCGGGCAGGTAGCCCAGCCGCGCGCGCTGACGGGCATCGGCCGGGCTGCCGTCGAAGAGCTGCAGTCGGCCCTTGTCGGGGAACAGCAGCCCGACCAGGAGTTTGATGGCGGTGGTTTTTCCGGAGCCATTCGGGCCAAGCAGTCCGACCACCTCACCCCGAGCGATCTGGAGGTCCAAATCCTTCAAGGCCGGTTGCTGTCGGCGGCCCCAGAAATTCCGGTAGCTCTTGCTGACCTGCTCGAAGCGGGCGACGTTCACCATCTCTCCCCGGCTGGGACCACGAATCTGCATGGTAGCCTGGTGGAGGCTTTGCGGCAACGGAGCAGGCGTTGCTTGAAAAGCGTCGACCCTCAGCGGCGCGCAAGGCTACAATGGCGTCAAGATCGCCCAGGAGCCTGCCATGCGCGCACCGCTGACCGAAGTCCTGCAATCCGACCGTTTGCTCGTCTGTGACGGCGCGATGGGGACGGAGCTGTACCGGCGGGGCATTTTCCTCAACCAAAGCTTTGAAGGGCTGAATCTGCACCAGCCCAAGCTGGTGTCTGCCGTGCATGAGGCCTACGTGCAGGCGGGAGCTGAGGTGATTGCGACCAACACCTTCGCCTGCCATCGTTTCAAGCTGGCGGCGCACGGCCTCGACTCAAACACCAGCGAGCTCGCCTACAAGGGCGCTCGGCTCGCACGCAAAGCAGCCGGTGACGGGGTCTACGTGTTGGGTTCCCTCGGACCTCTGGGGATCCGTATAGAGCCGTTCGGCCCGACCTCTCTGGAGGAAGCGTGCAAAGTCTTCCAGGAGCCGATGCGGGCCCTGCTCGACGGGGGCGTCGATGGGATCCTGCTCGAGACTTTCAGCGATCTGCAGGAGATCAAGGTCGCCATCGAGGCGGTCCGCGCACTGCGCGCGGACCTGCCGGTCATCGCCCACATGACCATCGGTGTCGACGGGCTGTCTCCCCAAGGTACACCGCCCGCGGTCATTGCCCAGCGACTGAGCCAATGGGGGGCGACGGTCGTCGGGCTCAATTGCAGTGTCGGCCCCGGCCCGATTCTCGAGGCGGTCGAGAAGATGGTCGAAGTGACCGAGCGGCCGATCTCGGTGCAGCCCAATGCTGGGCGACCGAAAGAAGTCGACGGGCGCATGCTCTATCTGTGCTCGCCGGAATACATGGCTTTGTATGCGAAGCGCTTCTACCGGCTGGGCGTGCGCTTGGTGGGGGGGTGTTGCGGGACCAGCCCTGAGCACATCAAGGCCATCCGTGAGGTCGCGGGCACGCTCTCGGGGCCACGTGTGTCCTTCTTCCATGGCTCTGCGGTGCCGGCGAGCCCCGAGGTCGAGCCTGTGGCAGCAGCCGAGAAGTCTCGGCTGGGGAAGGCGCTCGCCGAGGGGCGTTTCGTGCACGCGCAGCAGATCATTCCTCCTCGAGGAGCGTCGGCGGCGAAGACCGTACAGCGCGCCCGGATGTTGGCAGAGGCAGGAGTCGAATGGTTGATGGTGGGCGAGCCTTCTGCGCATTCGAACCGGATGGCAAACATCCCTCTGGCCGCCCTGCTCGAGAGGGAGACGGGTGTCGAGACGGCGGTCATCTACTCTTGCCGTGAGACGCCGCTCTCGCGGATGCAGGCGGAGCTGTTCGGTGCCCACGCTTTGGGTCTGCGCAATGTCGTGGGAGTCACGGGCGACCCGTCGGGTATGAGCCGGCCGGCTGATCAAATCGGGGTGCAGGATGTCGATGCCATCGGCATGACGAATCTAGTACGCAAGCTCAACCGGGCCGAAGACCTGGGGGGCAACGCGATGCGCGCACCGACGCGCTGGTTGGTCGGGGTGGGGCTGGACATGTCCCCGGCCGACCGCAAACGCGAGCTGCGGCGCTTTTTCTGGAAAATGGACGCCGGCGCGGAGTACGCGCTCAGCTATCCGGTCTTCGATGCAGAGGCGGCGCAGCGCTTCCTCGACAAGCTGCGGCCCGAGATTCCCATCATTCTGACTGTGGTTCCCCTGACCAGCGCGCGCCTGGCCGAGCAGATGCACAACGAAATCCCTGGCTTGAGTGTCCCCGCCACGCTGCGAAAGCGACTGGCCGGAGCGGAGCCGCAGGACGCCGCAGCCATCGGTGTCGAGGCCGCCTTGAAGCTGGTCGAGGACCTGCGACCGCGCGTGGCCGGCGTCTGCGTCTCGCCGCACTCGGGAAGCAATGAGCTTGCCCTGGAGATGGTCCGTGGCGTCGAGGCCCTGATCGGTTGAAGCCTTGAGAAGCACCGGTGCCTCGAGTACTCTGACTCATGCCGCGTCGGTCTGTTGCCCGCAGACGTCCGGGGGATGTGCCAGGCTCGTCCAGGTTCGCCCAAGCTCTCACGGAGCCTATGAATGGCCGACAAACCAATCAGCATTCTGGTGGTGGATGACGACCCCGACATCCTGGCAGTCATCCAAGCAGGGCTCTCCAACAACTTCGAAGTCTCAGCGTGTGTCGGCGTCAGCCCGGCGCTCGAGCTGTTGAAGCAGCGCAGTTTTGATGTGGTGCTGCTCGACGTCGAGATGCCCGATGTGCGCGGGACCGTGCTGGCCAAAGAGGTGCGCGAGCGTTTTCCCGACGTCGGCTTGATCATGTTCACTGCCCACAACAAGCCGAACATGGTCAACGAGGCGGAGAACGTCGGGGCCGATGCTTACATCGCCAAACCCTTCTGCCTGAACGAGATGGCGCGCGAGATCCGCGAAGTCTACGCCAGCAAGCACTGATCGCGAAGCGATCCCCGGCAAAAAACCGGCGCTCTGAGAGCGCCGGTTTTGAGGTCGGTCGGGCACCAATGTGCGGCTACACCTTCGCAGGCGCCGAAGTCTCCTTGCGGACCAACTTCTTGAGGGCAGCGCCATCGGGCTCCAGCAGCTCTGCGATGCGGGCTGGATTGACGGTGGCGACAATGATCTGGCCAATCTCCTGGTTGACAGCGGAGAAGATGCCATGGGTCGCCATCTTGGCCGTCTGGTACTGATTGTCCTCGGTCGGGCTTACATAGTGCACCAGGTCGACAGCGTACCGGTGGACCAGGAACAGGTGCAGCAGCGTCATCAGTCGCTTCTTACGCAACCCAGGCTCAAAAGTGTTCTGGTCGCGCACAGACAGGATGACCTTGCCTCGTCGATCGCGGATCGGGGCGAAGATCACGTTGGCTTGCTTCTTCTCGTCTGCGTCGGTGATCGCGAGCTCGAGCAGCTCCGAGCCGGCCCGATGCGGCAGCAGCCGTACGCGCAGGACGCCGGGCACGCCGTAGTGCGCCGACCACTGCGCCAGCCACTGCTCGAGCAGCTTGGTGGGCACTTCGGTCTGCACCAGGTGCTGATGTTGGGTCGAGCCCTTGCCCATCGCCTTGGTCGTGGCCGTGCGCCCTGAAGAGGCCGCCAGAGCGCCGTCCAGGCGCGGGCCGCCCACAAGAGTCTGCGGTGTCTTGTACGGCGACTCGACAAGCCGGAACTTCCGCTGCAGACGCGCCAAAGCCAGCATGCCATCCTGCTTCAGAGCCGTCGTGAACTCCTCACCGGCCAGGCCATCGATCTGATGCCCGCCGTAGGTGATGAAGTTGAAGACATAGCCCAGCTTCCCGAGCTCTACCGGGAACCGCCGCATCTCGTCATCGCTCATGCCTGTCGTGTCCCAATTGAACGAGGGGGACAGGTTGTAGGCGAGCATCTTGTCGGGAAACTGCTTGTGGATGGCTGCGGCGAAACGCGCGGCATAGGCCAGGTTGGCCGTCTTGGTTTCCATCCAGATCAGGTCGCAGAAAGGCGCCACGGCCAACGACTTGGCGATCGCGTATTCGATACCGCCACGGATCTGGTAGAAGCCTTCGGGGGTTCGGGCCAGCTCGCAATCCCAACCCAGCACCACACCGAGCTCGGCGGCCCTGGCTCGCGCCCGAGACAGAGATGCACTGGCAGCGAAGCTGCGCCACGCGTCGACGCTCATTTCCAGGCTCTCGCCCCCAGCGCTCGCGATCTGCAGCCACTCGGCCACAGCGTCGCCGTAGGTCGACAGGCCTGCATCGTCCGCCCAGGCCTCCACCATCTTGGAGCTCAGGCTGTCGATCAGCTGATCGATCCCCATTTCCGGCGCCTGCTGGAAGGCGGCAACCTCCGAGGAAAGCAGCTCGAGCAGACCTCGATCTTCGAACCACGCGCTTGCGGCTGCGTAGTCTTCGTCCGCGATCGCGTACAGCCGGTGCCCATTCACCTCTTCGAGGCCGGCTTCGTGCAGGCTCTTGAGCAGTGTCAGGCAGCAGACTTTGTAGGAGGGCACTTGCAGGTTGGTCACGCCCAGAAGGAAGGGCTGGTCCCGCTCGTCGCCCGCCCCTTCCAGAAGCGTGGCCGCCTCAGCGTCGGTGCGCGCGACGATGATCCCGGCGACCTCCATCACATCGAGCTGGAAACGGGCCGCGTGCAGTCGTTTGATCTGCTCATTGACCGGCACCAGAACCTTGCCGCCCTGGTGGCCGCATTTCTTGGTTCCTGGCCGCTGGTCTTCGATGTGGTAGCCCGGCACGCCGACTTCAACGAAGCGTCGGATCAGGTTGCGGACGTGGGGATCGCCGCCGTGGCCCGTGTCTGCATCGGCGATGATGAAGGGCCGGAAGTCGTGCTCAGGGGTCGCCGCGCGCTGCTCGCTCGTCATGCGGCTGCGCAGGAACGCCTGATTGCGGTCCGCTGTCAGAAGAGCGCGGACCAGCACAGCCGCCTCGTCCGGCACCTGGCTCAAGGGATAGCCCGCCAGGTCGGGTCCGGGATCTTCAGCGAGAGATCCCTTGGCAGAGGTCGCCCAACCACCCAGGTAGATGCCCTCGAGTCCCAGCCGGCGCATGGTCACGGCCTGTCCTGGAGAATAGGGTCCGAAAGTGGTGATGCTGCATTGCGTCTCGAAGAGCTCACGCAGACGCTGATAGAAGCCATCGGCCGCCTGGCGGGCGACAGTGTAGTCTTTGCGGATGCTACCGCGTTGCTCGACAACCTGGCGGGCACCGTATAGGCGAATCAAACCGTGGAAACGTGGACTGTCGAGCCACGCACCGGTGGTGCGGACTTCTTCGTTGAATGCGCTCATCGATCTCCCCTCAGAGTTGTGGGCGGATGGTACGCGTCATGATGATGCAATTTCCGCGCCCATTTCCGCGCCCATGCAGCGGTGCGTCATGATACGGTATCGTAACATTCAGGCATAGTAACAGATCCAGAACTTCCCAGTTGTGTTGGGATCACATTTCGCTCGAGCTGGGTGCTGCGGTGCAAGTCTCGGGCCATGGGCGGTTGCTTGAGGACTACCCGGCCGTCTGGAAAGAAGTCCGAAAAGCCGGGTCGCGTTTGCGCGCGCAACCGCGCTGCCACGTCTGTGGCGCGTGCTGTGTCCAGGCCGATGCCATGCGCCGCGAGGTCACCGCGCATACGGTGGCTGATGCGTTCGATGCGAGCGAGAGTCGACAAGTAGGCGCCCCGCCAGATCTCCAGGAAGGGGCGGTGGTCCATGGGATTGACCGAGAGCACGCGCCGCAGTCGATTGGAAGGCAGAAAGGTGTAGGAGCTGACCTCTGGATGTCTGCGCAGCACCCAGTTGCGCGTGTTCTCGAAGCGGGTGTACGAGATCGTGCGCAGATTCTGGTCGACGTTGTAGAACAGCCCCTGGGCTGCAGCGAAGCCAGGATCTTTGGAGACATAGGGGACGAACGGGTCGAGAACGAACAGCAGGTCTGCGCCCCGCCGGATCGCTTCGACGAAGTTTGAGGTGCGGGTGACCGCGCCGTCTTCGAAGAAACGTCCCTCGATCGGCACTGAAGAGAAGACGGGGTGGAAGCTGAGCGAGGCCTGCACAGCTTGACTGATGGGCACATGCTTCTGACCGTCCGCGCCGAACAAGACATGGCGGCGGCGGTCCTGGTCTGACGCGCCGATGTACAGAGGTCGTGGCAGGTCCTCGAAGTCGTTGCTGGCTCCGGGTTTCTCCAATGCGTCCCGCAGGATCCGTTCAAACGTGCCTGAGTGGAAGGGCGGCCGGAACAGCCGTCCATAGTCGAGGAACAGCGTCTCCCACGGCGTTTGACCGTGCCGCAGCAGGTTCCACAACATTCTTCCACCCGTTTCCAGGGCGCGCTTCGTCGCGTTGAGCAGCCCGGGCATGTGCAGATGGGTCAGGCGCAAGAGCTGCAGATTCAACGCAGGCAGTCGGCCTCCGCGGAAGCCTGCCAGCGCCGCCATGAACTCGTCGACCGAGTAGCCGCTGGCCAGCAGGCTGCCGACCACGGCGCCAGCGCTGATGCCGAACACCATGTCGAAGCTGTTGACAGCGTTGCCGCTGAGGCAGTCGTCGAGGCATTTCAACGCGCCGAGCTCGTAGTAGATGCCGGTGATGCCGCCTCCGGCCAAGCAGAGCGCACGCTTTCCCGGGTGCCGCGAGCCAATCTTCTGCAGGGCCCAGGCCAATGCCTGGCGCACGAATGGCGGGGCATCGGGGCTCGGTTGGCGCAGCACGCCACCGACGCCGAACATCCCCAGCTGGCGGATGAGCTCGTCGGTGCGTGTGTTGTCGCCGGGGCCCACCAGGGCGCAGATGCGATGGAAGCCGTAGCGGGTCTCCAGGTCTCCGCTCTGGTCGAGTTGCTCGAGCAGGCTGAAACCACGTGCTTCGCGGTGTTCCAAAGGCTCAGGGCCGCGGAGATCGAGCAACAGCAGGCGGAAGTACCCTGCATCCAGCTTCTGCAGTACGTCGCGACAGCTGGAGGCTGCGAAGATGTGGACCTCTGCATCCGCGACGGAGACGCGCCAGCAGCCATCACCGCAAGGAATGGGCTGCAGGCCCGCTTCCCAAAGCATCTCCGGCGTCGACAAGCCCCCGAGTGCAGCGTGCAGAATGCTGTGGGCGGGCGGGGGGACCATCATCTCCTGGGCCCGGCTGTGGCGGGCAGAGTCGCTGTCCATGTGCACAACCTCCGCAAGGCATCCCAGGGGACTATTGCAAATGGCACGCCAGGGTGTGCATGCGGCCAGGGCGGCCTTGGGCGACCCCTGAACGACGCGGCGGTCTGATGAGCGTTACGGTTTCCGGACATGTCCGCTGCCGCAGGGAGGAAAACCTCCCTTCGACGGGTCCGAGCATGGGTCGTGCGGCAGGAGGAGCAGGGTCGGGCCAGGCAGCGGCGTGCTGCGGCCGTGTCGGCGGTCAAGCCAGCGGGCAGCGCCACTCTCGCGCACAGGAGTGCAGCCCGCGGAGCAGCGGCCCAGCGATGCGTTCGGCTGGGCGGCCAAGGGTGCTCTTGCCAGAAAGTCCGTGACCTGCGGGACGACTCCGTGCACGAGCAGCGAAGCATCAGCGAGCGCCTAAACGGCAGCGGTGGGCCGCCGCCCAACCAGCTCGAGACGGGCCCTGGGCTGTTGTCTCCGCACGCGCGGTGGCACCTGTCTGGCGAGCAGGGTGGCCGCTGCGCTGTTCGGGGCATAGTCGAGCGCATCGACAAACAGCACGGTCGCCAGTTCGGGGCGCCTCACCACGTGTGCTTCCAGCGGCACGGCGATGGGAATCCAGACGACCTTCTGTGGTGTCCAGGCTGCGATGGTGTCGCGCTCATGGTGGGCGATGGCGATCACGCGGTCGACTAGCCGCCACAACCTGCGTTCGTATAGCCAGCGCCGGGGAAACTGGTGCAGGCGCAGGTCTGCGTTGAAGCCACCGGCCCGGCGTTGCTCGAGCAGCAGTCGGGACTCGATGTTGTGTTCTTCTAGAATCTACGCCGGCCGCGGCCGCAAGTATTGCCAGCGGAACAGACCGTGGCCGGGTGCACAGCCGACGACCAGGATGGCGTCGAACGGGCGGTGCTGGTGACGCACACACAGGCTGTCGATGATCGCGGGCGCACAGTGCCGCCAGGCATAGTAGGGCTGAGCAGGCTCATGGGTGGCGAGCTACTCAGCTCGGCGTGCAGGTGGAAGCCCTGGTCTTGGGCCTGGCGCCGTGCCTCCACCAACTCGGGTGTGCCATGGCCGCCGAGTAGGGTGACGAAAACTTCGATGGCGTTGCAGCAGGTCGACCAGCCGGGCAGTGCGGACGGTGCTGCCGCTGCGGGGCAGGCGGAGGCGCGAGAGCCCGAGGGCTACGCGCAGACGGAACATAGCCGCGGTCTATCCTGCAGCAGGTGGAGGTCACGAGTGTACTGGAGCGCGCACGCGCTTGCTGCGGGAGCCAACCCAACAAAAGGAAAACGCCGGCCTGAAGGGCCAGCGTTTCATATCTGCGAGCTTCGAAGGCTTGATCGCTTCCCGACCGATAGCAAGCTCGTGAACACTACGAGAGCGTCAATCAGTGCTCTTGTAGCTGACGTATTCCATCTTGCCGTCGTCGCGCAGGCTCTTGAATTCCTTGATCGTGTCCACCTTGATTTGCTGGCGCACGGTGTCATTCGTGTAAGCGATGTTGTAGTATTTCTTGTCCTGATTCAAATTGAAGGCGAAGTTATCGATAGCAGCTTGAGTGCGTGAGGTTTGTTTCTCCATGTCAGACTGAATGTTCTGCGCCAGTCTGGTCAGCTCATACTTGACCTTGTCCAAGCTGACGACTTCGTCGTTCTCGGCGTTGGCCCAAGCAGCGGCCAGCGACATTGTGGCGACGATGACCATGATAACTGCGCTTGTATACCCGGCTTTTACAACGCTCGAATATTTGACGGCTTCGGTCGGTGTTGTCACGTGGACTCCTCCAAAACTCAATTTGTGGGATCAATTCAGCTATGTGCCGCCCGATCCCGGATTTGACAAATTTCCCCCGCCTGCCACCACAAGCGGTTGTGTGAGCATCGCTCACTAATGGATCCAGTCGTTCAAAGCCTGCGAAACAAGCCGCAAACGAAGACCAATTCGATTCCAAGCTGGACTACATGACTAATCGAATTCTACCAGTTCAGCTGGGATCTTAGACTTTTTTTTTGGGGCGAGTGTTGGCGTGATTGCAACGTGCTGATGGGGCGAGGTTTAGTGAATTGCAGAATATTTTCATGAACGGTAGTTAACGAGACGATGTGGGCACTGTTACGCGTATGTTATTGTGTGACGGCGAGTTGGGTCGAACAGTGTGCCATGCCTCGGGCACGGAAGCCTCGCTGGAAGTCGCGTTCGTAGGTGCGTCACGCATTTCCTGCAAGGACTGCTGCGAAAGCTCATGGTGACGGGCCACGACACGTGTATGCAGTTCGAGCAGTCGTAGGCTGGTGTCGACGGACTGGGCGCTCGACTGCACCAACAGCAGGCCGACCGCCATGGTGAAACTCAACACCAACAGAACGACAAAGAGGGGTGCGAGAATGGACGGGACCTTCATGACCTGTCTCCTACTGTTCCGGCATCAGCAAGGTTTCCGGCATCGTCAGGGGTATGGCCTGGCTGTCCGCGGGAGTTTGCAATCGTGACTGTTCCAAGATCCATGTCAAGCCCTGTTCCAACTCGTCCCGGCCCTGAGGCGAGCCCTCGCGCATCTGGCGCGCGTGCGGTAGCATCGCTCCATACTTGTGCTCCGGTGCTCCGGAGCAGCCTAGCAGGACGAGGACGAGGACGACCCAACTTCTTCCAAGCGGCCAGCTGAAACTCGACTTTGGTGTTGCTCTCACCTCACCGTACTCCTGGCAGTGCGGATTCCAGTGTAAGAACTTCCTCAACCATGGCATCGATGCGGCTGCGCTCGCAACGCTCGCCACTCAGTCTGCTCAAGGCATCGATCTCCAGCCGCACGGATCTCGCCAGAGCGCGAGGTCCGTCAACGGGGAAGCCAAGCACGCGGGCGTCGTAGATGCGGCTGCTGTAGTGGACGAGCCTGTGTGCGAGGCGGGCGGCTCGTGCCGACTCGCTGGCAGACAGGCGCAGCTCACGCTGCTCAGGTATCAGCCAGCTCGTCGCGGCACTCGGCTGAATGCGGGCCAGGGCCTGGACGACGAACTGATGGTAGTCCGGCGCCTGGGTTTGCAGAAGCTGGAGGGCTTCACGCACTCTCTCCTGAAACTCTGGAGGTCCGAGCAGGTCGATGTCTGTGGCCGGTGCCGACCAGTTCAACGCCTGTTCCAATGCACCGCTGGGTTCAAAGAGTCCGGCCAGCAGGTTGCGCGCATAGGCCTGCAACTCGAGCGTTCCTCCGTCCGCAAGGTGGGCAACCTTGGGCCGCCAGACATCGCTCTGAGCCATCGCCAGGGCATCCAGAGCGCTGGCTACGACCCAGTGATCGTTGCTGACCAGCAGAGAATCGGCCAAGTCGATGGACTGGCCAGGATCAGCCAGCGCGAGCGCTCGCAGGAGCCTGCCCTGTGCCGAAGGAAGTACGTCCGTGCTCTGAAGGCGTGCGCGTAGCAACTCGGTGCCACCAGGACTACCCACCAACAGAGCTGCCAGGCACAAGTGGATATGGGGGGCGAGCGCGCGCTCTTGCAGTGCAACCGCAATGCGTTGGTTCCCACCGATTCCAGGGAGCAGCTCGAAGAACTTGTCCGGCCTGCGCCGTGCGAAGAAGAACGCGACCTCCAGACGTACCTCTTCGGCGGGATCCGTGCGCAGCTCCCAGATCTCCTGCTCCACGTCCAGACCGTAGCGCAGCAGCGCCGCATCCAGCTGCCGCAACTGCGTGACGCCGCGGGTCCGCCATCGAGCTTCATCGGCAGCCACCTGCTCACGGGCTTCCCCGAGCGCAGCGGCAAGCGGTTTGTCCAGCCAGAATCCATCCACTCGGATCCGTCTCCTGCGCGTTTCCGGATCGGGAAGCACATGGGGAGTGAGGAAGATCATGAGCTCGGTCTGCTCGACCTCGTCGGAATCGAAACGGAACAGGCGACCCAGCAGGGGAATGTCGCCTAGAAAAGGCAGCTTTTGCGTCCGAGAGCGCTCGCGTTCGCGGATCATGCCGCCGATCACAAAGCTCTCGCCGTCGTGCAGGATGACCTCGGTTGCAGCACTGCGCAAACTCGTTACAGGCAAGTCGTTACGGAATTCGATCAGTTCGCTGACCTCGGGCACGACGCGCAGAAAGATGCGGCCTTCAGAGTCCAAGCGCGGGGTCACCGTCAGGGTGGTGCCTACGTAGACCGTGTCGATGCCCGAGATCGATGTGGTGGCGAAAGCATCACTGCGAGTAAAACGCGGCAGGAGCAGGGTGTTGAGTGCCCGAATGGTCGCCGGCCGGTTGTGCAGCGTCGTGACCCTGGGATTGGCCAGCACTTTGGTCTCACCGGAGCGCTCAAGCATTTCGAGCAACACCGTGGCATCGCGGAAATCAATGCGGTGGAACTGGAATGCGGAGTCGACTCCTGACGAGCCCGAGTCGGTGTTGCCGGTGTTCTGCAGCTCGACAGCTTCGGTCGGCGAGGGCAGGAAATTCTTGCTGTCACCGACGCCCTTGAGAAAGAAGCTGCTCGGGAGCGAACCGCCTCGCAAGCCGGCGCGCATCTGCCACTCGACCCCGATGCGTTCGAGGTCGGAAGTGGAGACCTCCAGGATACGTGCCTCGATTTCGATTTGAGGCAGACCGCGCTCGAACTCGGCCACCACCGCTTCGATCTGCGTCAGCGTCGAAGGCAGGGCTGATACTGAGAGCAGATTGTCCGGGGCGTCGTATTGGGCTCGCTCCAGCTCGGGATCGAGCTGGGAGTTGACCGCCGCCAGGACCTCTTCCCCCCGGGCGTAGCCGAGGCGGAACACACGGGTCTCCACCTGTTGCCGACGCAGCTGCTCGAGTGCAAAAGCCACAGCCTCCAAGCGCTCGGCCGGGCCCTCAAGCGTCACCAGCAGCTCATGGATGTACTCCGCCTGCACACCGAGATTGGCTGCTACGGCGAACAGCTCTTCGGCCGCTGGAGAAAAGGGGCCGACGACAAACCGCTGCGCAAGTGGGCGTTCCACCTCGGGCGCCGCTTCCACCGCCGGTTGGATCAGCACGATACCAGGCCTGTGGGTGATGCTCAGGCCGCCCACCGCCTGCAGCGCAGAGAGCGCTTCGTCTGCAGTCACCCCTCGCAGGTCCAGGCTGACGCTAAGATCAGGCAGGCCGGCGGACACAATCGGCAGGTCGAAGAGTCGACCCACCAAGGCGACCGCGCCCTCGAGCGGGGCGTTCTGCAATTGAATGTCGGCGACCCGAAGCGAGTCAGAGCCTGGCTGCTGACACAGACCTGTCCCGAGCAGACCGCCCAAGACCATCGCCAGTGCCAGAATCAGGCGCTTGCTCGTCCAGTTCGCAGTGCTCTCTTCCTTCTCTTCCATAGTCAGTTATCATGGAATAATTCCAGGACCTGCACAAGTCCGAACTGTACCACCGGCGCCCTCTGCACGGCTCGTGGGCGCCATGCGCTGCAGGCGGGGTGCTTTTCGCTTAGCATCTCCCCCATGGAGGAGTGCAGAACGAGTGCCCGTCCATGGAGGCGCTAAGACCGATGGCCCGTCAACTGAGCTTGCACGATGCGATCCGCAGTCTGCCGCCGAGGGTAGCACGGCAATACCGTGTCGTGCCGCTGTCCCGCGACGCGCAGGGGGCGGTGTTCGGCGCCGTTGACCCCCATGATTGGCGCCTCGAGAGTGTTCTGTCGCGCCATGCTGACGGCCCATTCCGGGTGGTTGGCATCGCCCAGGGAGCGCTCGAGCAGGCGCTTCAGTCCTGGTACGGGCCGACAGGGGACCTCCACGACTTCATCCAGAGCCAGCCTTCCCAGAGGGGCGCTTCGCTGCGCCTGGGAGATGCTCTCAACTCCGCCGGTGCGGTACGTTTTGTCGAGCTCATGATTCGTGCGGCGCTCAGTGAGCGGGCTAGCGATATCCACCTGGACCCTGGACGTGGCAAACCGCGCCTGCGTTTCCGGCTCGATGGAATCCTCGTGGAACGGCCCGCACCCACGGCGGAGCTCGCCCAGCGCGCTACCAGCCACATCAAGGCCTTGTGCAGCATGGATCTTGGCAGCTGCACCTATGCGCAGGACGGGCAATTCAGCTTCTCAGGCGCAGATGGGGCGGTGGATGTGCGTGTGTCGGTGCTCCCCACGGACCAACGGGAGGTCACGGTGTTGCGCCTGCTGACCGACGAAATCGGGCGCCGTACATTGGCTGGGTTGGGGATGCCGCCTCGCGTCCAGCAGTTGATGGAAATGATCGCTGGCTCCCCGCACGGCCTGGTGATCATAGCCGGGCCCACCGGCGCGGGAAAGACGACCACGCTGCATGCTGTGCTGCGCCTGGTCGATGCGAGCACGCGCAACGTTGTCAGTATTGAGGACCCGATAGAAATCCGTTCGCCAGACATCCGGCAGGTGCCGGTGCGGCGCAATGCCGGGCTCGACTTCGCGAACGCGCTGCGGGCCGTGGTACGGCAGGATCCCGACGTGATCCTGGTGGGAGAGACGCGCGATGCAGAGACGGCTGGGCTGGTGGTGCAGTCCAGCCTGGCAGGACATCTTGTGTTTACCACTGTGCATGCCAACGACTGTCCGGCCATCTTCCAGCGTTTTTCCGAGCTGGGCGCGTCCCGCACCATTTTGGCTGAGACCACACGTGCCGTATTGTCCCAACGTCTTTTGCGCCTGTGCTGCCCGCTTTGCGCAGGGAATGGCTGCTTTCCGTGCGAGGGGTCGGGGCTGCGGGGACGGCAGGCCGTGTACGAGTGCATGCCGATTGAGGGGCGCGTCGAATCGTTGGTCGCGCACTCCAAACGCCCCGCCGAAATCCTGGCAGCGGCACGCGACGCCGGTTTCCGCACGATGGAAGAACATGCTGCTGAGCTTGTTGCCGAGCGACGGACCACAGCAGCTGAAGTCCGGCGCGTGCTAGGAAGGAGTGGTCCATGAGCGGGCCCACTGGCGTTGCAAGCAAACGGCGCGTGCGCGCCCGCGTCGTGGTAGACGTTCGGCTCACCGCGTGCGTGCAGGCGCTGGCCATCGACCCGCGGGATCAGCTGTGTGCATGGTCGCGTCGTCCGCTGCCGGCGGGCTGCGACATGGTGGAGAGGGTCCGGCAGGTGCGTCAGGCCGTCGAGTATCTCGCTGTCGCAGTGGGTGAGATACGTGTTCTGTGGGGCCCGCACGAAATCGAGCTGGCTATCGACACCGACGACACGCCCCTTGACCGGAACCTGGCGGTGGCCTTTATCCGCCGTGACGCGATGGTCGCGCCTGACGAGTCTGTCGCCTGCGCTTTCCGCGCGACACCCGCAGGACGTTTCATCTTCGGGGGGAGTGAGGCGCCGCTGATGGCGGTTGCCGAGGCTTTCGATGACGTGCTACCCGCAGGGCCCCTGCATAGCGTCGATCTGCTGCTGCTGTGGGATCTATGCGCCGAGGGAGGCGCGCTCGTGGATTGCAGCGACGGACTCTTGACGCTTGTGGCGCGGGAGTCTCAGCGTCCTCTGCTGCGCCGCATTCCCCTGAACGACAGCTCCGAAGCGACGTTGGCAGCCGGATTGGCAGGGCTGTTGGAGCGTGGGCTGCCCATGCGCTGCAGCGGATTACCGGTCCCCTTGCCGGGAGGCTCGCGGCAGGCGCTGCCACGCCTGGGCAAGCAGCTCCTGCCGGCCAGCTTTGAGCTGGCTTGGCAACTCGGCAAAGCCGGGTCTTTTCCACGCCTCGAAGGGCCGCACATCGACCAGCGCGCGCGCATCCACCGCGCCACTCGCGCGATGGCATACATCGGTGTGCTCATGCTGCTGTTGGGTTCAATGCTGGGCTATTACGGCTACCGGGCGCGTGCGAAGGCGTTGGCAGCTCGCGAGTCCGTTGTGCAGATCAGCGCGCCGCTTTTTGAACGTTTGGAGATCATGCGTCATAGCGAGCAGCTAGACCTTGCGAACAAGGAACGCGCCGAACGCCTGAGGTTGAACTTTCCACAGACTCCTCTGGGAGAGCTGCTCTACGAGCTCGCGGAATCCCTTCCCGAGGGTGTGGGGTGGTCGCAGCTTACGATCATCGAGGGGCGCCTCGAGCTGGTGCTGGTTGCCACCGACAGAGGGGAGCTCGAGGCCTACCGCGAAGCACTCCAGAGACGTCCCGAGCTTGCCGACGTCGGTTGGCAGCCCATCGCGTACAGTGCGCGCTCGGGGATGTGGCTGCAAACCGTTCATGGCATTTTGCTGGCGGGGATCTGAGATGCGCCGAAGTTTGATTGTGGGGTTGGGGATTTTGACTCTGGGCTGTATCGCGCTGGTCGTCGCTGCGTTGCTGTTCCGTGAGGCGCGTGCCGTGCGCTCTGAAGTTGCCGAGCTGGCGGCCGGGGCGCAGCTGGTCGCAGAAGCGACCGGGGGCCTCGAGCTTGAAGCTGTGCTGGCGCGGCAAAGTGCGGATTCGACCTCGCTGAGCGAGATTGAAGAAGCAAGTGGGCGACCCCCACAGCTCTTACAGAAAGCGCTTCATGACTTGTTTGTTGCTTTCGGCATCGAGGTGCTGGCGACCACGCCCTGGCAATCTGAGTCCGACAACAATGACAAGACACGCGTGATCTTCAGTAAGACTTTCGAGCTACGGGGAGAGCTGGGCGCCCTGGTCGACGCCCTGCATTCATTGGAGGGGTGGCCCGATCGTTTGATGGTGACGCGCCTCAGCCTGTTGCCCGATGCGGAGGGTGGTGTGCAGTGCAAATGGCAAATCACCGCTGTCCGCGAGGCTCCCGACGAGGGAGAGTCGGCGTGAAGCGTGTCGCAGTGGTGGTCTTGGGAGTCCTGTTGCTGGTCGCGGCATTCTGGCTCTACACACGTATCGCAACGGATCGCAGCTCTGACACGGCGCCCCCCCCCGAAAGCCCGGTCGAGACGGAAACCCTGTCGGTGGTTGCGCGGGAGTACCGACACCGCGCACCCTTGCCGAACCCTTTCATGTTGGACCGCATCCGTCGGCAGCTTCAGGTGCTGCCCTTAGAGCTCCAGGGGGTCAGCAGCTCAGGGGTCGCGTCGTTGGCCCTGCTTTCGGGGCGTGTGCTGGCACCTGGCGACACTTTCGCTGGGTTTACGGTGGAGACCATCGATCAGCGCGGGGTCGCGTTGCTGGATTCTTCCGGCGTCGCGATCACTGTGACGGCTGATCGGCCTTGAACTTGGGGGGAGCTCGTGGCTAGTCTTTCCGCGTCCGCCATCGAGACCCTGGCCGAGTTGGTGGGCGCCGGATACCCGCTGCTCGATGCGCTGGCAGCCATACCCCGCTCTTCGCTAGGATTCAGAGGCCGTTGGCGAAGTCTCGACCGGCGCCTGCAGCAGGCCCGACGGGGGGCCCCGGTCGTGCCGATCCTGGCAGGTCTGGGCCTGCAGCTCAGCGCCTCGAGTCTCGCCTCGGGTATTGACAATCAGGAGCAGTTGGTACGGGCACTTCGCGCGGATGCTGATGCAAGCCGGGCTCGAGAGAAGGCGGAGGAAGGAGCGCTCAAGTGGATCTGGCCTCAAGTCATCTTCTTGTTGATCTGCATCGCTGTGGCCGTCCTGCTGGCGGGTGTGGTCGTTCCCTCCCAGATCGAACAACTGCGGGCGGGCCTGCGGCCGGGCACCCAGCTGCCACCCCAGATCGAGGCCTTCTACGCGGTGCGCGAGCTCTGGGTTCTGCGCTTGTTGTTTGCGCTGACTCTGCTTGGTGGCTACGCCCTCATATGGGCTGGGCTGTTCGCGCGCGAGGGGATTCTCCTCGGCCTGCATGGGCTGCGGTTGTACTTGCCTTTCCTGCGTGGGCACGCTCTGGGTTCTGCTCGCGCGCGGCTGGCCGGAATGCTCGCGCGCACCCAGAAAAGCGGCGTGCATATCATCGCGGGTCTACGCAGCCTGGCCGCCACTGAACGCGTGCCGCGCATCGCCCGGGAGCTTCGCCTGGTCGGCGATCGGTTGCAGGCCGGTGATCCGATCGGTGCCAGCTTCCAGGGAACTGCCTTCGATCAGCCGAGATTCCGCGAGCTGGGCGACCTGGCGGGCCGGGGAATCCGAGTAGAGCCGGCCCTTCAGCTGGTTGAGAGGGATCAGCACAAGGCCGCGGTGCGTGGCCTCAAGCGCGCACTGGTCAGCGCGGGGCTGATCATGTTGATACCAGTCGCCGTCTATACATTCGACGTATTGGATGTGGCGCTGGCCACTGGGGCGGTGTCCGAGATCCGCGCTCTGGAGCGGGATGCGGAACGGCTGGGCGATGAAATAGAGGGACTCTTCAAGCAGCCCTGAGACGATGTCAGAGTGTGAGGTTTCGCCCATGCCTCCTGAGGCGGCAGGCCCAGCCCCTCAACCGCTGACAATCAGCACCACCTCCGCCCCGCGCGCGACGTAGCTGCCCCCCGGCGGCTCACTGGCGAGCACCGTTCCAGCTGGAGCTGCGTCCGCACGCACCCGCACATCCTTGAGCGTAAATCCCAGCACCTCGAGCCGCAGCTTCGCCTCCTCAAGGCTGCATCCATCGAGCGTCGGCAGAGCCACTCCCGGGTCGCCCAGCGAATGCACGACGCTCAAGCGGCGCAGGTTGCCCGACCCACCCAGGCGCACGCCGCCGGCGGGGAACTGGCGCACGATCCCACCCGCCGGGATCTGTGCGTCGTAGACCCGGCCCAGGGTCAGGCTCTGGAAGCCCGCGTTGGTCGCCAGGTCGAGCGCGTCGTTCTCGCTCAGGCCCACACACTCCGGCACCTCCGCCGATCCCCGCCAGGATTTGAACAGGATCGCGATCCGGCGGATACCCTCACCGGAGCGCTCGAGCCGGATGTTGCCTGCAACCGGCCCGTCGGCCGCCCAGCGGAAGTCCTGCTCCAGGCGGGTGGCGTGCGGCGGCAGTGAGGGCAGGTCGATGGCCACGCCGGCCAGCCCGTGCTGGGCCAACACTCCGGTGACCGCCTCGCGCCCACGGATCGGCCCCAGCTCGCAGCGGCCCTCGAGCATCAGCTGCGCGTCTGCGCTCAAGATGCGGCCGAAGCCCGCCTCGACCCGCTTGCGGTCGTACGAGGCGACCAGATCGGCCATCGCCATGAAGAAGTACACATACCAGGGGACCTCGGGGATTCCCGCCTGCGGTTGCCCTGTCATCGCTCCTCGCTTCTGCTCACTGCGCCCCCGGCCGCAAACGCGAAACCATCAGCCGCTCATACAGGGCCGGCGAGACCCGCGTCACCAGCCTAGCCAGCCGACCCGTGGTCGAGAGCACAAGCTCGCGTTTGCCTCTCTCTGTAGCTTCGAAGATCGCCCCTGCCACCGACTCGGGGGTGGCCTGCCCGCCCACCCGGGTCTGCGGACGCTGAGCGGGTCCTCCGTCGGCTCCGAGAGCGCGGGTGGCCATACCGGTGTCGGTGAAGCCCGGGCAGACCATCAGCACGCCGACCCCCTGAGGAGCCAGCTCGGCGCGCAGCGTCTCGAACAGCCCGTGCAGGGCATACTTGCTGGCGCAATAACCGCTGCGTTCGAGCAGCGGAGAGAAGCCCGCCACGCTGGAGAGCACCACGATCTGCCCGTGGCTCTCGAGCAGCGCCGGCAAGGCCGCATGGGTGCAGTGCAGCGCGCCGAAGAAGTTGACGTCCATGACCTTCCGATAGACGTGCGCGTCTGTCTCTTCGAAGCGGCTCAGGTGCGTGCAGCCGGCGTTGTTCACCAGCACGTCGATGCCCCCGAGCTCTTCCACCACCCGCTGCATCGCCTGACCGCAGGCCGCCTCGTCGCGGATGTCACAGGCCAGCCCCAGCGCCTGCACACCGAGCCCGCGCAGACGCGCAGCTTCCGCTTCGACCAGCGGCTGGTCTTTGTCGAGCAGGGCCAGGCGCGCGCCCTCCTGGGCGAAACGCTCCGCCAGGGCCAGGCCGATCCCACGCCCACCGCCGGTCACCACCACCACTTTGGCGCGAAAGTCGCGCCGGGTCCCGAGCTGCAGACGCTTCCACAGCCGCGTTCCCAGTCCCTCGGTGTGTCCAGCAGTCCGGCTGGCCCGCCAGGTCTCGAAGGCCTCGTCGCTGGTTTTGCGCGGCGTGAAGCCGAAGTCCCGCTTCAGCGCCGTGTTGTCGAGCACCGGCCGGTGCTTGATGAACAGGATCTGCTCGGGCCCGTAGCCCGTCAGTCCCCAGCGCTGCATCAGGCCGAGTCCGCCGCGCAGTGCGCTCTCAGGCAGCGGCAGGTAGCGATGCCCCATCCGGCGCGCGATCTCGCGCAAGCTCAGGCTGCCGTCGCCGGCCAGGTTGTAGATGCCGCTCTTCGCCTGCAAGATGCCTGCGATGATGCAGGCCACCACATCCTGGTCCCAGATGAAGACGAAAGGCGAGCTGCTGCCCGCCACTCCGGGCACCAGGGACTGCTCGAACAGGTTGGTGATCTGGTTGGACAGGCCAGCGCCGAGAATGGTCCCCGGGCGCAGCACCAACTGCTTCAGCCGGGGCGCGCTGTGCCGGTATTCCTCCAGCATCTCCTCGACCAGGCGCTTGTGGTAGGCGTAGGGGAAGCTCTGGTTGCCGCGTAGCGGACACTCCTCACTGAGCGGCACAGGATTGTCGGCGTGGTAGCCGTAGGCCGCGCCACTGCTGGTGACGACCAGCTGCCCGACATCGGCCAACAGGCAGGCACGCAACACGTTCTGGCTGCCGAGCACGTCGACCTGGTAGGCCAGCTCGCGGCTGCTGCCGCGGGCATCGACCAGGGTCGCGAGGTGCACCACAGTGTCGATGGAGTGCTCTTTGAGCAGGCCCGCCAGGCCCGGATCACGGATGTCCTGGGCGACGTAGTTGATGCCGTCCAGCCGCTCGCTTGCGGGCGTGGGCTGCAGGTCGACGGCGATCAGCGTGCCGAACTGCTCTCTGCGGTCGGCCAGGCCGCGCAGCAGGAGGCGGCCGACATAGCCGGCGGCGCCGGTAACGAGGACGGAGGGTGTGTGCTTGCTCATCAGCTGAGCTCCTAGGGTAACGGGTCTGGCACGCGGCGCGACCAGAGGAAGGCGATCGAGAGTCCGGCGATGATGTGCCAGATTCCCCACCAGGCAGCGATGATCGCCATCCCGCCCAGACCATCGAAGAAGTTGAAGATCAGGATCAGGGCCAGGCCTGAGTTCTGGATGCCCACCTCGATCGCGACGGCCCGTGACTCGGGATCCGTCAGCCCAGCGCCGCGCGAACAGCCGTAACCGAGCGCGAGCGCGGTGGCGTTGTGCAGCAACACGGGCAGGAACACGATGGAGATGCAGGCGATGAAGTGCTTGAAGTTGGCGCCGAAGGCAACCACGACGAACACCAGAAAAAAGCCGATGGAGAGGACCTTGGCCGGCTTGCGCAGCCAGGCTGCCAGCTTGGGAGCCCGGGCCGCCAGCGTCATGCCCACCACCACCGGGACGCCGAGCAGCATGCCCACTGTGATCAACATTTCCCAGGGATCGAGCTGAATCTCGCTCAACAGGGCCTGCGTATCAGGGTGCATCGAACCCCAGAAGCTGAGGTTCAATGGCGTCATGAAGATCGCGAAGGCCGTCGAGATGGCCGTCATGGTCACGGACAGCTCTGTGCGTCCCTTGGCCAGATGGGTCAGGAAGTTGGAGATGTTGCCGCCCGGGCAGCTCGCCACCAGAATCATGCCCAGCGCCATGCTGGGCGGGGGATTGAGCAGCCGGGTCAGGCCAAAGGTGGCCGCGGGCAGCAGCAGGAACTGCGCGGTCAGTCCGATCAGCGGACCGCGAGGCCGCCGAAAGGCGCGCCGGAAGTCGTCGGGTTTGAGGTCGAGGGCGACCCCGAGCATGACCAGCCCGAGGATGATGTTGAGGACGAACAGCCCATCGGCGTTGAAGCTCAGCTCGATCTGGTCGACAGCATGGGCGGCGTTCGCGGGCAGAAACATGGGCGTCTCTCTCAGCCCTTCGGCTCGGCGTGCATGTCCTTGAAGTCCTTCAGGTGCGGGGCCCACATGTGCTTGACGGGATCGACGTCGACGTGGATCACCGCGGTGCGTCCCGCCTCGAGCGAGCGCCTGATGGCGCAGCGCAGACCGGCAGGATCAGCGACACGCTCGCCGTGAGCGCCGAAGGCGCGGGCGAGAGCGTCGAAGCGGATCTCTTCAAAGTCGGCGTTGATGGTCTCGTCAGGGCCGAGCGACTTCATCAACAGGGTCTTGACCGGCTTCAGAGCAAATTGCTGGTTCATCTTCACCATACCCCATTGCTTGTCGCACAGCACCAGGAAGATGACCGGCAGCTTGTTCCGCACGGCGGTTTCGAGCTCACGCAAGTGGTAGGCCATCGCGCCGTCCCCGGTGATGCAGTAGACCTGGCGGCCCGGGAAGCTGGCAGAAGCGCCGAGAGCCTGGGGCGTGCCCGCGCCCAACATGCCCATCTTGGGTGTGCTCAGCAACGCTCCGGGAGTCCGGACTTCGTGGAAGAAGTTCGACCAGACCGCAGTGTTTCCGCCGTCGATCACGAGGACAGCGTCGTCTGCCAGCTCTTCACGACAGATGCGGGCGACGTGGGCGGAGTGCAGCGGGCTGCTGTTGTCGTCGAGCTTGGCGTCGAGCTGTGCGCGGCGCTTCCTGGCACGGCGTTTCAGGTCCTGCAGCCAGCTATTGCGCGCCTCGAGTCCTTCGTTGGGCTGTTCACGCAGCAGCCTGCTCAGGCCTTGCAGGAACGCCTTGATGTCGGCGAGCACGGGCAGCTCGACAGGCCGGACCGTGCCGAAGACCTCTGGGTCGATATCGACCTGGATCAGCTTCTGCTTGTCGGGCTTCGCCCAGTAGGGGGCCTTGCCCCACCAGTCGGTCTCGCCCAGCCGTGAGCCGAGCACCAACACCAGGTCGGCTTCATTGCGGGCGCGACGCACCGCATCGAGGTAGGGCATCGCCAGCGAGTGGCCGTGGCGTTCGTCGACCGCGCAGCGACCTGCCCAGCTGGTGGTCAGAGGAGCGCAGATCTGCTCGGCCAGCTGCTGCAACTCGGCGCTGGCCCCTGCGTGCAGCACACCCGAACCGGCATGAATCAGCGGGCGCTTGGCCTGTGCCAGCAGCTCGACGGCGCGTTGCAGTTGCTTGCTGTTCGGCGTCAGAGGCTCAACCTGCCGGTAGCTGCTCGGCTCGCGGAACCAGCCGGGATCGAGGTCGAAGCTGCCGTTCATGATGCTCTCGGGGATGTCGAGATGCACCACTCCCGGGCGTCCGCTGAAGCAGATGCGCAGGGCCTGGCGGGTCAGCTCGGCCACCCGGTCGAAGGTCGGGACGGCGCAGGACCACTTGGTCATCGGCCGGGTGACTTCGATCTGAGGGAAGTACTGGAAGGTGCCGCTGCGCTCGGGGTACGAGATCCCGCTGCGGCGGCAGCTGGTGATCAACAGCACGCGGTTGGCTTCGGCGTTCTCGACCGCGACACCAGGCAGCACGGCGGCCACTCCCGGGCCATTGCTGGCCATGCATACGCCCA
Source organism: Planctomycetota bacterium (assembly GCA_029260765.1). Taxonomy (GTDB): domain Bacteria; phylum Planctomycetota; class J058; order JAJDCP01; family JAJDCP01; genus JAJDCP01. Next base: position 58,372 of record JAJDCP010000130.1, read on the forward strand.
GCTTGCCGGTGAGGCGGGCGTGGGCAGCAGCCATGTGGACGGCACAGGCCTCGTTGCGGGGGGAGACCAGATCGATGCCGAGGGGGCCCAGACTGGTATAGAAGCCGAAGTAGGTGCCATCGATGATCCCGAAGACCTTCGAGACGCCTTCTGCTGCCAGCAGGCGCGCGACAATCGCGCCGCCCTTGATCTTCTTTTTCCTCTGCAATACGGCGAGCACCATTCCTCTTCCTCCTGCTCAGGGTCGGTCCATACCTGCAATGTAGAGCAAATTAACCGATCGGTCAACCGCCAAAGCTGACCGATCGGTTAATTTTTCTGAGCTTGAGCGCATCACTGTCTTGCGTGGCTGGCCTGCGGATGTGCCTGGGCCTGCTGTGGGGCCCGGCTGCCGAACGTGAGCGCCAACCCGATCGGGGTAAGAAGCAAGGCCAGGATCAGGGAGATCAGGATCTGCGGCTGGTCGTTCAGCTCGATCTTGGCGAGCATGCCCGCCATCTCCCACAGACCTGCTTCGGGAGCCGAGGCGACAAGCAGCTCGGGCGTTCCGTCCGGCTCGTACAGCACTTCGAGCAGCGTTCCCTCGGAGGCGCGTTCGAAGGCCGCGCCACTGACGAAGTGTTCGATGCTCTCATAGCGGCGGAAGCCGTATTTCGGGTCGTCGAAACTGACATCGATGGAGTAGGAGGAGGTCTTGAAAGGCACGCCTTTGCGCGTGCGTGTGCTGACTTCCTCATCTTTGCCCTCGACCAGCGCGAGCAGTTTGCGGCCGCGGTCGCGGAAGCGCTGGAAGACCTGGTCGGCGACGGACCAGGTGGAATAGCCCGAGAATACGATGCTGCCCAGGCCCAGCAAAAGGAGCAGCAGGCCGCCCAGCTTGCTTCGTTGCATGGGGACTCCTGTGAAATCGGTGGCTCATCTCTTCGAAGCGCATGTCCGCGGCTGAGGAACAGGATTTCCTGCAACTGGTCTGAGGTTTGCAGCAGTGGGGCGGCGTTCGTGCGGTGGGACGTTGCTGCCCAAGAGATCCGAGGGGCATGATGGGGGCGCCAGCTGAGGAGGAGTGTGATGCTTGGACCCTGTTTCGGTGACCGCTGGCAACGCTTCCTGCTCTACGGCACGATCGTCAGTCTGGCTACAGGCAGCCTGATCTTCTATCTCGGGGCCAGCCTTGAAACGCATCTCCACGTGCAGCTTGTCCTCATTCCCAGCTTCTGCCTGGTCTCCGCGCTGGTGGTCTTGATCCGTGCGCTCCGTCGCCGCAGCGCAGGCGGAGAGCTGCGCCGGCGTGTTCCCCATGCGCGAACGCTCTGGTTGGTCTACCCACCTGTGCTGTCGGAAGGGCGCGGTCTGGCGAGGCGGCAGGCCGCGGCCTACGAGCATGAGATGCCAGGGGCGCTCGGTGTGGCGGGCCGCGAAGTTGTCTTCCTGGCCCTCAAGAAGCCGTTGATCCGTGGCTACTTCGGCAGACTGCTGGGATTTGTCGTTGGCAACCTCGCCCACCTGCGTTCAGGTCTGTTGCAGCAGCCGCCGGTCCAGCGTTGGAACCGGTCCGCGGTCGAGGCTGTGCTCGCGATCCCCAGCCCGGACCTGCGCATGTGGTTCGCGGGCCTCAAGCGCCTGCGGCTGCAGCTCAAAGGGGGGACCTCGGTGGACTTCGCCTGTATCGGGGCAGATCGGCTGGCGGAGCAGCTCCGGCGAGAGCTGGCCGTCGAATTGACGGCCAACGTGCGCTGAGGGTGCGAGGGGGCTCGGGGGCAGGGTTCGGGCGGTGTAAGTAGCTGAGATTGGTTGATTTCCCGGTTCCGTCTCCGGGCCAGGATCCGGATCCGTGGCCGGTTGCGACACCGATCCCGGTTCCGATCGCGACGGCCGAGATTCGAGATCCGAGGTTCGAGATTCGAGGTCCGAGGTTGCCTGCGTGCGCCTGATCTGTCGATCGTCGGTCCTCGGCAATCGGCCATCGGCAGTCGGTCCACGGAAATCGGCAATGCCCGTCAGTTTCGGAGTCGGAGTCGGTCACGGGCTCGGCCACGGGGTCGGGCTCGGCCACGGGGGCCGGGATCCAGAGCGCCTGATATCGGTTCGATGCAATCGGCCTGGAGGGGGATTGGCGGCCCCTATCCCCGTTGCGACCGCGTCCAACTGCGGCTTCTGTAGCGGCGCTCTGTGAGCAGGGCGCGCTCCGCGCGCCAGGAAAGAGCTCTGGCGGAGGTCGCATCCAGAGGTTCTGGGTTCGCCATCCGGATCGATCATCTCGTCGGTCATAGCAGACTGCGGCAAAAATCGCTTCGCCAGCCACCACGGCGGCGGCCCCTCCTCCTCGCCGGCCATCCGGGCCGACTGTGTCGTCCGCCTCGCCATCGAACCACCGGCGCGGCACCTGGCTTCACGATTTTCGCCGCAGGCTGCATAGACCGCGCTACAGGCGGTTCTCAGCCGATCGAACGGATTGACCAAACCTGACCGAAGTCTCTGCAGCGAAGTCTCAATGAAAAGGTTGATTGTGTCAGAGGAAGCTGTAGACGAGGATGGCGGCCATCGCCACAAAGATGGTGGCGACCGCCACCAGTGAGGTCCAGGGAGTCGCGAAGCGGGAGCGGTCCATCCGGCGTGCCTGCGGCGCGTCAGGTCCGTTTCTGGGCGGCGCCCCCGTCGGTTTCTTGCCAGGCCGCTTGCGAGGTCGGCGGATGTCCCGGTCCATTTGCCGTTGCGAGCGCTGCAGCCTGCGCTGCATGCCGCGCATCATGCCGTATCCCATCTCTTCCTCCCGGTCCGCGTGAACCCCAGCTCCTTTTGCAATTACGGGGCCGGACTCGGGCCCTCAATGGTCCGCTCCAGCTCAAGCCTCTGCAACCACGGGGGCCGCTTGCTCGCCGTGCCCGACCAACCTCCGTTTCGCGTCCAACACCAGCGTGAACAGCGTCGGCACCAGTACCAGCGTGAACAGGGTCGACACCACCAGGCCTCCCAACACCACGCTGCCCAATCCACGATAGAGCTCGCTGCCTGCGCCGGGAAACAGCACCAGCGGGCACAGCCCGAGCACCGTGGTGGTGGTGGTCATGAAGATCGGTCGGATGCGCGAGCGCACACTGCGCAGCACTGCTTCTTCCGGAGAATCGTTGTCTGCGCGGATATGGTTGAGCGATTGATGCACGATCAGGATGGCATTGTTGACCACCGTGCCGATCAAGATCACAAAGCCGAGCATCGTCAGCACGTCGAGGGGCTGGGGCACGAACAGGTTGAGCAGGAACAAGCCCGCAAAGCCACCTACGGCACCCAGCGGAACACTGAGAATGATGACGAGCGGATAGAGCCACGACTCAAACAGCGCCGCCATCAACAGGTAGGTGATCAACACTGCCAGTAAGAGGTTCCATTGCAGCGCCTGCCAGGTCGAGCGCAGCTTGTCCGCCGTCCCGGACAGTTGGATGCGGTAGCCTCCAGCCAGCTGTCCTCCTTCACGCAGAGGTCCGACGATCTGGCTCTCGATCCGCTCGATCGCATCTTCGAGGGCTATGTCGGGCGGCGGGGAGACCTGGATCGAGATCGTGCGCTGGCGCTCGCGGTGGTTGATCTGCTCGGGTCCACTCGCCAGCTGGATGTCCGCCAGCGCCCCCAGCGGGACCAGGGCACCGTTGGGGGTAGCGATCGGCAGCGAGCGCAGATCCTGCGTGCGGCTGGCGAAGCGTTGCTGGCCGATGATGCTCAGATCGAACTTGTCGCCGCCTTTCTGGAAGTCGGTCGCATAGGCGCCATCAACCAGGGCGTTGACGGTGTAGCCCAGGTCGCGAGCGCTGATGCCGGCCTCCGCGGTTTGCTCGCTGCCCGGGAGGACATGCACTTCAGGGCTGGAGAGGTCCAGGCTGGGCCGGGGAATCGCCTGCGCGTCGGGAATCACTCCCATAACCTGCCCCATGATCTGCCCGCCCAGCTGCACCAGTCGCTTGAGCTCGGGCCCCGAGATCTCGATGTCGACGGTCCGGCCTGCGCTCAGTCCCTGCTCGAACAGGCTGGCCTGCTTACCGACACCGAAGGTACCCGGGATCGCCATCGAGACCCGCCGGATCAGGTTGACCAGCTCGCCCGAACGGAGCGCGTCGTAGGTGCGCAGGCCCATGAAGACCTGGCGACCTCGGGCGACATAGAAAAATCCCGAGATGGCCGGGAATTCGAGCTCGTGGCGCTGCGGGTCGGCCGGGTCGATGTCCCAGAAAGGCTTGAGCTCGGCATCGATCACCAGGCCCATCGCCAACAGCTGGTCGAGGTTGTAACCCGGCGGGGGCAACAGGATGCCAAACACCAGGTTGCGGTTGCCCGTCGGTAGGTATTCGACTTTGGGGAACAACAGGTAGCTGATTCCAAAAGCTCCGCCGATCAGCAGGACCACCATCGCCAGGCGACGCACGGTTCCTCGTAAGAGCCATGCATTGAGCGCCACCACGCCGTTGACGAAGCCTGCTGCCAGACCCTTGCGTTGCGTAGGGGCGGCCCTGGGTTTGCGGCGCGAGGAAAGGATGCGCGCGCTCAGAGTCGAGATCAATGTCACCGACAGGATCAACGACAGCCCCACCGCGCCGCTGATCGCCAGCGCGATGTCCCGGAACAGCTGCCCGGCTTCTTCTTCGACGAACAACACGGGCAGAAACACGGCCAGCGTCGTAAGCGTCGAAGCGAGCACGGCCCCCCAGACCTCTTGCGTCCCTCGCACAGCCGCCAGCAGTGGGGGGTCGCCTGTCTCGTAGTGGCGGAAGATGTTCTCGAGCACCACCACCGCATTGTCGACCAGCATACCCACCGCGAAGGCCAGCCCCGCCAGGCTGATCACGTTCAACGAGCGCCCGAGCAGTCCGAGGATCAGAAAGGTGCCGATGATCGAAGTCGGCACGGCCAGGCCGATCACCAGGGTCGACCGGGCACTGCGCAGAAACAGCAACAGCACCGCGATGGTCAGGCAACCGCCGAGCAGGATGTTCTGCTGCACCAGGCCCACGGCGGAGTGGATGTACTCGGTCTCGTCATAGACCTGCTCGAGCTGCAGCCCGCGGGGCCCGAGCACGTCTTCATTCAGCTCGCTGGTCGCGGCGCGGATGCCATCCATCACTTCGATCACATTGGCGCCGTTCTCTCGCTGGCAGTTGATCGCGATGCCTGGCGCTCCGAAGTAGCGCACCACACTCTCGGGCTTCTTGTAGCCGAATTGGATCTTTGCGACATCGCGTACGTAGACGGGTTGCCCCGCGCGGTGGGCGACGACGACATCAGCGACATCGGCTGTGCTGCGGAACTGCCCCAGGGTGCGCACCACGTAACGCCGCTTGCCTTCCCAGAAATCTCCACCCGAGGTGTCCTGGTTGCGCTGCTGCAGGGCGTTGCGCAGGTCGGCCACCGTCAGGTTGCGCGCCGCAAGCTTCTCCGGGTCGACGATCACCTGCATCTCTTCTTCGCGGCCGCCGATCACGTTCGAGTTGGCGACACCCGAGACCCGCTCGTAGCGCGCTTCGACGATGTCCTCGGCGAGAGTCTGCAGCTTGTCGATGTCATGCTGGGGGCCGAGGAACTCGGCGATGGCTGCGTGCTGTTTCGCCGCCCCGGTCAGCCGTCGGTAGGTCAGCCCCGAGACCGCGCCGCTGCCCAGCGCCGAGCGGGTGCTCTGCAGGGCCTCGCTGAGCTCGGGATGGGTCGCGATGAAGGCGTCGAGCTCGGCAAGGCTGGGAACGCGGTTGCCCAGGATCAGCCATGCGATCGGGCGGTCCCCGGAGTTGGCCGTATTGATGACCGGCTCATCCGCATCGACGGGGTATTCACGCACCTGCGCCAGACGGGTGTTGACCTTGAGCAGCGCTTCGCTCATGTCGGTGCCGACCAGGAACTCCAAGCTGATCCGCCCCATCGAGTCCATGCTCTCGGACGTCATCTTCGTCACGCCGGTGACGGCCTTGAGCTGCTCTTCCTGCTCCTGAACGATCTCGCGCTCGACCTCCTGAGGGCTGGCGCCCGGCCAGCGGGTCTCGATGGTCAGGGTGGGGGTCTGCACCTCTGGTGTGAGCTGCATCGGCATGCGTACCAAGGAGATGCTGCCGAACAGAACGAGCAGCAACACCCCGACCGATGTCTTGATCGGGCTGGCGACAATCCCATCAATCAGGCGCATGGAGAGGCTCCTCCAGGGTGGGCAACACCTCCTGCACGAAGACGGCCTGACCGGGCCGCAGCCGCTCATTGCCGCGCACGACAACCTGTTGCCCGACCTGCAGCTCCCCTTCGACTTTCAGTGCGTCCAGCCAGGCGCTCCCCAACTTGACGGTTACCGGCTGAACGAGCTTGCCCCCGGCATTCTCCGGGTCGTCGACCAGCACATAGACCAGGCTCTGACGACCTCCGAGCACGATGGCATCTTTGGGAACCAACAGAGCGGGCCGGCTATCACCTACGCTCAGCAGGGCCCGCGCGCGCATGCCGGCTTGGAGCAGAGGCATGCCGAGCCTTACGCGGTTGATCAGACGGATGTGGACCGGAAAGCTGCGGGAGCTCAGGTCGGCTCGGGGCACGATCTGCACGATCTCGCCGACGAAGTCTTCATCGGGAACGGCATCGATGACCAGCTTCACACTGTCACCCAGCTGCAGCTGGGTGACGAAGTCTTCGGGCACGGCGACGCTCACCTTGAGCGTGTCGAGTTGGGCGAGCTCGATCACGGCAGAGCCTCGGTCGAGCCACTGGCCAGCCTCGGTCAGCTCGGCGACCACGTAGCCCGCAAACGGAGCCCGCACCTGGTAGCGAAGTTGGCGGTCTTCGAGCCGCAATATCTGTTGGGCCTGCACCGCGACCCGCGCCTCGGCCTGGGCGATGGCTTCGGTCCGCGGTCCTGCTACAGCCAGGTCGAGGGCGGCTCGGGCCTCGCGAGCCAGGGCCTGGGCGCGCTCGAGAGCCAGCAACGCCTGCCGGTAGCTATCTTCGCTGGTACCCTGGTTCTTGAGCAGGTTCTCGGTCTTCTTCAGCGCCCACTCGCGGTACAACACTTCCGCCTGGGTGCTGGCGACCACGGCTTCGGCGCGCTCGAGCTCTTCGGGGCGGGTCCCGTTCTTCAGCTCGAGCAGCTCCTGCTGGCGCAGATCCAGCTCGGCACGTGCCCCGGCCAGCTCGATGTCCAACTCTGTGGAGCGAATACGCACCAGCTCCTGGCCGGCCTCGACACTCTGGCCCTCGCGCACCACCAGCTGGAGCACGCGCCCTTCTACATCGCTGGCGACGCGGCTCTGGCGGGAGGCCCGCACCGTGCCAACGAAGCTGAGATCTTGCCGCAGCTCGCGCTCGACTACCGGGGAGACCACGACAGGGGCGGGACCTCTCTGAGCCTGCGCCGTCTGCAGCAAAAACAGGCAACAGAGAAACGTGCTGGACGCGCGCATGCTGATCTCCTCGATGTCCTTCCGCTCCCTGAGCATGCCGATGCTTGCCGGGATTGCAATGTCTGTGCGCTCAGGGTTGGTGCGACTCGGCATGCCGCAGCAAACGGGCGGCCTCGTCGCTGTCGCGGGCTGCCAACAACCGTGCCCGCAGACCGCGTGCAAACATGCTCGGCAAGGCCTCGGCCAGGCGCGGGATCTGGGACCCGGCAGAAGAGGGAAGCAGGACCAGCAGGGTGATCTGCAGCCGTGCGTCGAGACCGAAGTCGAGACCGTCCGGAGACACCAGCACCAGGCAGAAGGGTTCAGCGAGCTCTTCGGCCAGCAACGCGCCCCAGCCGACGCCGGGGCCGACGCTGCGCAACTCAAACGCATCGGGTTGCAGCAGCAGTGGGCAGATCGTCTCTGCGCGTAGCGGGTCGACGTAGGGATCACCCATCAACAGTCCGACGCTCTCGACCAGGGCCTCGCTGCCTTGCTGCGAACCCAGCTCGACCAGGCAGCAGCCGCTGGCGAGTAGCGGCGCCCAGACCGGTTCGGCTTCCTCTTCGGGTCCATCCGCCGGCAGCTCGGCACGCGGCAGCCTGCCCATGGCAAGCGTCGCTGCGCTCGGCAGGAGTTGCTCGAACCCTCTCCGTAGCCGCTCGGCATAGAGACGCTGCATATGGGCGCTGCTGTTGCTTTGGTACAGGCTGGCGAGCAGGTAGCTCGCGTTGAGCGGCGTACAGATGAGACGCAGTGGCAGGCGTCCCCCGAACCCCCAATCATGGTCGAGCTCACCCTGGTCCAAACTGTTGTGCAAGGGAGTCGCTGCGGAGACCAGCGCTGCCAGAGTATCGCTCAGTTCCTGTTGTTGGAAGGAAGTCTGCAGCTCCGCCAGGCCCTCGAGGCGCCCGTCCTGCAGAACCACCCGCCCCTCAGCATCGAGCAGCCAATAGCACAGCGACTCACAGAACGGCTGCAGGCGCGTCAAAATCGGCTCGCAGCTGTTACGCAGCTCGGCAAAGCCCACGGGCTCTTCCTGGCTCATGCGCTCGCGCCAGGCCTTGCCACTCCGGGCCATCACGTAGCCCGACAGGGGGCTGTCGAGTTTGTCCTCGATCTCACGGACGGCGCGGCGTGCCGCCAGCTCGACCAACCCATCCCGCGGAGAGCCTTCGGTCTCGAACAACAGGCAGCTGCCGTGGCCGAAGAAGACTGCCAGCAGTTGCCGGGCATCCTGGCGGAAGACCAGCAACGGACGCTCGCGGTGGCCGAGCAGGAAGGAGAGGTCACAGGCCGGTGCGCACACCGCCTGCGGCCAGCTCTCTACGAGCTCGGCGGGCCACAGCTCGGTGTCACCACGGCGCACCAGGCAACGGCCGTTGCGGTCGAGCAGGCGGCAGCTGACGGCCCCAGCCAGCAGACGCGCTCGCTCGGCGATGTCTGCGACTGTGCTGGAGAGGCTTGCGTCGCTCCCTGCCATCGATTTCCTCCGATGCTTGCCAACAGGAACAGGAATAGTCCCCCAGGCGTGATTTCGCAAGGCTGCTTGCCGGGGAATCGAAGAGATGCCGCAGACCGTATCGAAGTTGGAGCGGCAAAACGTCGAAGAAGAAATAGAAGACGCCCACTGATGGAGAACACGATGAACAAAGCCGAGTTGGTCGACAGCCTGGTCGCCAACTCTGCCTTCCGCAGCAAGGCAGAGGCCAAGCGGGCCCTCAGCCAGGTCCTCGAAGGGATGCGCCGCGTCCTGGCAGACGGCCATGGCCTGCAGTTGGTGGGTTTCGGCTCCTTCCGGGTCTGCGAGCGGCGCCCACGCAAGGGAAGGAACCCGCGCACCCAGGAGATCATGGAGATCCCCGCCTGCAAGACCGTGGTCTTCAAGCCTGCACGTGCGTTGCGGGAGAATATCAGCGTCGAGTTGGAGGAGAGGGAGACGCAGGCTCCGTTGACAAACCCATCACCCGGCCTATAGTGGACCGGCCATCGGTGCGTGGGCAGCCTGTGGGCTGCTCCAACGCCCGCACCAGGTTTCAAGAGGGGGCTTCGGCCCGTGGCGACGGATGAGCCGCAACGGCCCACGACCAGCAGCGCTACCCTGGCCCGCAAGATCGCGCGGGCCGTCTTGCCGTACCGCTGGATCCTGTGCGGCACCATCGCCTGCATCCTGCTGCAGTCTGTGTGTGCGGTAGGGCGCGTCACCCTGCCCAAATTCCTGGTCGACGACGTCATCCTGCCCGCCGACTCCGCGGGCCGCGAGCTCAATCTGCCCGCGTCTCCAGGGCGGGTCGCCACCGCGGCCCTGTTCCAGGCTGCCGGCAGCAGAGTCCGCACCCAGCCGGTGTTTGTCAGCGGAACCGGTGAGGCGGTCATCCACGCGGCCCAACAGCTCAGCGGCCGCCGGCCTGACCAAAAGAGCGCAACCGGCGGCTCGCTGGCGCTGATCGATACGCTGAGCGCCGAAGGCGCCAGCTGGAAAGAGACCATCTACGGCGCGATCCGCGGCACCGGAGGGCCGATGCGGACGCTGATCAACATCAGCATCCTGGCGGTGATCTTCGCCCTGGGCCTGTCGTTCTCGAGCTACTTCGCCTCCTACTGGCAGAAAGAGCTGGTCCTCCGCGTCAATGCCGACATGCGCCGCGAATTGTTCGCGCATCTGCTCAAGCTCGAGGTCTCATTTTTCGCTCGGCGTGAGGGGGGTGATCTGCTTTCGCGGATTACCAACGACCTCGGCGCCTTCGAGTTGGCCTTGCGCATTCTCTTCAGCGATCTATTCGTGCAGCCGGTCACGATCCTGGTGGCCTTTGCGGCCGCGATGTGGATCAACCCCTACCTGACGTTGGGAAGTTGCCTGATCGGTCCCCCGCTCTACCTGGTGGTGCGTAAGTTCGGCAAGAAGATCAAACGCAGGGCGCGCCGCCGCCAGCAGGTTTCGGCGAAGTTCGTGCAGGCAGTCAGCCAGACCATCGGTGGCGTGCGGGTGATCAAGGCCTTTGACGCTGAAGACGCAGAGCTGCAGAACTTCGATCAGATCAACGAACAGATCGTGCGCCACAGCCTGAAAGTCAACCGGACGCACGTCTTGTCGGCGAACATCATCCAGCTGCTCAACAATCTTCTGGTCCCCGCCTTCTTGTTTGGCGGAGGCACCATGTTGCTGTCGAGCAGGTTCACGCTGGAGCCGGGCGATCTGGTCTTCTTTCTCGGCCTCTTGATCACGATCTACAAACCCGCCAAGTCTTTGTCCAAGGCCTGGAACGGCTTTCAGGAAGCGCTGGCGGGAGCAGACAGGGTCTACGAGATCCTCGAGCATCAACCCCAGATCGACGACGCCGACGATGCCGTCGATCTGCCCCCTCTGTGCGAGGGCGTGCGTTTCGAGGACGTACACTTCTGCTATCCGGGCAGCGATCAGGAAGTGCTGCGGGGCGTGAGCTTCTCGATGCGCAAGGGAGAGGTGATCGCGCTGGTCGGGCCCTCGGGGGCCGGCAAGTCGACGATCCTCTCGCTGCTTCCGCGCTTCTACGATGTCAGCTCAGGGACTGTGCGCATCGAGGGCTTCGATCTGCGCACGCTGCGGCGCAGTTCGCTGTTGCAGCGCATGGCCCTGGTCACCCAGGACCCATTCTTGTTCAACACGACGGTCGAAGAGAATCTGCGCTACGGGAAACGTCAAGCCAGCCGCGCCGAGATGGATCAAGCGCTGCGTGACGCGAACTTTTCCAGCGTGCTCGAGCGCCTCCCCCACGGCTACGACACCGTGTTGGGCGATCGAGGCGCCAACCTCAGCGGTGGCGAACGCCAGCGCCTGACGATCGCCCGAGCCCTCTTGCGCGACCCGGATATCCTGCTGTTGGATGAAGCGACCGCCTCGCTCGACTCGCAGTCGGAGCGCCAGGTGCAGGAGGCACTGGAGCGCTTGATGGAAGGGCGTACGACCCTGGTGATCGCTCATCGCCTGGCCACCATCCGCAATGCCGACCGCATCCTGGTGATCGACGGCGGCCGCATTGTCGAAAGCGGCAGCCACGTTGAACTGGTGGAGCAGGGCGGGCTCTACAAAACGATGTACGACATGCAGTTCCGCGCTGGGGACGGCGCCGTGGCGGAGAGCGGCTCGTTGACGGGTCGTTCCTCGGGAGGAGACGATGCCTGATGTCGCCGAAGCGATCGGCCGCCTACAAGGCCGGCGGATCGCAGTGATGGGAGATTTCATTCTCGAGCGCACCCAATGCGGGCGGCCCGAGCAGGTGTCCCGGGAAGCTCCGGTGCTGGTCTTGCGGCATGAGAGCGAGAGCAGCATGGCTGGAGGGGCCGGCCGGCTCGCGTGTCTGCTGGCGGGCCTGGGCGCTGAGGTCCTACCGTTGGGTGCGGTGGGTGCCGACGCAGCGGGCGATCAGCTGCTCGAGCTGGTGGCGCAGATCAGCCCCCACTGCGAGGGACTGCTCAAGGTGCGTTCTCGCGAGACCGCCGTGCAGACACGCTTTCTTGCGGGCGACATCGGAGTGCGCAAACAGCAGGTTCTGCGGATCGATCGCGGCGACGCCCATCCCCTCGACGACGCCTCGGCAGCGCGTCTGCTCGCCGAGGCGCAGCGCTGTGCGGGCGATGTGGCCGGCTGGGTCTTCGTCGAGGGCGGCTACGGCTTGCTGTCACGCGCGCTGATCGAGGGGGTCCGTGGGGTCGCGCAAGGTTTCTGTTTTGCGGATGCCGGGGAGCGGGCTCGAGACTTCGCCGGCATCAGCCATCTCGCCTTGAACAGTCGCGAAGCTGCGCGGCAGCTGGGCTTGCCGCGGCTGACCGAGGCTGCGGCCGCGGCCCGGCAACTACGCACCGAGCTGGGACTGCAGGGTCTGCTGTTGACACGCGGGAGCGCGGGAATGCTGGCGGTTTGTGGAGACCAGCTGTGCGAGCTCGAAGCGATCGGCGGCGAGCAGGTGGTCGATCCCAGCGGCGCCGGGGACGCCGTCAGCCTGGGGGCCACCGTGGGTCTGGCCAGCGGGTGGAGCTGGGCAGACACGGCACGGCTGGCCAACCTTGCGGCGTCGGTAGCGATCATGCAGCAGGGCCCGGCCCGTTGCGGGGCCGAAGAGCTGCGGGCGGCTGCGCGGGAGGCGGGTTGGTGAGCGTTCCTCCGAGTTTTGCCGGCAAGTTCTTCCGCGAGCATCGAGAGCTGGCGAGCCAGGTGGCCGCGTGGCGGGAGGTTGGAGAGAGCATCGTCTTCAGCAATGGCGTCTTCGATCTGCTGCATGTCGGCCACATCCGCTGTCTGCGCGATGCGAAGTCCCATGGCGACCGGCTGGTGCTGGCCGTCAACTCCGATGCCTCCACCCGCGCCAACAAGGGACCACAGCTGCCGATCGTGCCTGAGCTCGAGCGCGTTGAGGTGCTCTCGGCGCTCAGCTGTGTCGATGCCCTGACCATCTTCTCCGAGCCGACCGTTGACGGCTTGTTGCGGCTGTTGCGCCCGGAGATCTATGCCAAGGGTCGGGAGTACACGCCCGAGACCATTCCTGAGACTCCCACGGTGCGTGCGCTGGGAGGCGAGATCGCGTTGGTCGGTGATCCCAAAGCCCACTCGAGCAGCTGGTTGATCCGTCGCATCCGTGCCCTTCCGCCGGACTGATCGCGATGTCCGGGCAACTACTCATCGAGCCGGAGTTCACTGGTCTGCTCGAACGCTCGGGACTGCGCACGGCCGCCGACTTCGTCGAAGGCCGGCTCGGCCGCCTCCTGCGCGAGGACCCATACCGGGAGAACCGGGTGCTCGAGCTCGAAGGCCGGCGCTACTTCCTGAAGGTCTTCCACTACAACGCGCTGTACGTCACCTGGTGGGGCATCCGCCGTATCAACATGCCCAGCCTCAACGGCGTGCAGGAGTTGCTCGCCCATCGAGCTTTGCGTGCCTTGGGGATTCCCACGCCGCAACCCGTGGCCGCGGGCTTCTATCGCCGCGGTTGGCTTGGGCGCGCCAGCTTCTTCCTCAGCCTCGAAGTTCCCGGACGGCCTCTGGACGACGTGTTGCGGGATGGAGTGAGCCCCGCCGCTCGGCGGCGCCTGTGCCAGCGCGTGGGAGAGCTGGCAGAGCAGCTGCACCGCCATGGCTGGGTGCACCGCGATCTCTACCTATGCCACTTGTTCGTGCCGCAGGCGGAGGAACCCGGCGCGGCCCCGTTGGTGTTGATCGACCTGCAACGGGCGCGCCGACGCAGCAGCCGACGGGCCCGGGTCAAGGATCTGGCGGCTTTGCATGGCAGCGCCAGCTCGGCGACGCGGCTCGAACGGCTGCGCGCGCTGCGCCACTACCAGGTGTTGCCCATCGACCGCGGTCTCCTGGGCCGCATCGAGCGCAAGGCCCGGCGCCTGGGGCTGCTCTGATGCATGTGGCCATCTGCGTCGAGCGTCCCCTCCCGGACGCTGGAGGGGCCGAGGCCGCCAGCTTCGGGTTGATCCGTCACCTGCGTGCCCGCGGCCACCGGGTCAGCCTGCTCTGCCGTGAAGCTCAGCCAGGTAGCGATGAGCCTGGCTACATCGCCGTTCCTGGCCCAGGTTGGGGCAAGGGGACGCGGGTGCTGGCCTACGCGCGCGGCTGCGCGCAGCGCCTGCGCACGCTGGGAGCGGACGTCTCCCTGGCTACCGGCAAAGAGCTGGGCACGGACGTGGTCTGGCCCCATGGCGGCGTCCATCGCGCGTCCCTGCACGCCAGTCTTGCAGGGCGCCCGCTGTGGGCCCGGGTCAAGTGGCTCTCACCCAAGCAGCGGGCGTTTCTGGCCCTCGAGCGGAAGATCTACAGCCAGCCCGGGCTGCGGCGGGTGGTGGCGGTCTCCGAGCGGGTGGCGGCAGATCTGCGCACTCATTTCGGGCTCGACCGACGCGTGCAGGTGATCGAGAACGGAGTCGACCTGACCCGCTTCCATGCCGACCCCGAGGCCCGCGTGAGACTGCGCCGCCAGTGGCAGCTGGAAGGTTGCTGGGGGCTGCACGTCGCCCACCAGAAACGCCTGAAGGGACTCGACTTGCTGTTGGCCGCCTTGCAACGGCTGCCCGAGCTGCGGTTGTTGGTTGTGGGCCGGGGCAGTCGACGGCCCTTCCGCAGGGCTCTTGCCCGCCTGGGAGAGCGCGTGCGTTGGCTGGGTCCGAGAGCGGACATGCCCGATCTGTACCGGGTCGCCGATCTGTTCTGCCATCCGACCCGCTACGACCCGTGTCCATTGGTCAGTCTGGAGGCCCTGGCCAGCGGTCTGCCGGTCGTGACCAGCGTGCAGGACGGCCTCAGCCCGAAGCTCGGCGCAGCCGGACGCGTGCTGCCCGCGTTGAGCGTGGAGGCACTGACACGCGCGTTGCAGCACAGCCTGGACCCCGACTGGCGCGAAGCCGCGGGGCGTGCGGCGCGAGGTCTGGCGGAGCAGAGCTTCGGGCTGGCGCGTTGTTTCGATCGCCTCGAGGGGCTGCTGGCAACACTCGCGGCCGAGAAGCGATGAACGGGCTGTGCGTGACGGGGTGGCGTAGTACACTGCACGCAAGCCGCTTGCCAGGGCCGTGAGAGAACGATGCTGCGTGCCATCGAGAATCCACAGAACCGCTTCTCCGCGTTGACAAGAGAGTGGGATGGGCCCGTGCCGCTGGCCCGGTTGCAGGTCTATGAACAGACGGCTGGTCGCATCCTCAGCCGCAACGACAGCCCGGATCTGCCTTTCCGCTACAGCCTCAACCCCTACCGGGGCTGTACGCACGCCTGTGCATACTGCTACGCCCGGCCGGACCACGAGTTTCTGGGCTGGGGGGCCGGCACCGACTTCGACAGCCGCATCGTGGTCAAGACCAACGCGGCGGCGCGCCTGCGCGCGGCATTCAACAGCAAGTCGTGGCAGGGCGAGCTGGTGATGTTCTCGGGCGACACCGACTGTTACCAGCCGCTCGAGGGCAGCTATGGCCTGACCCGAGCGTGTCTGGAGGTCTGTCTCGAGTACCGCAACCCTGTGGGGATCATCACCAAGTCGGCGCTAGTGCGCCGCGATATCGACCTGCTGGTGGCGTTGTGTCAGGTGACCAGCTGCCATGTCATGGTGAGCATTCCCTTTTTGAAGGCTGCATGGGCCCGGGCACTCGAGCCCGGGGCGCCGGCCCCGCGTCTGCGGCTCGATAGCCTGAGGCGCCTGAGCGAGGCAGGCGTGCCGTGCGGAGTGATGCTGGCGCCGTTGATTCCGGGTCTGAATGATCGTGAGCTACCCGGTGTGCTTGAAGCTGCAGCGGAGGCGGGAGCTAGCACGGCCAGTATGGTACTGTTGCGTCTGCCGGGAGCTGTGCAGCAAGTCTTCGAGCAGCGTCTGCGGCAGGCTCTGCCGCTGCGGGCCGAGCGCATCATGCGGCGGCTGCGCGAGACCCGCGGGGGCGCGGTGGATGACCGGCGATTCGGCAAACGCTTTGCGGGATCGGGTACGTATTACAAGCTGCTCGAGGATATGTTCACACTCAGCTGTCGGCGATGGGGATTGGGGGGTGCTCCGGAGCTGCCGTCAGGGCGCTCGAGCTTCCGCCGTCCAGGTCCGAGGCAACTGACCTTGTTCGAGGAGGATTGATGGAAGCGCGCATCCTGATCATAGAAGACGAGCCCGCGATCGTGATGGGACTGCAGGACAAGCTGGAGGCTTCGGGCTTCCAGGTGGAGGTCGCCACCGACGGCAACCAGGGCATGGAGTTGGCGCGGCGCGGTGGCTTCGATCTGATCCTGCTCGATGGCATGCTGCCAGGTATGGACGGGATGGATATCCTCAAAGAGCTGCGGCGTGCCGGCGATGCGACCAAGGTGATCTTCTTGACTGCGCGCGGACAAGAGATCGATCGGGTGCTGGGGCTCGAGTTGGGGGCCGACGACTATGTCGTCAAACCCTTCAGTCTGCGCGAGCTGATGGCCCGGATCCGCGCGCACCTGCGGCGCTCGGAGGTGCGTTCGCGGGAAGTCTGGGTGCTGGGATCGGCGCGCATCGACTTCAAGGCGTGCCATGTCAGCCGGGGGGATGTTGTCGTCTCCCTCTCTCCCACCGAGCTCAAGATGCTGCGCTATTTTTCGAAGCATATCGGCGAGGTGGTCAGCCGCAAGGACTTCCTGACCGAAGTCTGGGGCTACGAGCGGGTGCCATCGACGCGCACCGTAGACTTCCACATCCTACGCTTGCGGCAGAAGGTCGAAGCCGACCCTGCCAAGCCGCAGCATATCCTGACTGTGCATGGAATCGGGTACCGAGTGATTTCCTGAGGCCTGAGAGCGTCAGGGAAGATAACTCTCGGCGTCGCCGTAGCCGACGCGGCTTTCTGCGTCGATGGTCGCGCTGAAATTTCCGTTGTCGAAGCTGATGTTCGCGATGTTGGCGACCGCCTCGACCTGATACAGCTGCCCGATCACCAGCCCTTCGTCAGCCAGTGCCAGGGGAACTTCCGGCACCGTGAAGCTGCGCAGGTCGCCGGGCAACAGGAACAACCAGCCGCGCGTGCGCAGATTGCTGAGTCTCGATTCGAAGCGCACCGTATGGAAGCCGTTGTTTGCGGTCAGCTCGCTATCGATGTTGAAGCTTGGCGTCGGGCCGGTAGAGGTGGTCGAGAGCTGCAGCTGGGTGTCAGGGTAGTCGACATCCTGCAGGCTGCTCGTGGTCGGCTCGAGCTCGAACGAGAAGGCGTTGGTGGTCGTGTTCCACGTGCGCAACGAGTAGAGATTGTCGAAACCCAACTCCTGCAGTTGTTTGGTGATCGCGTCGATCGGCACGAACAGGTTGCCGGTGTTGCCCGTGCCATTGTTGACGGGGAAGACTCCCGCGGCCCCGTTGATTCCTCCGATCCTGGCCCGGTTGTCGAAGGCGAAGCTGCCCTGATTGTGGTCCTGAGGCAGGCCGAGCAGAGAGGTCGAGCTGAAGAGCCCGGGGCCGAGGTCGGAACCCAGTTGGAAGTCGACCTGGGTGACGAGGTCGGGGTCGATCTTCTCCGCCTGGAAGTTGATCAGACTGTTCTGGATCGTGTAGCCGGCCACGACCAGGACCAGCTCGTCGCCTTCGGGTGCCGTCACGCTGTAAATTGGATCCGCAGGGCTGACCGTATCGCTGCTGAAACCCGTATTGAAATAGAACGCCTCGTTGCTCTCGAGGAAGAAGACCTCGAAATGGTGTGCGGCGCTGGAGCCGAAGTCGACGGTTCCCGTTATGGTCCCGATCGCACCTACACCCGTACGATCGCTCGGGGCGATGCCGAGCACCACGGTGCAGGCGCCGACATAGATCGACGCGAGGGTCCAGCCGGGCTTGCCGGCAGAGACCATGCGCTCGATCGAGCTGACACCGGTGAAGGTCGCGCGGCCTGAGGAATCTGTAGACATCGCCCCCGCCGTGTCGTCGCCGAGCCAGACCATGGCGTCTTCGACCGGGTCGCCATTGAGCATGTTCAGAACCACGACCGCCACCGCTCCGGTGTCGGCGTCACAGGAGGTCTCGAACACCACCAGCCCATCGAAAAGCACCGGCGGGTGGTGGCGATGTTCCCGGCAGCCCAGCAGGCTTGCCAGTAGAAGGAGCATGGAAACCAACGACAAATTGAACGCCCGCATGCGAATACTCCACAATGGCCAGCGTGGCCTGCACTCTAAGGGTTGAGAACTCCATGATAGCACGGACGCACGAGGCCTGTCATGCTCCCGGGCTGCGGCACGGACAAAGCCCACGGCGGAGCCAGGGTCTACCCTGTGGACGGCTGCAAAAAACTCCCTGCTCCGGCCGGCAATGGCTCGCTCTAGATGACCGAACCGTGACATGGTCGGCCTAAGGTTGTCGGCGATATTATCCATAATCAACGACCGCAGTCGGAGGTTCTGATGCGCCGAAAAGCTATGCTCCTCAGCCTTTTGATGGCCCTGGGCCTTGGCTCCGGATGCACCTATATGAAGGACCGCGCCTTTGACTTTGTCGACATGTTCGGCATCAAGTTCCTCTTCGGCGGAGGAATGCGCGTTGGTGTCGGCATTGGTGCACTGAAAAATGGTGGCTATCTCGGTGTGGGCTTCTGGCCCATCAATCCCTCCGGTCCGGCTCCGGTTGCGGGCTATCTGGTCGACTGGAGCTGGTACAACATGGAAAAGTTCGGCTTCCAGGGCCGGGCTGCAGGTTGGTGGCACGAGAAGGGTATGGACTTCGCGATGCCGATCGACCATGAGCTGACGGCGATCTGGGGCAACAGCTTCCTGGATGAGTCGGTGGCGGAGTTCAACGAGATCGAGCACGTGGATGAGAACCTGTCGGGGCACCACCGTGACCATCATCCCAGCTTGGACCCGCTGACGCGGCCCATCCACCGCTACCACAATATCTCCGACCTGCAGGTCACGGCATTTGTGTTCCTCGGAGCAGAAGCCAATACCAGCTTGATCCAGGTGGTCGACTTCATCACCGGTTGGTTCCTTGTCGACATCACCCGCGACGACGAGCGCAACCGCGTCGAAGAACGCGACTCGCGGCAAGAAGCTCAAGAGATCGAAGGCAAGTAGCGAGCGCTGATTGGCTGCTGTCCGCGCGGGTCCCTGGGGCCCGCGCTGGTGTTTTTGTTGGCGGAGCCATAGACTCTCGAGACAACGACAGGCCGACAAGGAGATGCTATGCACCCGTGGCACGATGTCTACGTCGACGATGTCACCCTGGGTTCTGCGTTTGCGACCGTGATCGAGGTTCCCAAGGGCAGCAAGAACAAGTACGAGTTGGACAAGCAAACAGGTCTTCTCAAGCTGGACCGGGTGTTGTACAGCGCCGTGCACTATCCAGCGAATTACGGCTTCATTCCCCGCACCTACTGCGATGATGGCGATCCTCTGGATGTTCTGGTGCTCGGGCAAGAACCTGTGCAGCCGCTGACTTTGGTGCATGCGCGCGCGATCGGGCTCATGCGCATGCGCGATGAAAAGGGCATCGACGACAAAATCCTGGCCGTCAGTGTGCACGATCCGGCGTTCAATGGGCTGCAGAGCCACGAGGACCTGCCCGCACACAGCTTGCGTGAGATCCGTCGTTTCTTTGAGGACTACAAAGCGCTCGAGAACAAACAGGTCGTAGTCGACGCGTTTCAGGGGGTCGACGAGGCCCTGAAGGTGCTCAAAGAAGCTCTGGAGCTCTATCGCCAGTTGCGGCGCGGAGAGGTGAGCTGAGGTCCCCCAGGGTCGAGAGTGATGCGAGCCCTCGTCGTCTCCGTCGATGCAGGCTCTGTTCGGCGACCGTCCGTGGCGCAGCCGGCAGCTGTGTCGGCCCGCTCGGGCAACCCTCCATTGCGCGCGTCCTCGGACACACCCCTGGCAAGACGCTCAAGCGGCGATGTATCCTGCCGTCATGGTGAAGCGAGGAGGCCGGCCATGGCGCAGCGGGAACAGTTATTCGAAGAGCAGCAACGCTTCCGGCAGACCTGGCTGATGCTGCTGTTGGTGTTCGTCTTCGGCGGAACCAACGCCTTGTTGCTCTGGGGCTGCTACGTGCAGCTGGTGCAAGGTCGACTCTGGGGAGACACGCCGATGGGTGACACCGGGCTGATCGTCGTCACGGCGGTGATGTTGGTCGCCGGGGTGGCCATCAGTGTCTGGTTCTATCTGATGTGTCTTGAGACCCGTGTCTTTCCTGATCGGTTGGCGGTGCGCTTTCGCGGGCTGCTGATCGATCGCGAGCTGTTCTGGCACGACATCGAGGCCTTCGAGGCCGTCAGCTACCGGCCGATCCTGGAGTTCGGAGGCTGGGGCGTGCGCGGCTTCGGTGCCAACCGGGCGTACAACATCTCCGGCAACCGCGGCGTGCGTCTGCATTTGAAGGGCGGCAAGAGGCTCCTGCTCGGCTCGCAGCGTGCCGATGCGCTCGAGCAGGCCATCGCGCGGGCCAGTGCCCGTGAGCCAGGTCTGCAGGCAAAGGACGCCCAGGAATGAGCCGGGCCGCGACCCCCAAATCGTCCCTGAGTCTTTACCTTGCCGCCAGGTTGTGCCACCATGCCGGCCTGAATCCGTCCCCCGAGCCGACATGCAGAAATCTCTGGAAAGCCTGATTGCCAGCGCCCGCGCCTGGACCGCGCTGGACCCCGATCCTGACACTCGAGCTGCCACCGAGGCCTTGATCGCTGCGGCCGATCCTGCGCCGCTGCAGTTGCATTTTGGGCGGCGGCTGCAGTTTGGCACCGCGGGCATCCGCGCCAAGCTCGGTCCGGGGCCCGGATTTCTCAACCGGCGCCTGGTCGGTCTGTTGGCGGCGGGTCTGGCGCAGGTGTTGCGTGTCCGAGGCGCGTCCGCTGAGGCGGGGATTGTTGTTGCGTGTGATGCGCGCAGGGGTTCGGAGTCGTTTGCCCGCGAAGCCTGCGAGGTGTTGGCGGGCGCTGGCTTCCGCGTCTGGCGCTTTACGCGCCCGACACCGACACCAGTGGCGGCTTTCGCGACGCGTCTGCTTGGGGCTGCGGCGGGGGTCGTCGTGACCGCCAGCCACAATCCTCCGGCCTACAATGGCGTGAAAGTCTACGTGGGGGGCGGCCGCCAGATCCTGGCGCCCCTCGACGCCGAGATCGCCCAGGCGATGCAGGCGCAGGAAAGCGAGCAGGCGCCCCGGATCGCCCTGGCTGAGGCGCAGGCGCAAGGTCTGCTTTGCGAGCTCGATGCGGTGCTCGAAGCGGCCTATCTGCACGATATCGCCAGCCGTCTGCCCGCTGCGTCCGGTCCTGCGGCGTTGAAGGTGGTCTACACGCCTCTGCACGGGGTCGGGGGAGCCTGGGCCGTCAAGGCGCTCGAAGCGCAGGGCGTCGAAGTCCTGCCCGTGGCTGAACAGATGCAGCCCGATGGCGCGTTTCCCACGGTGAGCTTCCCCAATCCCGAAGAAGCCGGAGCGCTGGACCTGGCGTTTGCCCTGGCCGAGGCTTCGAGTGCTCCGTTGGTGCTCGCCAACGATCCCGATGCCGACAGGTTGGCCATGGCAGCCCGCGATGCGACCGGCGCCCTGCAACGTCTGGCCGGCGACGAGCTGGGCATCCTGCTCGCCGATCACCTGTTGCGCAGCCTGGCGCGCCGTCAGGCTATGCCTGCCCGCGGAGGTCTGGTCACCACCGTGGTCTCCTCGAGCATGCTGGCAGCGCTCGCCCGCGCGCGCGGTCTCGAGTTCGCCGAGACCCTGACGGGGTTCAAGTGGATCGCCGCAGCATTCGAGAGCTTTGAGGCTGACGGCGTGGTGCCCTTGTTCGGCTACGAGGAGGCGTTGGGCTATCTCATCGCCGGGGGCCTGCTCGACAAGGATGGACTCAGCGCCGCGGTCGCGGCTGCGCAGCTGGGACAGGAGCTGCAGGCCGCTGGCCAGACTATGTTCGATCGGCTCGATGCCATCCAGGCGGAGATCGGCGTGTACGTGAACGCGCAGCGTTCGATCTGGGTGGAGGGGGATGAGCCGCTGGCAAGTCTCGCCCAGGTGATGCGCAAGCTTCGTCAGAGTCCTCTGCGCGCTCTCGGGGGATACCCCGTTGAGCGCTCCCGGGACTACGCGCAAGCCGCAGACGACGGCTTGCCGACGACCGATCTGCTCAGCTTCGAGACCGCGACGCTGCGTCTGAGGGTGCGTCCGAGCGGCACTGAGCCCAAGCTCAAACTCTATGGCGAGCTGCGCGGCCAGCCGCTCAGCAACGAGACCGTCGCCGCCTGCCGCGCCCGGCTCCGGGACGAGCTGCAGGCCGCGCTGGCACACATCCACCCTTTGGTCATGGCCCTGGCCCCTGAATGAGGCCGGGCAGGAGGAATCGATGCACGACTTCTTGAAGACCCTCGGTCTCGAGGGCAGCCTCTCGGGCGTCTATGCCGGAGCTTGGCTCGACAACCCCGGCGGGCCTGAGCTCACCAGCACATCCCCGGGCAGCGGCCAGGTCATCGGCAGCGTGCTGCAGGCCGACGCGGCGTCCTACCAAAAAGTCATCGCCAGCTCCCAGGCCTGCTTCGCCCGTTGGCGCACGCTGCCGGCTCCACAGCGGGGAGATGTGGTGCGCCGCATCGGTGATGTCCTGCGCACGTACAAGACCGAGCTCGGCGCTCTGGTCTCGTTGGAGATGGGCAAGATCCGGGCAGAAGGCGAAGGCGAAGTGCAGGAAATGATCGACATGGCCGACCTCGCCGTGGGCATGTCGCGCCAACTCTATGGCAAGGCCATGCACTCCGAGCGTCCGGAGCACCGGATGTTCGAGCAGTGGCATCCGCTGGGCCCGGTCGGTGTGATCACAGCCTTCAACTTCCCCGTGGCCGTCTGGGCCTGGAACGCTTTCGTGGCCGCGGTTTGCGGCGACACCGTGATCTGGAAGCCGTCGGACAAGACGCCGCTGTGTGCCGTGGCCGTGCAGAAACTCATCGAGCCCATCTGCCGCGAGGCGGGCTATCCTGGTCTGTTCAACCTCTTGACGGCGCCGCTCGAGCTATCGATCAAGCTCAGCCACGACGAACGGCTGCCGCTGATCAGCGCGACAGGTAGCTGCCGCATGGGCCGCGAGGTCGCCAAGGCATGCGCGGGGCGCATGGCACGTTCGCTGCTCGAGCTGGGGGGCAACAACGCGTTGATCGTGCTCGACGATGCCGATCTCGAGCTTGCGCTGCGCGGGACGCTCTTCGGCGCGGTCGGCACCGCCGGCCAGCGTTGCACCACGACGCGGCGCCTGTTGATGACCAGCGGCGTGTGTGAAGAGCTGAGCGGGAAACTGCTGGCCGCCTACAAGCAGGTGAGCATCGGTGATCCTCTCGAAAGCGGCACCTTGATGGGTCCGTTGATCGACACCCAGGCCGTCGCCGGCATGCAACGGGCCCTTGAAGAGATCCGTGCCCAGGGTGGAGAGGTGTTGTACGGAGGAGAAGTTCTCGAGCACGCCAGCGGTTGCTTCGTGCGGCCGTGCCTGGTCAAGGCTCCCAAAGATCTTCCCATGATGAAGGAAGAGACCTTTGCGCCGATTTTGTATCTGGTCGAAGTTGCTGATCTCGCCGACGCCATCGCGGTCAACAATGGTGTGCGCCAGGGCCTGTCCTCGGCGATCTTCACCCGCGACCTGCAGAAGGCCGAGGCCTTCCTGACGGCCGCCGGCTCTGACTGTGGCATCGCCAACGTGAACATCGGCACCAGTGGGGCCGAGATCGGCGGCGCTTTCGGCGGCGAGAAAGACACGGGGGGGGGACGCGAGGCCGGATCTGATGCTTGGAAGGCCTACATGCGGCGCCAGACATGTACAATCAACTATGGTAAGCAGTTGCCCTTGGCACAGGGGATCGAATTCGGCAGCTGACGACGAGCAGCCTGAATGCGAGCGGGCCCGGCCCCGTCTCGGCAGCAGGCTCCCTTGTGTGTCCCCTTCTGAATCGGCACAATGGGCCGCTTCCCCTTTTCTGGAGGACCAGGCGTGGCAGATGAAGGCACGTCCGAAAATACCGGCTACGATCCGGAGGAAGAGTTCGTCTTCGAGGACGACGACGAGACTTCCGCTTCGAAGCGGTTGACGGGCCGCGTGGTCGCTCCGCCGCCACCTGTGGCGGCTCGCGGCTCGAAGTTGCCCTGGATCCTCTGTCTGTTGCTCCTGCTGTTGTTGTTGGGGGCAGGTGCGGCCGCGTACCACTTCTATACCCAAGCGCAACTGGGCGGCACCGGCTACGGGCCGCTGGAAGCGTCACTCAAAGGCGAGTACACGACGGTCTCGAGCGAGCTGCCAGGGAGTGAGAGCCTGCTCAGCGATCTGGCCAAGCGCGACGCTGACCTGTACGGGCGTTTGCAGACTCTGCTGCGTGATGGCGGCAGTGAAGAGGAGTGGCAGGCGTATCTCGCGGCAGCCGCCAACAGTCCCTACGCGGGCCTGCGCGGACCGGCCCAGGCCAAGAACCAGGCGCCGCAGATCGTCGAGATCCCGGGCGGCAGCATCGACGCGGGCGCGTTGTTCGAACGCCGCGTGCAGGTGAGTGACGCCGAAGGAGACAAGGTCGAGGTGGTCCTGGTCAAGGGGCCTCAAGGCGCCAGCGTGGCCTTCCGCGACGGTGCCTGGAGATTGCGTTGGCAGGCGCCGCAGGGGTCCTCGGGGGCGATCGCGTTTCTGGTCGCGGCCACCGACGCCCAGGGCAACCGCACGGAGAGTGGTGTAGCGGTCGAAGTGATCCCGAACAAACCGCCCAGGTTGTTGAGCTCACAGTTCCGCTACCGTCCCTACATCCCCTTTACGGGACTGGTCGAGGCTGTCGATCCCGATGGCGATCCGATCAGCTTCCGGCTGGTCGAAGGGCCCGATAGAATCCGGCTCGACTCCCTGCGTGGCACACTCGCGTGGGAGCCCAAGTTGAGCCGTGGCACCCACAAGCTGCGGGTGGCTGTCTCCGATGGAAAGGCCGAGACTGTCGGGGAGATCCTGCTGCTCGAAAAGAGCAGCAGCGGCAACATCACTGTGCGCATCGACAACCCCAGCAACGGGCAGACTTTCAATGAGCGGGTGATTGCACTCGAAGGGCAGGTCGACAGCCGGGTCCAGGTCGACGAGGTCAATGTCGTGCTCAACGGGACCGCACAGCGCTTGCGGTTGGCTGCCGACGGCAGTTTCAAGGAAAAGGTCGTGCTGCGCGCGGGCCGCAATGAGCTGATCGTCAAGGCGAACTCCGGTGAAGACTACGGTGCCGCCGCGGTGGCGGTGACGTGTAGTGTCAAGCCCTCGCGCATGCTCGCGACCTTGACCTGGGACCAGGAGTACGATGCTGACCTGTACGTGGTGCAACCCAATGGTGAGGTGGTCTACTATCCTTACAAGAACTCGCGCCTGGGCGGGGTTCTGGACGTCGACAATGTCCAGGGTTATGGACCTGAGAACTATACGATCACAGCGAGCCTGCCGGCCGGCGTGTATCAGATCAGGGTCAACTTCTTCTCCGACAACCGCGATGAGCTCGGCTCCACACTCGCTCAGGGGCCCTGTGACTGGAACGTGCGCCTGATCCTGGATGAAGGCACGCCAGAAGAAAGCGTGCAGGACTTCCGCGGCAGCCTCGCCAAGGTGGGGGACTGGCAGGATGTCACCGAGGTGAGCGTGCTGGGCACGCCCGCGAGCCCCTACCGAGGTGCGTCCTTGGGCGTCACGTTGAAAACGGGCAACGAGCTGGCCACGACGCGTGCTACCTGGACAGACGCCGGCCTGCCCCAGACCGGCACGCTGCGCTACATTCTACTCCCGGATCGCTTGGGCAATGAGACCAAGGCCGTGGTCCGTAATCAGGCGGACCTCGACATGATCCAGGCCAACCTCGAGGTGGGCACGACGGTCGCAGTCATCTGCAACAACTCCGACAACGTCGAGATCACGCGTCGAGTACGTACCGTCCAGCCTTGAGGACTCCGACAGGCTCCTAGGAGTATCCCGATGGGCCTCTTCGATCTGTATCTGCGCCACGGGCATTACCGGGCGGCTCTGCGGCAGCTGGAGGATTCCGAGGCGCCCGCCCAGCTGGAGCGCCTGCTGCAACACCTCAAGGTCCACCCCGGACGCGCAGCCCGCCGGGCTGGAGACGCAGGCTTGCGGGAACGCCTGCGCGAGTTGGCCGGAGTTCTACCTGCTGCGGCGCAGGCCCCGCTCTCACAGCTCGAAGCCCTGTTTGCTCACTGTGTTCCGATGGTCGCGGCCTGGCCGGCCAGCCTGGCTGGTGTGGGAGCGGTTCTGGGCTTCGTCGCGCTGGGTGAGGGGGGAGCCGCCGAGCAGCAAATCGGGCTGGCCGTTCCCTGGCTGGCCGAAGCAGACCGCGAGGCGGAAGAGCCGCCGATCGGCCTGGCCGCTGATGCTGTGGCCGCCCGAGGGCGGGCGCGCGCAGCGTTGCTCGAGCTGCTGCTCGAAGAGCTCGAGGCCGAGCCCTATCTGTTGCGCCGCCTCCTGCACGCGCGCTGCGCCCCCCGTCTGCGGGGATTTGGTCGGCGCATCTTACGGGGAGACTCGCTCGGGCTGGCGCATTTCTGCGCTCTGTTCTCCTATGTGTTCGAGATCCCCGTGGACCCGACCGTGGCGGTCGCGGGGGCACTGGCCCGGCACGACGCGAGTTTCGCGGCCGAGGGTACCCTGGGATCGCTCGGAGGTCATCTGCTCAAGCCGGTGTCGATGCGGGGAAAAGTCCGCTCGCTGCTGCTCGACGCCCCCTGGGTGCGTCGCTTGGTGCTGCCTGGAGCCAATGTCCGCGAGCTGCAGGCAGATCCAGAGCTCGGACCCGAGTTGCGGCGTGCGGGGGTTGAGCTGGTGCGGGGCCGCGACTTGTTCGAAGTCGTCGAGCAGATCTTTCCCCTGGACGAGCTGAGAGCGCGTTGGTGTGCGAGCAGCTGGCGTTGTCTGCGACCTCCAGCCCCGGCAGGCAGTCCGGTTTTGGTCGAGGGGCCATGGCCGTTGGCGGTCTGTGGACCCGAGCAAGCGGTGGAGGCGCGTTGCCAGAGTCTGGCCTCGGCGTGGCCGGCAGTCTATCGGCTCGATCCGGTCAAGTTGCTGCCGTTTCTGTCCGCCGAGGCGCCTCTCGATAGTCTCGTGTCCTATCTCAAGGCCCGCCTTCCTTGTGGCCCGCGCAGTCTGTTCGCGGCACGGCTCCGCAAAGCTCTGGCCACGGGTGAGCTCGGGTTGGTGGTCGAACGCCTGCGGCCCGGGGGAGGGGCTCAGGCTCGGGAGCTTCTGTTTCGGACGCTGGAGGCCGTGGCTCGCAGCTTTCCGCGCGCGCCCCTGCTGCTCGGCTGCGCGGCGGGCCTCGCGCCCTCGAGCTGGCGCCAGGAGACACTGAGAGAGCCGCTGCCCGAGGACTTTCTGGCCTGGTTGAGGAGACGTCTGCTCGCTACCGTGGGCGAGGAGCGAGAGCCCTGGGTGCTGCGGGCCGCGGCCGATCTTGCCTGTTACACCAGCGTCGAACCCAGCGGTGTACCAGAGGGACGCTTGGTGCGTAAGGCGGCCCAGAGGGCGGGGCGGCAGGCAGCGGAGCGTGCCGTGCGGCTGCTCGAAAGCTGGGGCGTGCTCGAGCCTCGCGCTGACGCGAGCGCCTCGGCGATCCGCCTGCTATTCAGCGATGCGCGTCGTCAGGCCGCGTTGGTGGGCGAAGCCCTGCGTGAGAGGGAAGACCCCGGGGCATTCCTGTCGGAGCTCTTCACTGCGGGCGGCGAGGACGCCCAGCTGCTGCTGCAAGCTGGCGTGCGCGCAGCGCTGGCAGGCTGCCCGGAGGCTCGCGCGGCCTCGCTACAGAGCGCCTGGCAAGAGCTGTGCACGTGAGCGTGCCTGAGGTTGAGGTCGCGATACCCGTCCACGGTCGTTGGCCTCTAGTGGCGCACTGCCTTGCTTCGCTGCTGCGCTGTACACGCGCGCCCTACCGGGTGCATCTGCTCGATGACGGCAGCCCCGAGTCCACCCGGCGGGAACTGGCAGACTGGGCTGCCCGCCATGGCGCGCGGCTCAGCCGCCATCAGACCCCTCTGGGTTTCGTGCAGACCGCCAACCGCGCTATGCAAAGCCTGCGCGGTGACGTGTTGGTGCTGCTGAACTCGGACACCGAGCTCACACCTGGCTGGTTGCAGCGCAGTCTGGCCTGGCTGGTGCCTGGCGTTGGACCGTTGATGCCGCTCTCGAACAATGCCAGCCACTATTCGCTGCCGCTGCCCGCCGGCCAGGACCTGTTCGGGCTGGCAGAGCTGTTGGCGGCCCGACATCCGCGCCGCGCCCCGCCCCTGGTCACGGCCGCGGGCTTCTGCTTGCTGTTGACCCGCTCGTTGATCGAGCGGGTTGGGGTGTTCGATCCTGCGTACGGCCGCGGCTACGGAGAAGAGAGCGACTACTGCATGCGCTGCCACGCCGTGGGGATGCCTCCCCGCGCCGCGCCCGATGTGTTCGTCTACCACCACGGCGGAGCCAGCTTCGGCAGCTTCAAGCACGGGCCGGAGGCAAGCGCCAACCGAGAGCGCTTCTTTGCGCGCTGGGGCCCGGCCTATCGAAGGCTGCTGCGCGCCGAAGACACCTCCTGGCTGCAGCAGCTGTATGAAGCCGTCGGGGCGCGGCCGCACGGGAGCGCACCGGTCTTCGAGCAAGCCCTGCGCATCTGGGCGCGGGCGGGAGCAGGCGGCCTGCTGCGCGAGGTTTGGCGTGCCGCACCTCACAGCTGGAGGCGTCTCTGGCGCTCGTTTGCGGCACATCCTCCCCAACCCGTGCAGGGAGATGTCCTGTTCGTCTGCGATCGTCTGGCAGCCGATCACCGCCTGGCCAGCCTGTTCGAAGTCCACAACGCCCTACTCCGCCAGGGCGTGCGCGCACGCCTGGGCAGCCTGGTACGCTGGGACGCGCCGGGGCCGCCTTGTCTCAGCGGTCCGGTGCTGCTCGACTCCAGCCAGACGCGCCCGCAGGTGGATACGCTGATTGCCTGCGGTGTGCAGGCGCGGCGTTGGGTTGCGGAGCGGCTCGAGGCGCACCAGCACGGTTTCGACTGGCACGCAACCCAGCCATACCGCAGGCTCGAACCCCTGCAACCCGGCGCTCTGGAGGACATCTGCACGCGCTTGGTTGAGAAGCTGCCGCCGAAACCGTAGGCTTGCCCCCGCAGGAGGTGTGATGCAAAAGACCGTGATCGTGGGGGGAGGACTGGCCGGCGCGGCCGTTGCGTGTTTTCTCAGTCACTCGGGGCAGCACGCAATCACCGTTCTCGAGCAGGAGACGCTGTGCGGTGTCCATGCCTCAGGGCGCAATGCGGCTATGATCCGTCAGATTGTTCCCAGTGAGAGCCTGGCTGCTCTCTGCCGCGAAGGCGCCCGCTATGTGCGTGAGCAGCCGGACTTCCCGGTCGACTTCCAACGCCATGGCTCGCTCTTTCTCGCCAGCGACGACGGCTGGCAGAGCTTGCGCCGCAGCGCTGAGCGCGCAACGTTGCTCGGCGTCGACTGTGTCATCTGGAGCCGCGAGCAGTGCATCGAGCGTGTGCCGGTGTTGGCGGAGGCGGCCTTTGAAGGGGCTGTCTACACGGCCAGCGATGGCGTGGTCGATGTTGCGGGGCTGTTGCAGGGGTTCCACGCCAGCGCCCGTAGTCGCGGAGTCGAGCTGCGCACGGCCGCGAAGGTGACGGGGATCGTGCGGAAGAATGGGCGCGTACGTGCCGTGTTGACGGACGATGGAGAGCTGCCTGCCGATCAGGTCGTCGACGCGGCGGGACCCTGGGCCAGCGACCTCGCAAGTATGGCCGGCCTGGCACGCCCTGAGCTGCGACCGTTGCGCCGGCATCTGTACGTGAGCGAGCTGGACCTCACGGTCGATCCCAGCTGGCCCTATGTCTGGAACCTGAGCGCTGGCTACTACTTCCGTCCCGAGAGCGGAGGCTTGCTGTTGTGCTGCTGCGACGAAGATCTCAGCCCGCCCTGCACGCCTGAGACGGATCCTGAGGTTGCTGAACGCCTGGCCGAGTGCTTTGCGCGTTGGGTTCCTGCGCTCGCCGGCCACGCCATACGCCACAGTTGGGCGGGGCTGCGCACTTTCGGCGGCGACCGCGGCTTCGTGCTCGGTCCCGATCCACGCCTCGAAGGGTTCGTCTGGGCGGCTGCTCTGGGCGGACACGGGGTGACCTGCAGTCCCGCCGTCGGGCGGCTCGTGGCGGGTGGCTTCGACAAACCGGAGCTGTGCGCGGGCTTCAGCGTCGAGCGTTTGCTGCTTTGAGCCTGACTCCTAGTGCTCAGGCCCGCGTCCCAACTTCTGCCAGATTGCCGCGAACATCTGCTTGCGGTCAGGCTTCAGGGGCCGAGTCATCAACTCGCCGGGGATGTCGGCCAGAAAGCGCGAAGGCTGTGCGGGGGTCTGCAGGGCTCCGGACCGCCGCGTCTTGCAATACGATAGGTTCAATTGGCGGCGCGCGCGGGTCATGCCGACATAGCACAGCCGCCGTTCTTCCTCGATGGCCGCTTCCCCACCTTCCTCGACCGCGCGTTTGTGCGGCAGCAGGCCTTCCTCTACGCCGGGCAGAAAGACCTCGCCATACTCCAGGCCTTTGGAGGCATGGATGGTGATGAAGGTCACGCGCTCGCTGTCGTCCTCCTTCTTTTGCTTGTCATGTGCTTCCAGAGCCAGGTAGTCGAGGTAGGCACTCAGGCTCTTGATGTCGCGCCTTTTCTCTTTGGTCTCGAGATCCTCCAACTGCTCCAACACGAAGTCCCAACGCCGCCGCCCCTCATCCTGGCCGGACTCAGCCAGCAGACCCTGACGGAAGCCCAGGCTGTCCATCAGGCTGCGCACCGCCTGATGCAGTTGGCCGGGGCCGAGCTGTGCGCGGGCCGCCTCGATACAGGCCAGAGGCCTCTGCAGGGCTCTACAGAGCCTGCCGGGCAGGCCCGCCGCGACGGGTTTCTTCAACAGGCTGGCCACCGACTGTTTGCTGCGTTGTGCCATCTCAGCGATGCGCGTGCGGCTCTGCAGACCGATGCGTTTGGGAGGAAAGGCCAGCACGCGGAACCACGGCAAGTCGTCGTCGGGCCGACCCAGCACGCGTAGGTAGGCGAGGAAATCCTTGATCTCCTTTTTGTCGAAGAACGAGTGCAGGCCGGCCATCCGGTACGGGATCTCGCGCTCGTTGAAGGCGGTCTCGAAAGGGCGAGGTTGTGCGCGGGTGCGGAAGATCAAAGCGATGTCCGAAAAAGGCACACCCTGTTCAAAGTGGCGCTTGTGGACGATCTCAGCCAGACGGCGCGCCTCATCTTCCTCGTGGGCGGCCTCGATCAAGCACACCCGCGCACCTTCGCCGATGTGGGAGACGAGCTCTTTTTCGCGCCGTTGCGGGTTCTTGCGCACGACCGCGTGCGCCGCTTTGAGAATCGGCGCCGTGGAGCGGTAGTTGGTGGTCAGCGCGACGATACGCACCTCGGGAAAGTCACGCTCGAAGTCGAGCAGATTCTCGAGCCGGGCCCCGCGGAAACTGTAGATCCCCTGGTCATCGTCGCCCACCGCGCAGACGTTGCGCGAATCTCGTGTCAGGCTCGCTACCAGGTCGTACTGGGGCTTATTGGTGTCCTGGTATTCGTCGACCAGCACATACCGAAAGCGGGCACATAGCTGGTCGCGGATGTACGCCTTCTCGCGCATGAGCCGAAGGCTCAGGAGAATCAGGTCATCAAAATCGACGGCTTCGAGCCGCTCGAGCGCACGTTGGTAACGCAGTTGGGCGAAGGCCACCAGGCGCTGCTGCGCACCGTGCGCGTCTTCGAACGCTTGCGCAGGCGTGATCCCGGCGTTTTTCAGCCGGCTGACCGACGACAACAGGCGCATCGGACTGTAGGCCGAAGGGTCGATGCCAGCCATTTTGATGGCGTCGCGTGCCAGGTCGCGCTGGTCGGTGCCCGAGACGATCTGGAAATCCGGGCTCACGCCAATCGCCTTGCCGTTCTGGCGCAGCACCTGCAAGCAGAAGGCATGGAAGGTCCCGATCATCACCCTCTGGCCGACCGACTTCCCCACCAACTCAGCCAGGCGGTCCCGCATCTCACGGGCGGCCTTGTTGGTGAACGTGACCGCAAGCACCTCTTCGGGTGCGACGCCGAGGTCGATCAGGTGGGCGATGCGGAAGGTGATGACCCGAGTCTTCCCCGTTCCGGCGCCGGCGAGTACCAACAGCGGCCCCTCAGTCGACTCGACGGCCAGCCGCTGTTGAGGATTGAGAGAGGACAGGTCCATTAAGGGCGCTCGGGGTTGGCGGTCGCGGGGCGGGCCACGAGCGCAGCTCAGCTGCTGAGAGGTACGGGCTGCAGCTCAGAAGACGATGGGGCCCTGCGGGGCTGCTCTACAGAGCCGCAGATCTGACCGTCGCGCCGGAAGTGGCCCAGCCGGCGTAAGCGGTCGTAGCGGAGCTCGAGCAACTGCTCGGCGGGAATCTGCTGCAGCGCTCGCAGTTCTTGGGCGAGCACGCCTTTGAGCGTGGCTGCTGTCGTTTCCGGATCACGGTGGGCACCACCGAGAGGCTCCGGCACGATCTGGTCGACGATGCCGAAGCGGGTCAGATCGCGCGCGGTCAGTTTCAGAATGCGGGCGGCATCGGAGACGTGCTCAGAGTCTTTCCAGAGAATCGCCGCACAGCCTTCAGGGCTGATGACCGAGTAGTACGCATGCTCGAGCATCAACAGCCTGTCGCAGACCCCGATGCCGAGCGCACCGCCGCTGCCCCCTTCGCCGAGGACGCACGACAGGATCGGTGTGGGGAGCCGCGACATCGCAAAGATGTTCTGAGCGATGGCCATCGCCTGACCTCGTTCTTCCGCCTCGACGCCGGGATAGGCCCCCGGAGTGTTGATGAAGGTGATGATCGGTAGACCGAACTTCGCAGCCAACTTCATCTTATGGAGGGCCTTGCGGTATCCCTCGGGATTCGGACTGCCGAAGTTGCAGTCCAATCGGTCGCGGGTGGCTTTGCCTTTGCGATGCCCGACCAGTACGACACGGATGCCGTCGATCTGTGCCAGGGCGGTCTGGATCGCGTTGTCGTCGCCAAAGTTCCGGTCACCGTGGAGCTCGACGACATCGGTGAAGATCGCCCCCAGGTAGTCTTCGAGCAGGGGTCGATCCTGGTGTCGAGCCAGCTGAACCCTCTGCCAGGGGGTGAGATTCATGAAGAGCTCACGGGTAAGGTCCTCGCAACGGATGCGCATCTTCTCGATCTGCCCTGAAAGGTCGAGCTCGGTGTTCTGCGCGAAGTTTTCGAGGTCTTCGATTTTTTGCCTCAGCTCGAGGATCGGGCGCTCGAAGTCGAGCCCTTGATAAACCCTAGCGGTCGCTTTGTGTCCAGTCATAGATCCGATCCCAATGGGGTGCAGGTGGAAAGGCCTGGTGCTGGGGCACTCTCAATCCGAGTCGGTGGCATACGGTGCCAGGAGCGCATCGACTTGTTCGACTGCCACGGCCTCCAACCAGGCAGGGTCGGGTCTTCCTTTGATCAGAACAGAGATGATGACGGCATCCCACTCGCCCGTCCAGATTCCCACATGGCCCATACTGGCCAGAGAATCCGCGCGGAAGCTGAAGAGCTGATTGCGATTGAGGTTCGCGCGCACCATATCGTCCTTGACCGAACAATGCAAATCGTAGGCATGGTTGAGCACGAGGTTGTCAGCAATCGTGCCCGTCAGTGTCTCAACGGCGTCTTCGTCCTTGAACAGCAGAATGTGGTTCGGACCCCGCAGCGAGGCGCCGGGATTGGCGCCATTTTCTCCGATGGTCGCCGCCCCGGTATTCCAGAAGGAGAACAGCGCGTCAGGGTTCTGGCCTTGATGGACCGAGAACACCACCCCGCCTTTGTCTTTCTTCTTTTGCCTCACGGCACAACGCACCAACAGCTCGATATCTCCCTCGAAGCGCACGCTGTGCACCATATGGCCGCTCAGCTTGACGCCGCTTTCCTCGCGCTCACGTTTGCCCGTGGTCTTATGCCAATCGGCAAGCTGCGCATCGTCGCTGAAGCTGTAGTTCAGCGTGAGCGAGCCGTCGCGGCTCTGCTCGAAGCCATCGCAGTGCAGCAGCGGCTCAATTCCACGGGCGAGAGTAGCGTCCAATAGGATATCACGCAGGTCCGTCAAAACTGCTGTGCGGTGGGTCTGAAAAAAACGTGTTGTGGCAAAAATCCCCGGCCAGGCCGCAGCCCGTCGGGCCGCGGACTCCAACTCGTCCTGGTCGACCAGGAGCAGGATCGCGTCATATTCCTCGGACGCGAGGTTCTCGAGGCGACTCGCCAGCAGCTGGGGGATCAACCCTTCGCGCACGGCGTCTACGCCAGGGGGCTTGCGGGCCATCTCACGGCCAACCATCCCGCCGTGCCCGCAGGCCGCGAAGAGCGCCACGCGTCCGAACCAGCTCTGGTCATCGGGGGGCCCGCCAAAAAGCTCGTCGAGCGCGGTCTGATCGAATTCGCTGAGGGATACGCTCACGACTTCCCTGCGGTTGCTCTTCTGGAGTTGGATGTGGAAATCCGGGCTGACCAGTACCAGCCGCCCGCTCTCTTTGGAGCCATCGGCCAAAAGCAGCGAAGTCTTTTGGGATTTGTCCTTCTCCAGGGCCGTGCGCAGGATCTCGGCCTGCTCAGCCATCTCCGCTGCGATGGCCAGGGTCAGCGCTGCGCGGCCGTCTAGCCCGGCATCCCCGCTACTGCGCCAGCTTCGGGCCAGGCCGACGGCTTCGGCGAATTCACAGGCTGCCCAGCTGGCGAAGATCGCCGTCTGCAGAGCCTGGAGCTCGTCGTTGGAACGCACCAGGGCTTCGCGCTGGCGGATCTCATGCTCCAGCGCGGCGACGTCTTCCTCGAGCAGGGCGGCCACGGCAGCGGTTGAGCGGGGCTGCAACTCGCGCAGGGCACGCCGGGCTTCCGACGGTTGGTCCTCGAAGTCCGTCAGCAGCTTGGTCCTGTACCGCCGGTTGAGCGCGTCGGCCTCGCTGAGGTTTGTCTGCAGCCGGCTTTCGAACCTGGAACCGAAGGCCTTCAAGCCGCCGAGGTAGAGATCTTCGGCTTTACGGAAGTTTGTCTCGAGGAGAGCGTCGGCTGCCAGTGACTCCAGCTGTGTCAAGCGTTGCTCGAGATCCTTCTCTTGCAGCTGGTCGATCAGAGCGATCTCCAAACG
Organism: Planctomycetota bacterium; assembly: GCA_029260765.1. GTDB lineage: Bacteria > Planctomycetota > J058 > JAJDCP01 > JAJDCP01 > JAJDCP01. The sequence goes on from JAJDCP010000130.1 coordinate 93,383, forward strand.
AGCGAGCCGAGCCCCGTCACTATCTGGGAACTCGGCGCCGACACGCTCGAAGCGATCACGGGCTTTCACTGGCTGATCGGGGTTGGATGACCACCAGCGTTGTGCAGCATCGAATGCGCTGCGGTCGGCGGCGACCGCCGCTGGCTGCTGTTCGTGGTTCTCCGGCTCGGGTTCCGGCGTCGGTTCGCCCGCATCGCCCAGCGGCTCGACATGCTGGCTGCGGTCACCGTCCGCACCAGGTTGGGCGGGCGACGCCGGTGTCTGCCCGCCGTTTCCGCGTCCACTTGCGGCCCACCATGCGAGCAGGCAGGCAAGCAGCACCACGGCGACACCGAGTGCCACGGGAATCCAGACTCTGCGCCGCGCTGCCTTTGCACTCGCGGGCCGCGCCTGCTTGGAGACCGGGTCTTTGCCACTCTTGACCTTGAGCAGATCCTGCACCAGCTGCTGGGGCGTCTGATAGCGCTCGTTCGCGCTCTTCGCCATCATCTTCTTGAGCACAGCGCTCAGACCCGGAGGCGCTTGGGGAAGCACCTTGAGAATATCGGGGGGCGCGGCCCGGACATGTTTGATCATGATTTCGCGGTCGTCTTTGCCCCCATAGGGACGCCGGCCGGAGATCAGGTGGAAGAGCGTCGCACCGAGTGAGTAGATATCTGACCGGATATCGAGGTCTTGGCGTCCCAGCGCCGCTTCAGGGGAGATGTAGTACGGGGTGCCTTCCGCCATCTCCGACTTCTCTTCGCTGGGACCTTGTGCCGCCAGGGCGAGACCATAATCGCACAGTTTGCTCACGCCCTGCTTGGAGAGCATGATGTTGTCCGGCTTGATGTCCCGGTGCACGATCTTGTGCGTCCAGGCGTGGTCGAGCGCTCGGGAGAGTTGGATGGCGACATCGATGCCCTGAGCGATACTGAGGCGCTTGCCGTGGCGCAGCGTGCGGCCCAGCGAGATGCCGTCGACAAACTCCATCACGAAAAAGTGCACGCCATTGGCCTCGCCGACATCGATGGCGCCGATGATGTTCTCGTGGTTGAGCTTGGCGACGTTCTTCGCTTCTTGTAGGAAGCGTGCAGTGAAACGTTCGTCCTCTTGCAGCTTCTTGGTGAGGATCTTGAGCGCGACCACGCGGTCCATGCTGAGCTGCCTGGCTTTGTACACCACGCCCATGCCGCCGCGGCCGACCTCGGAGATCAGCTCGTAACCAGGGATCAGGTTGCCCTTGACGATTTCGAGGATGTTCTTGACCTGGGTCGAGCTCAGGATGCCCATGGCAACCATGATCTGGCCCAGTTTCTTCTTCGGTCCGGATGTGCGGGACTGGACGTCTAGCGCCGCACGGACCTGGTCACTCGTTGCGAACGAGCCCTTGACCGCGATGTCTCCGAAGAGAGTGTCGCCGATGCGCGCCGCTCGAGGCATAGCTCACCCCAAAACCCCGGGGAGGGCTCTCGGCGCCTCCCCGTACCCTGCCCACAGCCGATGTGCGGGGGGTGTACGACTTCAGGATACCTTTTCAGGCACAAGATGTCCATGTTGGGGCGGTCCCAGCCAGCAATCGTAATGGACATTCTGAAGGCGCATGCTGCCAGCTGAGCTCGAAAAGACCGTTCCGAGTATGGGACTTTGCGGCTCGAACCCCTGAAAGTCCAGAGGTGATCGAAGGAGATCCCACGTGTGCAGCCTGTTGCCCGCAGCTCTCGATGTTTCCTCACGGTGGTTCGTCGTCATGGCCGGGGTCCTTGCCCTGACCGGTATCGGCGGACTGATCGGAGGTTTGGTGCACAGGCTCAGAGCACGGCGTATGGCGCGCGTAGTGCTATTGCTGAGCGGAATCGCTGCAGCACGGGGAGCGGAGCTGGCGGCCCAACGCCGGGCGTTGGCTGTAGAGGGGAGGGTGCGCTGCAAAAGGCCGCTGTTGGCCCCAGCCACGGGCACGCCTTGCTTGTACTACCAACTCGAGATCAAGGGGAGCTGGACCGAGGGGGGTGCCCGCCACACCAGGACATACCTCGATCGTCGCGCCTCCGCCCGCTTCTTCGTCGACGATGGCAGCGGTCCGCTTGGCATCGCTGCGGACCGAGGGGGCGATTTTGAGGGGCTCGTGCAGACTTTCCAAGGCACACGGCGGGAGGGCTACCGTGCCGACCTCGACGGACTGATCCCGCAGGGCGAGCCGATGATGTTCGGCAGCTACGCTTTTGTGAGCCCTCGACCTCGGAAGCCCGAGGTCTTCACCTGCACCGAGCGTGTGTTGCGGCCCGTTGCGCAGCTCTACGCAAGCGGGATTCTGGGAGCCGATCGCAGGCTGCAGGCGCCTCGTCGCAGGGCCCTGATTCTGACGACCCGGCTGCGCGCCGAACGGCTCGACCGCGCCGCGCGCTCGGCGCGTCGCTTGCTGCTTGGTGGCGGCGCGACTGCTGGGTTCGGCATGATGTTGGGCCTGTTGGCGTTGGTGGTGTGAGGAAACTGCCGGTACAGCCTTCGGCTCCACAGTGCCCGTACAGCGCAGGACCCGCCGGTGGCGGTTTCGATCTGGTAACGTAGGTGGGAGTTTGCGATTGATGTGGGAGGGCTCGGCAACGATAATGCGGGCTTGACGAGCGATGATGGGGGAAGCATGGCGAATAGCCTGTTTGTTGTATTCAACAACAGCCTTGAGCGCTGCATGGACGCTGGGGGCTTCCTCGCTGCCTTCTATCGGAGTTTCCTGGCCCAGGACCCTGAGATTGCGGCCAAGTTCGGCAACACCGACTTCCAGAAGCAGGTCGATGTGCTGAAAAACTCGCTCATCATGATCTTGATGATGCGCACCCACGGGGACGTTCCCGAATATGCCGGCATGCTCGAGACCGTTGCAGAACGCCACAACCGGCAGAACCTCGACATCTCTCCCCACTTGTATGTCGTATGGTTCGAGACTCTGCTCAGCACGGTCGAGGCCTTTGATCCCCAATATGATGACGAGGTGAGAGAAGCCTGGAAGGATGTGCTCCGCCATGGCATCAAGTTCATGGTAGAGCGCTACTGATCAGCGGGATCAGAGCGCTGGGTTCTCCAGCGCTTCTTCGATCGCATCAAAGTTCTCAACGAGCGCCCAGAGCACATCCTCTGCTGTGATGATGCCGACCAGGCGCTGTCCATCGAGCACAGGCAGAGCGCCAATTTTCTCCCGGCACAGGGTCTCGGCGACCTCCCGGAGCCGTGTGCCGGAATGCACGGTGATGGGATTCTTGGCCATGACCTCAGACACGAGCGTCGTCATCAACCGCTCGCTGAAGACGCTCTGTCCCGAGCGCAGGTGTTCCCGCTGTGGGTAGAATTCGCGCACATCCCGGTCCGACAATATGCCGACCAGCTTCCGGCCTTCGACCACCGGCAGATGGCGGATGCGATGCTCTCGCATCTGCTCGAAGGCATCGACGAGCGGGGCCTTCGGACCCACGGTCTTCAATTCGCGACTCATCCAACGGCTCACCTGCCATTTGTTGTCGGACATGGGCATCTCCTGTTCGGCGTAGTTCAAACCTTCAGTATCAACGATATCGGTGCCTGTCGGAAGTCGTAGCCGTAGATCCTTTTGTACGATTGCACGGCGTCCAACGCGGAATGCCGCAAGCCATCGAAGCACAGTCCTTCAGCATCAGCGCGCGGAGGAACCAGGACAAACTCTGCCCGCGCCCGAAACCCACGCCTGCTGCCTTGAGACTTGACAAAAGCCCCCAGATCGGTCATGAAGTTATCGGGGATCGCTCTTCCCCTCCGGGAGACATCATGTCCGCAGCCTGCGACCTCTCCCGTCTGGTCCAGCACCGCTCCGGTTTGGACGATGCCCCGGGCTGGAATCACGGCACGATCCTGATCGGACGTGGGCAGCCTGCCCCCTTGGCCGCGCGTGAGCTGTTCGTTCGCCACTACCAGGCCATCCGTGACTGTGACGCGCAGCATCCCCGGCAGGGAGTGGCGGTGTTGGCATTTGACCGGCAGTCCGAGCCGATAGGAGTAGCCTGGCTCGCCGCAGGAGAAGACCGAGCGCGGGCTTTGATCATCGGGCGTCACAGTCGTTGTGGGCTGGTGATCCCGGTCAGCCACAGCACGATCGCGCTGCGCCACCTGGTGGTGACGGTTCGTCTGACCCAGGGGAGACCTCTGGCTCGCATCATCGACCTCTGTACCCATACCGGTTTCGTCGATGAGTCCGGCCGGGTCCTGCAGTCCGCGAGCATCGATGGGCCCGCCTTCCTGGCGAGCGAAGAGGTGCAGCTGGTCTTCTTGACCACCGGCGACGAGCGGGAATGGGACGACGATCCGGAGGTTGCCTTCGACGCGCTGCCCCGTCGCGATTTTGTCGACGAGCGCGTCAAGACGTGGACGTTCGAGTCACCTCCCCGAGCTTTTGAAGAAGAGCAGAGCATCACCAGTGTCTCGGCGATTCTGCCTCCTCTGGCGCCTGCCAGTCCGCTGCTCGAGGCGGGAGAAGTTCCCTGCGGTCATCTGTTTGTCGGTCATGGTGGCCACAGTGTACAGCGAAGCGTGGGCAAGCAGGCGCTGGTGCGTGGCATCTTGCTCGGACGCTATGCGCGCTGCGCGCTGGGAGGCGACTTTCGCAACCATGGCCGCATCTCGCGGGTCCATCTACTCTTGATCCTCGACGGTGAGGAAGTGATCGCGATCGACACCGCGAGCACCAACGGAACGCGCCTGGAATCTGAACGCATCGAGCTGATTCCCCTGTCTGACGGCATGAGCCTTGATGTCGCCAAGGTTCTCAACGTGGTCTGGAGCGGATTCGAGACGCCTGAGGACGACCAACCCGCCGGCGAGGGCCTGAGCCATTCTGTCCTGCTCGAAGCGGGCACACCCGGAGCGGGCAGTCCGGCGCTGGCTGACCCCGACCCTTCTGAGGCGAGTGCCTGACGGCGGGCACGCCCCTATCCCCATCCTTCGGAGGCCTCGATGGTCGAGCTGACACCGCATCACCGTGTGGATGTCTATCTTCCCAACGACAGTGAAGGATTCTGTTTGCTCGCAGCGGAGTTGTTGGGTGCCCTGCCCAGCGACGATGCCGAACAGTGGCAGGACTGCGTGCGCGACGGCCTGGTGTTGCCTGTCGCGCTCGACGTGGCCGAGGGTCTCGTCGTCGGAGTTCGGCTGGGCCCGGCGGACCCGACGGAGGAAGCTGAGGCGATCGGAGAGCTGCGGTCCTGGCTGCAGTTGCCCAGTGGCCATTTGGCCCTGACGCCCGGCAGCCTGTACTGGGAATGGACCGGGCTGGAGGAGCCGTGCCTGCTGCGGCTGCCGCCAGGAGACTACTCCGTGCGTCTACTGCGCTTCGCCACAGGCATCAACGGTCGCCGCTGGCACGATGCACTTCGCCGTAGCGGCGAGAGGCCCCTCGAGCTCCACCGGCGCACACGGCCCAATGCCCAACCGGCCGACTGGTTGAAGCTGCTCGATGCTCTGCATATCGAAGTGGACGGATCCGAGAGTTGGGACCTCGACGAAGCCAGCTACACCGCGCTGGAGGAGTCTGTCCTCGACAAGAGCTATCTCGACTTTCTGATCCAGCTCGAACCGCTCGTCGCGCGGCCGAGTTTCCCCGGTTTGCAGGGGCCGTGGTTGCGGGAACCGTCGCCCCGAGTGCCCGAGGTGTGTCCCGCAGGGCTCCCGTCTGGCGAGCTGCTCGAGCTCGAAGGCGAAGACGACCTGCTGCGCGAGATGTTCGAGGAGGTCAGCACGATGGTGGGGGAGGCACTCTCTCAGCTCCCGGAACCAGCGCTGCTCCTGGCCGGCCAGACCGGGCATTTTTCGGCCTGGGACAGTGTCTCCTGGGCTACCGCCCGCTTCCGCGGCAGTGAGCTGCTGAGGGGCAACGGTTTCGAGAGTCTGGGGACCCTGGGTTGTGAAGCTCGACCGGGCATGCTGTTCAAGGTCTTACGGCGCGGACCGGTGTATGCTGTCCTCCAGCGCGGCGCGGACGGTCAGGAGAGCCTCGCCTACCTCAGCAGCTATCCGGATGGGAGTGTTTTTGCGAGTCGAGGGCCGGAAGAGGGCACGAGCGAGGCGGCTCCGCCTGCCGATTTCTCCTGTGAACTCCTGCTTTCCAGGCATGAGACTGAGCTGACCCGCCGGGTTGCAACTCTGGGCGAGCCACGGACCGCTGGACCCGATCTCGCTGATGCGGCTCGCTGCCTCGATGCCTTGTGGGCTGTCGAGCTCGCACCGCGCCTCACAGGGAACTCTGCCGATTTGGATTGCTGAGCCCTTTCGCTATACTCCCGATGTTGCTTGATCACTTCGGTTTCTGGCTCGGCGGGTGGCATGAGCGGGTCGTTTCCCAAGCTTGGCGAGATCCTGGTCCGCTGGAAGTCCATCGGCGAGGATGACCTGCGCCGAGCGCTTGAGCTCCAGGAGCTCGAACGCAAAGCCGGGCAGTTTCGCTTGCTCGGCGAGATCCTGATGCAACTTCAGGTCTCGACGGCCGAGCAGATCCGCATGGCTCTGGAGCGCCAGGGCCGCACCATCATGAGGTGTGCCGAATGCCTCGCCCACTACAATGTCGAGCTGCCACGGGAGGGGCAGGAGTACCATTGCCCCAAGTGTCAGCATTCCCTGAGCATTCCGACGCAGCTCGAGAATGCACGCATCGAAGACTGGGTCCAGCAGTCGCAGCCTCTGGCAGAGCCGCGTTACCCTCGTGCACGCTTCGGCCCCTACGAGATCCTCGGCGAGATCAGCCGGGGCGGCATGGGAATCATCTACAAAGCCAAGGACGTCAAGCTTGACCGGCTGCTGGCGATCAAGGTGATGTTGGCGGGATCCAAGAGCGGCGAAGTCGAGGCTGAGCGGTTCTTGATTGAAGCCCGCGCCGTTTCACGACTGCGCCACCCGAACATCATAGCCATCCACAGCATCGGCGCTGTGGACGGCATCGACTTCTTCAGCATGGACTTCATCGAGGGCCGCACGCTCGACAGAGTTCAGCAAATCGAGAAGACACCGGTGGCGACGGTCTGCGAGATCTTCGCCAAGATCAGCGATGCGATCGCCTATGCCCACAGCAAGGGCGTGTTGCACCGCGATGTGAAGCCCCACAACATCCTGTTGGACCATGACTTGTCGCCGATGGTCATCGATTTCGGTATCGCCAAGCTCAAGGACAAACCCAGCGACACGGGCAAGAATGAGATCCTGGGAAGCCCAGCATATCTGGCTCCAGAGTACATTCTGGGCAGCGTGCCGACTTTCACCGAAGGGTGTGATGTCTATGGTATCGGTGCCTGTCTGTACTTCATGTTGGTCGGCCGTCCACCCCATATCGACCCCGACGAGATCGAGTTGCTGCGCAAAGTTGCGCTGACGGACCCCGAGCCGATCCGCAGGATCGACCGACGCGTCGATCGCCGCCTCGCAAAGATCGTGGGGGCGAGCGTGGCGCGAGACCCCGCCCTGCGCTACCAGTCGGCGGCCGAGCTGGCGATGGATCTGCGCTTGTATCTGAACGGTGATGAACCCTTGTTGCGCTCGGGGCCGCTCGCCAGAGCATGGAGGCGCTGGCGTAAACCCGTGGCCGCAGCCTTCGGTGGCGTAGTCTCGATTGCCCTGGTCTTCCTCAGCGGGATCTACACGCGCCAACAGATCGCAGCTGAAGAGAAGGCCCTCGAGCAGGGAGTGTCCGCCGGCGAGCTGGCCCGCAGCTACCTGGAGCTGAGCAGCGGTTTCCAAACCTTGCGTGAGGCTTCTCGGGCCGGGAAGTTCGCGCGCATGGCACTCAAACATGCCCAGGCTGGCGGAGACGTGGGTCTGATGGCCCAGGCTCACGAGCTACTCGCCCGCGCCTACGATCTCGAGGGGCGTAAGGTCCAGGCTTCGGAAGAGCGCGTCAAGGCCGAGCGCCTCCGCGAGGGCCTCGATCTGCCCTGATGACAGGGGGCTGCTGCCGTCGGACCGGAGTGAAAAAAGAATGCACAAAGTTCTTGTGGATGCAGGTGGCTCGTATAGAATGGGCCGCCCTGACGCGGGACGGCATTTTACCGACCTGCGCGCTGATTGAAAACAAAACAGGTGATATGAGAAGGGTGCGCGCCTACCCGGTATGCTTGGGTAGCTGCAACCGGGATAGGAATTTAGCTATCCACTTGATGCACTCTTCTCGGAATTTCCGTTGATTGGTA
>JAJDCP010000014.1 GCA_029260765.1 Planctomycetota bacterium
CACCGGAATTCGCAGACTCGTCAACGACTTCCCCAGGTAGCTCTCTGCGGTCCTCAGCGGCCCACGCGCTGCGCTGGCGCCTCCGCGGTTTCTCAGGCTTCGCAGATTGCTCGGACCAACAGATCCTGTGGGCGACACGGCCTCCTAGCGGGCAGGTCGGTCACAAGCTTGCCCAGGTTCCTGGCAGTTCTCCGTGGTGCTGGAGCCAGGCCCACTCAGCGTCGACGTCGACCCTGCTTGCCGCGGCGGTGGGGACGCTTGCCCACCGAGCGCAGCGACACCTCCACCGCCCAGTCGAGCAGCGCAGGACGCCGTGCCGCCTCGGTGCTGAGGAAGCGCGTCGCCGGAATGATGCCCGCGCGAGGCAAATCCAGGCGGTCTGCGTCCCAACAGGTACCGATCGTGGGGTCGTCACTGCGCTGCCCCTTGGAGTGCCGTTGACATGCGAGCGTCAGCTGCGCGAAGGCCTCGTCGTCCAGCTCGAAGGCCTGCCCACGCAGCTGTGCAGCCAGCTCCGCGCCTCGCTCACCGTGCCGGGGATCTCCACCGTCCGTGTGGCGGCGGGCATCATGGAACAAGGCGAACAGCCGGACGACAGCCGGGTTCGCCCCGGAGTGCTTGGCGATGCGTAGACCGAAGGTCTCGACCCTCGCCCAGTGTGCGGGCCCGTGGATCGAGCTCAAGGGCAGCGCGAACTGGCGCTCGATGCTGGTCTGGAGGCGGCTGTAGTCGATCATTGTGCGTCTCCCGGTGGACGGGCCAGCGAGCCAGCAAGGGCCAGTATAGCGGACGCCGATACGGGCGCAGGTACCAGCCTTCACAGCGACCCGCTCCACGGTGGCAGCCGCCAGGCCTGCTCGAGCAGCTCGAGAAAGCTGCGCACCTTCGGAAGCAGCGCGTGCCGCGGAGGAAAAACAGCATACAGCGGCGCATCCGCGGGCTCATGCCCCTCGAACACGCGCTGCAGCTGCCCGTTCCGCAGCGCCTCATGGCAGAAGAAGCTCGGCACGCAGGCAACGCCCAGACCCTGGCAGGCCGCCTCGAGCAGACTGGCGAAGCTGTTGGCTGCCAGGCGCGTGCCGGGCCGCGTCCAGGCGCTGTCTCCGCGGCGGCCAGTGAACGCCAAGCGCGGCGCGTTCTCCCACGAGTCGAGGCGCGCGGCGAGCTCTGGCTGGGCCACCAGCACCCAGCGCGTGCGGCCGAGCCGCCGCGCGATCAGGTTCGAGTCGGGCAGAGGCCCCACCCGCAACGCCACATCGAAGCCCTCGGCCAACAAGTCCACGGTGCGGTCCAGGAGCACAAGCTCGACACTGACCTGCGGGTGCCGTGCGAGAAAATCCGCGACGATCGGGCCCAGAGCCTGCTGTCCCATCTCGACCGGAGCCGTCACGCGAAGACGCCCGCGCACCTGGCTCAAGGACTGGCTGACCTGATGCTCGGCCAACTCGAGCTCGCGAAGAACCGCATCGCAGCGCTCGTAGTAGGCTGCCCCGATCTCGGTGGGCTGCACCGACCGGGTGCTGCGCAGCAGCAACACCGCCCCCAGGCTCTGCTCCAGAGCACGCAGCTTGCGGCTGATCGTCGACTTGGGCAGGCCCGTGGCGCGCGCGGCAGCGGTGAAGCCGCCATACCGCACAACCTGGGTGAAGATCCAGATGCCGTTGAGATCCATGGGACGTCCTCGATTGTTCCAAAGATAGAACACTGAAGCCCAGAATAGAGGGATTGTCAATCTCTGGGGGCTAGTCTAGCCTGTTCCTTAGCAACGCAACCTCAGGAGACAACCATGAACGCAGCGCCCTTCCCCAAAGAGTCGAGCGCCGACGGCCACTTCGTGCGCCAGGCCAGCGCCTTCCGCCGTTGGATCGGCCAAGACTCCGGCCTGCCCGCCGTCGCCGGACGCTACCGTCTGTATGTCTCGCTCGCCTGTCCGTGGGCGCATCGGACTCTGATCTACCGTACGCTCAAGGGCCTCGATGCGGTGATTTCGCTGGCGGTGGTCGACCCCATCCGTGACGCCCGGGGCTGGGCCTTCGCCGCGCCCGATGAAGTGGAGGGCTTCTCCTTCCTCAGCGAGGCCTATCAGCTCAGCGACCCCAGCTTCAACGGGCGCGTCACGGTGCCGGTCTTGTGGGACACCCAGACCCGAACGATCGTCAACAACGAGTCGGCCGACATCATCCGCATGCTCGACAGCGCGTTCGCGGGCCTGGTTCCTCCGACCCCGGAGTTGTATCCCGTGGCCCTGCGCGCCGAGATCGACGCGCTCAACGAGCGGGTCTATCACAGCGTCAACAATGGCGTCTACCGCGCGGGTTTCGCCACCAGCCAGGCCGCTTATGACGAGGCCGTGGCGGAGCTGTTTGCCACGCTGGCTTGGCTCGAAGAGCGGCTGCAGACCCGCCGCTTCCTGTGCGGGCCCCGCATCACTGAGGCAGACTGGCGGCTGTTCACCACTTTGGTGCGTTTCGACCCGGTCTACCACACCCACTTCAAGTGCAACCGACGTCAGCTGCAGCAATTTCCACGCTTGTGGGAATACACGCGTGACTTGTACCAGCAGCCTGGCGTCGAGGACACGGTCGACTTCGACCACATCCGTCGCCACTACTACGTCACCCACAAGACCATCAACCCCAGCGGGATCGTACCGGTCGGCCCGGAGCTCGATTTCCATCAACCCGTGGCAGTAGCACTGGCAACTGCTTGAGACCTTCCTACGGTTCCCCGACTCTCGAGAAAGGACTGGCAATGAAACTTCAAGGCCCCGTGAACCTGGCCGGCCGGGTACTGCTGGCATTGATCTTCTTGATGAGCGCTGTCGGCAACAAGATCCCCAACTTCGCGCAAGTCAGCGAGTACATGGCGAGCGAAGCAGTCCCCGCCTCAAGTTTCATGCTGGCAGGCGCGATCGTCTTCCTGGTCCTGGGCAGTCTGTCCCTGATGCTCGGCTTCAAGGCCCGCATGGGCGCCGGTCTGCTGCTTGTCTTTCTGGCCCTCGCTACGTACTTCTTCCATGACTTCTGGACGTTCGAAGACGCCGCGAAGCAGCAAGCGCAGATGATCCAGTTCATGAAGAATCTCAGCTTGATGGGAGCCATGCTGCTGGTCATGGTCCATGGTGGGGGTCCCTGGAGCCTGGACCAGAAACGGGCAGCCAAAGCCACCAAGTAGCACTGAAATCCCAACTCCTGGAGGATTCCATGAGCCCGACCATCAAGATCCTGGCCTTCGCCGGCAGCGCGCGGCAGGCTTCGTTCAACAAGACTCTGGTCCAGATTGCGGCCCAGGGAGCCCGGGAGGCGGGTGCCGAGGCGACGTTCATCGACCTGGCGGACTATCCCCTGCCGATCTTCAACCAGGACCTCGAGAGCGCGCAAGGCGCTCCCGCCGAGGCCCAGCAGCTCAAGAAGCTGTTCTTGGAGCACGATGGGCTGTTGATCGCCAGCCCCGAGTACAACAGCAGCCTGACCGCGTTGCTGAAGAACACCATCGACTGGGTGTCGCGGGCAGCGGAGGGGGAGGCAGCCCTGGCCGCATACAAGGGAAAGGTCGCCGGCATCATGGCGGCATCCCCCGGGGGATTGGGGGGATTGCGTGGACTGGTGCATCTGCGCGCCATCCTCGGCAACATCGGCGTGACCGTGGTGCCTTCCCAGATGGCCGTCTCTCGCGCCTTCGAAGCCTTCGACGAGCGGGGCCAGCTCAAGGAATCCCGCCAGCAGCAGGCGATTCTGGCCATCGGCCGCAGCGTCGCAGAGATGGCGCGCAAGCTGGCTGCCTCCTGAAGAGGAAGGTTCAGGAACTGTCGACTGCGGGCAGGTTCCCCGGAAAGCTGTTTGCCAGCGATGGGGATTCCGATGAGATCTTCGCCCTCAGCCGCAATGGCCAGACCCGACGCATATCTCCGTGAGATTGTGGCTTGCCCTCGAAACCATCGGTGTTGAGGCCCAGCTTGCGCTGCCCTGAGGGGGCGTCTAGTTTGGGGGGCAACTCAGTGAGGATCCCGCCATGGAAGGAAACGCAGCCAACAGCAGCGTGTGGATGGTGTATGCCCTGATGACCGTAGTGTCGTGGGGGTTGTACGGCATCTGCCTGCACCAGGGGCAGACGGGCATGGGCGACCCGGTGAACGGGCGCTACAAAGCGTTCCTGTTCGTCGGCATCGCCTACTTCCTGATCGCGATTCTCGGCCCGCTCATCCTGCTGCTCGCCAAAGGAGCCGATTGGTCCCTGCCGGCCGCCGGCTTGCGCTGGAGCCTCGCGGCGGGCAGCGTGGGTGCTCTGGGAGCCTTCTGTGTGTTGCTTGCTTTCGGGGCCAAGGGCCATCCGGCGGTGGTGATGTCGATCATCTTTGCGGGCGCGCCGATCGTCAACGCGGTCGTCGCCTTCGCGATGCACCCGCCAGCCGGCGGGTTCAAGGCCATCCGCTGGCCCTTCGTGGTTGGGGTGCTGCTCGCGGCGGTGGGGGGCATGCTGGTCACGATGTACAAGCCGGGCGCCGCGCCTCCCAAGCCGGCTGTCGAGGTCGCGCCGCAACCTGATTAGTTGTTCCTGTCGTTCAGGCTTCGAGACTCTCCGCATAGAGCCGCGCGAAGTCCTGCTCAGCGACCGGCCGCGGATTGAAGCGGCCCGTCCACTGCGTGGCCGCGTCTGTGGCCAGCTCCGCAATGTCTGCGGGGCACACCCCGTGAGCGCTCAGGGGTGGAATCTGTCCCAACGCGAGCAGCTCGGTGATGCGGCGCAGCAGCGCCTGACAGCCGTCCTCGGCCGGCGCGTTGGGGCCGGTCAGGCCGGCCTGGCGGGCCAACGCGGCATAGCCATGGCGGGCCGCGGCATGCTCGAAGTTGAAGCGCATCACCGCTGGCAGCATCAACGCGACCGCATGGCCGTGGGCCAGATCGAAGCGGCGGGTCAGAGGATTGGCGCTGGCGTGGGCGGCGCCGAGCATGCTGTTCTCGATGGCCATGCCGGCAAAGGCAGCCCCGAGCTGCAACTCGGCGCGCGCCTCCAGGTCGTCCGGCGCCGCGAGCACGCGCGGCAGATGGGCCTGGATGCGGCGGAAGCTGTCGTGGCTGTACAGCAGTGAGAGCGGGTTGCGGCGCGTGCAGACAGCCGTCTCAACCGCGTGCACGAGCGCATCCAGGCCGGTGGCGACCGTCACTGCCCGCGGTTGCGTCACGGTCAGCAGCGGATCGAGGATCGCGACGCGCGCTGCCGCCTGCGGGTCACCACAGGCCAGCTTGCGGTGCGCGGCATCGGTGATCAGGGCGAAGGATTGGCATTCACTGCCCGTGCCCGCGGTGGTCGGCAGCGCGACCAGTGGCAGCAGCGGCTTCTCTGCCCGGGCGTAACCCTGGTAGGCCTCGATGCACCCGCCGTTGCACAACACCAGGTTGGCCGCCCGCGCGGTGTCGATGCTGCTGCCTCCTCCCAGGCCGACGAAGCCGTCGATGCCGGCCTCACGGGCGGCCCCGGCACAGCGTTCGACATCGGCCGAGGCTGGATTCTCTCGCACGTCGAGGAAGAGCAGCGCCTCGACGCCGGCATCCGTCAAGCTCTGGCGCACCGCGTCGCTATGCCCCGCGGCGGCCACTCCGCGATCGCTGACCAGCAGCACGCGGCGGAGCCCCAGCTCACGCACGAGCGTACCGCAACGCTGGGCGGCCCCGGCGCCGAAGACCAGGCGGGTGCGCGGCTGGAAGTCGAAGTCCGCCGTCATTATGCGTCCTGCCAGCTTGCCATCGACAGCGCGCGTTGCTGGAACAACAACTTGAACAGGTTGCCCTCCATTGGCTGGCCGTGATCGATGCGGATCGTCGGCCGTGGTCCCGCGTGCAGGCGGCCGATGCTGGGCGTGCGGCTGAGGGCTGAGAGCAACGCGCTGTCTTCGCTCAGCGCGCAGACGACCAGGCTGTGGGCGGCTTCGCGCGCCAGCTCGCGGGCCGGCACCTCAAGCACGCTGACGCAGACGAAGGGCAGCTCGGCGCGCGCCAGCGGATGGCCAGGGTCCAACACGCGCAGCACGGTCGGCCGCAGCCAGGTCTGGCCGTGCGCCTCAACCAGGCGCGGGCCACGCCTGAAGGGAGCCGCGGCGTCCTCGACCGCACCGCTCGCCAGCCCCGCTTCGAGGCGTTGCTCGATGGCCCGGGCCGTGCGTGGGTCGGGGAATGACGCGACGCCAGCAGCCTCGTGGTCCAGCGGCAAGACGGGCAGCGGCCCGAGCCGGCGTCCCAGGGCTTTGGCCAGCGCCGCGCCCTCGGAGGGGACGACCACCGTGGAGGCGTTGATGCAGCTGCGTCCCGCGTTGGCCTGCACGGAATCAACGACCACGTCGAGCAGCTCGTGCCAACGGTCGATCCTGTCTGCTCCGATCACGACCTTACTGTGCCCGGGGCCGTGCACCTGCACGCTGCTGATCCCCGCGAAACGCGCGGCCGCGGCGGGCCCGCCGAAGACCAGGCCGGCGGCGCAGGAACGAAGCAGCGTCTCGCCCCCATCGTGCCCGCTCGGGTAGAAGCCGAAGGCCTGGCGCGGGCAGCCGGCCGCGAAGAAGGCCTGGGCCAGTCGGAAGGGCGTCCACGGGTCGTTGCGGCCGGGCTTCAGCAGGACGGGTACCTTCAACGCGAGGGCGGGCAACCAGACCGCGTTCACCCCCGGAGCGTTGCTCGGCAGCACGACGCCGAGGCTGGACGCCAGGCGCACCAGTCGTAGCGAGCCCGGGGCGAAACCCGTGGCGCTGGCCGCATCGAGCTCTGCCAGCGGCAGTCCGCGGGTCAACCCCGAGAGCACCGCTTCGAGCGAGACCAGCACCTGCCGCAGCTTGCCCATATGCTCTCGGCAGGCCGCGTGCGGCAGGCCGGTGCTGCGCGCGGTCAGCGCCACCCAATCCTCGGGCGTCTGCTGCGCGTCCCCGCAGGGCAGCGTGTCTTCAGCGAAGCGCGCGCCCGCCTCGGCGGCGATCTCCAGCCAGCGCCGGGTGGACAGCCCTGCGAGGCAGGCGGATGCCTCCTCGGCCCGCCGCAAGTCGCGTCGGATCAGGCCGGGGTTGGCCCAGCCCATCGTCCCCGCAGGCACGCCGTCGCAGCCGGGGACATCCAGCTGCTCCATGCTCTGGTAGGGCTCCCCCCAGCGCAGAATGGGCAGGCAGGGCATCAGTACACCCCCTCGATCACCGCGCTTTGCTCTGCCCCGAGCGGACGCACCTCTCCCACGCCGTCCCACGGCCAGACGGCGCAGGGCGCGCGCCGGATCGCCTCGTCGCGCTCGAGGAAGCCGGGCAGCAGCAGCTCGCGGGTCAGGGTCGTCAGCTCGACCCGGCCACGACTGCCGACGGGGACCAGCCGCGAGGGCTCCTCCGGCTCGACCACCCGGAGGACCGCGCGCGGTTGGGGCGCGTGGTAGGTGACTGAATAGCCGTCGGCGGCGCTCAGCGGTCGGCTCGCCGCCAGTCCCATCAAGGTGTTGCCGTAGACCGGCACCAGACGTGCCCGCTCTTCGAGCACCTCCTCGACCAGAAAGCGCAGCGTCTGAGGCGTCATCTGGGTGCCGCCGCACATCACTCCCTGGATCCCGAGTCCCGGCAGCGAGACCTGCTCGCCGATGGCCTCGAGCAGCCGGGGGGTCGTGAACAGCACGCGGATCGGACGGCTGCAGAGCAGGGTGCGCGCTTGCTCGACGACGTGGGTCATATAGGCCTCGGCCCCCGCGGTATTGCCGGCGGCCAGGCACTTGCGCACCCAACGCGGGTCGAGGTCGACGAAGAAGCAGGGACCGCCGCGTTCGTTGGCCAGGTGCTCGACCGCCAGGCGCAGGCGCCGTGGTCCCGTGGGCCCGACCATCAGCCAGGCAGCGCCCCGGGGAAAGGCAGCGTCATCGAGGGTCGCGGAGTAGGCCGTGTAGTCGGTCTGGTAGTCTTCCCAGTTGAGACGCTGCTTGGGACGGCCCGTGGTGCCACCGGTCTCGAATACGGCGTAGGGCCTGCCGGCATAGGCACGGGGGATCCAGCGCTCATGCGGCAGATCCCGCAACCAGCGTCCCTCGAAGCGCGGCAGCAACTTCACGAGCTCCGCGAAGCCCTGAATCTCGCGAGCTGGGTTGCAGCCTGCCTGCGCTGCCCAATCGAGCCAGAAGGGTGTGCCGGTCTCGGGGGAGAAGTGCCACTGCACCACGTCACGCACGTGGGCATCGAGGGTCGCCTGCGCGGCGGTGTGTGCCTTGGCAGCTGTTGGGCTGTCGGCTGCGCCCGCCTCGCCCGCCATCACGCGTCCGCCGCCGCGGGAAAGAACTTCGCCAGGGTCTCCTTGCTCGGCGGTGAGGTCAACAGCGAGACCCCCACCAGAGCGACACACGAGACCGCGAACATCACCGCCACAGGCATCACGTCGCCGACCAGGCCCTCATGCTTGCCGAAGTCCGCGCGCACGAACAGGCCCAGCCAGGTCGCGGCGGTCGCGAGCACGCAGGCGATCGCGCCGGCGCGGGTCGCACGCCGCCAGTAGACCGTGGCCAGCACCAAAGGAAACAGCGCCGCGAAGCCGCTGAAACACCAGACCCCGAGCGTGAAGACCCGGCGCGGCTCACCGAGGGACAGCGCGTAGGTGATCAGAATAATCACCGCGATGAAGATACGGGCCAGGCGGATCTTGCTGGCTTCAGAGACCTTGGACTCGCCGCGCAGGTGCACGACCACGTCGTGGGTGAACATCGTGCCCAGACACAAGAACTGCGAGTCGAGCGAGCTCATGATGGCCGCGAGGATGCCCGCCCCCAAAAGCCCGGTCATCACGGGGCTGGTCAGCTTGCGCACCAGCATGCCCAGCTCGGCGTTCGGAGCGTGCTGCAAGGGCACCACCAGCTCCCCGGCGGCTGGGCCGCCCGCAGGCATCAGCGCAGCGGTCGCCCAGACCCCCAGCAGCACGCAGGGCAACCAGACGATCATGATGAAGACTGGATGGGCCGTGACCGTGAGGCGGAAGTCTTTGGCGCTGCGAGCCGTGAGCCAGTGCTGGAAGAGATGCGGGAACATGCCGACCGAGAGCGGCACGAAGATATACGACATGAAGTGCAGCGGGGGCATGCTCTCCCGCGTCATGCGCTCCGGATGGGCTTGCAGCACGGCCTCCGACGCCGCCTGCACACCGCCGAGCTGGTCGGCGATCAGCACGAAGCTGATCACTCCCATCACCATGAACACGATCGTCTGGAAGGTGTTTGCCCAGGCGGCACCGCGCAGGCCACCCATGGTGACGTAGAGGAACACCACCCCGCAGATCACCAGTCCTGTCAGCCAGGGCGGAACTCCGCCGCGGGTCGCCGCGAACATCTCGGGAAAGGCCCCTGCGGTCAATGAGCTGACCACGCTGCCTGAAGCGAGCACCCCGATCAACAGGTAGGGCACGACCAGGACCACCAGGATCGGGAACAAAATGCTGCCCAGCAGGTTGCTCTCGAAGCGCGCCCGGAAGAGTTGCACCTGGGTGACATAGCCATAGCGGCGTCCCAGCCCCCAGAGCTTGATCCCGACCAGGTAGAAGACCGCAGGGTGGATCAATGCCGACCACGAAGCCATCAAGCCGAAGACCCCGATGCCCTTCCGGTAGGCCTCGCCCGTGCTTCCCACCAGCGCGAAGGCGGTCATGGTCGTGCCGAAGACCGACATCAGCAGCAGGACCGGGCCGATCGAGTGGCTGGCGACGAAGTAGTCCTTGCTGGTTTTGCGCAGGAAGCGGTGGCTGGCTACTCCCAACCCGAGCAGCAGGGCCAGGTATCCAGCGATGATCAACAGAGGAGTCATTGCGGGCCTCCCGTGCTCGCGGCATCGGAGCCCGAGGCCTGCTCTTGTGCCCCCGAGGCTGCTTCTGCGTCCAGCCCGTCCATGACGGTGCCCGGCCAGGCGACCCGCATCGCCAGCCACCAGAAGCCCGCGGCGACAAGCGCGTAGCAGCCGTGGTAGAACAGCCCCGAGGGCACGAAGCCGAAGACCAGCGTGCGGTCTTCCCACAACCACCAGTCTTGATGGGCGACGGCCAGCACCACTGCGCCCACCGCGATCGCCCAGCGTGCGCGGGACCCGCTCATGGTTGGGCCCCGATCGCGAACAGGTGGGTCGAGGTCGCGACGTACAACACATCGTTGGCCAACACCGGCGAGGAGTGGATCGGCCCGTCGAATTCGACCTCGCGCACCAGCTCTTTGGTCTTGCCCTCACGCAAGATGGTCAAAATGCCATCTTCGTTGCCGACCAGCACATAGCCATCGGCGACCAGAGTCGAGCCCCAGATGTGGGCCATGGTGTCGTGCGTCCAAAACAGCTCGCCACTCTCGGCGTCCAGGCAGTGCAGAACACCGCCGTAATCGGCGACGTAGAGCAGCCCATTCGCGATGGACACTGTGGAGATGGAGCGCTCCAGCCCGATGTAGCTCCACAGGGCGGCATCGTACTCCTGCACGCCTTCGCGCTTGGCATCGAGGCAGACCAGGCTGCCTACCCCCATGCCATGCTCCGGATCCTGACCGATGGACACGTAGACCTTGCCGTCGTGGAAGACCGGGCTGGCGATGATCTCGCTGGGGCCCGGCGGGGTCGCGTAGCGCACGGGTTTGCCGTCGCGCACGCGGTAGCCAGGAGGATTGCAGTCGGCCCGCCAGACCTCCGTCAGGATGGCGGGCTCCCCTTCCTCGGCCACGGAGGGCGAGGCGTCGAAGCCGTAGCAGAAGCCATCGCCGGCGCCGAAGATGATCAGCTCCCGCTCTCCGACGGCAGCATGGGCCGGCGAGGACCAGCTGCAGTGGAACAGACGCCGGCTGATCCCGGAGACTTCTTCGCCCACCAGCGCGCCCGTCTGCTTGTCGAGGCAAATCAATGTGGGAGAACGAGGGGAGGGGATATTGACGTGCGACCAGTCCACCCCGTTGGAGGTGTTGACGTAGACGCGCTCGCCCACCACCAGCGCCGAGCTGCTGGTCACATTGTGCGGGAAGATGCCGAGCTCTGCGCGCATGTCGTAGACCCAGAGCACGTCGGCATCGTTTGGACCAAGCTCGATGGCCGGTTTGCCGGGGCCGGCCAGATAGCTGCCTTCGTCCTGGAAGCCATCATTGCCGTTGGCCAGGCCCTGGACGTCGAGGCACACCACCTCACACAGGTTGGTGACCACGTAGACGCGCTCGCCGTCGACCGTCGGCGAGGAGCAGATGCCGAGGAATTCCCAGTCGCTGACCTTGCCAGCGCCGAGCTTTGGAATGTTGAGCTGCCAGAGCATCTCTCCGCTCTTTTCATCCAGACACAGCACCGCGCTGCGGTCGCCCTTGTATTTGGGGTCACGGGGGAACTCGTTGTTCGTGCCGACAAAAACCCGGCCCTCGGACACAGTCGGGTTGCCGTAGGTCTGCGACCCCAGGATCGCGACCCAGCGCAGGTTGCTTGTGGTCTCCGGGTCGATGTTCTGCAGGTCTTCGGCCAGCAGGCCGGGCTCGAAGTCGAGCGGCAGCTCACCGTCGGTGGCGACCATGTTTTTCGAGCCATCCCGGCCCCATTGCGGCCAGTCATCTCCCATTCCTGTGACCGTCAGCAGCCCCAGACACAGTGCGCAGAGTAGGCGATTCGTCATCATTCGTCCCCCGTGTTGGTGTCGCTGGGGTAGACCGCAACGTTGTCGATCTGAACGGCATAGCGGCTCTGGGGCGAGAAGCCGAACAGCCCCGGCGCCCCGTGGTCGTGACCAAGGTCGAGAGGCAGTTCGAGCAACCAGCCTTCGGGAGGCTCTTCATCCCGCGGCCAGGCCGAAGCCCTGACCACGACGCCGCCGTCCGCGGTGGTATCGACACGGGCCCTGATGCGGTACCAGGTCCGAGGCTTCCAGGCGAACGGCACGCCCAGCTTGACGCGGTCATGGTTCGAGACCACCTGCAGCTCTTGCCAGTTGCCTTCGAGCATGATGATGTAGCGCTGGCAGATCACGCCGACGTTGGACTGCAACCGGCGCGTCCCGTCCGAGCGCACGTCTGCTTCGATGGTATACCCCCGCTGATCGACGCTGCCCAGGAAGGTCATCGTGCGCTGAAACAGCACCCGGTCGAGCGTCTTCGTCAGTACATTGGAGCCGTCGAGCTTCCGCACCTGCCACTTGAGCCTGCCGCCGATCCAGGCTCCCGGCGGATGCGCGTACGCCGTGCCGTCCGGTGCCTGCTGATTCAGCGCTGTGTCCTCAAAGTCGAGCGCGACCTGCGCCGGCAGCACTCGCACGCGGCACTCTGCCGAGCGCTCGCCGAGCACGATGCGCACGCCTCCTGCCCCCGCCGAGGCAGAGCCGCCTGCGCGCAGCAGACCGCCCGCGTTCACGCGCACATCGGGAGCTGGCGCCCTGGGCGCGGCCCCCACGACTTCGAAGCTCGCCCCGTCGAGGTCGAGCTCGACCAGCCCGTCGGGGCCGACCTGGCACAACCGCAGCTGCACCTCTTCCCCCGGACGCAGGGCGAAGTCTCCGGGCAGCAAGCACAGCGAAGTGCCCGGCTCGGCGGGCCCTGCGATCTCCACAGCTGCTTCGGCTGCTGGAGCAGCCTCGGGACGCTTGAAGCAGTAGAGCTTCTCGGTGGTATGCACCAGCAGATGCCCGCGCCAGACGGTGGGTGAGCCCAGGCAGCTACCGGCCAGCTCAACCTTGGAGAGCACCTCGGCATCCTCCTCACCCGGGCGCAGTACGAAGATCTCGCCCCCCCAGAGCGGAACGTAGAGTTTGCCGTCCGCGGCTAGCGGCGAGGCGTGCAGCTGTTCGTCCGCGAGCCGTTTGCGCCAGAGCACGCGGCCGGTTTCGAGGTCGACCGCGCACAGATCACCGGTGGCGGTCACCTGGTAGATGCGTTCGCCGACCAGCGTCGGCGAAGATGTGAACATCAACAGGTCGTTGCGCCACAGCTCCGCCTCGGGCGAAAGCACGCCATCTACGCCGACCTCGCCGCGCAGGTCCAGGGCCAGCATGCGTCCCGACGAGGTTGTGTCGAGGTTCTCCTTGCCATGGATCGCCACCAGCCGGTTCCCCGCCACCAGCACCGATGCGTTGACGCCACCGGCCGAGATGCGGTAACGCCAGACCGGGGCTCCGCTGGCCATGTCGACGCAGACCACGTGTCCGCAGCCCGTACCCGCGTAGAACACGCGGCGCCCGTCGCGCCAGGCGAAGACCGGCGTTGAGAAGGAGCTGTCTTTGGGCGGTGTGCCCGGAGTCGACGTCCAGACCAGCGCGCCGGTGTGTTTGTCGAAGGCAAAGAAGCGGTTGCGGCCGGGTCCCAGAGCGCCCCAGCTGGTGGAGATCGCGTTGACCACCACTAGCGGACCGTCGATGGCCGGGCTGCCCGTGCGCCCGTTGGGGAAGGTCAGGCGGCCCAGCTCCTCGAGCAGCGAGCGTTCCCACAGCGGGGTTCCGTCCGCACTGAAGGCGACCAACAGGCCAGGCGAGCTCAGTGCGTAGACGTTGCCGGTCTGCGCATCGATGGTGGGAGCGCCGATGCTGTAGCGTTCGTAGATGATGTCGCTGAGGAAGTCGCTGAAGCCGTGCTCCCAGAGCAGCTTCCCGGTTGTGAGCTCGAGGCAGGTCAGGATCTCCTGCAGCTTCGCGCCCTGACCGCGGTAGCCCATGGTGTAGACACGCTCGCCGGTCACAACGGCCGAGCCACGGCCGGCCAGCTCATGGCTCCACAGCGCGTTCTCCCCCGCCGGGTCGAGATCTTCGGGCAGGCCCTGCTCGCGGCTGCTGCCGGTCTGCTCCGGCCCGCGCCAGCGCAGCCAGCCTTCGACCTCCTGCGCGTGAGCTGCCGACCCCCAGGCTGTGGCCAGGACGATGCCCAGCACCCCCAGCAACCCAAGCCCTCGTGGTGTTTCGACCATGGTACGCGCTCCTCATTGTTCTCGGCGGCTTCTGGCAGACGATTCTTGCACATCATCGCCCCGCAAGCCACGTCCAACTCCATCACTCCTGCTGCAGAGCCGCGAGCAGGCGGCCGCGCGTGCCGAGACGGACGGCGGCCCACACCCAGGCAAAGCTGGAGACCACGATCAGCACCAGCCACATGCCGATGGCCCCGAGCGGCAGCTGCCCCGAAAACCAGGCCGGTAGCGAGGCCAGCTGCGCGGCCAGCAACCCGCACAGCAGGCCGGCGAGCACCACCACCCCGTGCTCGACCAGCAACATCCGCTGCAGGCGTTGCCGGCTGAAGCCGAGCGCGCGCAAGACTGCCAGCTCGGCCCTGCGCTCGAGGATCGCGCGCACCACGACGATGCCGACTCCCAGCGTGCCCAGCAGCAGGGCCAGCCCCCCCAGGGTCAGGAAGATCGAGAGGTAGGTGTTTTCGACGGCCAACAACTCAGCCAGGCGCCGCTCAGCCAGTACGACGTCGACCCCGTGATCGCGCAGCCCACGGCGCAGGGCTTCGCCGACCGCCACGCTCCTGTCAGGAGGAGCGTCGACCAGCAGCAGCCGCGAGCCATCGGTGGACGGAAAACGCGCGCGGAAGCTCTCCGCGGCGATCAGCAGGCTGCCCTGCAACAGCGAGCCCTGTAGCAGGCCCACGATCTGCACCCGGAAGGGCCGGCCCGTCTCGTCGCTGTATGCCAGCGTGTCGCCCAGGGTCTTGCCCAGAGACCAGACCACGGTGTTCTCGTCAGCCACCGCGGGCAGCAGCGGCACGCCTGCAGAATCCTCCGATCCTGAGGCGAGCAGGCGCCAGGGGCTGCCTTCGGAGGTCTCTGCCAAGCTAGCAGCGAAGCTGAAGCTGCCACGGCTGGCGAGCGCTTCGGGGTCGACCCCGAGCAGCCGCGGCTGCGCGACCCGGTTGAGGTTCAGGCAGCTGGCGTCCTCGCCACCACCGACCCGCATCGCCACGAAGCGCACGTCGTCGAGCCGCGCGTCAACGGCCAGCTCGGCCTCGCGCCCGGCAGGATCATTCAGGTCGTGCAGCACCGGCCGGGTGGTCTCGACCCAGAAGGCAAAGCCGCCGGTCCCGTGTCTGCGGTCGCCCGGTTCCCCTCCGGCTGAGCGCCGGTTCGCCCCGACGGCGAAGACCAGAAAGACGCCGACCGCGAGCCCCGCCAGGGTCGCCACGCGGCGGCCGCCGGCGCGTTCTTGGGCCCGCAGGCCCACACCGTACAGGCTGAGCCGCGCGGCGCGGCGCGGCAGAAGCAGCCAGCACAGCCCGACCGCGCCGGCCAGGAACAGGCCCCCGGCTAGAAAGAACAAGCCCGCCGCCGCCGGCTTGCCCAGGGCGAAGACCGTCAAGCCCGCCGATGCTGCCCAGGCCAGCGTCACCAGCACGCGCAGCCGACCGACGCGCGCCGGACCTGCGGCCGGCAGCGCGTGCCGCCCCCCGAGCAACACCCGGGGCGGCAGCCGCAGGGCACGCCGCAGCACCCAGGCCATCGTCCCGAGCGCGGCCAGCACCGCGCAGCCTGCCCCCAGCGCCAGGCTGCTTGCGTGCAGGTGCAGCTGCAAGGCCGTGGTGCCGACCGCATCGAGCCAGACGCCACCCAGCCCGCGCAACACCAGCGCGGCGTAACCGGCGCCGGCCAGACTGCCCAGCACGGCCCCGAGCACGGCGAGGCAGGCGCCTTCGGCCAGCAGCAGGCGACGGATCCGGCGCGGGGAAAAGCCGAGGGCGCCCAGGGCTCCGAGCTCTGTGAGCCGTTGCTCGACAGCGAAGGAAAACAGCAAGCCCGTCAGCATCAAGGCGGACAGGATCAGGAAGAAGCTCAAGCCCAGGAACAGCTGGCCGAAGTCGGTGGTGGGCCGGGCCGCCAGCAGCGCCTGGTCCCGCAAAGGCTGCAGGGCGAAGCCGAAGACCGCCGGATCCAGCTCGCGGCGCAAGGCCGTGCGTAGCTGTGCGCAGGCCGCGTCGTCGCCCTGGGGCCCTACCGGATAGCGAAGCGCGGTCAGCTCACCGAAGCTGTTCGACCACATCCGCTGTCCCGTGGCCAACGAGACAAAGGCCTTGGGCGTGCCGCGATGCGCTTCCCAGTAGGCTTCGTCCTGCGGGCGGATCCTGGTCAGCTCCACCGGCAGGCCGGGGTCCCAGTCGCTGCAGCGGGCCCTGCCGGCAAGTCCGGGCAACGAGGGCGCCAGCTCCGGGTCGCCAGCCTCTACCGGGCAGATAGCGTGTACGCGCAGCGTGCGCGATACTTCCTCCAGCTTGCGGTCTGGACCGAAGCGGAAAAAGCCCAGCGTCAGCGAGTCTCCCGGGGTCAGCTCGAGCTCTCGCGCCAGCCAGGCATTGGCGAGCACACCATCGTCGGGCAGTCCGGCGACCAGCGCGCTGTCCTGGACCGCGGCCACGAACGAGTACGGCACGGCGCGCGCGCCACGCCGCAGCTCGTTGACCAGGTAGCCGAACACGCGCTGGCAGCCGCTTCCCAGGCGAGCACCGGCAGCGCTGAGGGCGCGCTCGAGGAAGACGCGTTCGCTGCGCAGCTCGACCAGGGGGCGCGCGGGCACAGGCAGCACCTGCAGCCCGACGTCCTCTGGCTGCCAGGTCGCCCGCAATGCCGCCTGCAGCGAGTCCAGCGAGGCCTCGCCCTGGCCGGCTGCGAACAGCACCAGGTTGGCGCGGCCCGGCAACTCAAGTGCCTCGGCCAGCACCTTACGGGCCACGAAGGCGTTGAGCGGGGCGGTCTGCTCGGCCCTCAGAGAGAAGCGCCCGAGGGCTTCGTCAGGGACGACTTCGCGCACCACCAGGCGCAGCACCGCCGTGCGCGTCGAAGCGGGCACCAGCCCTACCTCGCGCGGCAGCGCGCTGGGCCGCTCGAGCCGGAACATCAGCGCATCCCCGGGCTGGACCGCCAAGCGGGCGGCCAGCCGCTCGCCAAGCAACACCTCGCCCGGGCCCGGCGCTGCAAGCGGGGCCTTCCCGGGCGTCCGCAGCGCGAAGAAGGCGGCGTCGACGCCGAACAGGTCGACCCCGCCGTGCGTCCCGCCCTCGGCGGGCAGGCTGACTGCGGCGCGCAGGGCGAGCACGGACGCGGCCTCGAGCTGGGTCGCCTCGGCCAGCTCCGTCCCCAGCGCCGCGCGGAAGAAGCGCTCGCCGGCGCTCAGCGCCAGCTGGCTGCGCCCGAGGCGGCGCAACGCCAGCGCACGCAGGCTGCCGCCCACCGAGTCGCCGACCACCAGCGCGCCGCTCAGGATCGCAGCACACAGCAACACTCCGGCCACGACGGCCAGGTGGGTCCGCCAGAACTGGCGCAGGCTGCGCGCGATCAGGCGGGCGCTCCTCACGCGTCCGCCTCTGCCAGGCGCCCGTCACGCAGCGTGTACCTGCGCCCCATGCGCTCGGCCAGGTGCCCGGCGTGGGTGACGACCAACAGCGCGCAGCCCTCCTCTCGGTTCAGCTCGACCAGCAGGTCCACCAGCCCCTGCGCCGTTTCGCGGTCCAGCGCTCCGGTCGGTTCGTCTGCCAGCACCAGCGCGGGCCGCAGCAGCAGCGCGCGGCACACGGCGACACGCTGGCGCTCGCCGCCGGAGAGAGTCGCCGGTCGATGCTCGAGGCGTTGCTCGAGGCCGACCCGCCCGAGCAGCTCGCGAGCGCGGGTCTCCAGTGCGGGGGGAACGCGCTCATGGCGGGCCAGGGCCGGCAGCATCACATTCTCGAGCGCGCTCAGCTGGGGCAGCAGATGATGGTCCTGGAAGACGAAGCCGAGCTGCTCGTTGCGATGCAGCGCGCGGCCGGCGTCGTCCAGACTGCCCACGTCGAGGCCTGCAAAGCGCAGCGAGCCCGCGCTCGGTTCTTCGAGCAGTCCTACGATCGAGAGCAGTGTGCTCTTGCCAGACCCCGAGGGACCGGTGATCGCGAGGGTCTCGCCGGCAGCGAGCTCGAGGTCGACCCCGCGCAGCACCTCGAGGGCGGCGCTGCCCTCCCCGAAGCGCTGGCAGATGCCCCGCAACACCAGCAGGGGCGCATCGGGCTCTTTTTGCGACGCTTCGTCCATCGTCTCCCCCTCCACGAGACATTCTTCCATGATGCGCACCAGCTCGCCAGCCATCGAAGCCGGTGTGTAGCGGGCAAGCACAGCTTCCCGGCCGGTGGCGCCCAGGCGGCGTGCGCGCTCCGGATCCAGCAGCAACTCCTCCAGACCGCCGACGAGCCCGTCTTCGTCGGTGTGGTCGTAGAGCAGGCCGCCGCCGAGTTGTTCCAACAGCTCCGGAAAGGCAGCGTGCCGCGGTTGCACCACGGGCACGCCGCAGGCCAGAGCTTCGAGCACGTACAACCCGAAGGCCTCGCCGTACAGGGCGGGCACGGACAGGACGGTCAACGTGCGGAGGAAGTCTGCCTTTTGTGCGCGGGTCAGGTTGGGCAGCACGTCGACCTCCCGCTCCAGGCCGGCCGCAGCGAGCTTTTGCAGTTGCGCCTCGACGAAGGCCCGGTCGTCGCGCGTCTGCGCGCCAGCGATGCGCAGCCGCAGGCCAGAGCCGGGCGCCCGGCTGTGCAAGGCGATGAAGGCGTCGACGAGCCGGTCGAGCCCCTTGTCTGCGCACATCCTCGCCAGAAAGCCCAGCACCGGTGAGGCCGGCTGGACTTCCGCCGGTGTCAGATCTGTGCTGGGGATGCCGTTGGCGACCACGTGGACGCGCGCCTCGGGAACCTCGAGGCGTGCCTGCATGAGCCGCTTATAGTGGTGGCTCGGAGCGATGAAAGCTGCCACCCGCCGCGCCCGTTGCCGGATCAGCTGCCAGGCCTGCGCGCGGTAGCGCCGGGGCAGGCTGTCGAGGAAGCCGTCCTCGCCCTGCAACGAGCAGACGACCGGTGTGCCCTTGGGGACCGCATCGAGCAGACCGAGCAGCATCGCGTTGGACACGCTGACGATGTCGGGCCGCTGCTCGTGCAACCAGGCGGCGAGCCGCTCCAGCTCCTTGCGCTGGCGGCCCGCGCGGCCCCGGAGCATCGACACTGTCAGGGGCCCGACGCCTGCGGCCTGGGCCATACCGGAGCGACGGGAGGCCCAACGCAGCAGCCCCGGCCCATCGAGGAGCCGGTCGAGCCAACGGGGCGTAGCGCGGAACAGCCCGCTCTGCTGCTGCAAGTAGACGTTGATGCCACCGAAGAACAGGGGGGCCAGGCCAGGCGCCGCGAGCTCCTCGCGGGTATCGAGCACCAGCGGCAGGTACAGGGGCACCTGGGCGACCTCGTGGCCGAGCGCACGCAGGCCGCGCACCAGCGCGTCGTCGCGCAGGCAGGAGCCGCAGTGGAAGCTGCCGGTGCCCGGTGTCAGTTGGGCGATACGCATCAGCCCACGAGCCAGGGGCGCGGTCCGGTGAGCTCTGCGAGACCCGCCCACAGCGCGGAGAAATCGCGCTCGACGTGGCCGATCAGGCAGTCGGTGACATCGTGCCGCAGCTCGGGATGGCGTTGGAACAACTCGCGGAAGCTGAACTCCGGATCGTAGAAGGCGTAGACCAGGCGCCGCATCGCATCGACTGAAGCGCCGATCTGCGCTCCGTAGCCGGCGAAACACTCCGCCGACACGTCGTCGGCCCGCAGCGCCGCGTCCACCGCGTCCGCGCACATCTCGCCGCCACGTAACGCGAGATAGATGCCCGAGGAGAAGATTGGATCGAGGAAGGACAATGCGTCGCCCACCAGCACCAGCCCGTCGGTGGCGCAGCGGCGCGAGCTGTAGGAGTAGTTTCCGGTCGCGCGGAAGCCGCCTTCGGGCTGGCCGCTCGCCAGGTACTCGGCGATCCACGGGTTCTGCTGGACCTCGCGTGCGAAGATCTTCTCCAGGTCGCGATGCTCTCGGAACAGGTAGCCTCGGCGGGCCACCAGGCCGACGCTGACCTGGTCATCTGGCAGCGGGATGTACCAGAACCAGCCGTTCTCCGGCAGGTACGCGATGGTGGTCGCCCCCTCGTCGATGCCCGGGTCGCGCTTCGCTCCGCGGTAGTAGGTCCACAGCGCGATGCGCTCCAGCTCAGGGTTCGGCTCGTGCCAGCGGAACTGCCGGACACTGACCGCTCGGCGCCCGCTGGCGTCGACAACCACCCGCGCGCGGACGGAGCGCTCCGGCTCGTCACCACGGCGCAGGCGCGCGCCGACCACCTGGCCGTCTTCGACATCAAACCCGGTCACCAGCGTCTCGGTCGCCACCGCGGCGCCTTTGCTGCGCGCGTTCTCGAGCAGCATCTTGTCGAACTCACTGCGCACGACCTGCCAGGTCTGGGCCGAGGGATGGTCGAGGTGCTCGGCGAAGTAGAATGGCTCGGAGATCCTGCCCTTGGCGTTGACGAACTGGACGCTGTGTTTCTTGACGAAGCGCGACGCGGCGAGCTGCGGCAGCAGGCCTAGGCGCTCGAGTGTCCCATAGCAGCCGGGCAGCAGAGACTCGCCGACGTGGTAGCGCGGGAAGCGGCCCTTCTCGGCCAGCAACACCTGATGGCCGGCCTCCGCGAGCAGGGCGGCGACGGTCGTGCCGGCCGGTCCCCCCCCGACGACGAGGACATCGACGGCTGCAGTCTCTTCGGGCAGAGTCATGGGCGGCTCACACGTAGGGGGCGTTGCGATGCACGGGCAAGAAGAAACGATGCAGCAAGAAGTCGACCTGGAGCAGACCCGCGCGCAACAGGCGGATCGTCCCGCCGTCGATCTCCAGCAGGCCTTCGGCGACCAGGCCGGCGAACACCTCGGCGAAGCGTGTGCGGATGTCGACGCCGAAGCGCTGCTCGAAGCGCTGCACTTCGACCTGCCCACGCTTCAGCTGCAAGACCAGCTCGCGCAGCAGGCGCTCCTCGTCTGTCATCTTCAGGGCTCGGGCCAGCGGCAGCTCGCCGCCGGCCAGCGCGGAGCTATAGGCCCGCACGTCACCATGGTTCTGGAAGTGTGTGCCCCCTATGTGGGAGAATGAGGCCACCCCCAGCCCGACCAGGTCGGCCCCGGTCCACAGCGCATCGCGATAGATGAAGCGGGTCGGCGCCCCGGCCTTGCGCACCGCGGTGTACGCGCTGCCTATGTGGTAGCCGGCCGACTCCAGGCGCTCGAACGCCTCGCCCACCCAGCGCCGTTTCGTAGGCCAGTCCGCCACCGGCGCGATCGGCGCTCCGCTCTCGCGCATGTTGCGGAAGATCGTGGTGTTGAAGGGGATCTCCATCTGGTAGATCGTCACGCTGTCCGGCGCCAGCTCGAGGGTGCGTTCGACCGAATGCTGCCAGAGCTCGTCGGTCTCGCCGAGCATGCCGGCGATCAGGTCGATGTTGATCTGCGGAAAGCCCAGCTCGCGCGCCAGGCCGTAGGCCTTGTCGATATCGGCGACGCCGTGGGCGCGGTTGTTCTGCTCGAGGATCTCGCCGACGAAGCTCTCGACGCCCAGGCTCAGGCGTGTGACTCCTGCCTCCTTGAGGAAGCGGAGCTTGCGCTCGTTGAGCGTGCCGGGCTCGCACTCGAAGGTCACCTCCTCGGTGGCATCCCACGGGAAAGCGTCCTGCAGGCCGGCGAACAGGTGCTCGAGCTGGCCGACCGAGAGGTAGGAGGGGGTTCCTCCACCGAAGTAGATGAATTCAGGTTTGCGGCCACGCAGCGCCGGTTGCGTGGCGTAGAGGCGCGCCTCGGCCAGCGTGGTCTCGAGGTAGGCCTTGATCTCGGCAGAGTTGCGACCGGTGTAGACCTTGAAGTAGCAGAAATGACAGCGCTTGCGGCAGAAGGGGATGTGGCAGTAGATGCCGAGCGGGGCCTCGCGTACTGGAGGCTGAGCCAGCTGCGCCCGTGTCTCAGAGACCTGCTCGGCCGTCCAGAAAGAGAACGGCGGGTAGTTGGAGACGAAGTAGTTGCCGCCGGCGGTCGCCTCCGCGGTCGCGGGCTGCGGGGACTGCGCTTCCATCGTTACTCCTCTTCTGCCTTGGCTGCCAACGAGTAGAGTCTTCCGGCTTCGGTGCCGATCACCAGTTGACCCCCTGCCAGCGCGGGACTGGCAACGACGGGGGCCCCCAGGTCGAGTGTCCAGAGTTGCGCGCCGTCGGCCAGCGCCAACGCGTAGAGCCTTCCGTCGAGCGAAGCCGCCAACACGGTGGCTCCGACCAGCAGCGGCGCGCTCTCGACGCGTCCACCCGTTTTGAAACGCCAGACTGATGCGCCATCGTTCCGACGTACGCAATGCACACGGCGATCACCGCCGCCGAACACAACCCGCTCGGCGCCGACGGCCGCCGCGCCCAGGTAGGGAAACGCCTTGTGACGGTACTCCCACAGCTGTGTGCCCGCTTTGATGTCGACGGCACAGAACGTGTTGTCATAGTTTCCTACGTAGGCCACCCCATCTTTGATAGCTGGCGAGGCCCCGATGTGGGATGCGAGCTCGACGCTGCGCACGACTTCACCGGTCTCAGCGTGCAAGACATGCAGCAGGCCATCGCAGCCGCCGAACACCACCAACCCGTCATCGATGGCCGGAGATCCATTGATGTAGTTGTCCGTCTGATAGGTCCATAGAATCTCCCCACTCGGGGCATCCAGACAATACAGCAGGTTGTCATAGGCTCCGACCAGCACCCGCAACTGCCCGTCGCTGTCGGCAAAGAAGTTCGCGCTGCCGACGATCTTGTCGTCGGCCTGGCAACGCCAGCGCTCTTCGCCGCTCTGGGCATCGAGGGCCAGAAACAAACCCGCGGTGTTGCCGACGAACACCATTCCGGCCGCCAGCAGGGGGGGCGCCTCGATGGCAGCGTCGCTTGCGAAGGCCCAGACCAGCGTGCCATCTGTGCGGTCCAGGGCGAGCAGGCGGCCGTCATCGCAGCCGACATAGACCCGCTCGCCATCGATCACTGCGGAGGAACGGATGGCGGCCTGCGCCTCGAAAACCCAGAGCTCGACCAGAGGCGCCCCAAGCTCGCCGACGACCGTGCCCTGCTGCTCAGGACCGCCCCGGAAGGAAGGCCAGCTGTCGGGAGGCGCGCCCCTTTGCGCGAGGACTGCGGGCGGATGTGTGGCCCGCGGCAGAGCCACGATGCCCGCGATGACGAGCGCTGCTGCGACGGCGCCGGCGATCGCGATGCGTTCGAAGGCGATTCCTCTCACGGGTTTTCCAGATCGAGGCAGAGGAGCGATTGTTGGCTGCGGAGGACCAGTTTGCCTTCGCTGAACGCCATCGGGGCCCAGATCCTGTTGTCTCTGCGCGCCAGATCCTCGAAGACCGGGGCGTTCGCCAGCTCATTGTAGCCTTCCGGGGCCGGATCGACCAGCCGCAGCACGCCGTCGTCC
>JAJDCP010000131.1 GCA_029260765.1 Planctomycetota bacterium
TTTACCCCCGCCCGCGGGAGGGGGTAAACCCCTCCCCTACAAAGAGAAAAGTCGGTCTTTCCCACCGAGACGCCGGGGCCTTGGATTGCCATGGAAAATCAATCCCGAGCATCCAAGCGTTCCGTGAGACAGCCTCTGTGAACAGGGCGCGCTACACGCGCCAGGAAGGAGCTCTGGCGGAGGTTGTATCCAGAGGCTCTGGGTTCACCATACCGATCGATCATCGCGTCGGTCATAGTCCGACGCTACAGGCGGTTCTCAGCAGCTCGAAGGCACTGACCAGACTATGTCAGGAGCTCTGGATTCCGACGCTCACGGTCAGGGCCCACGACTGTATTCCTCTGGCACACAAGCGTTTGCAGGTCCGTGCTCCGTGGTCCGTCTCTGCGTGACCGTTGTTGCTCGCCGCGGCGCTGCCTGGGCGTTTCGGCAGGTCTCTCCACCGGCGGGACCGGGCTGGGTCTGAGATCTGCCGGCAGCGCCAAAAAAAGTCCTGGCCGCACTGCGTGTTGCCAGCGCCTGGCAGTACCTCAACAGCGCAGACACTGCCCATGCTCTCGAAAGGGCGCCGTGGGCCGCCGAAAACGTCGCGTACACAAACCCAACAGACATCTAACAACTCTCCCGTGGAATGGAACGGGCCACCCTGCGAACATTCAGGCTGCAACGCGGGAGGAGATGTGATGACCACCGTCCTGATCTGGAACAACAATGAAGTGCGCTACAAGTTCGCGAAGCTGTGGCCCGGCGACTCGAAGGAGACGCGGCATCCCGTCACGGGACACGCGGCGGTCAACATCACCGGGACCTTTGTGTTTCCGTTGAAGGATGTCGCGGACGCCAAGGAAAAGATCCTGAATCAGGAACATGATGTCTACAAACTGATGGCCGACAACCGTGAGCACTACGTCAGCTGGTGGCCGCACAACGCGATGCAGTCGCACTCGGGGCACACCCGGGGGCGAGGCCACCCGAACTTCTGGTACGACCTGCTCAAGGAGATGTATGCGCCTGACCACGTCATCTACATCCCTTCGACGACCATCGAGCATGTCGCGATGCAGAAGGAGTGGAAGTCCCAACGCGAGGCGCACAGCGAGGAAGCCAGCTACCGCTTCTACGCCAAGAACTGCAGCACCATGGCGAGCCGCATCCTGAAAGCGGGCTTCGGCTCGAAGTTGTCGACCTGGCACTCCCACGCGACCATCTGGACGCCCCTCAAGGTCAAGCGCCTGGCGCTGTCTCTCGACGGCGCCATCGATCTGAAGTGGTCAGACTTCGTCGACTCGCTGTGCGGGCCCGAGCTCGGCAAGATCTTCAGCGCAGAGTCCGGCACGAAGCTGAAGGCCTACATGCGGCGGGCCTCGACGCGCGGAAAATCGGACGCCCCAGCCCGTTTCGACTTCGAACATGACGAGCAGCACGGCAAGAACACCGCGTCGTTCCTGAGCCCGCCGCTGGAGCTGGACGAGGCCTCCTACATCGGCCGCCAGATGAAGCTGGCGGACGTGGCCGAGATCGAGCCACGCCGGCAGGAGATGCTCGCCAAGTCGCTCGGCATGGACCTGCGGAACGCGATCACCTCCGCGGGGGTGATGCGCCGGCTGCGCCAGCAAATGGCCGCCGCGGCGCTGGAGACGCAACAGGTGCACGAAGAGCAGGACCGCGAGGAGTTCGAAGACGGCACCAGCAGCGACTCCGAAGTGATCACCCGCAGCGACACCTCGAGCAGCGTCGAGCCCTTCACCGATGACCTGGGCGTCTTCCACGGACCGCTGCCCCCGCCACCGTCCGAAGACAGCGGCCCGGTCTTCTTTTGAGTGCTGTGCCCTGAAAACGTCGGTGCCGATGATCCACGAGGACCCGCGCAAAGGCAGAGAAGGCGCAGTCGAGGAACCACACAGCGGGATTGGGGACTTGCGTAGTGTTCTATTCTGGCTCTGGACCATGCCCGCGGCTGCCAGCTTTCTCGTGCTGATGTGGGCCACAACCTTTGGCGTAGGCGGCCTTAGCCTTCATCCAAAGGGACTGAGCGCCATCTCGCCAGAGACGCTGTGCATCCTCAAGCTTCCCGATGGGGTTTGGACGAACGCAGCCGGTCTCTCTGCGCTCGTGTGCATGGGCGGCCGATTGCATGCAAAGTCTCGCCCACGCAGCTACGCCTGGAATCTGGTGGCACCGTTGATTCTCACGGGACGTGCGATCTGGGCCGGCGTTGCGCTCTTCGACGTCTGGTTGGCACCCGCACTGGCTTGGTAGCCCATCACGTGATGTCCTCGAGCCACGCTCCACACCACGAGCAACCAGGGTCGTCGGCAGACCGGCTGCTGGGTGCGTGGTCATTTGTTTTGAACGGCTCGGGGCCGCCGAGCGGACGAACGTCCCCCTGGCCGAGTCCCGCAGGCCCCCGCCGCGAGCGTCTGTGCCGCGCCCTCCCGGCTCGCGGGTACCGCTCGCGCACTATGCCTGCAAAACAGAACGCGATACACGTGCAGACCTGGATCTTGCATCCCCTATGTCAAAAAATTGTCGGCGGAAGTCACTTGATGGTTGGAGACGAGTACGGCTTCGTCTACACTACTTTTTTGCGCACGTGTCCGCGGGGCAACCGCCCTATGGTCCCCTTTGCGCTCCCTTCGAGCTTGGCAGTCCAACAGTGCGATTCAAGGGAGGATGCCGTGTTGTCGAAGCGTGGATTTGTGATCGCCGTGGCGGCCCTTGTTCTGTGTCTGAGTGCGCTGCTCGCTGTCCGACCCCCCATTTTCGCCAGCTCCGTCGGCACACCGGCCAGCGTGACCCACAACTTCATGGCAGGCGATCCCGCCCTGGCCGCTGAGGTCAACCTGAACTTCCAGGATGTGGTCGACCAGCTCGAATTGCTGCGGGCGGCCATCAATGACAACGACACGCGCATAGCGGGTAGCGGAGACGCCGAGATTCCGGTGCAGACGCGCTTCTTGTCGGCCTTTCAGAGCGTCGATGGCTATCTCGGCGATCTGACCTTCGACAACCTGGAGCTGGGTTGCTTCTACCGCATCTCCGGACAGATCGTGACCATCAACAAGTCTATCGCCAACTGGGGCGTGAACTTCGTACACGATGGGCAGACCATCGGCAAAGCTGTCGTGGCCAATGAAGGCTCGGGTGGAGAGACCTTCGCAGTGTCGCCGAACATCCTGTTTCAGGCCACGGGAAGCGACCTGAAGTTCCTTGCGTACAACTTGACTCCCAACGGGGGTGTCTATGGGAACGGAACGCGTGAAGAGACCTACATCAGCCTGGAGAAGCTGCCGAACCACGTGGCCAGCCAGCCTGCGCTTCCCTTTAGCCAGGACAGCTACGATGCGACGCTGACCTTTGCGGCCCAGCTCTCGGGGGCGGCCAACAGCGTGGCCTGGGATGGGACCAACCTGTGGGAGGCCGTCTCCAGTGCCGCTGTCGACCAGAACTTCGCACGCCACGATGCCGCCGGAGCGTTCCTGGAGAGCTTCGCGACCGGTCGAAATCCGCGCAGCATCTACACGCTGGGCGACGGGACCTCACCTGTCTATCTGCGTGGTCTGAGCCAGCTCACCCAGAGGGTGCAGAATCCTCCCGGATCGGGGACTTTTGTCACCGATCTGACCCTGCAGAACGATCCCTCGTCGCGCCTCATCGGCTCTCCCGGGGATCAGGCAAGCGTGGTCTACGACGCTACCCGGGATCACTTCGTCGCCATGGTCGAGGGGAACCTGCTGCGCTGGGATGCGGGCGGGAGCTTTCTAGCTGAAATCCCCCTCAGTGGTTTCGGGAGCATGAACAGCGAGAACACCTACCCCGCCAACCGCGGCGTCGCCACTTCGAACGGTTACTATCTTACCTACTCGAGCGGCGTCCTCTCGGCCTGGGACGACACCGGCAGCCGCATGGACACCACGATTCTCAACGGCGCCGGCACCACCTTCAACTCCCACTTCAGTCTCAGCTACGCCCAGGGCAAGGTCTGGGTCATCGACCTCGCGGGAGGCACCTGGCGCGGCT
Source organism: Planctomycetota bacterium (assembly GCA_029260765.1). Taxonomy (GTDB): domain Bacteria; phylum Planctomycetota; class J058; order JAJDCP01; family JAJDCP01; genus JAJDCP01. The sequence continues at coordinate 4,021 of JAJDCP010000131.1, forward strand.
ACGACGTCGGATTCTGAGCCTCCCGCCAAACACGATTGCAGCAACGCGGGCAGCTTGCTTCCCACGCTTTATGGGCCATGCTCATACCGGCCAGGCATCCGGCAGCAGAATCCTCGGCGGAGATCCCCCTCCAGCGCACGGTCGAGCTCGACGAGCGCCCGGGCCGGCTCGCCGCGCTTGGAATGCAGCCCGCCTCGTAGCCCCCGGGATCCTCGAGCACCCGACCGAGCCGATACGCTGACTGGTGCTCCGTCGGGTCCAGCTCATGCTGGTTGGGTTTCGCTCCGATACCCCTGGTTGCGGCACGGTCTCTCGTGTCGCCTGCGCGGATTCTCAGGCTTCGCAGATGGGTCGTACCAACGATTCCTGTGGGCGACACGGTACTAGCAGCATGTGCAGCCTGGTGGCTGGACTCATTTGGGCTCGCTGCGTCTGTCCGCGCTCTCCTTGGCCTTCCTGATGAGTGCGCGAAGCTCGGGTTCTTTCTTCCACGTCTCGTAGCAACGGCGTACGACCACATTCCCACGCGGCATCACGGTCGTGGCTGGGATGCCCTGGGCCTTGAGGTGATCGAAAATCACCTTGAGGAAGGCAAACTCCTCTTCGACCAGGACCGACATCAGGTCTGTCTTCTCCCAATCGTCCGTGTCGGTCAGATCGTTCAGCCGCCCCCTGTCGTCGACGGGAGTGATGCGCTTGAGTAGGAACTTCCAGATCTCCGTCTCGTAGGGGCGGAAATCGGAGATCTGCCGGTTCTCGCGGTCGACATACTTGCTGGTGAGACCTTCAATTTCCTTGTCGAGCTTCGTATGCAGCTTGGACCAGACCTTCGCTGGCGCTGTCTGAAGGAACGGGAGAAGGAGGTCCGCGCCTTCGTTATTGAGGACGCTGACCATCTTGGCAAAACTCGTCGCCATCTCGGCACGTATAGAGTTGAAGCATCTCGCAGCCTTGTTCTGTGCTTCGGAAAGCGGCGTCTCGGCCAGGGAGACCCAGTTGAATTTGACAGAGCCAAACTTGGACCTCGTCGCTGCGTCTGGTGCCACCTCAGGAAGCCCACCAAAGGCCTTGAGCATGTCCATCGTGAGCGCAGTGGTGAAGCCCTCGATGTACTCGTTCTTCATGGTCCCTTTGATCGCTTCTTTCATCAGATCCCCGGAGACTGAGGCAACAGCTCCGAGAAGGAGGTCAACCATCGATTTGTTTGCAGCCGCGACGCCGGCCTGCCTCGCTTTCACGGCACCATGCGCGGTGCTCGTCGTCTTCTTGTAGTGGTCGCAGGCGGTCTTCATATAGCCGAGCTGACCGTCGACGAGCAGCGCTGCCTGCTCGATCTTCGCGTCGACCTCGACATAGCGCTCCAATAGCTCGTTCGCATACCAATCGCGCTGGTAGCAAAGCGCGAGCTCAACACGATCGATGATCGTCGCTCCGCGCTTCACGGTCATCTGTCCACGAAGGCCCGGCCTGATCGCGATTCCGCCAGGCTTCGGTTTGACGGTGACCTCGATGTCGAAGTCCCCCTGCTCCGGCGTGCGGGTCTCGTTGATCATCAGATTGAGTTGACGATCGGGGGAATCGGACGACGAGACGAAGCCGAAACTGAGCTTCTCGCCCTTGTTGTCGAGCTCCTTCTCCACGAGTGCGCGGTCAACCTTCAGCGCGACCCCCAGGTCGATAGTGCCGGGCGCGAGCACGCACTGAAGCTCACCGGCCGGCACACCATGGAAGGTGACATTTCCGTTTTTGTCCGTGCGGCCGTCGATACGCGTCTTGCCGTCAGCGCTGGTCAACACCGCAGGTGATCCCACGGGCGGCGGCATGAGCAGCCCCTGCTTGAGTTGCAGCACGGCATTGTCCAGTCCGCCCGTCTTCGGGATGGTTTTAAGGATCGTCCCATCCGCGCTGCGGCGCTCGGGCTTCAGCTCGAGCACGTGCGGCCGCTCCGCGGTGCCCATCGGGAGATCGTCCCCTTTTTTGGCATCCACGGTCCAATCTGCGATCTGGAAGCGCACCCGCACCTCGGCATTCTGGTTGAACATCAGCGTCTCGGTGAAGCTCGTTGACCGCCACATACCACAGTGGACCTTCACCGCGGCCTCGACCATACTCCCAGTCGTGAGTCGGGCGACGGCCTTTGTATTTCGGATTGGGCGGTCGTCGTCTTCCTTGAAACCATGGCTGACCTGGCGCAAGGTCAGTGTCTCACGCACCCGTTCCGGCAGGCCCTCGACCGTGGCGACGGTCGTGATCTCGAGCGGCGCGCCGCGGGCCACCAACTGCTTGGCGCCATCCTTCATTGTTACGGTGCTGCCGTCGGGCAGCTTGACGGTATGGCTGAGGCGGATGTGCTCGCGCAGGATATGCGCCGGAATCAAGTAGAGCTTCACCTCGAGATCGCTGCCGTCGAAATCGAGCTTGAGAGAATCGAATGCCTCACCCTGCTGGGCGATCGCGGTCCAGCGGGCGACGGCGGTGTTCTCGAACACCGCTATACCGTCGGCGCCGGTCTTGACCTTTCCGGTCGAGACCTTGCGCTCGGTCAGCTCGACATCGACGCCAGCTGCCGGCGTGCCCCGCAGGTCCCGGACGACCCTCACTTTGATCGTGCCGCCGCTTGTCCCCGCGGTGAGCGTGAGCGTGAGCGACAGCTCCCGCACCTCACCTGCGACGAGTGTGACTTCCTCGTCGACGCCTCCCGGGTTGCCGGCCTTACGCACCTTGACCCGAGTTCCGCCAACCGGCAGCTCGAGGTCCAGCTTCCCATCGCTGCCTGTCACTTCCTGGCGAGTGCTGCCGTCGGGCAGGATCAAGTCGACCTGGGCGTTGGCGACCGGGTCCTGCTTGTCGCTCACCACCCGCAATCTCACGATGCCTTCGTTGCGGGCGGCACGTGCAGGATCGCCAAGGCGACCGTCGGCAGTCGCATCGGCTTCGCCGAGTTTGACGCTCAGCGTTTCCAAATGCTTCAATTCGCCTTTACTGGCGGTGACTTCGTAGTTCCCGGGGGCAAGCTTCTCGAAGCTGACCTGGCCCTGGGCGTCGCTGGTCATTTTCGTGCCTGCGGCGTGCTCGGGACCAGTCAGGGTTACCTCCGCCCCATCGATCGGGTCCTTAGCTGCGGCGTCGCGCAGGGTGACCCGCAAACCACGCCGCTGTGCCCATTGCGTGCCGTAGGCGGGCAAGGTCTGAACGCGGAACTCGATCGCGAGCTCGAGCTTCTCTGCCTCCCCGACCCAGTCTTCGCCCTCCGGTGGGAGCAACTCGGCCTGCAAGGGGCCCGGAGCCACCAGCTGGATCCGGGCGCCGCCGCTACCGTCCGTGCGTACAGTGCCTCCGGCATGGACGACGCCGGCCCTCTCGACCGGTCGCCCCCAGCGATCGTTGATCAATACAGTGACCACCGGCGCCTTGTCGGCGAGCGTCACCTCATGCGGCGCGGAGCTCTGCTCGGCGCCGACTTCGACCAAGCGACCGCCAGGCTGCAGCGTGTAGCGGGTGCGCGGAATCAGCGAGACCTCGACGTTGCCTTCGGCATCGGTCTGCAGACTGAGGCGCTCGGCGCCTCCGTTGAGCTCGAAGCTGTGATTCTTGGCCGCCGGGCCGCCCGGATAATAGCGCAGCATCAGGTTCACGGGGCGCGGAGTACGCTCCAGTGTGAGAGTGCGCTTGGTGTCCTGCCACTTCCAAGCCACGCTGACCTCCTCCGCCATGCGCCAGCCCTCGAGGCTGGCCTGCAGGGGGTGGGAGGCCTCGGCGAGCTGCGGTGTGGCGGTGAGACCGCCGTCGGCGCCGGTCGTTCCCAGGACCTTGGCGGCCTGGCCGGTGCCCAGGGTGAGCTCGACCCCGGCCAGACCCTTGCCGGCTCGGTCGGTCACACGTAGCGTCAGGACGGGCGCCACCGACGCCAGTGCGACCTCGAGCGTATCGGCTCCCTTCGTCAGCTTCGGAAGCGGCACACCCGCGGGCTGCAGCTCGTAGTGGCTGTCTGGCGCGAGCGTCACCTGGGCCTCGCCTTGGGCATCGGTGGTCAGCTCCTGCCGCGGAGCCACGCGGGAGACGACAGAGTAGCTCTGGTTGGACACCACCGGGCCGCCCGGATAGCGGACGACCCGCAGGCGGACAGCGCCCGGCGCGGCGCGAGGGTCAGGTTGCAGGAAGACCTCGGTGCTGGTGTTCGGGCCCGGCTTCCAATCAAAGCCGACATGGGACTTGAGTACATGGCCGGGCTTATGCGCGCGGATCGAGTAGCTCCCGGCCGGCAGCTCGGGAGCGCAGAGCAGCACCATGTCGTTGCCCGTGACCCCGAGCACCGTCTCTTTGCCGGTCGCTTTATGGACGACCCTGATCTCCGCGCCTTGGGCGGCCTTGATCTGCAAAGTGAAGGACTCGCACATCGGGACGTCGACGGTGGTCGTCGAGCGCACCGGTATCGTGAGCTGCACGTTTGAGGTCTGCGCCAGTCCGGACTTGCGCCCGATCACCTGGTAGCTCCCGGGCTGCAGACTCGAGCGCAGCTCCAATAGGCCGTCGACGCCAGTCTTACCGGGGTGATCCTCGCTGCCGTTCTGTCCACGCAGGATGATCTCGACGCCCGGACGCGACTTGAACGTCACCGTCGCACTGCCCGGCGATGCCAGGACGGTAGCGGCCCCGGCGCCCGCGGTCCCGGAGGCGTCCCCGAGTTTGGCGAGTAGCCGCACCTGCACCGGCTCCGTTGTCGGCAGCCGAAGCTCGGCGCTGCCCTGCACCGATGTGCCGCCGGCGGTCTTGGTTGCCTCGACCTGGTAACTTCCCTCGGGCAGGCTGCGGAAACTCAGCGTGCCCGAGGCATCACTCTCGGCCTCACGGGTGACCGGACCGCGCAGGATGACGCGGGCTCCCGCCGGGTCGAGGGCGGAGCCGCCGCCGAGCACTGTCTTGCCTTTGCCGGTCACCAACTGCACGGTCAGAGTCAGCGTTCCCGCCTTAGCGTCCGGACGCGGAAAGCGCACGTTGTAGACCTTGCCGCTCTTCAGGCGTACGCCGCTGGTCAAGCCGTCCGCCTTTACAGTGACAGGATCCGCGGCGGTCCCCGCCCCCGCTTGCGATGAGACGGAGGGCTTGCCGACGTCGTCGGGCGTTTTCTTGGGAGCGGGCGCCCCCGTTGGAGCAGGCTCGGCCTTGGCCGCCGGTTTGGCCTTGGCCCTATCGTCTAGCGGGGCGGCGGTCCCGGGCTGAGCCTTGGCGTCGTCCTGGGCGGTCTTGTCGAGGGCTTTGAGGGGTGCAGTGGCCAAGCTCGGCATCGGGAGGTCCTCCGTAGATCTGCTTCCTTCTCCCGGCTCGGCGCGAGGGCTCAGCCTTTTGTCAATTTTTTCTCCAACTCGGCCACGAGCAGGCAATACACGCGACCCCACGAAGGACTCGCCTTTGTCTCTCCTGGACGAGCAGCGAACAGCAACAAAGTGCTTCGTTAGAGAGCGCATTCTTCTGCGACGCCGGGTCCTGTCAGAAGCTTGAGGAACTGCGCGCCGGAGAGTCATACGCCGTCTCCGCGCAACAGACATGCGGATCAGCTCCCGGACCACGGCTCCATACGGCCTCAGGGATGGGCATGGAAGCTGCCAACGTAAACATAGTTCACAAAAATGAAGCGATCCCAAGCAGCGGTTTCTTCCGAATTCGTCCCCACGTCACGCCTGTGTTGGAGAGCACCTCCCGTGGGGCGAGTGCCCCGCGCACCAAGGAGACTGACCATGAGCCAGAAAACATCCCCGCGCCGCGTGCTCCGGATCCGCACGTCCCTACGCGCAGGCGCCCTTCCGCTGTACATGCAGTTGACGGGAATGACCCAGGGAGAGATCGTGGGCAGCTGCTCGGGCGAGGATTGAGGAGGCCGTCCAGAGGACCGGCTCCGCGCTGCCTTCGCTCCCCAACCAGGGCGGACGCAGTCGCGATCGGGAGTCGATGCCCGGCCGCAAAAGCGGTAGGATTCCGTCACAAGCTGCTTCGAGAAGCTGGGACCGCCCGCGCGTAACGTCCCGCTCTCGAAGGGGGCGGAGCCGGAATGAGCAGTCCACCCAGCGAGCTCGTCGGACAGGAGGTCGCCTGCCGCACCTTCGGCCGCATCCTTCTCGAATGGGAGAAGAAGGGACTTCCCCTGCAGCAACTGGTCGAAGGCTCGGGCTGCTCGACGGCCCAGCTGCGCGACAAGAACGGGCGTATCAGCTGGGCCAGCTACTGTGCCATCATCGCCAACACGCGCGCCGTCTGGGACGACGAGGGCTTCATCGAGCTGGGCCTGATCGTGATGGACTCGCCGTGGGCACGCCCGTTTACGGTCCCCGCCCGCTTGCTGTACTCGGCCAAGGACTTCTACCACGCGATGGTGCGGCCGGGGACCGGCGTCGGTATCGCGCGGCGCATGTTTGCCTGCATCCAGTTCCGCCTCGACGAACACGGTCCCCATCACCTGTCGATGGAGACGACCATGGTCGAGGGCTACCCGCTCTGCCGGGAGTTCTTTCTGATCACCAAGGGTTCGCTCATCAGCCTGCCGGCGGCAGTGGGGCTGGACACCTCAAAGGTCGAAATGGAGGCGATCGACGGCGGCTTCCGCTACGACATACGGCTCCCCGGGGGCGGAGGACTCCTCGCCGGCTTCCGGCGCACCCTGACATGGCCGTTTACGGCGCGCGCCGCCGCCCGTGAGCTGGAACAAGCCTACATTGATCTGCACTCCAGCCATCTGCATCTCAAAGCCGAAGTGGCACAGCGCGAGCGCATCGAGCAAGAACGCAAACGATTGATCGCGGATCTCGAGGTCAAGAACGTTGAGCTGGAGAACCGCAACGCCGAGCTTGAGCGCTTCACCTACACGGTCAGCCACGATCTGAAGTCGCCACTGGTGACCATCAAGGGCTTCCTGGGCCTTCTTCAGCAAGACCTGGCAGATGGCGACGAGGACGGCATCACGCGGGACATCGAGCACATCAGCCGCGCGGCCGACAAGATGGGCCGCCTCCTGGCCGAGCTGCTGGAGCTGAGCCGGATCGGGCGCTCGATGAACCCTCCCGAGGATGTGGATCTGACCGCGTTGGTGCCCGAGGCCGTCGAGCTCGTGGCCGGGGCGATCGCGGAGCGCGGCGTCACCGTCGCGATCCATCCGTCGATGCCCCAGGCTCACGGCGACCGTGTCCGGTTGTTGGAGGTGTACACCAACCTGCTCGACAACGCGGTCAAGTTCATGGGAGATCAGGCGGAGCCACGGATCGAGATCGGCGCAGAACAGAATGATCGCGGCATCCTCTGTTTCGTGAAAGACAACGGCATCGGCGTCGAGCCGGAATACCAGGAGAAGGTCTTCGGACTTTTCAACCGGCTGCACCCCGACGTGGAGGGGACCGGGATCGGACTGGCCCTGGTACGCCGCATCGTAGAGGTGCATGGGGGGCGCGTCTGGCTCGAGTCGGAAGGAACCGGCGCGGGCAGCACCGTTCTGTTCCAGATCCCGGCGCCTCCCACAACTTCTCCCGGTGTGGCCTGACAAGGGCCGCCTGGGTCGGAGCCACGGCCCGCGTTCGGCGCTGGAAACAGCACTTGCGCGCAAAAATCGCAGGTTTTGCGGCTCCAGGTGAACTGCTAGGATGTTCCTGTGAGCCCACCTGCGCCGCGTCCCAACCGCAGAAGTGCCGGGAGCAACAACTGCCCCGAGACTGCGGCGAGCGATGTTTCGGCAGGCAACGCGGGAGAGGATGCCTTGCGGGCAGCCGTCGACAAAGCGAAGTTCGAGGTTCTGCTCGTCGAGGACAACGACGCGCACGCAGAGCTGATCAGCATCTGCATGCACGCCGAATCCGAGCTCCCTCTCCGGATCGAACGCGTCGGGGATGGAGAGGCGGCTTTGCGCTACGTCTACGATTCCGACCTGCGCAGTCCGGACCTGGTCTTGCTCGATCTGCGCATGCCCAAGCTCGACGGACTCCAGGTGTTGCAGCGCCTGAAGGGCGATCCTGAGACGCGCTCCATCCCCGTCGTCGTGATGACGACCTCGCAACGGGAAGAGGATGTTCGCGAGGCGTACAAAGCCCACGCCAACAGCTACCTGGTCAAACCGATGGATTTCGAGCGTATGAAGACCATCGCCCGCTCGCTGGCCCAATACTGGCTGCGTACGAACACCTTTGCCCCCCAGGATTCCTCCCATGGCTGACCCCCAGGCACAGGTCCGGGCTGCCCCGGTCATGGTCTCTGCCGCGCTCTACGGAGCCGCCATGCCTGGTCTGCCGTGCGGGGAGCCTCGCACCCAGGCTGCGCTGCCGGGATTTGGCCAGACCCGAGCGTGGGACCTCGCAGGAGCTGCACGATGAAGGGCCTGCGGCGACTGCTGATCCTCGAGGACGACGAGAGCCACGCTCTTCTGATCGAACGTGCCTTTGCCGGCAACAGCGACTACACCGTGGAGGTCGCAAGCAATCTCGAGGCTGCGCGCAAGTGCCTGGCCCACTGTGTGCCCGACTTGATCCTGGCCGACCTCAACCTCCCGGATGGCCGCGCCACCGACCTGCTGCACGACCACCCCGATGGTCCTCCGATGGTCGTGATGACGAGTCATGGAGATGAGTCGTTCGCCGTCACCGCGATGAAAGCCGGGGCGCTCGACTACGTAGTCAAGACTCCCGAGTCCTTTCGCGAGATGGTCCACGTCGTCCATCGCGCAGAGCGGGAAGCGGCCCTGCTGAACGAGCGCCGCGCAGCGAAGCGGGCGCTCGCCGCCAAGAGCCGCGAGCTCGAGGCGATGAATCAGCGACTCCTGCGCCTGATGTCCGTCGCGAAGAGTTTGCCGACCGCGCAGGGCATAGACGCATGCATCGGTTTGTTTGTCCGCCTGCTCGGTGAAGAGCTCCACGCCGCGTCCAGCCAACGCGTCGCGCTGGACCTGCTGGTCGGCGAGCTGGGCCTGGCGGAACAGGAGCTGTGCGTTCTCCGCCACGGCGGCCCGGCCCGGCATGTCGACGAGCAACACAGCGCCCTGCTGGTCCCGATCTCGGTTCCCAGGTCTGAGACTCCGGAGGGTGTGTGCGTACGGCGCTCCCCCGAAGAGCCCTTCTCCGACGCCGACGCCACCATCGCCGAGCTTCTGGCGTCCTACTTGGCCGAGGTGCTGAAAGCGCAACACTCGGCGGCCGACTACCGCGAGAGCCAGGCCCAGCTGCTCGAAGCGCAGAAGCTACGTTCGATCGGGCAGCTGGCCGGAGGGCTGGCCCACGACCTCAACAACATGTTGATGGGCATCATGGGGGCCAGCGAGCTGATCCGTCGCCATGTCGATGCCTCGTGTCCTGAAGCCGCCAAGTATGTCGGGGTGATCACCGACGCCACGGCTCGGGCCAGCGAGCTGACCAAGAACCTGCTGACATATTCGCGGCGCAGCCAACTGACGACCGAGTTGCTCGACCTGCCGCATCTCGTCACGACGGTCGTCGAGCTGCTGCGTCACACGCTCGACAAGCGCATCGCCATCCGGGTCGAGACGGCTGCGGAGCGTTGCTTCGCGCTCGCCGATGCCACCATGTTGCAGAATGCCGTTCTCAACGTGTGCATCAATGCCCGCGACGCGATGCCCGACGGCGGCACATTGACGATCACCACGGAGATCTTGGACCTCGACGAAGACTTCTGCCGACTCCACATCCCCGGAGGCACCGCGCGCTGCTATGCCTGCGTCCGTATCTCCGACACTGGACACGGCATGACGCCAGACACCCTGCAGCGCGTCTTCGACCCCTTCTTCACGACCAAGGCCCTTGGCAACGGGACCGGCTTGGGGATGTCGGTGGTGTTCGGCACGATGCGCGACCACCACGGGGCTGTTCTGCTCGAAAGCCAGCCCGGACAGGGCACCGTCTGCCGGCTCGTGTTGCCCCTGGCAGACGGGACGCCCATCGCCAAGCCTTCCGGCAATGCCCTCAAACAGATCGGAAGACGCCTGCGCATCCTGATGGCCGAGGATGAGACCCTGAACCGGCAGACGATCGCCGCCATGCTCGAACGTTGCGGTCACCTGGTCGACGCTGTGAAGGACGGCAACGAAGTGGTCGAACAGATCCTCAACGGGCGCCAGGAGTACGACCTGCTGCTACTCGATATCATGATGCCGACCATGTCCGGCATCGAAGCCTACCAGCGCCTCATCCAGCTGGACCGCGAGCTGCCGGCCGTCTTCCTGTCCGGACTCACCCATCAGGGCAGCGTGGTCGGCAAGCTTCCGCTGGGCAGCTTCTGCGAGTTCGTACCCAAGCCCTGCTCGATCAGCGATTTGCAGCGGGCGATGCGCAAGTGCATGCGTGCCTGGCGCGACGCCTGACACCAACCGGAACAGCGAGCTTCGCGCGCTGCAGTGTTGACCGCAGTCCGCCGGGAGCCCTGCACGAAATCCGCCCCAAAGAGGCCCGCACGTGGTAGACTGCGGCCCGGAGGATGCCCGATGGATACCCCGCCCGACACCGGCACTGAGCCCGCCCCTGGCGCCACGCTGGAATCGACAGAGCCTACCGCCCAAGACAACGCCGAGACACACACCGAGCAGGACAACATCTGCAGGTTGGAGAGACCCGGCACGCGCTACACGCTGGTCGGTACTGCCCACGTCTCGGAGAAGAGCGTGCAGGAGGTCTTGCGGATCATCGAAGATGAGCGTCCCGATATCGTCGCCGTCGAGCTCTGCGAGACCCGCCTCCGCGCGCTGACCGACACCGAATCCTGGCAGAAGACCGACATTTTCCAGGTCGTCCGCAGTGGCCGCACGCTCTTCCTGCTCGCCAACCTGGCCTTGAGCGCCTACCAGCGCCACATCGGCAAGAAGCTCGGCGTCAAGCCGGGCGCAGAGCTGCTCGCCGCCATCGACAAGGCTCGCGAGATCGGTGCCGAGGTCAAGCTGATCGACCGCGATGTGCAGGTAACCCTGAAGCGCACCTGGGCCAACCTCGGCTTCTGGAAGAAGAACCTGATGCTCGCATCGATCTTCGGCGGAATGTTCAGCCGAGCAGAGGTCTCCGAGCAGGACATCGAGGACCTCAAGCAGGGGGCCAACCTGTCCAACATGCTCCAGACCCTGGCCAAGGAAGTCCCCGAGATCAAAGAGCCGCTGATCGACGAGCGCGACCGTTTCATGATGTCGAGCATCGAAGAGCTGCAGGGCGAGCACATCGTCGCGGTCGTCGGCGCCGCCCACGTGCCGGGCATGAAAGCGCAGTTCGGGAAACCGGTGGACCGCGAGGCCATCAGCCAATTGCCGCCCCCCTCGAAGCTGGTCGGAGTCCTCAAGTGGCTGCTGCCCATTCTGGTGCTGTCGGCTTTCGCCTACGGTTATTTCCAGAACGAGGGCACGACGCTTGAAGAGATGCTGTGGGCCTGGATCCTTCCGAACTCGGTATTCGCGGGCCTGCTGACGATCATTGCGGGGGGGAAACTGCTGTCGATCGGGACAGCTCTGGTCACCTCGCCGATCACCAGCCTGAATCCGTTGCTCGGCGCTGGCATGGTGGTCGGGCCGGTCGAGGCTTGGTTGCGCAAGCCGACCGTCGAAGACTTCGAGACGGTGCACGAAGATTTCGCCAGCGTACGCGGCGTCTACCGCAACCGGGTCACGCGCGTCTTGATCGTCGCCCTGGCGGCGCATCTCGGCTCGGCGCTGGGAGGTCTGGTGGGCTTTTCCTGGCTGATCGCGCTGCTCAGCTAGTTGCGTTGGCCTATCGACGACGCATCGCTTATGGTGTTGGGGGGGAACACGCTGTGCGTGACATCCTGGTGATGCGATTTCTGATTTCACCTTCGTCGATCTCCGTCAACCCCAGCTGAGCCCGGGCCCAGCGCAGGTTCTGGTCTATGCCGAGCCTCGGCTGGACAGGGACGGGGCACCGGTTCGGCTGCGGGGCCGCATCCAAATCCCCGTCGATGCGTCGCGCCCCACCATTTCCGACATGTTGGCTGCGAGCCAGGCACGTATGGCGCTCGAAGGCCTGGCCGCGCCTCGCGGAATGCTCGCGTTCGTCAAGCATGCGCGCGCATTCGACCGTCGAGAAACGACCGCCAGCCTGCCTCTCGAGCTCAGTGTAGAGGGCGTGTTCCTGGCGGCTCGCTGCGCCGAGCCGCTGCTTCAAGCAGGCGGACAACGTTTTCTCAAGGTCTGGCAGCACATCGAAGCTGCCGTGTTGGCGGCCGCCTCGCAAGGGCAGGGCCCCGCCGAGGTCCGCTTGAACGGGCCGGAGTTCGTCGCACAGCGGCTGATGCTGGGCCGTGACCGTGCCCTCTTTGCTGAGGATCTCGAGCAAGCCGAGCTCTGGCGGGGCCGCGTGCCCGGAAGCGATCGCACCTTACTGGGCGTGGTGGCGAGGGCGCCGCGCAGCCAGTTGTTCGACGTCTGGTTGGCCAACGAGACCTGGCTGCAGGCTGAAGGCGGCAGCTACCTGCTGGCCGTACAAAACCACAAGCGCTGGACGCTCAGCAGCGACCGCCGTTCGAAACTGACGCTGCAACCGCTGCTGGCACAGCTGCAGGCGGCCGAAGAGGCGGCGGATCCCAAGTTGGCGCGGGCCGACCCCTGGGTTCTGGAGAGCACGGGAACTTTGCAGGCGCCGCTGTCGGGTAGCCGACTGAGCCGGTCAGCCGTGCTTGAGCAGCTCCGCGGTTGGCTGCGCGCGAAACCTCTGGCGCAGTGGCGGCAGACGCAGGTGGACACATTGTTGGCCAAATGGGAGAAGACTTTCCCGGTCTACAAGAAGCCTGCGTCGCAACCTTCGCGGGGAGATACGCCGCATTTCAGCGCTTTCGACTCTCGCGGCAGTCCGCTGTTGCTCAAGGTCCATGGAGTCTATGGCCCCGCCGAGTCCGCTCTGCAGCAGAGTGGGCTCGAGATCGAGAAGCTGCGTACGATCGAGAAACTCTGCCGCAAGGAAAAGGTCGGGGGCCGGGCACGCTTGCTCACCTACCGGCGCGTGCGGAGGCTTGAGGACGAACACAAGCTCTTCGCCCTGGCCTGCCCAGGAGGCACCACAGACCTTCGCAGCTGGCGGACGGCTCGCGAGCGCATCGGCATCGGCGAAGTCTTCAGCATTCTTCGCGACGTGGCGACGGCTCTCGAGAAACTGCACTCCTGGAATCTGTGCCATCTCGATGTGCAGCCCGAGAACGTATTGATCGCCAAGAACCTGGCACGCCCGCGGGCTCTGCTGACCAACTGTGGTTGCAGCCTCGGGGCGGATGGCAGCCTGTCCCGGCTTCCCGACCCTCTGTTCGCGCCCCCCGATCTGCGCAAGGCTGATGCGAGCTGGGACGTCTTCAGCTTCGCGATGCTCGTGGCATTCATCGTGCGCGGCGACTGCGCCGAGCCCTTCCGCGATCCTCAGGATGGGGGGGCCCACCGTGACATTCTGCGACCCGCCCGGGCCCGATTGAGCGTCGATGGAGTGGAAGAGGGGTGGTACGAGCGCTTGGGGGTGCTGTTGCTCGAAGCGACCAACGAAGCGGCCCACCAACGCCTGCAGCTCAACGAGTTGCGCGAGGCCATCCTCGAGTTGCCGTTGGACGCGGCCGGTACGACCTCTGAGCAGATCATCGACGACATCTTTGGCGACGACGAAGAGGGAGCCGAGCTTCCCGGCTCCTTCGACCCGGAGCCGAGCGGTGCAATACCGGCCTATGCAGCGGCCGGAAAGATGAGCATCTCCGAAGACAGTCTTCCCACCCTGGTGGCCGCCCCCGAAGAGCTCGAAGAGGTAGCGGTGGCTACACCCCCGGCCCCAGCAGCCACTGCAGCCGCCAAGAAACAGGAACACGAAAGCGCAGCAGGAGATGCGGAGGAAGAGGAGGAAGAGGAAGAGGAAAAGGAAAAGGAAAAGGAAAAGGCGCAGGAAGAAGAAATAGAGCGCCCGCCTTCCAACACCATCGGCAAGCTGAAACGCCTCGACCAGTTCTATGGCGGCTTGATCGCGGACAGTGACAACAGCGCGTCCCCGCGCAAGGTCGTCAAAGCGCCGCGCAACTTTGCGCCCTCCCCAGAGAGCGGAGACGAACAGGACGAAGAAGCCCCGGCCCAGGAGCAAGCCCAGCCGATGGAGGTGAGCGCGGGGAGAGACGGCGGCAAGCTCAAGGTGATGACGACTTTCGAGATGCTCGACGCGATCCAGGAGGCCGCCGAGGAGGGCGACGAAGACGGCTACCCGCTCGCTCCATCGACCACCGACCGGCGGGAGCCACGCAAGCGTCCCTCCGACGAACGCAGCCGTTCGGAGCGCAACCTGCGCGCCCCGGATCGTCGTCGCGGGCCACGTCCGTCGGGGCGCGCAGGCGACGGCGCGACGACCCGGCTCCGGGGGAGCACCACCGGGCGCATTCCGCTCGTTCCGCCTGCTCTCCCTCTGCGGGAAGGTCGTGGCCGCAAGCCCACTCCCGAGCTGCCCGCCCGCAGCGCTGTGCAACGACGCGGACGCGAAGCCCCGTCGCGCAGCGAACCGCCCGCGCACGACCGCCCGCGCAAGCCCAGACCGGGAAGCAAGGAACGGCCGGTCTCCGAGCGCGCGCGCAAGACCAAGCCCAAGCCGTTGAGCAGCGGGCGTTCGGGCACGCCTGCTTCGCGGCAGCGGCACGGCTCTCAGCGACCCGTATCGGAACCATCGTCTCCCGCGCGGCCCACGACGCGCAGGCTGGCTCGTGCAGAGATCGAAGCCGCCACCCGCAAGCCCTCGCGGCCCATCCACGAGAAGCCGCGCACAAGTCGTAAGGCGAAGCCCAAATTCCACCGCACGCTCGGCCCCGTCGGCCTGATCAAGCGCCTGGGTGCGGGAGGATTCGCCAGCGTATACCTCGGCCAGCACCTCAAGAACAACGCCAAGGTCGCGGTCAAGGTGCTGAACAAGAAGGCGGCCAACGAACGCGTGATCAACCGCTTCATCGTTGAGGCCAAGCTGCTGAAGAAGATCCGCAGCAAGCACCTGGTACGCGTGTATGAGATCGGAGAGGCGGACGGACTGCATTACATCGTGATGGAGTACATCGATGGTTGGTCATGCGAAGACCTGTTGAAGATTGTCAAAGACCACAAGCGTCCAGGCCTCGCCGCGCTCTCGGCGCTGGTCATCATGGAGGCGGCCACGCGAGGCCTGGCCGAGCTGCACAAGCTGGGGGTGGTCCATCGGGACATCAAGCCTGCCAACATCATGGTCCCCCGCATCACCCCTGACGCCCGAGAGTCCCAGGACCAGCGCCTGCAGAATCAGACCATCGAGGGCATCGTTCCTCCAGAGCTGCGGCAATGCAAGCTGATCGATCTTGGCATCGCCAAGACCGAGCAGAGCAACCTGACGGCCACCGGAGTCGGCATGGGAACCCTGGGCTATGCGCCGCCGGAGCAACTGGTCGAAGCCAAAGAGGTGACACCGGCTAGCGACGTGTTCAGTATGGGGGCAACGCTCTACTTCCTGCTGACCGGTCGTGCCCCCTTCGAGGGCAAGTTCTCCGAGGTGGTGGGCAAGACCCTGCAGGGGAAGTTTGTGCCCCTTTTCATGCGCTGCCCGGGAATCTCACGGCGGCTCGACAAGTTGGTGGCCCGGTGCCTGGCCAAGCACGCCGACAAGCGTTTTCCCGATGCTGTCGCGCTACTCAAAGCCATCGAAGAGACTCGTCGCTCGCTCTGAGGTCTTTCGAGAGAACCTGGAAGGATAGCAGGTCCTGACGCACAAGCCCGAACAGCAGGAGCAGCTGCGCCCCCACCTGAGCGCGATGCGCGAGGCGGTCTCGCGCGATCTCTCTGACCGGTCACGTCCCGGCAGCTTTACCTATCTCGGGCTCGCGGTGGTGGTCTTGTTCGCCACCGAGTTGCGCGAGCACCACAGCTGGCTGATCTACAGCTTGATGGGCTTCAGTCTGGTCTTCGGCATCGGCCAGTTCCTCCTGGCCCGCAATTTTGAGGCGCTGTATGCCCGCTCACCGGCGCGCTGGCGGCGGGCGTTCACCATCGTCGCGTGTGGATTCGCGCTCGGCTGGGGAGCCTTTGCCGCCTGCACAGCCCTGCTGTTCACTCTGGGCTGGAGCTACATGTTCATCGCCGTGCTGGTTGCGGGTTTCATGGCCGGCGCCCTGACGGCGCTGTGCCCCGACTACAAACTCAGCGTTGCCTACCTGAGCCTGATCATCGGCCCTCCCCTGGCGGCGAATGTGTACGTGGGAGGCCGTATCGGTATCGCCCTGGCCGTGGCCTACGGCATCTTTATCGTCTTCTGCCTGGTAGTCACGCGCCAACAGCACCAACAATATCGCTCGGCGCTGGAGAGCCGCTTCCTGCTCGAGGCGCGGGCCCGCGAGCTCGAGGTCGCCAAGTTGCAGGCCGACCGCGCCAACCAGGCCAAGAGCCGCTTCCTCGCCAATGTCAGCCACGAGCTGCGCACGCCCCTCAACGGCATCCTCGGCATCGCAGACCTGACCCTGCTTACCGACTTGAACGCCGAGCAAATGGAGTACCTGGCGATGATCCGCAGCTCGGGCAATGTCCTGCTGGATATCGTCAGCGAGATCCTCGACTACTCGCGCCTCGAAGCGGGCCATGTCGAGTTGCATGACGAACGCTTCGCCTTGCGCCAGACCCTCGAGACGGCACTCAAACCGCTGCGTTTCGGTGCAGCAGAGAAAGGCCTCAGCTTTGGGTTGACGGTCGCCGATGACATTCCCGACGGGCTTCTCGGAGACGCGGGGCGTCTGCGGCAGGTGTTGCTCAACCTGGTCGGGAACGCAGTGAAGTTCACCGACCAGGGCAACATCTCGGTCGGATGTACGCTGTTGGGAATCGAGGCAGTGCGGGTCCGTATCGAGCTTTTCGTCGAGGACACGGGCATCGGCATCCCCGCCGACAAGCTCGAGACCATCTTCAAGCCCTTCACCCAGGCAGATGACTCCTCCACCCGCCGCTTCGGAGGCACAGGCCTGGGCCTGGCCATCGTGCGTGACCTGGTGGCCCTGTTCGGCGGGGAATGTTGGGCCGAGAGTTTGCCTGGCAAGGGCAGCCGCTTTGTCGTCCGCCTTCCCCTGAAACTGGCCGACGGGCCGGAGCCGGCAGTCGCCCCACTCGAGGTTCTGATGTTGGCAAAGAACACGCTGGCGCCGCGGATCGCTCGGCTGCTGTTGGAGAAGTGGGGCTGCCGGGTGGAGATGTATGCCGAGCAAGCAGAAGTCGAGCAGCGCGCCGACGCTGGCAGCTACGGGCTGGTCGCGGCAGACCTGGCCATGCGTGGTGTCGATGGCCTGAGGCTAGCGCAGACGATCAGAGCGCAGGCCGTTGCGCAGGGCCGGCCGGCGCCAGCGCTGGTTGCCCTCGGAGAAAGCGTGACAGGCTCCGCGTCGGGCGACGCCTTTGACGCCTACGTCAACCTTCCCATCGTGCGAGAGACCTTGCACGCGACCCTGCGGAAGTGCTTGCCGCAGCGGTTCTGCGAGGATGCGGGGGAAGGGCCGCTCGCGGCTTGATCTTTGCCAGCGCTCACTTCCGGATCCGCCCGTGGGGCCGCCCTTCTGAGAATCCCGCCGAGCTCTGCACACCGACCACCGCGTGCTCGTAGAGCTCGGTGACATTCCGCACTCCGACATAGGTGCAGGCCGATTGCAGGCCCGTCAGCACATCGACGATATGGGCGCCCGCGCTCTCGAAACCTTCCCGAAGGTAGATGCGCGAGGTTGAAATCCCCTCCTGGAACATCTGCTTGACCGCGGCCTCGAAGGGCCCGAGCTCGGCGGTCCGCTCCTGCACTGCGCGTGCGCTGGCCATGCCGTAGTTCTCTTTGTACAGCGCGCCGGCGTGGTCTTCCTGGATATCTCCGGGGCTCTCATAGGTGCCTGCCAGAAGGGTCCCCACCATCACCCGCGACGCACCCGCCGCCAGGTAGAGCGCGACATCGCGGGGAGCCCGCACTCCACCGTCGGCCCAGACGTGGCGGCCCAGCGCCCGAGCCTCTCGGGAGCAATGCAGCACGCTGGTGAACGTCGGCCGCCCCGCCCCGGTCTGCATGCGGGTCGTGCACATCGCGCCGGGGCCGACGTTGACTTTGACGATGTCCGCCCCGGCCTCGATCAGGGCGCGGGTACCTTCGGCGGTGCAGACATTGCCCGCCACCAAAGGCACGTTGGTCCCGCAGACCTTGCGCACCGCCCGAAGAGCCTCGATCATCTGCCGCTGGTGGCCATGTGCCGTGTCGAGCACGAGCGCGTCGACCTCCAGCTCGAGCAAGCGGGCTGCGCGTTTGGGAGCTCGTGCCGAGATGCCGACAGCGGCGGCGACCATCAGCCGTCCCGCGCTGTCGAGCGATGGGGTGATCAGCTCGGTACGCACCGCATCATCGCGCGTCAGGATGCCGAGCACGTGGCGCGCCTGGTCGACGACCGGGGCTGCCTTGACGTGAGACCGCTCCATCAGCAGAAAGGCCTCGCGGTTGCTGGTCTGTGGCGACAGGGTCACGAGCTCGCGCGACATCAACTTCGCGGCCCGCGTGTATTGATCCTTGCCGCGCAGGTTCGAGCTGGTGATCACACCGATCAGGCGGTTGTCGTCGTCGACCACCAACACCATGCCGTGCGAACGCTTGCGGATGATGCCCTGCACGTCGCGCAGCGTGGCGCCAGCCATAACCGTCAAGGCCGTATCGTAGCGGATGTCCGCCTTCTTGATGTGCCCGACGATGCGTTCGACAGTCGGCAACGACATGTCCTGGGGCAGCACCCCCAGGCCGCCCAAGCGCGCCATGGTCTCGCCCATGCGCTTGCCCGTGACGTTGTTCATGTTCGCCGAGACCAGAGGATGCGAGCCCCCCACGAAGTCGTTGGGGGTCAGCTCGACCTCGCTGCGCGAGCTGCCGTCGAAGAATCCCGGCAGCAGGAAGACGTCGTCGAGCGAGATCTCGAGTTGCTCATCGCGCTCTGGATGCAGGAACCGCATGGAAAGCCTCCGTGGGACCGCACATCAGGCTGTGTCTGGCACACCTCTAGCCCCTGGTGCGCTCGTGCTTGCGGACGATGGGTCGCGACCCGGGCCGAGACCTCTTCGTAGTGGAAGGGTTTGGTGGTGGAGTCGCCGGCGCCGGCCTGGAAACCCTTGAGCTTGTCGGAGGTGTCGGTCCAAGCCGTCATGAAGATGACGGGCAGCATCACATCGAGCAGCACCAGGTCGGGATCGATCGACCCCGGCTGCTCGAGGGCAGCCTCGCCAGCGGTCGCAGCGAAGACCTCGCAGTCTTCATCCATGAAACCATCGACAAGCACCTCGAGGTGGGTCGGCGTGTCGTCGACAATCAGGATCGAATCACGCCCTTCGGCTGCGCCCATCGCCAGGGTTCCATCGGGGCGGGCTGGCCCGCCGGTGGGGGAAAGCTGCAGTATACTCGGCCCGGGCTTCGATTGCAGCCGAGCGCCCGAGCTCGCCTGTTTCTGGCCGCGGACTTGGCCAGCAGGCTGGACTGCTGCGTATGACGAGGATGGACCTGGCGCAGCAGCCGGCCCTTCGTGTTGCTGATCGGGACCAGCAACCGTCGAGACTGCACCCCCAAAACAAAACCCTGACCTGTCAGGATTTCCCGAAATGTCCGCCGCCAGTACGGACGAATTCCGGAGGATTGGGCTGTATCTCATCGCCCTGCGGCGAACCACGCGGCAGCATCACGACTGTATCCCAGCCATGGGAACGCCCTGTGAGCGCCGGAAGGCGCTCTGGCAAAGGCTGCATCCAGAGGTCCCGGCTTCACCAGGCACCAGGTGCTTTCATGGCGCGCCGACCCTCAAGGGGCCAGGCTGCCATTGTATCCCAGGGCGGCGTTCGACAGGGCCTGGTCCGTCAATCGCAGCTCGTTGATCAAGCCTGGGAAGAAGCGGTCTCCCTGCCCACTATAACGCCCGATGACCAGGGGCTCGGCAGTGTCGTTGACGATCGTCGAGCTCAGTGTTCCCGGATAGAAGTCCGTCACGGGCGCCCCGCCCTCTTCGGTGACCACTAGCTTCAACTGCTGCCCCGTGACCGCGGTCGGATCGAAGACACCCGCGACATGGTACCAGGTGTTGGGCGTCAACTGCATCGAGCTGTCAAACTCATGCAACGCATCGGTATAGATCTGAAAGTGGGGGAAACCCGCGTTGGTCATGTACAGACCATAGCTGGCCGTCCCAACGATGTAGTTGTCCCATTTGGCAACGATGAACCCGTCGTGGCCGGTGTTGATGGCCTCGGGGTAGACCCAGGCTTCGAGCGTCAGGGCTGAGGTGAGATCGAATTTGCCGTTCTCGCTGCCGCTGACTGTGACCATGCGACCGCTGCCGTTGAAGTTGGCAGAAAGGCCCGAGAAACCGGCGGGTACGTTCGCGCTGTAGACGGGCCCACCAGCGGCGGTTCCGTTCAGAGGGTTGTTCGCCCCATCGAGCACGGTTCCCAGGGCCGAGCCGTCACTGGCCCCCGCTTCGTCGAAGAGGTACAAACCGACCGCAGCGGTTGTGCCACCCGTCCACTCGGAGATGGGAATCTGCGCGAGCAAGGAGATGCGGGGGGTGGATGTGGTGTTGGCAAAAGCGAATTCCCGCTGGTTCGATCCCCATTCCAGCGTCGTGTTCGAGAAGTTGAGGTTGCCCGCGTTGAAGGACAGCCAGTGCACGGCGTTGGCATGGACGGTGCCGTGGAGAGTTCCCCCGCCCGACTGAGAGCCCAGCACGCTGCAATTGCCCACGACGTTGAATGCGTTGGTGTTCGGGCTGAAAGGCTGTTTCGAGGTGTCGAGGGACAGCCCCAACGGGATCTGCAAGAGCACTTCGCCCTGGCCACTTGCGCCGCCCGTGGGACTCGAGAGGGCCAGCGTCACCCGCAACAGCATGCTGTCGCCGATCCGCCGCCAGAAGGCCGTGTTCTGCACCACACCGCCGGTCGGAAAGCTCGGTTGGCCTGTCGACCCGCCCCAGACAGCGGTGAAGGCAGTCCAATCGCTGACCTCGGGAATCGCCGCTGCCAGGGTCGCGAAGTTTTCGTTGACCGCGTTGGCATCCGCGCTGGTTCCTGCGACGAAGATGTTCGGGACCGTGACGGGCTGTGCGTTGATCACCCCAGGCAACCAGGTGAGTAGGGTAACGGTCCACAGCAGCAACACGGCTGCGATCAACGAACGGAAGTGTTTGGCAGGCATGTCGGACCTCTCTCGGTGCGAGGATTTCGGATGCAAGTCGGAGGTCCAAAACTCTACTTCTGTTGATCAGGCCTGACGACAGTATTTTGTCAACTCGTGATCCTTGAAATGGCTCACTTTGAGTCTCATGCAGGCCTCCGGCCCGATGGAGCCTCAATCTTCAGTATTCTGGAGGTGCCGAAAAAAACCAAGCTGGCCCCCGCCCTACTCCAGCACCAACTCCCGGAACCAGCCCTCGACCGAGCCTCCGGTCTGGTCACTGTCGACCATCAGGGCGATGCCCTCCAGGGCGGGAGGCGCCTCGCCGAACGCCTCTTGATAGTCGGCCAGCAGGTCGCGCTCCACGCTCTGCCAGTTGCCCGCATGCTCTGAGCCGCTGGCCACCACGATCACCCGAACCTGCTCGTTGTACGGGTTGCTGAGCAGCGTGCCGGGCTCTTCGTGGCCCGCCCAGACATAGCACAGGGCCGTGCCCGGAACGAACGGGCTCTTGCGCGCCTGGGAATTGTAGGCCAGGCGCTCGAACAGACTGGCTTTGTCTGGTTCGAAGGCAAAGCCCACCAGCACGCGGGCCGCCGCGTCGTCGCCGCTCTTGCGCCCCAGACGGGCGGTCTCGAGCGCCCGCGAGACTTTCCATTGCCAACGCAGTCGGGGACGGGCATCGGGCGCCAGAGCAGGCAACGCGCGGGCAAACATGCTCGCCTCGCCCTCCGCGGCGATGGCAAGCACACCTTCGGCCGGCAGCCAGGACACACGCGCCGGAACCACGTGATCGCCCAGGGGCACCGTTTCCCAGCCCTCGGGAAGCGCATCTCTGGCCTGGGCCTGTTCCTCGGCAGGAGGAAGCAGCCGGGTGCCCTGGGAGGTCGGCGCCACGGGCTGGGTCTGCACCTGAGCCTGGCTGCGGCAGCCGAGCAGACAGAGTGCTGTGAACAGACAGAGAGCTCGCATCGTGGGGCCCCTCCTCACCCACAGAACGCCCCCGGGCTCGAGGCAGTTCCCCGGCGCGGGGAACGCCCTTGACCGCTTGCGGGGCCCTCCCTATCGTGGGGTTTTTCCCCTCTGCTGGAGATCGAATATGGCCACCCAAGAGAGCTTCGAAGACGCCCAGAAGCGCGTCAAACAGCTTCCCAAGGCTCCCGACAACAACACCCTGTTGCAGCTGTACAGCCTCTACAAGCAGGGCACCGTGGGCGATTGTGCGGGGAAACGGCCGGGCATGTTCGACATCAAGGGCCGCGCCAAGTACGACGCCTGGGCGGGCCGCAAGGGCATGTCGAAGGATGCAGCGATGGACGCCTACATCGCCCTCGTCGACAAGCTGGCTGGCTGAGCCATGAGGCGCGCCCTGCTCTTGTGCCTGTTGGCACTGGTTTGCGCCGGCTGCGGCGACAGCACACCGCGGGTCGTGATCTACTGCAGCGTCGACCAGGACTTCGCCGAGGCGGTGCTGGCGCGGTTCGAGGAGCAGACAGGCATCGCCGTAGCGGCGGTCTACGATGTCGAGGCCGCCAAGACGGTCGGCCTCTACCAACGGTTGTTGGCCGAGCGGGAAGCTCCGCAGGCTGACGTGTTCTGGAATGGCGAGTTCACCCACACGCTGGCATTGGCGCGCCAGGGACTGCTGCAGCCCTACCGCCCCGCGCACGCCGCAGACCTGCCCAGCCGCTACCTGGCGGCAGACAGCAGCTGGACGGCAGTCTCGGCCCGGGCGCGGGTCATCGTCTACAACACCGAGCTGTTGACAGCTGAGCAGGCTCCCCAGACTCTCGATGCGCTGCTCGAGCCGCAATGGCAGGGGCGGCTGTGCATCGCCGATCCGGTCTTCGGCACCACCGCCACCCATCTGGCGGCCCTGTGGGCGCTGCGCGGGCCGGCACGGGCGCAAGAGCTCTGGCAAGGCTTGCGGCACAACCAGGTGCGCGTGCTGCCGAGCAACGGCGCGGTGCGCGACGCGGTGGCGCGGGGGGATGTGCCTGTCGGTCTGACCGACACCGACGATGTGTTCGTGGGACTGGCCGACGGCAAGCCGCTCGGCTGGGTCTATCCCGATGCTGACGGCGAAGGAACCCTGATCGTGCCCGGCACTGTGGCGCTGCTGCGCGCAAGCCCTCAACCCGAGTTGGGCCGCAAGCTGGTCGATTTCCTCTGCTCGGCGGAGACCGAACGTCTGTTGGCGACCCTGCGCGCAAACCAGATGCCCCTGCGCCCCGAGGTCGAGGTGCCTGCGCCGGCGGTGCCGCTCACCTCGATACGCGCCTACGAGCTGCGTCTGGAGCAGATCGCCGCGTGCCTGGATTCCAGCGCAGTCTGGCTGCGCAGCCGCCGGGGTCTCGAGTGAGGCGCGGCACGTGGCGCCAGACCTGAACAGCCGCCACCCCGGCTGGCTGTGCCTGCCCGGCCTGTTGCTTGTGGGGCTGCCCCTGCTCGGGCTGCTGTGGGCGCTCGCAGGTGCAGATTGGTCGAGCGTCGGCCAGGAGCCCTTCGCCTGGGGGACCCTGCTCACTCTGCTGGAGGTGCTGGCCTGGAGCCTGGGCTGGGCGCTGCTGCCGGGGCTCGCCGTCGGCTTGAGCCTGACGGTTCCCCGCAGTCCTCCAAGCCCCGGCCGTTTGCTCTGGCTGGCTCTGCCCCTGGCGGTTCCCGCGTATCTCTACGGCAGCGCCTGGCAGGATCTGCTGGCGCTGGCGGCCAGAGCTCTGGGGAGCCGACCGCCCGAGAGCGGTGCCTGGTTGGCAGGGCTGGCGATGGCCAGCGCCCGCTGGCCGCTTCTGGCTGCCTGCACGGCAGCCTGTGTCGCCCAGCAACGGCGTGAGCCCGTGGAGGCGGCGCTGCTGGTCGGTGGTCCGTGGTGCGCCCGGCGTATGCTCGTGCGCCTGACGCGGCGTGGCTGGCTGACCGGCGTGCTGGTCTTTGTGTTGGTCTGTAGCGCCGACCACTTCACCCCCGAGCTCTGCGGCCTGCGCACTCCCGCCCTGGTCTTCTTCGAGGCGATGCAGCGCTACGCCGATCCGCTCCGAGCCCTGAAAGCGGCGCTGCCACTGCTGCTGGGTCTGGCTGTGCTGGCCTGGTTGCTCGGCCGCAGCGCGGCACGGCATCCCCTGGCCGCGGGGCTGGGAGCGGCACGTGGGGCGGCCGCCCAGCGCGGCGGCTGGCTACCGTTGCTGCTGGCTGTCGCGCTGAGCACAGCCCCGGTCTTGGGGTTGCTCGTGTACCGCGCCGGAAGTTTCGATGAGCTGTTGATGGTCTTCTGGAAACCGCTGCGCAACGGCGTCGCGCTGGCAGGTGGGTGTGCCGTGCTGGCCTGCGGCGGCGCCTGCCTGAGCGTTTTGGCGGGGGCAAGCCCCGGTCTCGGCCAGAGGCTGGACCGCTGGCTGGGACGCGCCGCGCTGCTCGCCTTCGTCCTGCCCGGTTCCCTGCTGGCTGTCGGTAGCCTGCGGGTCGGCGGTCCTTCAGGCCTGCTGCCGCTATACCGCAGCCCCTTGCTGCTGATCCTCAGCCTGAGCGCCGGTCAGCTCTGGCTGGCCCGCGAGCTGCTTCGGGCAGGACTGGCTGGCATCCCCCGCAGCCAGCTGGAAGCGGCCCGGCTCGCGGGTGCCGGCTGGCTGCGCATCGGAACCCGTCTGCTCCTGCCCGCCCTCTTGCCCTGGCTGGCTGCCTCGGCCCTGCTGATCGCCTGGTTCTGTTTCTTCGACGTCAGCCAGGCACCTCTACTGCAACCGCCCGGCTGGCAGCCGTTCGCTGTCAATCTCGGAAACAAGCTGCACTACGGCACCGAAGAGCTGACGGCCGCGGGTGCCCTGCTCGGTGTCGGCCTTGATCTGTCGTTGTTGCTGCTGCTAACATGGCTGTTCGGCGGCCGAAGGCGGAAAAGCGCGTGATGGAAGTGCTTTTGGAACTGCAGGACGTCGGCGTCGAGCTCGACGGGCGCACGGTGCTGCGCGCCCTCTGCGGCTCTGTCCACGGCGGAACGCTGCTCGCCATACTCGGTCCCTCCGGGGCCGGCAAGACGACCCTGCTGCGCGCGATCGCTGGCCTCGAGCCGCTCCAACGGGGCCGGATCTTGCTGGCCGGGCGACCCGCCCCGCCCCCCGGCCAGCGTGGCGTCGGCTTCCTCTTCCAAGACCTGGCCCTCTGGCCGCACATGACGATCGAGGCACAGCTGCGCTTCGTCCTGCGTAGCCGCAACCAACCAGCGAGCGGCTGGCCTGCGGCGATCGACAAGGCGCTGGCGCGCAGCCGGGCCCAGGCTTTGCGCGCGCGTCTGCCCGGTCAGCTGTCCGCGGGCGAGGCGCAACGAGCCGCGCTCGCGCGCGCCTGGGTGGACGAGCCTCGCCTGCTGCTGCTCGATGAGCCGTTCTCCCACCTCGATCCGCTGCTGCGCGATGAGATCTTTGCCGAGCTGGCCGACTACGCCAGCCAGACCGCTGCGGCCGTGCTGTCGGTTTCCCACCTGGCCGACGAAGCCCTGGCGCGGGCGCAGCGGGTGTGGGTGCTCGACGCAGGCGAGCTGGTGGCCGACGGCAGCCCCGAAGAGCTCTGGCAGGGCTGCGCCCACCCGCGCGCCGCGCGCTTGCTCGGCCCGTGCAGTTTTGTGGCCGGCGAAATCAAAGACGGCACCTTCCACAGTTGCCTGGGGGACTTCCCCCTCCCCAGCGAGGCATCCTCGAGCCCCTTGCGGCTTCTGCTCCGTCCCGACAGCCTGGTCGCCCAGATGGATGGCCCCATCGAGGCCGAGGTGGTCGGACAAGTGCTGCGCGGCGGCAGCTTGCTCGAGCGGGTGCGCGTCGGTGCGCAGGAAGTTCCGCTGCGGCTCGGAAAGCCCCGCGGCGCGGTGCGGCTTGCCTGGCGGGTTCCTCCCCTGCTGACTCGTTGGGAGGGCTGAGATGCGGAATCTGTTGGCCGCGCTGTTGCTGCTCGGCTTCGGGCTCTGCCTGAGCTTCCTCGACTTCGAGCCTGCGGAAGTCGAGAGCGCCGCTCCTGCAGACACGGCCCGCATCGAGGTACTGCGTATCTTTGGCAACGCCGGCCCGGCCGCTGCACGCTTGGCCCTGCCCCGGGCTGCAGTGTTCGAGCCGCTCCAACAACGTCTGTACGTGGTCGACAAGTCCAGCCGCATCGTCTGGTTCTCCCCGCAAGGACAGCTGCTGGGGAAGATCCAGCTCGAACGCACAGACCGCGGCTTTCCGGTCGCGCTCGACGTCGACGAGCAAGGCAATCTGTGGGTGGCAGACACACACAACTTCCGCGTGCTCAAGTACTCTCCCGACGGCCTGTTGCTGCAGAGCTTCGGCAGCGAGGGCGATGCTCCCGGGCAGTTCGGCTTCGTCTCCGGCATCGCGGTCGGTGCCGATTTCCTGGTCGTTTGCGACTACCGCACCAACGAGCTGTGCCGCGTGCAGGTGTTGAGCAGAACCGGAGAATGCCGCACAGAGTTCGGCACCTACGGACGCGGGCCAGGCCAGTTCCGGCGGCCCGTCGGCGTTGCTCTGACGCCCGAGAACGACATACTGATAGCTTCTGGCTTGACCCATCGCGTACAGAAGTTCAGTCTGGGCGGGGACTATCTCGGAGAAATCGGAGAGGCCGGGAAGGGACCAGGGCAGATGATGTACCCTCAAGACGTCGAATGCCTGCCCGACGGGCGTTTCCTCGTCACCGAGTACGGGAACAACCGGGTGCAGCTGTTCGACGCCGATGGGCGATTCCTGCGGCGTTTCGGCTATCCAGGCAGTGAGGCCGCCGGAGCGCTGCTCAGCCCGTGGGGCACGGCTGTTGATAGCGAAGGACACGCGTACGTGGTCGACTACCGCAACCAGCGCATCCAGGTCGTAGCCGGCCTGCTGGCGTCGGCAATTGCCGCAGGTCCGGGCTGGCAGCGCAGGGAGGGGGACGGTGTTTCAGATCACGTTCGGTGACGAGCGGTACCTCCTGGTCTTGCTGGTCCTTCCCGTACTCATCTTGATGGCGCGGCGTTCGCTTTCAGACCTCTCGTCGTGGCGGATGCGCACAGCCGTAGGCATGCGCTGCCTGGTAGTGACGCTGCTGGTGCTCGCCCTGGCAGAGACCAAGCGCTTCGAGATCGATGAGAATTTCCACATCGCGATCGTGGCCGACCGTTCGCTGAGTCTGCCGCCGAAGTTCGAGAAAGACCAGCTCGACTTCGCTGTCGCGGTGGCCGGTGAGATGGATCCGATCACCGACAAGGGTCAGCTGGTCGTGTTCGGCGAAGAGGCGCTGATCGAGAGCCGCCTGAACCCGCAGACCGACAAGATCCGCATCACCAGCGTGCTCGACCGCAACTTCACCAACCTCGAGAAGGCCATCCGGCTGGCGGTCGCCTCGTTTCCACGCGGCCCCAAGCGCCGCATCGTAGTGATCTCCGACGGCAACGAGAACATCGGCGATGCCGTGGCCGCGGCCAAATATGCGCTCTCACGCGGCGTGCGGGTCGATGTGCTGCCGGTCTCGTACCGCAAAGAAGGGGATGCGCTGGTCGACAAGATCATCCTGCCCCCGAAGATCCGTACGGGCGAGCCCTTTCCCGTGCGCGTGGTGGTCGAGACCGAGACGGAACGGCGCGCAGAGATCGTGCTGCGGCAGGGTGAGCTGACCATCGGCCGGGCCGATACGCTGCTCACCCCCGGCAGGCACCTGCTCGAGTTTGAGCACACCGCCGATTTGCGGGGCTTCCAACGCTTCGAGGCCGAGATCAACACGCCCGACCGCGATCCGATCATCGACAACAACCGGGCCTTCACCTACAAGACCATCGAGGGCAAGTCATCAATCCTGTACGTGTACGCCGGCCAGTACAACGATGGCTTCCTGCCCGACGCCCTGCTCGAAGCCGAGATCGTGGTCGATGAGCACTCCGCCGACTACTTCCCCTTGTATGCCGCCGAGCTGCAGATCTACGACTCGATCATCTTCGACAATGTGCCCGCCGAAGCCTTGAACGACGACCAGATGGCGGCCGTTGAATACGCGGTGGCCGAGTATGGCGTCGGCCTGATCATGGTCGGCGGCGACCAGAGCTTCGCGGCGGGGGGCTGGCAGAACACCGATGTCGAGAAGGCGCTGCCGGTCAACTGCGAGCTCAAGCAGAAGCGCGTGATTCCCAACGGCGCGCTGGCGATGATCATGCACACCTGCGAGTTCGCCGACGGCAACACCTGGATGAAGAAGATCGCTGCGGCTGCCCTCAAGGTGCTCAGCTCGCGCGACTACGTCGGACTGCTCTACTACGCGCCGATGCTGGGGGACAAGTGGGGCTTCCGCATGCAGCTCGCCGAAGACAAGCAGGCACTGATCAACGAGATCCGGGACATGGAACCGGGCGACATGCCCGAGTTCGATCCGACCCTCAAGCTGGCCATCCAAGGCTTGACGCCGCTGAACGCAGCCGTCAAACACGTGATGATCATCTCCGACGGCGACCCGCCCCCCCCCGATCCTCAGCTGATCGCAGACTGCAAGCTGAACAAGATCAGCATCTCGACCATCTGCATCAACCCGCACGGGGGCCAGAACGGCTCGGAAGTGCGGCTGATGAAGAGCCTCGCCAACCAGACCGGCGGCAAGTTCTACTTCGTCTCGAATCCCAACACCCTGCCACAGATCTTCACCAAAGAAGCCAAGCGGGTGCAGTCGAAGCTGATCGTTGAAGGCGACCTGGCTGTAGGCCAACTCGCGGCGACGGAGCCCTTGCGCGGACTTTCGATCTTCCCCAATCTCTACGGCTACGTGATGACCGAAGCCAAGGACGCCGCAGAGGTGCCCCTGGTGATCGGCCCCGAAAAGGATGTGCTGCTGGCCCACTGGCGCTACGGCGCAGGCAAGTCGGCCGCCTTCACCTCCGATGCGACGGCCAGCTGGGCGCAGAATTGGCTCGGTTGGTCCGGGGGGCTGTACAACCAGTTCTGGGCGCAGTTGGTGCGCTGGGTGGCCAAAGAGATCACCGAGTCCGCCCTGCAGGTGACCACCCGGATGAACGGACGCACGGCACACATCGTCGTCGATGCTGTCGAAGGTGGCGAGTTTCGTGACGACCTGACGCTGGGCGCCAAGGTGCTGACGCCCGATGGCGAGCGCAGGCTGCTCACCTTCACCCAGACGGCGCCCGGCCGCTACGAGACCAGTCTCGATTCGGATGAGATCGGCTCCCACGAGCTGAGCGTGCTCGCTGTCAGCGACGACGGCGAAGAGCTGAAAGCCTTCACCGGCGTGGTGTTCTCGTATTCCGACGAGTACCGCGTGCTCGAGGGCGCTCTACCGGCTGAGGGCGACACGCCGGCGTCGCAGGGCTGGACCACGTTGATGCAGATCCGCGAAGCGGGGGGCGGCGACGTCTTGGACTGGGCCGACTTCGAGAAGTCGCTCAAGCGCGATGACCTCGACGCCGGCCGCTCGTACATCGATCTCTGGCCCTGGCTGTTGGGGCTCGCCCTGTTCCTGGTGCCCATCGATGTCGGCGTACGCCGCATCGCCATCGACTGGGCGATCGTCAGAGCGCGCATTCAGGCATGGCTCGCCAACTTCCGCGGACGTGAGAAGGCCGCGGCCGCCGCCGCCACGCTCAGCGCCCTGCGGGACAAGCGCACCGAGGTGCAGTCGGAGACGCGCAAGAAGTTCGAGTCCAAGCGGCCTGGTTCGGGGCGCGCGCTGATTCCGGGCTTCAAGGGCCGGGCAGCCCGGCCCGGCACGATTCCCGAGGCCGAACGCAAGCTGGCCGACCGCAAGAAGGCACCCACGCCGCAGCCACAAGCCGGGGCCTTCACCAGCCGTCTGCTCGAGGCCAAGCGGCGAGCGCGCAAGCGCATGGAAGAAGACGAACGTAGGTAGCACAGCAGACCAGGCCTGCGAGCCTGGTCCAGAGATACCCCCCCCGAGGATTGGACAGGAGACCCACGCATGGCAGACCTCAACACCCAGGAACTGCGCCAGAAAGCTGCAGGCTTCCGGGCCGTGTTCGACAAGTTGGTGGCAGAGACCGGCAAGGTCATCGTCGGGCAGTCTGAGCTGGTCCACGGAGTCCTTGCGACGCTGTTCTGTGGCGGCAACTGTCTGCTCGAAGGGGTTCCTGGACTGGGCAAGACGTTGTTGATCCGCACGCTCTCCCAAGTGTTGCATCTCGACTTCAGCCGCATCCAGTTCACACCTGATCTGATGCCGGCAGACGTGATGGGCACCGACATCGTGGTCGACACCGCGCAAGGCCGGCAGTTCAAGTTCGAGAAGGGGCCGATCTTCGCGCAGATCGTGCTCGCCGACGAGATCAACCGTGCGACCCCGAAGACACAGTCCGCCCTGCTCGAGGCAATGCAGGAGGGGTCGGTGACCGTGCGTGGCCACACCTACATGATGGAACAGCCCTTCTTCGTGATGGCCACCCAGAACCCCCTCGAACAGGAAGGCACCTACCCGCTGCCGGAAGCACAGCTCGACCGCTTCTTGTTCAAGTTCCATGTGCGCTTCCCCAACCGCAAAGAGCTGGCTGAGATCTTCTCGCGCACCACGGGTGCCAAGCAGGTGCAGCCCGAGAAGGTGATGGACGGCCGCGAGATCCTGACGTGGCGGGAGCTGATCCGGCAGATCCATGTCGCGCCGCACGTCGAGGACTATGTCGTGCGCCTGATCCTGGCCACCCATCCGGACAGTGAGCTGGCGACCCCGATCACCAAGCAGTATGTGCGCTACGGCGCCAGCCCACGTGGCGGCCAGTCGTTGATTCTGGGCGCGAAGTTCCGGGCGTTGCTGGCCGGCCGTTGGAACGTCAGCTACGACGACGTGAAACACGTGGCCTGTGACTCGCTGCGCCACCGGGTGCTGCGCAACTTCGAGGGGGAGGCCGAGGGCATCCAGTCCGACACGATCGTCAAGAAGATCCTCGAGCTGGTGCCGACCAAGGCCGAGGTTAGCGTCTGATGGCCTACGATGCCGGGCTGACTCCCAAAGATCTGATCGAGCCTCGCCTGATGGGGCGGCTCGAACAGCTCGACATCGTGGCCCGCAAGGTCCTCGTCAGTCGCCAGAAAGGCGAGCGGCGTTCGAAACGGCGGGGCAACTCGGTCGAGTTCGATGACTACCGGCCCTACGTGATGGGCGACGACATCCGGCATCTCGACTGGAACGTCTACGGGCGCTTGGAGAAGCTGTTCATCAAGCTGTTCCGCGAGGAAGAGGACATCTACGTCCATATCCTGGTCGACGCCAGCGCCTCGATGGACCACGGCAGCCCCTGCAAGTTCGACTACGCCCGCAAGTTGGCAGCCGCGGTCGCCTACACGGCGCTGATGAAGAACCATCGCACCGCCGTCGGCAGCTTCTCGAGCAACCTCGATTCGGTCACCCGGCCGCAGCGCGGGCGCCACAAACTGTTGCGTCTGCTGACCTCGCTGTGCGAGATGAAGCCTGAGGGCACGACCAACCTGATGGAGGCCTGCAAGACCTTCTACATCGGGCAAAAGGCCAAGGGAGTCGTGATCGTCATCTCCGACTTCTTCGACCGCTCGGGGTTCGAGGGGGCGCTCAAGTACTTCCTGGGCCAGAAGCTCGAAGTCTGCCTGCTGCAGGTGCTCAGCGAGGATGAGGTCGAGCCACCCTTCGCGGGTGACCTCAAGCTGCGCGACGCCGAGGACGGCGACGACACCGACATGACCGTCAGCGCTCCGCTGCTGAAGGCCTACCGCAAGAATCTGGGCTCATTTTTGGAAGAGCTGCGCAGCTATTGCGTCAAACGGGGGTTGAAATACCTGTTCGCGACCACCGCCACGCCACTCGAAGACGTGCTGCTCCACTACATGCGGCGCGAAGGAGTGCTGCAGTGAACTTCCTCGAGCCCTGGGCCGCGATCGGTGCGCTCTCTCTGCCCGCAATCCTGATCTTCTACTTCCTGAAGCTCAAACGGAAGGTGCTGGTCGTGCCGAGCACCTACCTGTGGAAGAAGGCCATCGAGGACATGCGGGTCAACTCGCCCTTCCAACGGCTGCGTTCGCACATTCTGCTGATTCTGCAGTTGCTGCTGGCGGCTTTGGTCGTGCTGGCCTTGATGCGTCCCGCCCTCGAAGAGGCGGGCCTGAAGGGTCAGACCACCATCATTCTGCTCGACCGCTCGGCCTCGATGGGCTCGCAGAAGGGCGGCAAGAGCCGTTTTGAGCAGGCGCGGGAGCAAGCCCGCGACGTGATCGACGACCTGGCCCGCGGCGACCAGGCGATGTTGATCGCTTTCGACTCCGACGCCGAGGTGGTCGGCAACCTCTCTGACCACAAGGGCTCGCTGCTCGCGGCCCTCGACGACATCAAGCTGAGGCCCAAGGGCAGCTCGATCCGCGAGGCGTTGCTGACCGCGCGCTCGCTGCTCAAGACCGTTCCTGACGCGCAGATCGTGCTGCTTTCGGACGGCAAGTTCATCGAGAGCGCGCAGACTTCGGCGCTGGAATTGACCGAGTTGGTCGGGGACACCGCCGACCTGCCCATCATTTTCCGACCGCTGACCGAGGGCTCCGACAACGTCGGCATCACCGCGCTGGACGTGCGGCGCTCGCAGCTGTCGGGGGCCTTCGAGGTCTTCTCGACGCTGTTCAACTCCGCGGAAGTCGACCGCGACGTGCCGGTAGATCTGTTCGACCAGAAGGGCCGGTTGCTCGACAGCAAGCTGGTGAAGGTCGCCGCAGGCGCATCGCGGGCCGTCACCTTCCGCGACTTGAACCTCGAGGCGGGCACGATCAAGCTGCAGATCGCGCAAAAAGGAGACGCTCTGGCCGCCGACGACGTGGCCTGGGCGGTGGTCGAGAAACGCGACTCCCTGAACGTGCTCTGGGTTGCCGAGGGGCCGCCGAACTTGTTCCTCGACTATTCTCTGTCGGTCGACCCGTTCTTGAAGACCGAGAAAATGGACCTCAAAGCCAGCCTGCTGCTGACTCCAGAGGCGATCTCGAAGAAGGACGTGATCATCTACGACCGCTGTGCGCCCCTGAGCATGCCCGATGCCAATCTGTTGCTGCTCGGCGTCGCACCTCCTCTCGAGGGCCTGGTGGTCGAAGGTGAGGTCGAGGGACCTTCGGTGGTCGATGTCGACCTGACCCATCCGGCGCTGCGCTTCCTCAACTTCCACCAGATTCTGATCGGCACTGCCCAGAAGATACGGAAGCGGGATACGGACCGCATTCTGGTCGATGGAGATCGGGCACCGCTGGTCTTCGAGCTGTTCACACCGGGACGCCGGGCGCTGCTGCTCAGCTTCAATCCGATGGATAGCGACTGGGTCTGGCACGGCTCCTTCCCGATCTTCATCGCCAACATCTGCCGTTGGCTGGCGGGCCTGGAAGAGGCGTCCTCCAGCCGCAAGATCCAGGCGTTCCAGCCGATCGAGTTTCCCGTAGACAGCAGCCTCGAAGAGCTGAGTCTACGTGCTCCCGACGGAGAGAGCCGCAGTGTGCCGATCAAGCAGCCGGGCCGTTTCCGTTACGACGAGACCGACCAGCTCGGTATCTGGGAAGTCGAAGAGCACAGCAAGATCTCCGGAAGCCCCTACTTCGCGGTGAATCTGCTCGACCTGGTCGAGAGTGATGTGCGGCCCTCGGATTCACTGGTGCTGCAAGGCCAGAAGGTTTCT
Source organism: Planctomycetota bacterium (assembly GCA_029260765.1). Classification (GTDB taxonomy): domain Bacteria; phylum Planctomycetota; class J058; order JAJDCP01; family JAJDCP01; genus JAJDCP01. Next base: position 37,810 of record JAJDCP010000131.1, read on the forward strand.
ACCCGGAATGCGGACAGCACCGGCAACCGCGAGATCTGGAAAGAGCTCGCGCTGGTCGCGCTGGCCGTGTTGCTGCTCGAGTGGTACGTCTACCACAAGAAGGTCTTCATCTGAGCGGGGACGCGGCGCATGGCTGAAGTCGAGATCCTCACTGGCTCCCGCGCCGGTGAAAAGGTCCAGCTCGAGAGTTTTCCTGTCAGCATCGGTAAGCGCCGCAAGTCGGCTCTGCTGCTACGCGACAACGGAGTGGGCTACGACCACGCCCAGATCATCGAAGAGGCCGGCAGCTACAAGCTGCAAGACCTGGGTGGACGCGGCACGGTGTTGGCGGGCCAGGCTCTCGCCAAAGACCAGGCGGTCGAGCTCAGCCCGGGCTGCGAATTCGAGATAGGCAACGTCAAGCTGCGGTTCCTGTTGAGCGCTCCGGCCGCGGCTCCGGTTGAGGATTCCAGCGCGGAGGAGGCGGAGGCCGAAGCAGCGCCTGTCGACAAGCGCGCGGCCAAACGACGCGCACGCGAGATTCGGCGCAAACAACGTGAGGCGCGCCAGCGTGAGCGCGCCGCGAAACCCAAGGAGCAGGCGGCCCAGGAAGAAGAAGAGGAAGAAGAGGAGACGACCCGCAAGAATTGGCGCGACCGGCGTTCGGGCCGCAAGCGGGCAAAGCCGGCCGAGCCCGAAGAGGAGGTCGAGGCGGCGGTGGAAGACGAGGAGGTGGCGGGTGCCGCCCGACCGTCGCAGGAAGCAGCTGCAGCCGAGTCCGAACCCGAACCCGAACCCGAGTCCGAGTCCGAGTCCGAACCCGAGTCCGAACCCGAACCCGAGTCCGAACCCGAACCCGAACCCGAGTCCGAACCCGAGTCCGAACCCGAGCCCGAGCCCGAGCCCGAGCCCGAGCCCGAGCCCGAGCCTGAGGCAGTGCTGGAAGCCCCTGCGGAGGATGCGCCCAAGCCTCGCAGGCGCAAACGTACCCGCAAGCCCCGCCAGGCCCCCGAGCCCGAAGAGCTTCCCGAGCCCGAAGAGGTCCCCGAAGCGCAGGAGGCCGGGGAAACGGCTGACGAGGCAACTCCAGCCCCAAGACGGCGCAAACGCACCCGCAAGCCCCGCGAAGCACCCGAACCCGAGGAAGAGCTTGCTGCCAAGCCCAAGCCTGCGCGCCGGGCTCGTGAGGCTGACGAGGAGACGCGCCGCTCGATCGTCAGTCTCGAACGCGAGATCACCGACCTCAACGGCATGTTGACGAAGCGGGATGGCTTGATCCGCGAGCTGCGCGAAGAGCTGGTCGACGAGAAGCGCAATGTGATGCAGGCGCGCCGCGACAACACGCACAAGCTGCGCGCCGAGGCGTTGGACACCGAGTGCCAGGAGTTGCGCGAGAAGTTCCAGCGCACCGATGATGAGAACTTCGCCCTGCAGGAACGGCTGAGCACCATCGAGGAACGCCTGCAGGCGAACATGAGCGCCGCCGAGATCCTGGACGCCGACCGCGATGCCGTGCTCGAGCGTCTCAAACAAGAGCGCGAGCAAGAGCTGGCGCGGGCGATGGACAAGCTGCGTCTGGCAGAGACCCGGGCCGACAACCTCAGCGAAGAGCTCTCCGACCTGCGTGAAGAATACGAAGAGCTCGAACAGCAATACGAGACCCTTGCTCTGAACGAGGACGACCAGCTCGAAAACATCGACTACCTCAACGCCAAGCTCGAGGCCTTGCAGAGCGAAATAGATGAGCGCGTCGAGCTGCGCGTCGAAGCCATGCGGGTCGACTTCCAACAGGAGATCGACGCCAACGAAGAGTTGCGTGGGCTGGTCGAGCAATACGAAGCCCGCATCGCTGAGCTCGACGGCGACATCGACGAGCTCGGCGACCAGATAGACGCGCTCGAAGAACAACTGTCATCCCGTGGGGCACCGCGCTGAGGGCCCGAACCGAGAGCGCAGCAGATATTCCCGATACGTCCACAGGAAACTCTCCCTTGCCGGCCAGCGAAACGTGCCTGTACACCATCAGCCAGGGCGGCTCGATGCTTGGACATCTGGCGGTCGACACCCTGGTGGCGGGCCGGTGTTGCGGAGGCTTGCGCCTGCTGCCTGATGTGGGGGCTGCCGAGCTGCAGAGCCTGGCCCGGGCAATGACCCTGAAGTATGGCTTCCTGGGACTGCCCCAGGGCGGGGCCAAGGCAGGCGTGCTCGGAGATCCCGAAGCGCCCGAGCCCGAGCGCCGCCAGCGACTGCTTGCCTTCGCCCAAGCTCTCGGCCCCCTGCTGCGCGGAAGGTACACGCCAGGCCCCGACATGGGCACCAGCCCGGAGGACATCTGCGCCCTGCTCGCGGCCGTCGGCCGGCCCGCCCCGCGCCCGCGCTCGCAGATGCGAGACTCGGGTCTCTACACGGCCTGGACGGTGCTGCAAGCCGCGTTGGTCTCCTCCGCGGCGCGAGGATTCAGCCTGGCCGGCTGCCCGGTCGCCATCGAGGGTTTTGGCAAGGTCGGCCAGGCGCTCGCCCGCCTGCTCGTGGCGCACGGTGCACGGCTTGTGGCGGTATCGACCAGCGAGGGGGCCGTGGTCTCCGAGCGGGGATTCGATCCGCGCAGGCTGCGAGACCTGGCCGCCCGGCTGGGCAGTGGTTTCGTCGCTGCGCTGCCCGACGCCCGCCGCATCCCGCGCGCACAACTCATCGAGCTGCCGGTGCGCATTCTCTTCCCCTGCGCGCGCCACGACAGCGTACACGCCGGCAATGCCGGGGCGGTCCAGGCCGAGCTGATCTGCCCCGGTGCCAACAACCCGGTGACTGCCTCCGCCCGCACGCTGCTCGAGGCGCGCGGCGTGCTCTGCTTCCCCGACTTCATCGCCAATTGCGGGGGCGTGCTGGGCGGCACCATGGCCTTCGCTTCGGTCCCGGACCCGGCGATTGAGAGCTTCATCGCGGCACAGATCCAGCCACGCATGGCACAAATCCTGGGGCGGGCCCGCCGACGCGGCTGCTCGCCGACCGAGATTGCTGAGACCTGGGCACTGGACGGCTTCGCCCACGTGAGGCGCCGTGCCACGCGGCCGGGGCGCCTGGAACAGCTGGTGCGGATCGGTCTGGTGGCCTACCGGCGGGGCTGGCTGCCCGGGGCTCTGGTCGGACGCCAGGCGCTGCCCTATTTCAAGCGTCTGCTCCTGCCCTACCCCGACTGAACCCTACGGCGGAACCCCGCTGTAGAGCGCCCGTTGGACACGCGCGCGGCTGCTGCAGATGGAGGAGAGCGAATCAAGCTCGCAAGTTCGGTATACTATCCCGCCAACATGCGAGAGACGGCAGCAAAGGAGCTCTGATGAGCCAATCCCACGACAAGCCCGTGTGGCGCTACAGCCCCGAGAGTCAGGCCTGGCAGACCTCGCATGGAGGGGGTGAGCCGTTGGAGAGCACGCTGCGGGTCGCCAGCTTCAACCTCTGGTTCGACAGCTATTGCTGGCGCGAGCGGCTCGATGCGGTGCTGGAGATGCTCCAAGCCCAACGACCGCACTGCATCGGGCTACAAGAAGTGCGCCCCCAGACCCTGGAGGCGATCCTGGCTTGCGATTGGGTGCGTGCGGACTATGCAGTCTCCGGCATCGCCGCCTCGAGCGTCGACCCCTACGGCACCCTGATCCTGACACGGGTCACGGTGCAAGGCTTCGAAATGTTGCCCTTCCCGAGCGCGATGGGCCGTTGCCTGTTGCTGGCGCGCCTCGAGCACAAGAACCGCCCACTGCGGTTCGCGACCGTGCATCTCGAGAGCCTCAACAGCGCCCCCGAGCGCGGCCGACAGCTTGAGATTCTGTCCGAGCATCTCGGCGACATTCCCAGTGTGGTCGTCGGAGACTTCAACCTCAGCGCGGTCGGGGACGAGAACCCACAGCTCGAGGAGCTGGGTTGGCTCGACCTGTGGCCGACACTGCGCCCCGAGGAGCCCGGCTTCTCGGTCGATTGTGAGCGCAACACGATGTACCTGTATCTGAGCCGCGATCCCAAGCGTGTGCGCTACGACCGCATCGTGGCGCGCCCCCTCAGCGCCTGGCAGCCACGCAGCATCGAGCTGCTCGGCACAAGGGCGATCGAGCAACCAGATGCTGAACAAGATGGCTTCATGGATGAGATCAGTCTGTTTGCGAGCGACCACTTCGGGCTGGTCGGGGAGTGGCAGCTGCCGGCAGGGTGAGGAAGAGGCGGAGGGCTGAGGCTGGAGGGGACTCCGGATCCGGAGCTCCTGAGATAGGCTGAGACCTCACTCCGGAGGTCTCGGTCCGGCCTGGTCCATGCCTTCGAACTGCTGACAACCTCCTGTAGCGTCGGTCTATGCAGACTGCGGCAAAGATACTGATTTTCGAAATGTAGGGGCGGGGTTTATCCCCGCCCGAACGAACGGGCGGGGATAAACCCCGCACCCTACAAGGGCCCAAAAAGCCCTTCTTCGAATTTCGCCGCAGGCTGCTATGAGCCACGAGATGACCGATCTGTATGGGTGACCCGGGACATGTCTTTGAAGAACTTGAAATAGACATGCTTACGGTGGGAGCGCACGTGCCGCGGAGATGCCCTGGCCCCGGGTTGACTCCCAAGCACGCATGCGGTAGCCTTGGTAGGCTTCCCAAGCGGGCAGAGTCAGGCATCGATGAAGAAACTCGCCCTCGTTCCCAACCTGATCACACTGTGCAATGCCGCCTGCGGCTTCACCGCCATCGTCAAGGTCTCGGTGAACTGCTACCAAGCCGCCATCGATCCCACAATGCCGATCGATTGGGCCACACCGGCCTGGTTCATCTTCCTCGGCATGGTCTTCGACGCCTTCGACGGCAGTGTGGCGCGCATGGTCAATGTTTCCAGTGATTTCGGCGGGCAGCTCGATTCGCTGTGTGATGCGCTCAGCTTCGGTGTGGCGCCCGCGGTCATCGTGGCGTTGATGAACGCCACCTTCTTCTCATCCCCGTTCTGGGGGCGGGTGGCCTGGGTCTTCAGCCTGATGTTCACCCTGTGCGTCATCCTGCGCCTGGCTCGTTTCAACGTCGAGAACGACACCGACGAGAGCGCCCATGAGACCTTCAAAGGACTACCGAGCCCGGCGGGCGCCGGCTGCCTGATGGGCACGGTGCTGCTCCAGGGCTTCTTGCTCGATCCCGAGCGCAGCCAGGTCTTGCGCGAGCTCTTCGGGGGCGCTCCGATCGATGGCATCGCCTACGGCTTGACCCGTGCTTTGCCGATCATGTGCGTCGCGATCGGTGTGCTGATGGTCTCCAACCTGCAATACACGCATGTGGTCACACGCTATTTCAAGGGACGCAAGCCGATCAGCTACCTGGCCCTGATCATGTTCGCGATCCTGCTCTTCGTGCTGATGCCCGAAGTCGGCATCTTCGGCCTGTTCTTCGGCTATGCGATCACCGGGCCACTCGGCTACCTGTGGGCGCTCCTGACCCGCAGACCCATGACCAGTGCACGCGCGGTCGCGAAGGGGCCCACCAACCAGACGACCGCCCCGGCGGAATCCGAGCAATGACCGAGGCCGGCGTCTCGGCGCTGATCGGGCTCGGGGGCAACCTCGGGGCGGTGGCAGAGCGCTTTGCTGCGGCCCAGGCTGCGCTGGGCTCATTGGGGCGCGTGCGGGGACGTGCCCCTGATTTCTGGAGCCTGCCGCTGGGCCCGGAACAACCGATCTTCCGCAACAGCGCCCTGTGGTTGGAGACAAAGCTGCCCGCGCGCCAGCTGCTGACAGCTCTGCACAAGATCGAGTCCGACCAGGGACGCCAACGCGACCTGCGCTGGGGTCCACGCACCCTCGACCTGGATCTTCTCTACTACGGCGATGCCATCAGCTACGATAGCAACTGCCGGATCCCCCACCCGCACGTGCGCGAGCGCGCGTTCGCTCTCGGGCCCGCGGCCGTGCTGGCGCCTGAGCACAGGGATCCCGAAGCCGGCCGTTGCCTGGCAGCTCTCTACCAAGAGACCCGGAGAGACATCATGGAAGCCTTGACAAGCAAAGCCGAGCTGCGCGCCTTCCGCAAACGTTGCACAGGCCGGCTGGCCTTCGTGCCGACGATGGGTGCGTTGCACGAGGGGCATCTGTCACTGGTGCGGCAGGCCCGTGAGCTGGGTGATCACGTGTTGGTGAGCATCTTCGTCAACCCCCTGCAGTTTGGACCGCAAGAAGATCTGGCGCGCTACCCCCGCGATCCCGAGGGTGACCGCCGCAAGCTGCTCGAGTTGGGAGTCGACGGGCTGTTCGAGATCGAGTCCCCGGCCATGTACGGGGCCCACCATGAGACGCGCATCGTGCAGGAGAGGCTGCCCCGACATCTCTGCGGTTTGAGCCGCTCGGGCCACTTCGAGGGTGTGATGACGGTGGTCGCCAAGCTGTTGCTGCTGGCCAGTCCCGACGTGATGCTGCTGGGACGCAAGGACTTCCAACAGACTGTCGTATTGCAGCGCATGATCACGGATCTCGACTTTCCGGTCGAGCTCCACATCGCCCCGACCACCCGTGAGGCAGACGGGCTGGCTTTGAGCTCCCGCAATGCCTATCTGTCCCCCGAACAACGCGCCCAGGCTTGCTGCCTCTCGCAGGCCCTGTTTGCGGGAGAACGTGCCTTCGCGGCGGGGGAAACCGACCCACGGGCTCTGGAGCGGCTGATGGCCGCCGAGCTTGCACAGGCACGGGAGCTGGTCGTCGAATACTGTACGCTGGTCGACCCAAACACCCTCGACGCGCGCTCAGGCGCGGCCCGCGCTGGCGATGTGGCCCTGGTGGCGGGCCGCTTGGGAAAGACACGGCTGATCGACAACCGGCTCCTCGGCGCAGTGGCCGATCCACGGCTGCCCGATCCACTAGCGGAGAATCCGTGATGCGTTGGTGGCTGTTGGCGGTCCTGGCGGCACTGACCGCTGCGCAGGAAGAAGAGTGGCCGCGAGGGGAGAACCCGGAACCTCTGGTGATCGCCGACGAGATGGCTCGGCTGAGCGCGGTGTATGAGGTGCCGGTCGAGCTGATCTGCGCCGTAGCCCACCGTGAGAGCGGAATCCAGCAGTGGCGGGCCGATGGCAGCTTCGTCTACAACAAGTCCGACTTCGGGCTCGGGATGATGCAGTTGACCGGGGCTACCGCCGATGCCTACGACAAAGAACGCCTGAAGACCGATTGGCGCTACAACCTCGAGGCAGGCGTCAAGGTGCTGGTCGGAAAGTGGCAACGAGCCGTAACGCGCGAGCATTTCCCTGCGGGCATCGAGGTCGACCGGGGATTGTTGGAGAACTGGTACTACGCGCTGTGCTACTACAACGGCAAGACCTCTGACGTGTATGTGGCCAAGATCTACGAGCATGCAGCCAGCCTGCCGGGGCGGATGGCCCAGATCCTCGAGAAGCCCGTCGAGATCACCCGCCCCGAGAGCGTGCTCGAGGGCTTCGAGTGGGGAGACGCTTTTGTGGCCGTCGCCGAAGGCCTGATCGACTCCCAGGGCACACTGCACCCGGCCACGGTGCATCGCGGCGCGCTGGGAGATCCCGAGCTCTATGCCTTCCTCGACCGGCGTCTGCAGCAGGCCGACCGCCAGCTCGAGCGCGACAAGCCGATCAAGGCCCTGGCCATCTACGAAGAGCTGCTCGAGATCCCCGAGCTCAGCCCCGGCAGCCTGCGTATGCTCGCCGGCCGCGTCGAAGCGCTCGAAGAACAGGGGCGGGCTGCATTGCTCGCGGCTTTGGAGGCTGGCTCGCGGGCCAAGCGACGGGCGGCGCTGAGCAAACTGCGCCGCAACTACAAAGGGTTGGCCGTAGGTCTGGCCGTGTCGCTGGCGTGGGCCAACGAGGAACCGCCCGCCGACTTCCTGAACGCGACCCTGCACGAGGCCCGCGGCGAGCCCGAGGCCGCCATCGAGCTGTACCGGCAACTTGCCGAGGAAGCAGAAGACGAGCCGGCCGCCTGGGCGGCCCAGCGTCTCGAGTGGCTCGAGGCCGCGACCTCCGAACCCTGATCCCCGCTCAAGCCACCCCCCCGGCGCTGCCGATGTCAGTAGAGACTGCATCTACCCCGGGAATCCCATGAAACAACGCCCCATCGCCACCGAAATCATCTGCCTGTGCCTGTTGGGCGCCGGCCTGTACCTGCTGCTCAGCCTGTGGTCCTTCCACCCGCTGGACTACCCGGACAGAGTGTATCCCGCCCACAGCACGGTCTCGAACCTCTGCGGCCGCAGCGGAGCGGCGGCCGCGCGCTGGGTCTTCGACTGGTTGGGGGTGGCGGGCGGCCACCTGGCCTGCCTGCTGCTGGTCTTCGCGGCCGGGGGCGCGTTCTTGCGGGTCGCCGGTGTGACCCGTAAGCCCATGGTCAGCTGGCTGCGCGTGGGTGCCGATGCGGAATTCGCGCTGATGGGCGCGCTCCTGCTGGTGCTGTGTGTGGCCAGCGCCGAGGCACTGCTAGCAGCCTCGGGCAGTCTGAGCCGCGAGGCTCTGGCGGGCAGGCTGGCGGGAGGCGTCTGGGGAAGCTTCCTCAGCAGGCACCTGCTGGTGCGCCTGGCGAGCTCTGGAAGTTGGTTGGCCCTGGCAGTCGCCAGCAGTATCGGCGGCGTGCTGCTGGTCGATGTCGATTTCCAGCGCCTGGCTGCATCCTGGCGAGGGCTGTGGCAACGCACGCGTGAAGGTGCTCGTCAGGTCAGCGCCAACCTCGCATCACAGCTGCAGGCTCCGGAGATCAGCGCGGCGCCGCGCGCGGCGGGCAGTGTCCTGCTGCCCCGTCCGCGGAGGCCGCAAGCCCTGGTTCCGCAGGAGGCGGCTCCGGCCCCGGCGGTCGAGCCTGAGCTTGCCCCGGCGGCTGTCGCGGCGGCTCCGGCCAAGAGCGCTGAGAAGCCCGCACCCGCGCCGGTCGAGACCGACCCCCAGGTAGGAGTGGTCGCGGTGATCGAGGCTTTGGCCCCGGCCGAGGAAGAGCCGGCCCTGTCCGAGCCCGAGCTCTCAGAGCCGTCGCTGCCCACCTTGGAGAAAGCGGCTCGGGCAGCGCCCGCCCAAGGGGTCTGGCAGACAGAGGGCAGCGATGCGGCGGTACAGGACGCCATCGTAACCCAGCTCGGCACCGGCCTGATGGACGCCTACCGGGCGAGACATGCGCAAGCAGCGTCCGCCGCTGGGCAGGTGCCCGCCTTTGACGAGATTGTGACCCAGGGTGCCCCGAGCTCCGAGCGTGCCCCCGCGGCCCTGGATGTGCTCCCCGAGGAGCCCTTGGTGCAATCGCACAGCGCCGCCGCCAAACCAGTCGCGGCGGCGGTGGCTCCCACGCCCGCAGTGGCTCCCACGCCCGCAGTGGATCCCAAGCCCGCCACGGCTCTGGAAGCAGCCTCGGTACCCACGCCCGTAATAGCCCCTGAGCCAACCGCGGCCGCAGACCCGGGCGCCGAGGCGAAGTCCGGCTACAACATCTTGTCGCTCGCCCACGCGCTCGACGGCCTGCTCGACGACTCCGTGCAGGCGCCAGCCGCCAGCGAAGCTCCCGCCCCCGCAGCCCTCAAGTCCGCCAGTGAGCACTCCCAACCAGCGCCAGCAGCGCTGCAAGTCGACGAAATCGTGGCCGCCCCCCTGGAAGCCGAGCTCACAGAAGCCCCCACGATCGAGCCTGCAGTGCCCCTCCAGGCCGCGCCCGCCGCAGCGCCCGTCCAGGCACCGCTGCCCGCTCCCCGGGCCCCGTCCAGCGCCCGCCAGCCCAGAATCGTCCCTACGACCCCGCTGCCGCCGTTTGAGCTGCTCGTGCCCGCCGGGAAGAAGATCGCCACCGGCGACGACGCCGAGCTGCAGCAACAGGCGATCGCCCTGATCGAGACCCTGGGCAACTTCAAGATCGCAGCCGAGGTCGTGGCCATCGCCCGCGGGCCGGTCGTGACCATGTTCGAGATCCAGATCGCGGCCGGCATCAAAGTCCAGAAGATCCTCGGCCTGTCCGACGACCTGGCCATGGGCCTGCGCGCGCATTCAGTGCGCATCGTCGCGCCGATCCCGAAAAAATCGACCATCGGCGTAGAGATCCCCAACCGCACCCGCCAGTGCATCGTGTTCCGGGATGTGATCGCCGACCAGCTTCCCCCGGACCGGGGTCCCCGCATTCCTCTGTACCTCGGTATGGATGCGATCGGCGAGCCACTGGTCACCGACATGACCCGCATGCCGCACATGCTGATCGCTGGAGCCACGGGCTCAGGCAAGTCCGTCTGCATCAACAGCATCCTGGTCAGCATCTTGATGACCCGCACCCCCGAGCAGGTGCGCTTGATCCTGATCGACCCCAAGATGGTGGAGCTCTCTCTGTTCGAGGGCATTCCCCACCTGCTCGCTCCAGTCATCACCGACATGAAAAAGGCGCCCGCCACGCTGGAGTGGATCGTGCAGAAGATGGAGTCGCGCTACCTGACGCTTTCGCGGGTCGGGGTGCGCAACATCCACCGCTTCAACAGCCTGAGCGAGCGGGAGAAGCAGCGCCGCCTCGACAAGCGCAAAGACGACGGCGTCGTACCCGACAGCCTGCCCTATGTGGTGGTGGTGGTCGATGAGCTGGCCGACCTGATGATGGTTGCCGGCAAAGAGGTCGAAGAGTCGATCGCGCGCCTGGCGCAGAAGTCACGCGCGGTCGGCATCCATGTGATCCTGGCCACCCAGCGGCCGAGTGTCGACGTGATCACTGGCCTGATCAAGAGCAACATGCCCGCACGCCTCTGCTTCCAGGTCTCCAGCCGCATCGACTCGCGCACCATTCTCGACCGCAATGGCGGCGAGAAACTGCTGCGCAACGGGGACATGCTGTTCATGCCACCGGGGACCGCCGACCTCACCCGTGCGCAGGGCGCCCTGGTCGAAGACGAAGAAGTCTGCGCGCTGGTCGACTGGTGGAAGCAGCGGGGTGAGCCCAACTACAATCAGGAGCTGATCAACCTCGAGCCCGAAGGCGACAAGAAGTCCGACAGCAAGAAGAAGACCCGCAAGACCGATCCGCTCTACGAGAAGGCGGTGAAAATTCTGCTGAGTACCGGGCGTGGTTCGGTGTCGCTGCTTCAGCGCAAGCTGGAAATCGGGTACACTCGGGCCGCGCGCCTGGTAGACATGATGGCCAAAGACGGCATCGTGGGCGAATACAAGGGCAGTCAGGCACGCGAGCTGCTCATCACCTATGATGAGTGGCTAGCCCGTCAGACCGAAGGCGACTGCGAGGGAGAGGAAGAGTAGGTGCCGCGTCCCGGGCGCGCACCTCGGGACCAGCCATGCACAAGACACACAAGCCCGCAGTGGGTATGGTCAGCCTCGGCTGCCCCAAGAACCTGGTCGATTCCGAGGTGATGCTCGGAGACCTCGCCGATGGATCGTTTCCGATCACCGGCGACCCCTCCCAGGCCGAAGTCGTGATCGTCAACACCTGCAGCTTCATCGAGGCCGCCCGCCAGGAGAGCATCGACGCGATCCGGCAGATCGCAGAGCTCAAGAAAAGCGGTCAGCTCAAGGGTCTGGTGGTGACCGGCTGCATGGCGCAGCGTTACGGCGATCTGCTACGCGAGCAGGTGCCCGAGATCGACGCCATCGTGGGCATGTCGAACTATGCCCACCTCAAAGAGACGGTGGAGCAACTCGAAGCCCGGCCCAGCACACGCGTCGACGGCCGTTGCGAGCGCCCGAAGGACGAAGGCCTGCGGCTCCGTCTCACCGCCCGGCACACCGCCTACCTGAGGCTCTCCGAGGGCTGCGACAACCCGTGTACCTTCTGCGCAATCCCCGGCTTTCGTGGCAGCTTTCGTAGCAAACAACCCGAGCAGGTGCTGGCCGAAGCGCGCTCGCTGGTCGCAGACGGGGCGGTCGAGCTGAATCTGATCAGCCAGGATCTGACCAGCTATGGCAAGGATCTCGAGGGCTGGGATCTCGCCCGCTTGCTGCACGGTTTCCGTGACATCGATGGGCTCGAATGGGTACGGCTGCTGTACGCGTATCCTGCTTTTGTCAGCGACGCCCTGATCGACGAGCTGGCCGAGAATCCGAAACTGGTCAAGTACCTCGACATCCCGATTCAGCATATAGCTCAGCGCATGCTGCGGCGCATGGGGCGCCTGTACAAGGGTCTCGACCACCGCGCCCTGCTCGCCAGGATCCGCGAGCGGGTCCCGGGCATAGCCTTGCGCACGACCTTCATCGTCGGTTTTCCCGGCGAGACCGAGGCCGACTTCGAAGAGCTGCTGGCGTTCGTCAAGAGCTTCCGTTTCGAGCGCCTGGGTGTCTTTACCTACTCGACCGAAGAGGGCACGCCCGCAGGCAAGCGTTTCGAGGACGACGTCCCTGAGGCGGTCAAGTTGGAGCGCCAGAAGCGGGTGATGGAAGCCCAGCAGGAGATCGCCTGGCAGTATCAGGAGAGCCTGGTCGGACGCGAGCTCGATGTGCTGGTCGACAGCGCGAGCGCCGATGGGGTGCGGGGACGCACGCCGATGGATGCGCCCGACATCGATGGCGTGGTCTGGATGGCCGGAGAGGGTCCCTTCCCGGTCGGAGAGTTGCTGCGCTGCCGCATCCTCGCGGCCCAGGGCTACGACCTGGTCGCAGAACGTCTGCACCAGGCAGTGGCTGGCGCGCAGCCCCACGACCTTGAGCAGCAGCTGGCAGAAGGCGACGGAGATCACAGGTGAAGGGCTTGCCCAACTATCTGACCGCCCTTCGACTGGTGCTCGCCGTCGCGTTCTTCATCATCCTTGAGCTGACATTGCAGGCCGTTCCTGGCGATTATTTTGCGAGGTCCGTCTTGCCGATGTCTGTAGCCCTTGTTATTTTCACGATAGCGGGCGTGACAGACGTTCTTGATGGTCGACTGGCCAGGGCTTGGAATCAGCAAAGCGACTTCGGACGCATCGCAGATCCTCTGGCCGACAAGGTCATCATCTGTGGAGCCCTGATATATCTGGTACCGCTGACACAGACGAGCGGACCGTCAGAGATGTGGATTGTGCGCCCCTGGATGGTCGTCACGATTCTGGCGCGCGAGTTTCTGGTCAACGGCATCCGCAGTTTCGCCGAATCACGCGGAATCGCCTTCGGCGCCAAGGGCTGGGGCAAGTTGAAAATGCTGACCCAGTCCGTCACTGTCGGTATCCTGACAGCCCACCTCGGCTACTTCCGCGATATGCTGTGGGTCCAATGGCTGGCATTGATCAGCACCTATTTCATGGTCATCGTCACGATCGTTTCGGGAGGCGCCTATCTGGTGTCCGCCCGGAGTTTGTTGAGATCCGGCTTTGCCGGAGAGGAAGCCGGAAGCTCTGTCGAGCAGGGCGAGGTTTCCACACAAAAGAGCGGTCCCGCCTAAGGACCGCGCCCTCGCTCGAGGAGCGCAAGTCATGGCCGACAACCCGGCGCGACGGATATCCCAACGCCGTTCAGCCGCCAATGGAAGCTCGAAAGCCTCCGGACGCAACAAGCTTCCGCGCAAATCCAGCGTGAAGGCTCCGGCGCCCTCGGGCAGGGCCAAGCGCAACTCCGGTACGGACATCAAGGCTCTGCGGCGCAGCGGCAAACGCCGCGCCGCGGGACCGAGCGCCTCAGGCAAGATCTCCGCGGTTCGTAAGGTCAAGCGTGTCAGCGAGCAGGCTGTGGTCGGTGAACCTGAGGGCCCCACCAATCTCGAGCTCGAAGTCGTCCAGCCGTCCTTCAAGCGCGGTCTGCCGATCGCCGTCAAGATCGCTCTGGTCACCGCGGGCTTGCTGGCCGTTGCCTGCACGATCCTCGGCTTCGTGGTCTCAGACATCACGACCAAAGCCGTCGAGGCCCAGATCAACCAATCGGGCATCGCGATGTGCAATGTATTCGAACGCTCGGTCGACCGATTCTGGGAGGTCCCCAAACAGTACGCCCACGATCCGGAAAGCTGGGAGGGATCGGACGAGTATCAGGAGCAGAAAGCCAGCGTGCAGGACCGGCTGAGCAAGCTGATCAACGATGAGGGCAGCGCAGCCCAGATCTACAACGTGATGATCCTGACCCGCAACGGGCAGCAGTTCCTGGTCAGTGCGATGGATGCAGACCAGGTCAAAGAGCGGGATCCGCGGCCCATCGAGAGTCCCGTCGAGAAGGTCAAGATCACCCAGGTCGAGGTCAATGTCGACGGCAAGAACGTGCAGGTGCGGAAGTTCGAGAAAGAGCTCGGCCGCATGATCCTGCCCGAGCCGGACCGTAACCAGGACCCGGACTTCGGGGATGAGGGAGATGGCGAAGAGGCTCCGGTGGCACCACTCCCCGAGCCGCGCTTCGAGCCGACAGCGAAGCTGAACATCCTGCTGTCGGCCGAGCGGATCGGAGAGGTCGGCCGCAACCTGCGCTTGCGTACGATGATCGCCGCGGTGGTGGTGATCTTGATGGGCGTTGCCCTGACGATTGTCCTGGCAAGCTACTTCACCGCACCCATCCGTTATCTCGTACAAGACGTCGAGAGCGTCTCCGCCGGCGACCTCGCCCACAAGACCCTGGCCCGCAGCCGCGATGAGATCGGCCTGTTGGCTGAGACCTTCGACATCATGACCCGCAACCTGAAACTCGCTCAGGAGGCCGAGGCGAAGAAGAAGAGCATCGAGCACGAGCTCAACATCGCCAAAGAGATCCAGACCAAGCTGTTGCCCGAGCGCATTCCCAAGATCCCGGGCTATTCGATGCACGCGTACTATAAGTCGGCGCGCGAAGTCGGTGGCGACTACTACGACTTCATCATCATCGATGAGCACCACCTGGGGATCATCGTCGCAGACGTCTCGGGTAAGGGCATTCCCGCCTCGATGGTGATGACGATGACCCGCAGTCTGATCCGCCTGGCCTCGCACCGCAACGTCAGCGCGCAGGACACCCTGCGCAAAGTCAACCGCATCCTGGCGAAGGATATCCGGCGTGGCATGTTCGTGACCGCGGCCTACATGGTGCTCGACATCCGGACGCGCAACTTGAAGATCTGCAGCGCCGGCCACAATCCCCTGTTGCTCTACCGCGCCTCGACGCGTTCACTCGAGTCGATCAAGCCGAAGGGAATGGCGCTGGGCTTTGACAAGGGACCCGCCTTCGACAAGAGTCTCGAAGAGAAGGACGTCACCCTCAAACCCGGTGATTGTCTGGTCGCGTACACGGACGGTGTGGTCGAAGCGATGGATGAAGCCAAAGAAGAGTACGGCGAAAAGCATTTCGAGGAAGTCGTCAAAGAACACGCCTCGAAGCCTGTCGAGCAGTTCGTCGACGAGATCGTCAGCAGTCTTGAGCAGCACCGCGGACATGCGGAGCAGTCCGATGACATCACGATCACCACACTCTCGGTGAGTTGATGAAAGAAGTCTGGCGGCAATTGTCGATCCGCAACCAGACCAGCAATCTCAGCCTGGTGCGTCGTTTTGTGGGCGAGCTCCTGGACGAGCTTGCGCTGCCGCCTGAGACCCGTTACCAGATCATCCTTGCCGTCGACGAAGCGGTCTCGAACATCATGGAGCATGCCTACGGCACGGGAAGCCAGGGCCCGATCCACCTCGAAGTTCGTGCCGTTCCGTCAAGCATCACTTTCCGCTTTGTGGACGAGGGACGGACATTCCAGCCCGCAACAGTGACAGACCCCGATCTGGCTGAGCACTTTCGGGCGGGAAAACGCAAGGGCCTGGGAATCTACCTGATGCGGCGTATCATGGACGCAGTCGACTACAAGTTCGGGGAAGTCAACGAGTTGACACTCATCAAGCGGTTGGGTCCAACACCCCACACGCCTGAGGCTGCTCGGGGAATGAAGGAGGACAACCTTCATGCCCGCTTTTAATCTTCGCGTCCGTGAGCTGTCGAGCCGCACGGCCTTGATCGAGGCCGAAGGCCAGCTCGATTTCGCCACCTTCGACCAGCTTGAAGAGGCATTCAGCGGACTCTTCGCCAAGAGCATCTACCGTCTGATCCTGCGCTTTCCCGGACTGAACTACATGTCCAGCGCAGGAGTCGGCGTGCTGATCGGTGCACGCACGACAGTGATCGAAAACAAGGGCAAGATGGTCATCCTCAACGACCTGCAGCCTCATGTGCGCGACGTGCTCGATATCCTCGGGGTCTCACAGATCTTCCACTTCGCTGATGACCTGACCGCTGCCCATGAGGTCTTGAACGCGGGCCAACCCAGCGCGCCGGGCTCTCCGGCCTGAGTGACTTCGTCGCACGGCAGTTTGGCAACAGACCCGTTCTCGCCTATGCTATGGGAACTCACAACCCCGGAGAGACCGTGCTGCAGAACGCACGTATTTGGGCTCTGAGCGTCATCTTCGTCGGGCAGCTACTGGGCCAGGAAGGCAATCCGGTGCCCGTCGCGGACTCTCTGGCCTACCGTTGGTTGGAGCGGGCGCTGGACGACAAAACGCCAGCAATGCTCAGCGGGCTTTCCGGCCTCGTTCCCAAGACACAGTCCTCGCGAGATCGCATGCTGTCCGCGCTGCTCGAGAAAGCATCCGTTGAGGACCGCATCAGGCTGCTGCCGATTGTCGGGGACGCGTCGCACTCGCCAGGGACCTTCGTGGAGTTGATCGACCAGGCTCTCGAGGCCGAGGATGCCTATGAGGGCGCCCTGCTCGACGCGGCGATCGCCATCGCCGCCAACCTCGACGATCCAAGCGCCTGGGAGACCCTCTACTACTCGGAGCTGGGTCCGGGCAACCCCATTCGCTGCCAGGCGGCTGCCTGGGCCGTGTCGCAGAGTGGCAGCGGACCCGCTCTCGAGACAATTCTGCGCCTGGCGTGCAACGATCAGCGCGTCGACATGATGGTCCCGCTGCTGGCCGAGACGCCACCGACCTCGCTGGGACCGACGGAGAGGCAAGCGATCTTCGACGCACTTGCCAACAGCTACAGCAACGAGCACGTCCGAGTGCAAGCGGTGCGTGCTTTGGGGCGCTGCGGCGAAGACGGACTGCCGCTGTTGATCAAGGCCTATGTGCGTATCTGCGAAGACCCCGGCGGAGCAGCCACGAGACTGGCCTCGCTTGTGCGGCGGGCGATGATCCGGCAGACGCGCGTAGACTATGGGGCCGACCCCGCGGGCTGGCTTCGATTGCTGGCGGAGCCGCAAACGACGCACGCGCCAGAAGGGGTCGACCAACTCCCTGCACCGGCGGAAAAAACGTTTGTCAACGTCTCGCTTGCCGGGTCTGGTCTGCTGTTCGCCCTGGCGGGGCTTTCGAGCATTGTCAACAAGCGACTCGGCACCTCGCTTGCCTTCGTTCTGGGCAGTCTTCTCATGGGTATCGCTGCGATCAACGGTGTCTTGAACGGAGCGGGGATCGGCTTTCCCAGCGCAACCCTGAGCCTCTCGGGGGCGAGCCTGTTACTGATCATCGTGACCATAGCCCGTATCACCCAGTTCAAGCCCTGGCTCGCAACCGAGAGCACGACCAAAAAAGAGCTGTCCCAGCCGCGCGGAACATTGACCCAACGCTTGAAGAGAGCTGCCATACGGCAGGCGCTGGTCGGAGTCAAATTGCTCAAGAACCGCGCGAAGAGCAAGAAAACCCTGCGCAGCGAAGTCAACGAAAACGCATTCCGAACGCCAGAAAAGGACATCGAGAAGTGAGGCGGCGTCCACGCATGGTACTCTTGAGTAAGAGCAAGCTCGGCGCAAAACACGAGGTCGAGAGATGTTGACAAAGAGCCGATCCAGAAGCAGGCGTGGGGCCACTCTGTTGGCGACGGCCCTCTCCTTCGCTGCGATCTGTCTGGGCCTGAGCGCCGTAGTGATGATGTACGGACAGGGCTACCACAGACAAGAGCTCCTTGCGCGGGAAGAACTGGTAGCCTCGGTCAATGCCCGCTCGGGCATTGAGACCACACTGGCGCAGATCGCGTTGGAAGAGCTCGACCTGGGCACAGTGGTCGAGGGGCTGGACATCGAGGTCCAGGACCTCAAGGACTTGATCGACCCTGGCTGCTCGACTCCGGGCAGCAATAGCCATGTCGCGGCTGAGATCTGGCGCAACCCGGAGAGTCAGCGCGGAGTCTTTGACGTGCGTATCCTGGCCCTCAATCTGGGGTCAACGGTCGGCGAAGATGTTCGCCCCTGGTTGCGTATCGATGCGACCGGGCGCTTCCGCGGCCGCGAGCGTTGGCTCGCCGCCTACCTCCGGCCCCAAGGAAGCGGTGACGGCGGCACGCCGCCGACTCCAGAACCCGTCTCCGATCACTACCAGACCTACCCCTACTCCCTGCTGCATCAAGGGGTGGTGATCGAACGGACTCTGGAGCAGATCGCCACCAACATGAAGACCTACAAGTTCGACTATTTCGTCTTCGACGGCATCGTCTCGACCCAGCAGGTCAAAAATTTCAAGCTCGACATCTGCCACTTTCCCCCCGGCAACGAAGACAACCCGCGGGAGCTGTCGGTCGCGATCAACGCCATCGATGTCCATATCAGCCATCACAATGACACCATCGGCGGCTGCGGTCCTGTCGACGGAGAAGAACCCGGCGATGTCGAGCTTTTCTACCTCGAAACGGGTCCCGTCTTCGACCCGGTACTGAATATCCCCTGTCCAGCTGAAGATCTTGGGGACCCCTGAAACGGCCTGCGACAACGCCGCACGGCCCCATCTGCATCCCTCCCCCAAATTAAATTAACTTTCATTCATTCTTCGCATTGCTAAACTGGATGGTAGTAGAAAGAGGAGGAGAATGATGATGAAGCACGCACTAGGACTCTCCCCTCGCGCAGGGGCAACAGTGTTCGCTATCGTTGTAGTCATGTCTGCAGTTTGCATGGGTTTGGGCGCCGTCATCTTGACGTATGGTCAGAGCTTCGGCAACCAGGGCGCCTTCGAGCGCCAGGAAGTAGCTGCAACCGTCAATGCGCGTTCAGGGGTCGATAATGTCTACGCCCGTATCAACAGCGGCGTGATCGACGTCGCCAACCTGGTCGACGGCATGGCAGGGGTGCAAGACCTCGCCAGCCTTCAAGATCCGGGCTGCTCGACGCCCAACAGCGACGCGCACGTGGTGACCACGATCTGGGAAAACGAATCGAGTCAGCACGGAGAATTCAAAGTGAAGGTTGTCGCCCTTGACCTGGGCAAAGTCGTACGTGGCGTAACCAGGCCTTGGTTGCGCGTGGATGCTGTCGGATACAACGGCAAACACCACAAGAGCTATTCCGTCTATCTGCGCCCCGATGGGGAGGCAGAGGGAGGCAGCGAAGGTACGGACGGAGGTGATCCGCAGAGTTTCGAGGACCACTACAACAACGAGCCGTACACGTTGCTGCACAATGGCCAGACGATCACGCGCACTCTGAAACAGATTGCCGAGAACTCCAAATCGTACAAGTTCGACTATTTTGTCTTCGACGGCGTTGTCTCAACGCAGCAAGTCAAGAACTACAAAGTCGACATCTGCCACTATCCCCCGGGAAATCAGGCGAACGCACACGAACAGTCGGTCTCCCTCAACGCCGTGGGCACCCATGTCGGGCACCATAATGACACGGTCGGCGCCTGCGGCCCCGTTGGTGGCACAGACGACGGCGAACCGGGCGAAGAACCCGTGCTGACCTACACACGTGCAGGTCCCTTGTTTGATCCCCTGCTGCGGATCCCCTGCCCTGCCGAAACCGCAGCCCCCTGAGCCCCAACAACCCTCGTTGCAGCCGCAACGGGGTGCGTTCAGCGCCCCCTCACCAGCGATGTACACTCCTGCTCGGACACTCTCCCCGCGATCTCCGCCAGAAAACGCCGCGCATCCTGTGGATAGCCGGCCGTCGGCCGCAAACCTGGCACCCGCGCCAGGAAGTAGCGGTTAAGGCTCGCCATGTGCAACTCGCGCACATACTTCGCCAGGATCGAGCTCAAAGCCACCAGAAAATGCCGGCTGTCGGCCTTGACCTCAAACCGTACCCCGTCGTCCGGCCCGAGGCGGTAGCTCGAGCAATCCGGCGACTCCTGTTCGACCTGCACCAACCGTGCGAAGGCCTCAGCGAGCGCCGCAGCATAGTGCTTACGGCCGCCGAGGCGATCGACCGTCACATCGAACGGACGCGGCACGCGCTGCATGAGCTCAAGCACACCCCAGAGATGCAGCTGGGCCTTGTTTCCCCAGTGCTGGACGCCTGCATTGAAGGCATCGGCCCGCACGATCCGCAGGGCCAGGTGCAAGCGCGCCAGCCGCTGGTTCCGCCAGCCTCGTAGCAGGGCTGCCGTTGCCTCTTCGAGCGCCTCGAGCGGGGACCACTGCGGCACACGCAACCGACCCCGGTACCACGGCAGTGCCCTCGGCGGCGGCGTCGCCCCCAGCAGCTTCAGCAAGCCACGCAGAGTCTTTGGCCGGCGCCCGAAGGCCAGGCGCACAAAGGCCAGCGCTGTCAACTCGAGCGGTACGGGCGGACGGCCGGACTTGTGCAGGAGCTTCGAATCACAGACCGCCAGAGCTGCGCTACCCCGTTTGGGGGCACGCGCCACGGTGCCGGCGAGGGCTTGCCAGAGGTCTGCCCCGACAGGAGCCTGCAGCCAGCTCAAGCCGACCGTCAGAGGTCCGAGCGTCGGGCCGTAGCCCGCTTCATCGACTCCGGCCAGGTTGTGCATCTGTGGTTCTTCCGTGCAGCTAGTGCCGCAGCGTAGCGCACGAGTACGCTGCCTGCCAGACGCACCCGGCCACGTTTTCGGGCTGGCCGGTTTCCTCTTGACAGGGATGCCCGCAGCCGAGAGCCTGAGATCCCGGAGGAAACCATGCCAAGAGAGACCTGGAAAGACTTCCTCAGCCAGACCAGCGAAGATGTCCGGCTGAGTCGCAATGAACGCGGTTGCTTGCGAGACCTTGCCGAGGGCAAGAGCGGCAAACAGCTGCGCGACATGCGCAAAGACCTGTTCGCCTTCGTCTTCAACCAACTCGAGGGCGACAAGAACCGTCAGCTGGTCGAGTACCTCGAAGACGTGCTCAAGGTCCTGCAGCCTAAAGCTGCAGCCACCCCGGATGCGCCGAACTCGATGTTCTTTCCCGGCGAGTCTGGCCGCGACACCCTGCTCGCCTTCCTGCGCTCGGCCCGCCAGAGCCTGGATGTCTGCGTCTTTACCATCACCGATGACGCGGTCGCCCGCGCCCTGACCGATGCCCACAAACGCGGAGTGCGGCTGCGGGTGATCACCGACGACGAGAAGTCTCAAGATCGAGGTTCCGACGCAGAGCGGCTCGAAGACCGCGGCATCCCCCTGCGCATGGACCGATCACCCAGCCATATGCACAACAAGTTCGCCATCCGCGACGGCAACGCACTGCTCAACGGCAGCTACAACTGGACCCGCAGCGCCTACCGCTTCAACCGCGAGAATCTGGTCATCCACCGACACCCCAAGCTCGTGGGGGACTTCCAAGCAGAATTCGAACGTTTGTGGGAAGCTTTCGCCTGAGCCCCTCGTGAGCAGCCAGCGCAATCCTGGCCGAAAGGAGACGACGGTGAGACAGCTTCCTGCCCTCCTGCTGCTGAGCTGCCTGTGGGGTTGCGGAGACAGCACTCCGCCTCCTCCGAGCGACGAACGCGGGCAGCTGCGGCAGTTCCTGCTCGAGGAAGCGGCTGCGCTGCCCGACCCCTGGATCAAAGCCCATCTGCTGCTGGCGCTGGGACCCGACGCCGGCGATCCCCCGGGCAGCCTGCTGGCCGATCTGGCTGCCGCCGTGGTCGTCGACGGCGACCGCCGCCCCTACTTCCCGATCAGCGCCTCAGGCCGCCGCTGCGACGCCCACCCGAACATGAGCGTGGTGGTGCTCGAGCGGCTGGGCTTGCCCGCCGACACGCGCTTTTCCACCTCATACGGCCCGATCAGCCTGGGTCAGCTGCGCCAGTCGGCGCTCGCCCGTCTGCAGCTGGACAGTCCCGGCTACAAGGCTGAAAGCGGCTGGAGCCTGTACCTGATCGCCGGCGAGGCCGTCGAGACTCTCCCGGATGGGCGCCCCCGCGCAGCCTTTCTGCTCAGCGAGATCGAGCGCGTGCTGCGCGCCCAGGCTGCCATCGCCGAGGCTGCGGAGAGCGGTCGGCTGAAGAAGGACAAGTCGGGGATTTTCGCCCATCCCTGCGGCGGCTTCCACTTCATCCAGGGAGCCTTCAGCCTGCCCGCTGGCGACTCTTTGCAAGCGCAAGTGCGGCGTCTGGTGCCGCGGCAATGGGAGCTTCTGCGGTTGCGGCTGCAACACGAACCGCCCCTGTACGCAGCAGCCCGCGACGTGCCTGACGCCCAACTGCCGGCAGGAATGGACCGCGAACGCTGGCACGCGGCGCTGGACGTGCAGGCCATGAAGTTCTTCGGACACTGGCTCGAGACCGTCGCCCAGCTGGTCGAAGACGGCCTGCTCCCGCGGGACGCACAGCTCAACGCCGCGGCGGAGCAGGCTGTCGAAGCTCTCCGCGAGGTCGTGCGCAGACTCGCACGGGCCGGGCTCTTCAGCTCGCTGGCAACGCGCTACAACAATCCCGCCACCCAACAACTGGCCTACGACCTGGTCGGTGACGCCAGCCACGCCCTCCACGGCTGGAGCTGGTGGGAGAGCCTGCAGCCCTAGGAAACCCTGCTACACTTAAGTTCTCAAGCAAGTTCTCAAGCAAGCCGTATGCGGCTGGGAGGAGGAGACCGTGCCCACGCAAGAAGAGGCGCAACGCACGCAGACCTTCCAGCAGCGTCAGCTCCAATCGGCCCGCACGCTTTGGCAACGCATCCACGTTGTCCCCGAGCTGCATGGCCGCCAGATGCGCGCGTTGACTGTCGCGCTCGGGGCTGTCTATGGGGCGGTCGTCTTCGTCCGTATGAATGACGAAATGCCCGGTATGCTGCTGCCCCGGCTTTTCTTGCTCTGCCTGGTCATCGGGGGATTTTTCTGGTCTCCCCACATCAGTTGGCGGCCCTTGCGGGCGTACATCGTGCTTCTGGCCCTCAGCTTTCCTACCATCACCCTTTATGTGACGGGCGCCGACGGACTGACGCCCGCGGATGCGATGTTCGTGGCCCTGGCTCTGCTCGCGCCCCTGCTGTTCGTACAGACCGGGACCGACCTGCTCTGCACTCTGGTCCTGTTGGTTCCGTCCCTCAGCCTTGTCGCCACAACGCTCCCTGAAGGCAGCATCGCCCTCTCGACGGCGTGGCTCTACTGGGGCGTGACGATCGCGCTGGGCGCGGCGGTGGACATCACCATCCTGGGTCAAAGAGGCACGATGCGCTGGGGACAGATCGAACTGGAGCAGGCGCGTGACCGCGCCCTTCAGGCCGCACGCCACAAGTCCGAATTCCTCGCCAACATGAGCCATGAGATCCGTACGCCGATGAACGGCGTCATCGGGATGGCCGAGCTGCTGCTGCGGGAGGAGTTGACACCTGAGCAGCGCCGCTACGTGAGGGTGTCGCGCGACGCGGCCCGCTCCTTATTGGGGCTGCTCAATGACATCCTCGACCTGTCCAAGGTCGAGGCCGGACGCCTGGTCCTCGAAGAACGTCCATGCGACCTGCGTGGCTTACTGACCTCAGCCCTCGAGCTGTTTCGCCTGCAAGCCGAAGACAAGGGTCTGCGCCTGCATGCGCGGCTCCCGAAGGAGAAGGTCCCGGTGTGCGGTGATCCTTTGCGTCTCCGGCAGATCGTCGTCAATCTATTGGGAAACGCCATCAAGTTCACCGAGCAGGGGGAGGTCTGCCTGGAGCTCGATCTACAGTCCGATGCCACGCACACCGATGTAACCCTCAGAGTGCGGGATACCGGTATTGGCATGAGCCGCCAACAAATGGCGAGCGTCTTCAACGCCTTTGAACAAGCGGACAACAGCATCGGGCAGCGCTTTGGAGGCACAGGCCTGGGATTGAGCATCGCCGGTCAGCTGGTCGGTCTGCTCGGCGGCAGGATGGAGGTTGCCAGTGAGCTGGATGCGGGCAGCGTCTTCACGGTGCGGCTGCGTCTGCCCTCGGTAAGCTCAGAAGAGCTGCCACAGGCTGAGGACCTGTCCATCGAGCCGAGCGAGAAGAACGGGACCCAGGTCTTGATTGTCGATGACCAACCGACCAACCGGCTGTTCCTCAGCGCCCTCTTGCGCTCGCACGGCTACTCCGTTCGTGAAGCCGCCAGTGGTCCGGACGCCATCGAAGAAGTCCGCGCCGCCGTACCCGATGCCATCCTGATGGACGTGCGTATGCCGGGCATGGACGGACTCGAAGCCACGGCCCGGATCCGTGACCTCGGCCTGACCGAAGCCTCACCGGCGATCGTCGCTGTCACCGCACACGCCATGGCCGGGGACCGCGAACGCTTTCTTGCCGCTGGGATGGACGCCTATCTGTCGAAGCCGGTCGAGATCGACGCGCTGCTTGAAACCCTGCAGCGCGTTCTCAAAGCAAGCCGCAGCGGCCCACACAAAGGGCCCGCTGCCGCGGAGAGCGTGCGGGAGGCCTGAGTCGCGTGACCCGGCTCCCCTCAGCGCGCAAACAGCTCGACCAGCTCGGGCATGCGGAGCAGATGCTCCTGCAATCGGGCCGCCACCCAACGGTTCCCGGCCTCGCTGTAGTGGCCGGTTGCATTGCGGTAGCCCGCTATGTCCTCGGCGATAAAGAGGCTCTCGGCTTCCGCCTCGCTCAGCGCGTCCAGCTCAGGTACCAGGTCCACGCAGAGCCAGCCGTACTGCTGCGCCGCGCTGTTGAGGTACGCATGCATCTCCCGGATAGGTTGGTCACGATCTTGGATGGATGGCAGGTAGAGCCAGACCCAGGGTCGGCCAGCCAGGCGGTGCTGGTCCGCCAAGGCGCGAAAAACGGCGATCCCCAGGTCGGCTCCGGAAGAAGTCGATGCCGTGCCTGGCGAGCTCTGGGTACCCAGGCGCGCCTTTGCGCGCGAGATCAGCTGGACACTGCGCAGGTCATGGAGCGGCCCTAGATACGGTTGTACCTGACGGTCCAGCCAACCCGGCGCGGGAACTGGCACGTTGCCGAGCAGCAGGTGCCCGTCAACCAGCTGGAAGCGAGGCTTCCCCGTACCGGCGAAGACCGTGCTCTCCATCCGTGGAAAGTCGGTAGCGACGGTGGCAAAGATGTGCAAATCGTGCTCGAGCCACTCTTTCTCCCGCAGGTACCACAGGTAGGCTTGATCGACTCCATAGCCGCCCTGCCCCATGTTGACCGTCTGCACCCCCGGCAGGCCCAGTTCGAGCAACTGCACCCAGGTGTCATCGTCCCCGACGCCGTAACCCAGCGTAAAAGAATCTCCAGAACACACGACGCGCACCCGCCCCGGAGGCACCTGCGGTTGAAAGTCCGAGCGGTTCCGAAAACCCTGCGCGTTGATCGACAGAGGTTTGTTCGGCCCGTACATGTCGGGAATGTGGGCCTGGGGCTGGTTCACCCAACCGAGCTCGGGGTCATGGTCGGTGTGCCGACGTTCTGCCGCGATCCGCACACCCGACGCGTCCCGCATGAACAGCACCACGCTGGCTGCGCCCTCGAAGAGCAGAAGAATGAGCAGCCCGCACAGCAAAGAACAGCCCAGCTTGCGAAGACGGCTCTGAGGCGCGCGTTGCGGCTCGATGTCCAATTTCCTCTCCCCTTCATCAGAGGGGAATGCCCCCCAGCCGCGCACCAGCATCACTCCAGGTTCAGTCGATAGCCCACGCCATGTACGGTCGTCAAGATCCTGGGATGCTGCGGATCGGGCTCGACCTTCTTACGCAGGCGTGCGATGTGGTTGTCGACGGTGCGTGTGCTCGGATAGTGCCCCTGGCCCCAGATACGGTCGAGAATGCGCGCACGAGGGACCACGCAGCCGGGAGATTCCAACAACAGCCGCAGACACTCGACCTCCGTACGGGTCAGCGCTTGCTCGCTGCCTCCGTTATGGACCACGCAGGCCTCAAGATCGACGCGGACTCCCTGCGCCAGGTTGACGTCATGCCCGCTGCCGACCGTGCGACGCAAGACCGCGCGGATACGCGCCAGCAGTTGGCCCAGGCTGAAGGGCTTGGTTACATAGTCGTCCGCTCCCAGCTCGAGGCCGCGGATGACGTCGAGATCCTCGCTACGGGCCGTCAACAGGATCACCGGCAGGCGTGAGCCGCTCTCACGTAGCCAACGCAGCAGGTCGAAGCCACTGCGGCCGGGAAGCATGACGTCCAACAGCACCAGCGCGTAGCTGCCCAGCAGAGGCGACCCAGCCGCAAGGCGCTGCTCGGCAGACTCCGCGTCAGGCACCAGCTCGACCGCATAGCCGTCATGCTCCAGGTTGAAGCGCAGCCCCTCGGCAAGGGCCCGTTCGTCCTCGACAATCAGAATCGTGCCCGTGATAGCAGAACCTCCTCAACGGGTCGCCGGAGGACCTCAGCACAATGTTACAACTTCAGTACAACCTCCGTACAGTTCGTGACAGACCCACGACCTGAAAACGCCGTTGTCGCTGATTCAGCTCTACGCTGAGACCCTCCGCCTGGGGCGCGCCGAGCTGCCGGAGAAGCGGGAGGCCTTTCTCGACATCATTCTCGGGGAGACGCAGCGCCTGCATGGTCTGGTGGAGAACGTCTTGAGGCTCGCCCGACGCAAAGCGCCCTTGCGCCAGGACATGCGAGACTTGGCGGCAACCTTGCAGGCAGCCTTGGACGAATTCTCGCTGCCGGGTGCGCGCACTCTGCGGGTGGAGATTGCTGAGGAGCTGCCCGCGGTTCCTCACGATCCGGCCGCGATCCACAGCCTGCTCGGCAACCTGCTATCGAATGCGCTCAAGTTCTCTGGCGAGGACGATGCGGTCGAGGTACGGCTGCAGGCTCGGAAGGGGGAGGTCGTGCTTCAAGTGCGCGACGCGGGCCCCGGCATCGCGGCTGAGGAGCTGGCCCGGATCTGCGAGCCCTTCTACCGTGCGCCGCAGGCGGCGCGCACCCGCGGCTCGGGTTTGGGTCTGAGCATCGTGCGGCAGATCGCGCGGGCACACCACGCGCGCTTGCACATCGACAGCCAACCCGGAGTGGGGACGACGGTTGAGGTGGTGTTTCGCGCGGATTGAGCTGGATCACCAGGGCAACACATAGACTTCGAGCAAGAAGCTGGCCGCCAATCCCAGGCAGAACAACGCGGCTGCCATGACCTGCGCCCACGAGGCCGGGGGCGAGGGCGGGCAAGGCAACGCGCCCCGGTAGCCCCGCGCGCGCATCGCCAGTACGACACGCTCGGTCTTGTCGACGGCCTTGATCAAGAGCGTCCCTACCACGGCACCGGCTTGGCGCGCCTGCCGCCAAAAGCCGGGACGCCGGCCTCCCCGCGAACGCCAGGCCAGGCGCAGGGAAGCGACCTCAGCGCTGAGCACGAAGAAGAAGCGGTAGCTGACCGCCAGGATCTCCACCAGCCGCGCGGGCACCCTCAACCCGCGCAATGCCCTGGTCGAGCTCTCGAAGCGCGCACTGTCGAAGGCCAGGCTGGCCGCCGCGACCAGGTTGACGCCTTTGAGCAGAATCACCGCTGCCCGCAGCAGCCCCGCCTTCGCTAAGGGGGTGCTGCCCCAGCGCGGTCCCGGAGCGAGCAGCGGAAACAACACCACGAAGGGCAGCAGGCTGTACAGCGGCCAGCGCAGCCGAGCGAGCAGGCCGCGCAGCGGCAGGCCCGCCGCCAGCCACAGCAGCACGAGCAAGGCGACGATCATAGCCTGCAACGCCACGCTGAACGAAGCGCTGACCAGGACGAGCAGCGCCGCACAACAGACCAACTTGGCCCGCTGGTCGAAGCGCTGGAGCCAGCCCTCCTGCTCGGCATAGCGTCCGATGCTGAACGTGCTCAGGGTTGCTCTCCTCGAAGCTGGCGATTCCGCCAGGCAAAGGCCACGCCGACCACCAGCAGAACGGCCAGGCCGAGCAGCAGACGCGCCCACGGCGTCGCCACGGCGCGCGCATGAGGTGGGGCCGTGCCGGCCCCTGTGCTGTCTGCCCTGCTGGGCACCGCCACCCCCAGTCCGGGCTGGCGGTGGCTGTAGTGGATGGTCTCAACGACCAGACTCTCGGCCCCCCGCACGACGGTTCGGGCACAGCCCTGCTCGTTCGCCAGCAAGCGGGCAAGCTCGGCACCGTCTACGCTGCGCACCACGAAACTCGCCTTGCGCGCCGGTTTGCCGTCCGCGTAGAAGGCAGTCAGCATCAAGGTATCACCGCTCCAGGCGCTATCGACGATCAGTTGGTGAGCCCATGATACGCTCGCCAACACGCCGAGCAGCAGCAGCCTTCTCATGCTTCCTCCGCCCTCGCAACCACGTGCCTCCCCAGCAGGCCCGGACGCACCTTCAGTAGGAACCCTACAGCACTGGCCGTCAGCGCGCCTTCGACGAGCAACAACGGCACGTGGGCCACCGTCACGACCAGCGCGGATTCGGGCATGCCCTCGGGCCCGGTGAACACGCTCGCCAACCACAGACCCAAGGAGCAACTGGTCCCCAACAGCCCAGCCACAAACGCCAGCGGTACGGTCCAGCCTGGCTTGAGCCGAGGCCGCAACGCAAAGATCGCCGCCGCACAAAGGGCACCGCCCCCTTGCACCAACAGGTTCGCGCCCAACGTCGACAGCGAACCGTGTCCGAGCAACACGGCCTGCATGAAGAGTCCGACGGCGATCGCAGGCAGGGCCTGCAGTCCGAGCACGATGCCACACAGGGCTGCCAGCATCAGATGGAGGCTGGCGACACCGACAGGAATGTGGATCGAGGAGGCGGCGAAGAACGCGGCCGTCAGCATCGCTACCCGCGGCATGCTGTCAGAATCGACCCGACGCAGGCCGATCAGCGTCAGGGCACCACCGGCAACAAGGCTGCCATAGACCAACCCGGGAGCGACGGTTCCGTCGACGATGTGCATCAGATCACGAAAGTCACGGGCTGCATGCGCGTCCCAAAAACGGGACCGTGCTCGGCGGGATTGTAGGATCCGCTCATGCCTTCTTCCGACTTTCGCCCCAGGGTGAGGTAGCGCTCACGTCCAACTTCCTCAGGAAGGTCAGGCAGACAGAAATACAAGAGCTCGTGGGTGTCATTGTCGAGATGCCCACGGAACAGCCCGCGCCTGCCCGTCAATCCCAGCATTACGGCTTTCTCTTCTTCGTCACCGTAGATCTCGACATCCAAGCCCGGCTCGAGAGACTCGAGCTCAGCGCCATCCCGGAACATGAAGCGGACAGCGTACGAGACCCAGGGGCCGACCCAGAGCACCTTCGGCTCGAGCAGGCTGCCGATCCCCTGGGCGAATTGCGGCGTGAACGGGACCGGCTTGCCCTCTTCACCGCTGGTCCAGAAGCGCGTCCGCCCTTTGCCACTCCAATCCAAGGTCGGAACCTTGAGGTAGAGTTTGTCGCTGGGCAACTTCTTGCGCGCGACCTTCAGACGCAGCTGGCCTTCTTCTCCATGGACACGCCCATAGGCGACCTGAACATCTTCGCCGCCTTCGGCCCAAAGCTCCACCCGTGTGCCACGCCCCAGCGGTTTGGCATGCTCACCGCGCTGTTCAAGGTGCTGCAACTGCAGGAACAGATCGAGATCCTGGGCAAAACGGAAGTGGAAGGGCTCGTGGGGCTCACCGATGCGCGCCCCCGAATACTCGGGGAAGTCGCCCGGCAGGCCGTCACGGGTGAATTTCCCCATCGTGCTGAAGCTCTCGCCATCCGGGAGCGTGACCATGAAGGCCAGGTGCGGTCGGGCCACCTCGGGATCCGGGTCGGGCGTAGGCAGGGTCACCTTTACGCGGCCCGCGCCGTCTTTGATCTCGCCACCGCCCGGCAACGGCACAGCCCGGGTGCCACGGACATCGATGGGCACGACCCTGGTGCCATCGGGCAGGGCGTAGAAAGCGCCCCCTTCCTCTTCTTCCAAGACCAGCCAGGCGGCTGTCTGGCCCATCTGGCCGATGCCGTGGTGCTGGAAGATCTGCAGGGCCTTTGGGCGCTCCGCCATGGGCAGACTCTTGAGGATGCACTCGACCAGGTCGCGCACCGAGACCTGATCGGCCAGCAGACGGCCCGAGCGGTTGCCGAAACACGCACGCAGGGGCTCGAAAATGTGCTCGCGGAAGCGCTGGAAGCGTGTCTGGAATTCCCGCAGAACCTCCGGGTCATCCCCGCGCGGGCCGCCGATGCCCGCGTCCGCATTGATCGGGACCGTGTCGGGTCCCCCAAGCAGGCCCGTCCAAAGCGCCCAGAGGGCGTTGCCCACCGCCGCAGGACAACGTTCACCCGGGCTGCTCTTGTCGGGGCTCTGCTCGCCGCCCACCAGCGGCACCAGATCACTCAAGCGATCTTCAGACACCCGCCGCCCCAGCGCCCAGTCGGCGCTGCGCAAAGGCGCGAGCTCAGGAGCATCGCAGACCAGCAACGCGAAGAACAAGCCGACGCCGAAGAAGAACCCCTCCTCTTCACCGCTGGCCGCGATCGGGTGGATGCGACACGCCAGACCGGTCGGGGTCAAACCGCCCACAGTCGGCGTGTAGAACAGCTCGGCGAAGACCTTCTCGAGCAGATTGGCAGCAACCGTCGCCCCGTAGCCGACCAACACGTGCTGGCGGTCGTTGAGGAACGCGCGAGGCACGGGCAACCCTTCGGTGGGATCACAGCGGATCGGCCACTTGTCCGACGGCCCAGGCGGGTCGTATAGCCGCAGGCTGTAAGCCTCGGCCCCATTGAACGCGCCCTGGCTGAGGTGATGCAGCACGCGGTTGAACTGGCGCACGCTCTGCAGCACCGAGACCACCTGAGCGAACTCGCCCTGTTCTTTCCTCGGCAGCTCGACGAAACGCGACTCGGTCCAGACCCAGCTGGCCAATCCCTCGCCGCTCTTGAGCAGTCTGGCCGGGTCGCGCTCGATGTTGTGTACCCAACGCAAGGGGGCGCCGCCGATCAGCTCTCCCAAGGTGATGTTGGGCTCGCGGGTCAACTCCCAGCTGCCGCCGGAGATGGCCTCGAGGCTGAGTGTCTTGATGGACGGATCGTGCAGGATCGTGCGCAACGCAAAAGAGATCGTGGTGCGTTGCGTGTCGCGATGGTCGATCATCAACAGGCGCAGGCTTCCGCCAGGACCCAGCGTGAACTGATCGTCGCGCACCAGCTCTTTCTCATAGTCATCGAAGGTGAAACAGGCGATGTCGACTTCATCCCCTTCTTCGCTTTCGGCTTCGACCTCGGCCAGCAATCCCTCGGGAAGAGGCACCCCGCCGTGGCTGAATTTCAGCTCGAAATACAAGCCGATGCGGAAACGCAGGGGTTTCTCGGGCCTGCCCAACACATGCTTCGTGAAGTCTTCGTAGTAACCCGGCTGCCCGTTGGCCGCAAACACCCAGCGCGTGGTGAACAGAGGCGGCAGCTGGCGCTGCACGGGGTCGTTCTGATCGTCCTCGCGCACCACCCTG
The DNA here is from genome assembly GCA_029260765.1 of Planctomycetota bacterium. Lineage (GTDB taxonomy): Bacteria > Planctomycetota > J058 > JAJDCP01 > JAJDCP01 > JAJDCP01. The sequence continues at coordinate 69,182 of JAJDCP010000131.1, forward strand.
AAGTACAGATCGGGCTCTTCTTCGAGCCGGTTGGGGTTGCGGCAGATGATCGTCGCAGAGCCATTGGCGCGCGTGCGGCTGTGAGCGAGCACCCGGTCTTCTTTGGAGCCCTCTTCGAAGTCGTAGAGCTCAACCCGCACGCCCGCCGGCAGGGGGCGCCAGATCGGACGGGGCAGGCCATCGCGCGGCCAGGATGACTGCGACCAGGGGTCGTCACCTGCGCTGCGAGAGACCAGGAAGCGGCCACGCCCCTCGGCTGCGTCGCCAGAGACCTCCATCCCCGTGGCGAAGATGTCCCGCAGACCGCACAGCGTCCCCTGGTAGCTGTATTGCCCGGTGAACTCGGTCTGGGAAGCGACTCCGTCGACTTCCACACCCGCCATTTCCACCACCGTACCGCGGCCGGTGGCCGTCTCGATGCGCACCAGCACCTCGGGCGGGGCCTGCAGCGGCCCGAAGGAACGGACGGAGATGTTCAGGAGCTCACCGGGCGCCACGCAGGTCTTGTCCGTGGTGATGCGCAGACCCGGCTCGCGGCCGGCCAACCAATCGAGGTATTCAAAGGCAACATGGCAGACCAGAGGCCGGCGCAGACGGATCTCGCGGTCCATGACCTTGACCAGCTGGCACTCGCTCTCGCGGATGGTGGTCGGATCGACGGGGTTGGTGTCAAAATAGACATTGTAGGTCTGGCCAAAAACCAAGGTCTCCAGAGCTTCTGGATTTTCGCACTCCGTCTTGCCCTCGGCATCGGTGCGAAAGCCGAGAAACGGCTCGAAGACGCCCTCTTCGTCCAGCAGATCGAAATAGACATAGCAGTCGCGCAGAGGCTCTTGCCCGTCTTTGTCGTGGTAGCTGAAGACCGGGTAGAACTCCCGTTGCTCGGTCACGCGCAGACTCCGGTTTTTGATCAGAGGATACCAGAGGGAGGGCCTGTGCACCAAGCTCGCTTCGCCAGGACATCCGGGTTGCCTTGACGATTTTTTCTGGATGTCCCCCCCCGGCTTGGTTCAGGATATCGGAATACCCCCGTTGAGGACGCAACGCGTGAGCATCGAGCACATCCTGGCGCCTGTCGATTTCTCCGTGCCTTCTGGCCATGCTTTTCAGGCGGCCGCGCGCCTCGCTGAGACTTTTGATGCCAAGCTGACCTTGCTGCATGCGCTCGACGAGCCTGACGATCGGGGCACAGTCGAGGCAAGCCTCAAGACCTTTCTTGATACCTGGGCACAGCCTGGAACGCACTGCGAGACCGAGCTGGTCGACGGGCCCTCCGCGCAAGCCATCGCCGAGCGTGCTGCTCTGGGCATCGACCTCCTGGTCTGCGGCACCCACGGCCGGACCGGGCTGGAGCGCGTGGTGCTCGGCAGCTTTGCCGAGAAGCTGGTGCGACTGGTTCCCTGCCCGGTTTGGGTGGTGCGGCCCGGCGAATGGACCACACACCCTCGCCGTATTCTGCACCCCACAGATTTCTCCAAGGCTTCCGCAGCAGCCCTGCAGTGGGCTGTGTATCTGGCCAGCGGGTTTGGAGCCAGCCTGCATCTGACGCATGTGCTGTCGCGGCCGAGCTACCACCTCGGGGAAGATGAGGCGCTCGAACGAGAGTACGAGAAGGCCCGTGTGCAGGCGCTCGAAGCCATGGGCAAGCTCGGCGACGATCGGCTCTCGATCTCCACCAGCGTGCACGTCGGCTTTCCGGCCAAGAAGATCGTCGAGCTGGCGACCGACGAAGAGTTCGACTTGATCGTCTGTGGCACCCACGGCAGAACCGGTAAAGAGCACGAGCTGCTCGGCAGCGTCGCCGAACGCGTGGTGCGGGTGGCGCCTTGTGCGGTGCTGACCGTGCGCCATGGCTCCAAGGCTTAGGGCCTCGTCTCAGCAGAGGAGGGGTTTACTCCTTCCTGCGGGCGGGGGTAAACCCCGCCCCTACAGAAGAACACAGCGACGTATGCAGCCTCTTACTTGTGCCGCGAACGTCTGAGAAAACCCACTAGAACCCTTAGAAATGGTCTGAGCCAAAAAACCGTGCTCGCGCCGCGTCGGCCTCCGACACCCCGGACAGCATCGGCAGCGTGCGGGCGCGGCCGAGGTCGCGGAACGAGCTCCCTGCCAGCTCGCCTTCCTCCAGCCAGCCCACCAGACGCTTCCGTCCCAGGGCCACTGTGAGGGCAGCGACAGCACGCAGGGCCGGTTGCGGCGAAGCCCCTTCAGCTGGACAGAGCTCTAGCAATTCCAGTTCCTCCGGATCATCCACGACGCGAACATAGCCGGGGCCTCCGTCGATCAAGAAGCACCAGTCATCGCTGAAGTAGGACCAGGAGGTGCGCCAACGCGCGGCATCCCGCGCCACCCGCAGGCGGCCGTCGAGGTTGCTCCGGTAGGCTGCGCTCAAGACCTCGGCCCTACGCAGCGGATCGCAAGCCGTCAGACGGGCCTGCGAGCCACTGCCCGCGACCTCGGCGGGATCATCAGTGGAGAAGTTGTGCGCGGGGCAGACCCGGTATCCCAAGCGCTCATAGAAGGCACTCGGGATGGCTGAATAGAGCAGTCCCACGCCCGCACCTTCCGCTTTGGCAGCTGTAGCCGCCGCCTGACACAACTTCGATGCATAGCCCTGGCAGCGCGCCTCCGGCCGCGTCGCGACCGCTCCCAGGCCAAATCCGGCCAGCGCGCCCCCTCCCGGCCCGGTCAGCGCCAGCCGATAGCACATCAGCGAGGTGACGGGCTGTCCGGCTACGCTTCCCAGCCACCATTGCCCCGAGCGGCGGCGCCCATGGTGCAGGCGCTTGGCGGCGTAGACCTGTAGCGGATCCTGCGAGACATTCGCGGCGTGCGCGACAGACAGGTGCTGGTGGATCCTCGCCAGATCGCTGGGGTCGACGATCTGGCAGTGCAGCTCGGGCATGGTTGGGGGCTCCTTCAGGCTTCGTCGGCGTGGTTCGATGGTACCGGGGGTAAGGAGCCTCTGCCGGCCAGGGCCGGTAATGCAGCCAACACGTCCCAGAGTTTGTCCTCGTGCTCGTAGAAGATCGCCTCCATAGACCTGCGCCGGAACAGCCGATGGGCGACCATGTGACCTGGATCGAGGTGCTCTGCCGACACCTCGGGCCGGCCTTCCGCCAGAGCGCGCAAACGCCCACCGTGCAGGGCGACCAGGAAGGTGAGCACGAGGCGCAGCAGACCCGCCCGAGGCCGCAGCCCGGCGAGCGCACGGTAGCCGAACAGCGCCTGTCTGAAGGAGATGCGTAAGACCTCGTCCAGCTCGGGGTCGCTTGCTGGCAGATCCGCAACTTGACAGAAGTAGTCTCCCAGAGGGAAGCGCTCGGGTGCGTGCAGCGCGCTGGCAACGGCCTGCACCACGTGCAACATTGGAATCAGCTCGCCGATCTGCCGCAGAGCGATGCGCTCCTTGGACGGAGCCGCCACACCGTGGGCGCCGCGCACCAGTTCCTGCACGAGGGCTGCGCAGAGCTCTGCACAGGCCAACCCGCCTGCCTGTACGGTGGCCTCTGTGGGCGGAGCAGCCGGTTCATCGGGGGTTGCCAGTACGCGCTCGACCGTGGCATCGGGCTCTCCCACCGCCAGACCGCACACCGAAAGCTCGTCGATGAAGCGGCCCAACTGGCGACCGACCGCCTGCAGCATCTGCTCGGCTCCTCCCTGATGGCTGGCCAAGAGGGAGACCGCTGCCTTCTGCAGTTGCAGGAAATGGCCGAAGTCGATGGGCATACCCGGCTGCAGGAACACACTCGGATGGTCCAGACCGCGCGACAGGTCGAGCAGACTGCCCAGCCGCTCGAGATCCTCCATGATCGGCGTCCCCGTGCGCGCACTGGTCGAAAAGCGCGCACACTCGCCATTGTCCCAGATCTTGATGCCCGCGACGGTGGCCTGCACGGTGTAGGGAAACTTGCGGCACAACGCGGGCTTGGCCTCGGCTCCGAAGTGGACGTGCAGCCCGCAGCGCGCGTCGTCCAGCAAGAAGATGCACTGCTCGTTGTGGACGGCCAGATAGAATTGCCGCTCCCCACTCTCTGCGGGGGTCTGGTTGAAAAAGTGGGCCTCGCGGAGGTGCGGCAGCGCGCTGCGCACGTCCAGCGCCTCGATGCGTGCGACATCTTCAGGTCTCAGGGGCCCGAAGTTGTAGCCCCGGCAACATTCTCCACTACCTTGGCAGGCGAAACGTCCCTCTTTGAGAATCGAAATCGGCAAGGGCAAGGCATCGTCTCGATAGCGACGCAACCTGGCGACGATGTCCGTGCCCGCCCCCTCGAGCAGATTGAGCAGCAGGTAGCGCCGCACCACATCTTCGACCTGAAGACGCGGAAGGGGCGGGTCGTCGGCACAGATCTGCTCGATGTCGCGGCTGCCGTCGAGGCGACGCGTGATGCGTAACGAGGCCGGGTTCAGACCGATCCGCAGCCCGACCAGCCGGTCTTTGAGAGTGTAGATCTCACCGTCGTCGGCGAGCTCGATTTTGATCCCCTGACGCAACTTTGGGCGGAATGTCATCGCGGCCTCCTGCGTGCGTGATGGCCATTGTACGCGTGCCATGCGGTGGGTGCCAAACCGCCTTGGCGGCGACGTTGCAAGGGATGTCAGGTTTCTGCCACCCGCACCCGGCTCAGAAGAGGCACAACACCGACGCCACAGGCCCCATCGTGGCCGGCCCGGTTTTTGCAGTAGATTGCTGCGGAGGAGGGAGCACGATGTCGAGGTTCTGCTTGAAGCTGTTTGCTGCCTGTGTGATCCTGACGCTCATGGGCTGCCAGAGCGCCGCGCCGGATCCCCGCACAGGACTGTGGAAGCAAGCGCCCCAGACGTTCCAGCGCGATGCCGCGCAGGCGATCGAGCACGCCCGTGCCGTCGAGCCCTCGGCACGTCCCGCTGAACGGCTTGCCGCTATGGCCGACGTCGGCGCTGAGCTCGGCCAGCGAGAGCGTAGCGCCCTATGCTACCTGCAAGCTTCGATCCTCTACGGGCTGTATCTCGAGACCCGGCCTCTGACCGCACTTCCCTATCTGGGACGCGTCGAAGAGCTCGCCCAGCAGGCACTCGCCATCGACCCGGTCATCGACCACGCCGGGCCCCATCGCACCTTGGGTTGGTTGTATGCCCTGGCCCCGGCAGGGATCAGCGTCGGCGACCTCGATCAAGCCGAGATCCACTTCTACAGAGCGGTCGAGCTGGCTCCAGAGTTTCCAGGCAATTGGCTCGGACTCGGCGACGTGCTGTACGAGTTCGAAGATGACGATGCCGCGCGAGAAGCCTATCTCGCGGCCCTCGCCGCGCCCAATGACCAGAGCAGCGCAGCCCTGGACGACCGCGAGGCAGCCCGACAGCGGCTGGCGGAGCGCTTCCCCGACTGGACGCTGCTGTCTGCCGCCGGGGACTAGGGCCGCAAAATCGGCGGGCATGCGCCACCACAGACCGGTACACTGCGTCTGGAGGAACCATGCCCGGGTCAGACTTTCCCGTTTCTGCCTACCTCGACCGCGTCGGGCTTACGGGCCCGCCGCCTGTCAGTGAGAGTGGACTCGCACAGGTACATCGCGCCCAGCTGCTCCAGATTCCCTTTGAGAACCTCGATATCCTGCTCGGGCGCGGAGTCGATGTGGCTCCCGATGCGGTCGCCGCCAAGCTGATCGACCGCCGCCGGGGAGGGTACTGCTTCGAGCTCAACGGCCTGTACTGCCGCGCGCTGCGCGCGCTGGGTTTCGACGCCCGCTTGCTGTTGGCCCGCGTCGTCTGGGGTGCCGAGAACGTGCCCCCCCGCACCCACGCGCTGAACCTGGTCCGTTGGGCAGGCCACCGATGCATCAGCGACGTCGGCTTCGGTGCCCACTCGATGCGGATGCCGCTGGCCCTCGAAGACGGCTGCGAAAGTGAGAGCTATGGGCAGAGGTTGAAGCTCTGCGCCGATGAGGAATTCGGTTGGCGTCTGCTCGGCTGGCACGAGGGTGCCTGGCAGCCCCACTATGTCTTCGACCTCGCGCCGGTCTACCCGGCGGACATCGCCCTGAGCAATCATTGGACCTCGACAGGCTCGCACAGCCATTTCACCCGCATCGCCACCGTCTCACGCATCACCGCAGATGGCAGGATCACCCTGCGGGATGGCTTGCTGACCCGCTACCGAGGGGGCCGCACAGAGCGGGAGATGGCCTGCCGCGAGAGCCTGCCCGGGATCTTGCGCAACGACTTCGAGCTTGAATTGAAAGCCACGCCTGCAGAGATGGCGCGGCTCTGGGGGGTCATCGACGGCGAGCATCCCTCGGCAACGGAATGACGCTGTGCTCTGCCTGCGCGGCGTCTCGATCTGGGAACACCCATGCACTTCGATCTGCTGGTTCTCGACCTCGATGGCACCGCCCTGACCCGCGGACGTCGGGTCAGCGAGCGGGACCAGGCCGCGGTTGCTGCGCTTCTGGAGGCGGGCGTCCAGATCAGCATCGCGACCGGCCGCTTGTTCGGCGGAGCCCAATGGGTGGCGCAGCTGTTGGGGATCCACGGCAGCATCGCGGTGATGAATGGAGCCGAGCTGGTCGATGTCGATACGGGGCAGGTACGTTCCGGCCGGTATATCGATCCCGCGCAAGCCACACGCCTCCGCGCATGCTTACGTGCGTTCGGGCTGGCCACCTTCTTGTTCGCCTCCGAGCAGATCCACTACGCCGAAGTCGACGCCCAGCATGCGCCCTACCTGAATATCTGGACCGAGCAGCTGCGCGCACATCCCGACGTCTTTGACGCGCCTGCCTGGGAACACGACCGCCTGCTGGCCGTGGGAAGCATCGGAACGCCTGCGGCAGTGGACGCGATGGCGGACGTGCTCGAACGAGAATTGGACCACCCGCTCGCAGCCGAAGCCTTCGATACCTGGCACGAGCAACGTTTCATCAAGGTCCGCGACCGCAGCGAGGACAAGGCGAGCGCCCTCGAGCACCTGGCGCGCGAGCGCGGTGTACGCGTCGAACGCACCGTGGCCATCGGCGACTGGAGCAACGACATCAGCATGCTGCGGCGCGCCGGCCTGGGACTCGCGATGGGCCACGCGCCCGAAGCTGTCAAACGCGCCGCCGATCGCGTCTTGGCCGCCGACCGCGAAGAGGGTGGCGGGATTGCCGAGGCGGCCGCGGCGATCTGGGGAATCAGAGTCTGAGACCCCCTCGATCAGGGCGCGACCCAGACTCCCGAGGCGTCCACCACAAGCACACCCGCTTCCAACGTGCTGATCTTGCCGCGAATGGTGACCTGGCGGCTGGCGTCGATGCCGCCAAAACCCTCAAAACCCTTGGCGACCAGCTGGCCGTCGGCGGCGACTACGCGGATGCTGGCCATGTTTGCCTTGGCTTCCTCCGTGGCGCAGCAATAGTCCCAGGGAGTCTCGCAGCATTCCTCATCGCGGCACTTGTTGTAGACCGATGCGTCCACCACCGTCATCACCGCCCTCTCGGCGACCAGCGGCGAGCCACTCCCACCGATCCAGCCCTTGACGACGACCTCGTCTCCGACAGCGGAGGACTGCAGCACCTCAGCGATGCCGACGACGCCCTCCGGCTCCGTCTCCAACAACAACGAGCTGGGAATGCCCGTGTCTGCTTCGGGTTGTGGTTGCGGTTGCGGCACGGGGTCGCTGCAGCCAACCAGTGCGAGAGCCAGGCAAGCGGCCAGAACGCTCAAACGGAACATGGCAATCCTCCTTACAGGATCAGGGTGACTTCAAAGCTTCGGGAATCGGCAGCCGCAGACAGCGCCAACAGGCGGGCAGCGCCCCGATTCCCCCGAGAACAAGCGAGGTCAATACGCCGGTGAGTTGCACCCTGGCATCGACCAGCATTCCGAAAGTCCCCAACGAAAAGTTGACCGACAGCCCGTCGAGGAACAGGTGGGCCAGAACCGAGCCCAGAATACCACCCGCGGCCGAAACCAGCATCGACTCGCTGACCAACGAGAAGACGATGGCTCGGCGCGGATAGCCCAGTGTCTGCAGCATCCCGAGCTCGCGCACCCGGGAGGCGAACGCAGCGTACATCGTGTTCAACCCCCCGAGCACACCACCGAGCGCGATCAACAGCGCCGTGATCCAGACCACCAGCTCGATGGGCTGGAAGAAGCGCTGCAGGCCCGCGAAGTAGTCCGCCTCGGTCAGCGCGACCAGTTCGAGGTCGAGGCGGATCTTGGTCAGCGCGTCGAGGTCGGCGAACTCCGCGTCTCCCAGCCGCAGAATCACGCACGAAAGGGTGTCGCGCTTGGCGGCCACTTTGAGGTCTTGCAAGGGCAGCCAGACTTCTCCGGCCAAAATGCTGCGGGCCGCATCGAAGTGGCCCACGATTGTCCACGGCCGGCCGTCGAACCAGAGCTCTCTGCCGATCGCAAGCCGTTCGCGGGGGACGCCCAGCTGCAGGTGGGCACGCACGCCGACGATCATTGCATCCTCGCCAGACTGGGCCATGCGCCCGGCGACCAGGCGTAGATGGCGATGGACGCGGAAGGCGGCCGGCGTCACGCCGCGCAGGACACTGCTGAGGTCGCGTGGGTCGTCCGCGCTCAACCTCAAGACGGCCATCATGTGGATCTCCGGAGAGAGGCAGGCGGAGCCCAGCTGTTCGCGCAGACCCGGCAGGCTGGCTGCCAGAATGCCCTCGCTCCCCGAAGGAATCTCGCTGCGCTCGGTGCTCTCTTCAGAACCCGCTCCGAGCACGATGGCACGGTCGCTGTCGGGTTCGGCGCGCACCGTGGCCTGCATGCCACGCACAAACGCGGCGGCGGCCATCACCAGCAGCACCACCAGGCAGCTGCCCAGCAGGCTCAGCACCAGTCGCAGCGGCGAGCGGCCCAGGTTGCGGATGGCATAATCGAGCGGTAGCCTGCGCATCTGTTTTCCCCTCAACTTCGGAAGCTGGCAGCGATTTCACGCCGCGCAGCCTGCAATGCGGGAACCAGACCCGCAGCCAGCCCGAGTCCGAAAGCAGCGGCCAGCCCCAACAGTAGACCCTGGGGGTCGAGCTCGAAGACGATGCTCAGTCCTTCTTTCGACAGGCTGAGGTCGCCCAGCCCCAGCAACAGGGCAACGCCAGCGACCCCCAAACCTCCGCCGAGAAGCGAGAGCACTAGCCCCTCGGCGACAATCAGGAAAGCGATCACCGCAGGCGTGAAACCTATCGTGGCGAGCACTGCGTTCTCACGGATGCGGTCCTGCACGCCGAGGATCACGGCATTGGCGACCAGTGCGAGCACGGCCAGCAGGCAGCCGACGCCGAGCAGCCGGGTGAAGCCGACCAGCTCAACGATTTCTGCCGCCGCCTTGGCCACGAAAGCCTTCTCGGGGCTGGTCGAGGTCGGCTCCTGATCACTGTGGAAGAGGGCATCGATCTGCTTGGACACGGACTCGAGCAACCCGGGTCGCTCGACTTCGACGTTGAACTGGGTGACGATGCCGCCCGCGGCGCTGTTGCGGCCGCGTTTGCGGTCGACGGCATTCTGCAGGTAGGCGAGATCGACGAAGGCGACGTTCTTGTCCTGGGCTTCGCTGCTGTCGACCACCGCCACCACCTGCACGGCCACGCCGGCCGCCTCGAAAGTGTCGCCGGGTTTCAATCCGCGGCGGGCGGCAAGGGATGCGCCGACCACGGCGGCATCGCTACGCCGATGCCAGTCAGCGAGAGAGCCGGCCAGCAACTGAAAGCGCCCCTCTGCGTCTGCGAGGAATGCTTCGCGGGGCACGCCGCGGAAGACCACCACATCCAGGCTGGTACGGCAATTGTTGACCACCACCCGCATCGGCAGGGCCGAGACCACGCCCGGAATCAGACGGATGCGCCCCAGGTACGACTGCGGTAGTCGGCTGGCGAAGGGGCAGAATCGGTTCTCGCGGTAGACGATCAGGCGCGTGTCCTGGGCAGCGACCTGGGTGGCCTTCTCCAGTCCCCGCTGCATCGAGCTGACGGTACCGAACAAGAACATCGCCACCGCCACGCCGCTGACTGTCAGCAGCGTGCGGCCGCGGCGGCGCAGAACCTGGCGGAAGACGAAGGGGAGGAAGCGCAGCATCGCTCAGGCCTCCGCTTTCGAAGTTTGCAGGCGACCCTTCTCGAGGTGCAGGGTCAAGCCCGCTTGCGCCGCGCTGGCCGGATCGTGTGTCACCATCACGATGGTCCTGCCCAGCTCGCGGTTGAGCTGTTGCAGCAGCTGCATGATGGTGGCCGCGCTCTCTGCATCGAGGTCGCCTGTCGGTTCGTCGGCGACCAGCAAGGGCGGGTCGGTGACGATGGCGCGAGCGATCGCGACGCGCTGCTCCTGCCCACCCGAAAGCTGACGGGGGAAGTGGCTGCTGCGGTCTGCGATGCCGGCCAGCTCGAGGGCCCGCGCCACGCGCTCGTGCCGCGCGCGCCGAGAGAGCTTCTGCATCAACAGCGGCAGCTCTACGTTCTCATAGGCGGTCAATACGGGAACGAGGTTGTACAACTGGAAGATGTACCCGACGGTCGTCCCGCGCCAGCGTGCCAGCTGCGAACGGTTCATATCCGTCAACTCGACACCATCGACCTTCAGCGAGCCGGCGCTCGCGCGGTCGATGCCCGCGATCAGATTGAGCAGTGTGGTTTTTCCACTACCGCTCGGACCCATCAGCGCCAGGAAACTGCCCGCCTCGACGTCGAGGTGCAGCTCGGAGAGAGGCGTGATCTTCATGTCCCCGCGGCTGTATGTGCGGGTGAGACGCCGGCATTCGATGAAGGCCATCAGAAGCGCCCTCCCCTGGATTGGTTGTTTTCTTGCAGGTCCACTTCACCGACCACCCGGACGCGCTCGCCATCGCTCAGGGTGACGCGGCGGGGATCGATGACATGCTCGCCGGGGAAGACCCCCTCGCGCACTTCGATCCAGCCGTGCAGCCGGTGGGCGCCGAGTTTCACGGACCGCCTGCGCGCGACCCCGTCGGAGGGGTCGAGCACCCAGACAGAACCGTCATCGATCAGACTTCCAGGCACGAACACGGACAGACCCGCGCTGCTGTCTTCGGGAGCGGAATCGGTCTCTGCGGAGCCCCTCCCGAAGAACTTCACCCGGCACAGCATGTCTGGTGTCAACAGACCGGCAGCAGCTTCGACCGAGACCTGAAGCTCGACGGTGTTCTTGACCAGATCCGCCAGCTGCACGCGCCGTAGAACTCGACCAGCGAAGACGTGGTCGGGGAGCACTTCGCAGAGGATCTCGACCCGCTGGCCCAGGCCCACCCGGGCGGCGTCGGCCAACGGCACATCCACCCGCACCTGTAAGCTGTCGGGCGTGTACAGGTGCAGCACATGGGCCGAATGGGCCTCATCCATCGCCAGCATCAGCTTCGAGCCCGGAGCGGCCAGCCGCCGTAGAACGATGCCTGGCTGGGCGCTCTTGACCTGCATGCGCTCGAGTCGCAAGGCGGCCTCATCACGGCTGACCTCGGCGCGGGCCACGCGCGCCTCAGCCTGCTGCAGCTGGGCCTCGGCCAGGTCACGCTCCAGGCGCTCGGCAAAGCGCAGCTCGTGGTTGCGGCGGGCCGCCTGCAGCTCAGCTTCGAGACCGCGCACTTCAGCGTTCAGCATCGGGCGGCGGGCGATGATGCCGGCCAGCCGCGCGGCTTCGCCCTCGACCCGATAGCCAGCCGCCTCCAGCTCGAAGCCCGGCACCCAGGCGTCTCCCACCCGGGTGAGCTGGGCGCTCTCGAGCTCGAGCTCACGCAGCCGGGCCCGGCTGTGGGCTTCCTCGTTCGGTAGCCGCTGCAGCTCAGCGCGGGCGGCGGCCAGGCCCGCCTCGGCAGTGGCGACGGCCCGTTCGACTTCTACGGGATGGGCCCACCGCAGTTGCGCATTGGCCAGCTGGGCGCGGGCGGAACTCCGCGCCGCCTGCTGTTCGGCGAGCTGGGCTTCGGCGGCACGCAACGCCAGCTCCGCGTCATCGGCCACCAACCGGGCCACGACCTGTCCGGCGGAGACCGTGTCCCCGTCGAGCACGAGGAGCTCAGCGACCACGCCATCGGCCAGGGCCGAGACCGCGAACGGATAGGGAGCGGGCTCGATCCAACCGGGCGCCTGGGCGACCACCTCGTCGGCCGCCTGGACAGCAGCACCCAGCTCATGGGACGGGCGGACGGCGGCGGGGACGGTCTGCACGGCCAGAGCCGGGCGCAGAGAGTCCCAGGAGGCGCGCGCCAAGAGCGCCGCGAAGGCGATGATCAAGGCGCCAGGTAAGCCGACACGGGTCAGCCAACGCCTCGCGGGGGGGGATACGGAGCCACCAGCCTTGGCTGGCGGCAGCACAGATTGCTGCAACATGATAGACCTCGAATAGATGCACACTCGGCACCGCGCGGCGACGCGCGATCAGAATCACTGCCGTGGGCTCAAGCTCGAGGTGGGTGGAAGATTCCCTGTGGAGACATCTTGATGGGCACGCGCAGGTGCAGGCGGAGGCTGCGATGGACCGCAAGGGTCGGTTGCATCAGGCCTGCGTTGTCGCACAAGCCGAGCAGTGTTGCCGGCGTGCGGCTAAGACAGCCCGTGCAGCTGCAGGAACGAGGGGGCGGTTCTGTGGAGTGCGGGGCGAGATCTTCGTCCGGGCTGCAGCAACTCAGGAGTTGAGGAGCAGTCGAGGCGGACGTTGAGCAGCAGCTTCGGCATTCGCTCGCCGGCTTCTCTGGACCTTCGACAGCGTGGCCGAAGATCAAGGGTAGACAAAGCAACAGGCTCAATGCGGCGTGCACGTGCAGCCTCCTCCACCAGGATAGTAGCAGAAACACCCTAGCCATCAAGCTTTGCGAGCCGACAAGTCAGGGGGCAATCGCAAGAACGGGTAGGCAGGGGCCGGGGCGGGAGTCACAATAGGGCTATGCATTTGGAGGAACTGCCGTGAATGACAGATGGGTCGACCGCCACGCGCCAACAGCACCTGACGGAGGCACGGGAGGGCGCAGCGACAATACCGTGCAATGGGCGGGCTGGTTGAAATCCGCTCAGCAGCGCGTCGGCGAGCTCTTCCTGACGCAACCGGGCTTGCGCGGGCATCTGATCCAGGTACAGGGCGAGCTCAACCGGCTGAGCAAAGCGATCAAAGACGGCAAGTTGACACTCGAAGAGGGCTTGCTGCTGTTCGCCAGCATCGGTCAGGACATGGTGCGCTCCGCCGGTCGGGCCAAGTTCGACTTTGAGGACGTGGGCATCACCCTGCCGCGGCAGGGCTATGAATTCCACGTCTGCCGCTTCAACGGCGAGGCCGGGGTGCTCTGGCACAACCTGCCGAAGTAGTCAGGGCCGACCAGCCCGGCGTTTTCGACAAACGCAGACTGCTTTGATGTCAGCAGTCCAGGGCTCCAGCTCAGTCTTCCCGCGAGCGGCGTGCGACCGCTGCAGCCACGAACAGCAAGAGCAATCCGAGCAGAGACTGCGAAGAGGGGCCAGACTGCACGGCGCAGCTGCCTCCTCCAGAGCCTCCGGACGAGCTTGAGCTGCTCGCGTTGCTGCCCACATTGCCGCTGCCGGTGTTCCCGACGTTGCCCGTGTTGCCCGTGTTGCCGGTGTTCCCGACGTTACCCGTGTTGCCAGAATTGCTGGAGTTTCCCGTGTTCGCCGAGTTCCCGGAGTTCCCGGTGTTCCCGGTCGAAGCTGGCCCGGTGCTCTCGATGAACAGGCTTCCGCCGCCGCTCAGCCCACTCAACACCAACTCGTTCCCTTGCTTGGCAAACTGGCTGGCCCCTAACAACTGGCCGGCAAAGGTCGCCTCAAAATCATGGCTCATGTCGAATCCCGGCAGGTTCTGAAAGCGCAGACTGTACAGCGTGGAAGCCTGGTCACGACTGACCTGTGCCTGCAGCTTGCCCGTGCCCAACGTCAAGCTGAGAGAGACCGGTTGGTCGGCGCTGAGAAGGGTCTGACCCTGCCAGCTCAAGGCGTCTCCAGCGATCAGCGCGAAACCGGCCGGCAGCCCCGATTGCAGGCGCAGCAGCACGAGCCGCGCGTTCGCCGCGAGGCCGCCCAGCTGGAAGCTGCTCGCCTGCGGAGCAAATCCGATCAGATCCTGGGAAGCTGCGCTGTCGACCTGCAGACCCAACACACCGCTCGCAGTCAAGCGCGTCACCTGTAGGGAGCCAGCGGTGCTGGCGCGGGGTTGGAGCACAGTGAGGAAATGGGGTTCGATCCCCTGGGCCTGAACCTGCAGGTCGTGGGCCGTCTCTTCCTGCCCCCACGACAACGCCCGGTAGCCACTGGCAACCTGGCTCGCCAGAGGCAGATTCCCGACACTCCACAGATCGAGCACTGAAGCGTTGTGGCTCCAGCTGGCCTGCACCAGATCGGGGCCGCTGGCGCCCTGGCTGAAGGTCCCCCGACCGTGCCAGGCCTGTGCGACGGGCAGCACCTGGACGTCGAAGACAGCGTCAGCGACGATGAAGTAGCTGTTGTCAACCATCCCCAGGCTGCGCTCGACGCTGTCGGCGTTCCCGTATCCCTGCACACTCGTGGTGGCAAAGTCGAGCAGCTCGTGGCCCTGCCAGGGCGCGCTCTGGCTGTCGAGCCGGTCTCGCGAGCTGATCGCGGCCGCCGAGGTCACAAACGGCGCCGAGCCCTCGACCAGCACGAGGTTGCGGGAGCTGGGCTCGAGGTAGTAGTCACGGTGGCTCGACAAGGTCACCTGGGGACCTCCGCCGCTGGTGGGCAGCAGCGTCTCCCCAGCGCCGGCGATAACCAGATCGAGCGGGTTCTGCGTGTTGTGGCGGCTGGTGATCAATGCCAGGGACGAGTAGTCCTGCGCCGTCACCATGGTCGCTTGCTGCGCCTGGCTGTCCCAACCGCTGCGCAACACGTGCACATGGGCATCGCCGCCGATGAAGCGCGTCGGCGAACCGCTCGGCGGGACACTGCTGACTGCCGCATCGCGCAACACAAAGGCGGTCAGCCGGTGCAGCTGCGCGACGTCGTAGTTGCCCAGATCCCCCGACCCGTTCTCATAGGCCCAGGCCATCTCCGCCTGGATGGCTTGCCCCGCGAAGGCGCTGAGCAATGTGTGGTGCGGGAAGGTGTTGCTCACCCCCTCTTCGAAGGGCGCCTGGCTGCCATCGGGCTGGCGTGTGTCGATCGCGAAGCGGGCAAAGGGCAGCAAGCTCGGGAACCAATCGACTCCTGTGCGGTTCTTCACATGCAGAGCTGTCGAGATCAAATTGTTCAACACATAGTTGATGTAATGGGGGCCTTCCCGGTACCAGCCGGTCTGACTGGCACGCCCCGACAAGGCCCCGTTGATGAAGTCCTGACCTTCGTCCAGCCAGCCCTGGGCAAGCGCATGGCCGGGCATCGCCAGGGCAGTGCTGACCATCGCACAACCGCTCTTGAGGGAGAGGTTGTTGTTGCGGAAGGGCAGGAATCCGTCGTTGGCGAAGGCCTGCGCCCAGTTCTCCAGCTTGGCGCGCAGGGCGGAATCGCTGCCCGCGCTGACCCCGGTGGCACGCAACAGGTCGTAGGCTTCGGCCATCGAGTTGAGCATGCCCGCGTCTTTGTCGGGAACCAGATTCCCACCGCCGAACAGACTGGTCGGCGAGCGGCTGCCCATCGCCAGGATGGCGGCGACCGCCGCATCCCGGTAGCTGGCGTGGGGTCCCGAAGCCGGAATTTCGCCCAACTGCTCGAGGGCAGCTGCGCCTTTGGCGAGCTTGCTGAGCAGGTCGTCGCCCAGATTGGAGGAGATGCTTCCCAGCTTGCTGTCGACCAGGCCCTTGACGCTCTGGTAGTCCGCCGAATACAGCGGATCGCTGCGGCGCGCCTGCAGCCCTGCGACGTCCGCGGATCCAAACAGCAGCCCCGGGCCCGAAGGCACGGCAGGCAGATCGACGTCCGGAAGTGCAGAGAAGCTCTGAGCTTGCAAGCCAACGCAGCTCAGACCCAGACACAGTAACGTCGCCAGGCGCATGAGGATCTCCTGTGGTTGGACACCCCGCTACGCGAGGCCCCTGAATCGCCCGCCGCGATCCGCAAACCGGTGGTTGTGTGGGATCAAACTTAACCGATCGGTCGACACGCACAAGGTTCAATCAACCGATTGGGTAATTTTTTTTGCAGGAATGTTCTTCTCCGAGGAGCCGGCGACTCAGGGAAGCTCTTGCAATTGTTCTTTCGCCGCTTGGAGCGCTGCACGCACGCGGCCTTCACCCCGACCGGCCGCCCGCACGATGAAATCGCTCAAGGCTTGGCGCGCCTCTTCTCGCTCTCCCAGCTCAGCGGCGATCACGCCTTGCCAGTAGCGTGCCAACACGGCGCCCGCGGTCGGTTCACTACGAGCCGCAGACTCCACAGCCCGCAACTCGTCGAGGGCTTCCTGCTTGCGCCCGGCGGCATAGAGCACGCTGGCGAGGTTGGTGGTCAGGCTGGCCCGGCGATGGGGAACCGCCTCGCGCGCCTGGCGCAATGCCTGCGCCGCATCGTCGCTGCGGCCCGCTGACTGATAGCAGAGCGCCAGGCGCTCCCAGGCCGCCAGCTTGCCTGGAAACTGTTGCAACACTGCCCGAAGATCTGCCTCGGCGTCTTGCCAGCGAGATTCGTCGATGGCCAGCTGTGCGCGTGCGATATACGCATCGCTGACACGCCCCAGCGCGATCGCCGTGTCCAGGGCGCGACGCGCCTCCTCGCGGCGCCCGGCCGCCAGCAGGTAGCGGCCGGCCTTGCTCCAGTTGATGCCCGAGCTCGGATCGGACTCGACGGCCCGGAGCCAGAGCGACAGATTGTCCTGCCACGCGCGGCTATACGTCCCTGTCTGGACTGCCAAGGCCAGACACAGGCAGGCCATCGTCGCCCACGCCAGGCCGCGGCCCCGTGCGGACAGGAAGCGCCATAGCGGCGGTACGATGCAGAGCAGCATGCCCGCCAGTGGCAGATACAGATAGCGGTCATGGACCATGCGCTCCGGATAGAAGCCGGCCGTGTTGAATGCGGGCAGCAACAGACTGCACAGGGCCACGCCGACGAGGGCTGCAGCGCGCCTTTTCCAACTCCAGACAAGCAGCCCCGCAAGGCCCGCAAGGCAAAGCAGTACGCCGATCACATCGATCGTGGCGGCCGGGCGCAAGGGGTAGCTCGGCCCGAGCCAGATCGGCAACAGCGCCTGGCGCAGATAGAACCACAGCACCTGGGGAAGGTCTGCGAGCAGTCCCCCCCGGCCATCCTGCCAGCGGGCCTCGGGCAGGAAGCTGCCCAGCACGGCCCAGCGCAGCAACCAGTAGGCGCAGGCGACCGCCAGACAAGCCAGCAGTACCTGCAGCCCCTTGCGGATGCGCAGCTCCCCGGGGTCGGCCCCGGCCACCACCAACCCCGCGACCAGAGGGAAGACCAGCGCGATCTCTTTGCAACCTAGAGCCAGCGCGTAGGCCGCCAGACACGGCAACCACCAGCGCCCCGAGAGCTCGCCCCGCGCCAGCCGTAGCAGCCCGTGCAGGCAGGTGAGTAGAAACACCGCCAACAGCGCGTCCACGCTGCCCGATATCCAAGCCACCGATTCGACATGCACCGGGTGCACAGCAAAGATCATGGCGAGCAGCCAGGATGGCTCACGCGGGATGGCAAGCCGGAGACACAACCGGTAGAGCAGCCAACAAGCCAGCAGGTGGAACAGCAGTGCGCAGGCATGCCAGCCCACCGTCTGCAGGCCAAACAGGGCATAGCCCAGAATCAGCCAGAGCACGAATGTGGGCCGCCAATAGTCGCTCCAACTATCTTCGGGACCCGCAAGCACGGCGAACAGATCCCCTCCCAGGGCCTGCCCGTAAAGCTCGGAACGTTGGATGGCCGGGTTCTTGACGATCAAGGTCAGATCGTCATACACGAACTCCCCGCTCAGCGTGGGGAGGAAGAGCACTCCGACCAACAGCAACAACCAGAGCTCAGCCCTGCGGCCCGCACGCAGTGTAGCCGGGGCCCTCTCGGACGCTGGCTGCGCCGACTTCTCTCTGGCGGGGCGCCTCGACCGGCGGCGGCTCATGCAGAAAGACCGTTTATGCGGGCCATGCGGACACCCTCAGCGGACCTCGGGCAACCCCAGCAACGCCCGGCCGGCTGCCGAGCGGACCCAGACATCGCTATCGCTCCGTGCCTCCTGCAAGAGCTCGCGGTCGCGAGCACGGGCCATCCCTCCCAGCAGGATGCAACAAGCCGCACGCGCCCGCGCCTCGCCTGCCTGCATCCCTCCTTTGACGCCCGCCGAGGCCCGCCGGCCGATGCTCGCGATGGCGCGCATCGTCACGGCCCGCAGGTGCGGATCGGGCAGCTTGAGATAGTCCAAAGCACTGGCCAGAGCATCTTCGGAAGCGCGCGCCTGCTCGAGCTCGCGAGGACCCGCCCGCTCGAGCGCTGCCATCCTGACCAGCGGCGGCGCCTCGGCGATCAGCAGCCCCATCGAAGCCGGATCGAAGTCGAGCGCGCTGAGGGCGACAGCCCGGAGGGCCTCACTCCCAGTTCCAAATGCGAGCTGCTCGATCTGGCGCCGCGTCTCGGCGGCCACCGCCGGCGTGGCCATCGCGGCCGAGGCCCGCAGCGCCTCCAACCATCCCCGCCAGGCTTCCCAGGGCGCCGGATCTGCGGGCAGAGCCTTGGCCAGCCGCCCGAGCACGAACTCCACCGCGGCAGGCTCACGGCTGGCAGCGAGGCTTTGCAGCAGACTCCGTTGAAGACTCACGACGTCCTCGCAGACCAGGTCCTGGCTCGCGCGCTGCAATTGCTGGATCGGCCGGTTGCGGTGGAAGTCGGTATTGCCCGAGAGACTCTCGAGCGCACATTCGACCACAGCGAAGGAAGGATCCCGCAGAGCCTGCACCAGAGCGTCACGTTGGTGCGGAGTGGCGCTGCGGGCCAATGCCCAGGCAGCCCAACAGCGTTTGAGCTCGTTCGGTGCCTTGAGCAGAACTAACAATTTCCGCTCCTGCGCAGCGCTGAGCGTCATGATCGGATCGTCGACACGCAGCGCCTCGCGCGCCTCCGCGTCGGTGCTGACGCCATCGAGCAGCCTCCCCGACAGCGCAGAGAAGAATGCCGCCTCGAGCTCAGCCAGTCCGCTGATGGCCGCTGCCAGACGTTCACGCTCGGCCTCGATACGTAGCCGGGGTGCGAGCTCCTCTGCCAGGCTTACGAGCTTCTCCAGAGCTTCGACCTGTGCTTGCAGCAGCTTGGAGAGCACGGGCTCATCATGACTCTGCAGTGCCAGCAATGCCGAGCGTCTCGCCTCGAGCAGCAAGCGTGCGCGCCAGGCATGCACGCCCGGCTGACCCACGCCACGCCCCGGCACCAGGAACTCGACGTCTTGTGCCCAGGAATTCCAGGCCTTCGTGCCCAGAAAACTGGCGTTGGGATACGGCCTGAAGCCGCACGACCCCCCGGTCGCCGGGCGAAGCTGATCGATCATCGCCTCGGCCAGCGCAGCTTCGACGCCCTTGTCAGACGCTTGCAGCCTGGTCTTGAATACGATGCACCAGCTGTAATCTGCCAGCCCCTGTTCGCTGAACCTGCGGGAGGCGGGTCCCTGGACGGCAAACTCCTTGCCCTCAGGCACGACCTCACCAGCGCCAGGGGCTCCGACCAGGAATGCCCGCTGGCGGCCGCCCAGGTTACGGATCTCCGCGGCTACGCGTCCCGCATCGACACAGGCCAGCTTGCGGGGTTCGGCACCCAGGCGTTGCAGCGCACGTAGCACTCCGAGGCGGGCGCAGCGCTGCCAACGGCAATCACAGTCGACAGCACAGTAGCTGGTGCGCAGTGCCATCCCGCTCAGCAACGCGAGCTGGGCGCTGCCAGGGCTCTGTTCGGCAAGACAGGCATCGAGCGCCCGGATCTCGACCGGCAGCTCTGCCTGTACGACGCCCAGACACAGGCTGAGGAGCCAAGGAACCGCTCTGCTTACCGATCCAATCCGCATCGATCCGCCCTCTGGCGACATGGCGCCCGTAAGGACTGCAAGATGCGGCGAAACTTCGGCGGTGTCAACTCGGCGTGCGCTGTCTCAGCGGTGCGGGCAGGATTGGACTCTCAGAAGCGTGCGCCCCGAAGACGCGAGAGGAAGCTGAGGCGCTCGCGGATCGCTTCGATGCCGATCTGCAGCACCGAAGCGTTCAACGGCGTGCTCGGGGTATGCTCGAGATCGTGCAGGCGACGCAGCAGAACTGCGATTTCTTTCTTGGGTGGCATCGTGTTGACCCTCCTGATCGGAACCAAGCTCCAGCTTGCCGATCGTTGTGCCCACGGGATACCTTTGCAACTTACGTGCCGTAACCAACGCGTGGGCGGGGTTCCTCCCTCCAACATCGATCATAGCGAGAGATCGTAGGCCCCCCGAGAGGATTCTTGTCAACATTCGACATCCTTACGGATCTGCCAGGTTTTTGGGCAAACATGCCAGGAACTCTTCCAAACTGACGCAGTTGGGCATACATAGCGCCGAAATTTGGCAGCGCGCTGCTGTGGCCCAAGAGCCGCAGTTTTCCAGGAAGCAGCTGGCTGAGCTGACGAGATCGACCGAGGCCGTCGCCTAGGAGAACTCGTCGAATGGGCCGAGATCGAGCACCGTGTCGGAGTTGCGGAAGACGCGCTCGGACGCACACTCCATCACCCGGATCAGATCGAGGAAACCCGGACGCCGGTTGGGCTTCTGGTTGAGACCCGCCTTGAGCAGCGAACGGAGCTCGACGGGAAAGACGTCGGCGGGCACGGCCTCAAGCGGGGGCGGCCCACCCGTGAACAAGAAGCAGGCCAGCGCGCACAGGCTGTAGACATCGCCCCGAGGATCAGCCGTGGGCCGGCAGGGATCGCGGCACTCGGGCGGCAGGTAGGGTTCGATGTTGTCGGGGAGGGGCAGCGAAACCTCCGCCGGCGCCAGCCGGTGCAGGCTGAAGTCGATCACCGTCGGCCGTTGTTTTTCGTCGAGCAGCACCGCACCGGGGTGCAAGCAACCATGCCATTGACCGGCACGCGACGCCTGCAACAGCGCACGCGCCAGACCCCGCAACACGACCAGCGCATTCTCATCGGGCATCAAACGCAGCTTGCGGATCAGCCGGTGCAGGTCGCGCCCCCGCACAGAGTCGCTGACAATCAGAACCTGATTCCGAAACGCGAGGATCTCATGGATGTGCGCCACGCCCTTCCAAGCTGCAAAGTCCACAATGGGCTGCCACGCCTCGAGCAACAGGCCTGCGGATGCGGCGCGCATAGGCAAGGCGCGCACGGCAAAGACCTTGCCCGAGGTCCTGTGTCTGGCCCTGTACAGCACACCCAACGGTCCTTCGTCAAGCCGATTGAGCGCCTCGTAGGTGTACAGCGATGGGTGCTGTGGGACCTTCGCGCGTCGGCCACGTTTGCGCAAGAGCAGCGGATCGAGGTGCTCGGCGTTCGGAGTCTGCGACACCTGGGGCAGGAAGGGCGTCCGCACCGGGCCATCTACCGCCCGCACCGCGGCCGCGGCCGCCTCGGTCAGCTTGTCGGTCGGCTGCCGTGGCGGAGGAGGCATGGCTGCCAGCGCCGGAAGCGCCACACCGGCGAGCCTTTCTGGGACCTCACGCTGTTGGGGCCGCGCCTCTGCAGGCTGCACTGCGCGCCGCGGCCCGACCCTGGCGGGGGATTCGGGCGTGCGGACCGTAGAGACGGGAGCAACGTCAGCTTTGGGAGCTCGGGGTTTGGACGAAGCGGGAGGCCGAACCACGACCGGGCGAGGCTTGAGCATGGTCTCGGGGGACTTGGTTTGTTTCTCAACGCCTGCAGACCTGTCCGCGCCCACGGGTTGGGCGGGCGCGACCTGCGGGGCTCTGACCGTCGCCACCCGCTCTTGAGAAACCGGCTCGTCGTGCTCGGTCTCCTCAGAGATCGGAGGAGCCGGAGGCAGCGGGTGCCTGGCTGGACGACTTCTCGCAGGCCTCTTGGGGAACCGGAACGAAAGCACGGTCCTGCCGAGTTGAAGTTGGTCTTTGTGTTTCAGCAATGCGGTCTTGATGCGGTCCCTGTTGAGCAGGCAGCCGTTGCCGCTGCCGAGATCGATGCAACGGAAGCCCTCAGCGCTCCCCTCGATGCGGCAGTGCCGTCGTGACACCTGTCGATCGTGGATCTGCAGCTCACACTTCTTGGAGCGCCCGATGATGACAGACTCGTCAACCCTGACCAACAATGTCTGGCCTTTTTGCGAACCCTGGATGACGACGATCTGCATCGCGCGGCTCATGCGCAGCTCCAACGAAGAGCGTTCAGAATACTCGAGTTTAACCGAGCCGGGCCGTTCCGCAATGGCCGGCGGTCGATTCCATGCCTCATCAGAAAACCCCGTGGCCAGGCCACGGGGTTTCATCTGGAAGGCAGGGATGCCCCATCAATAACGAGCTTTCTCTTTGATGCCCATGAACCAGCCATCCTTCCAACCGAGGAAGATCGTGCCCCCCATATCTATCCCACGCCGCGCTTTACGATCTGGCAGCACGGTATTTGTGAAGAAGAAGTCGGCCGAGCCCATGATGTCGTCTGTGAATTGCACGTTGCCCGTGGAATCCTCGATCGCCATCAATCGGTTCTCGACGTCGCGGACATACACGTTGTCATATCCGCGCGCCAGAATCTGCTGAACGCCCTCGACCGAATACGCCAGATCGCCCATCTGGAACGTCTTGTCGAAGTCATCTTCAGAGTGGACGGCGAACAGCTCGTCGTCCGTATTGGTGAAATACACCTTGTTCAGCAGCTTCTCGCGGTACCAGCCGGTCCGGGCAGGAAACACGACCAGCGGCCCGTTGACAGGAGCGCCCGCCGGGAAATCCCACAGCGCAGCAGCCCTGCGATCAAAACCGCGTGCGTCGAAGCAATACAGGGTGTAATCGTCGGATCCTACATACGCCTTGTACTGATGGTACAAAGGCGTGCACGAAATGCTGGCCAGAGTCTCGATGGTCGCTTTTCGTTCGCCGTTCGAGGGATCGAACAGATAAACGTTGCCGTCCTGGCTGGGCACGAAAGTGGTGCCCTCGATCGACATGCCAGGCACGGACAGGTCCCCGGTGGTCAACCAGAACCAGGTCACTTGTTCCTTCCGCTTGTCGAGCGCGTACACGCGATCGTCCCACGAACCTACCATCACGTGACTGAACGAGCCCCAGGCGGGCGTCGAGATGGGAAAGTCCACGTCGACCATCCACTTGAGGATGCCGACTTCCTTATCGACGACCATGACCGAGTCGCGTCCGACGACATAAATCTCGTCATAGTAGACGGCCTCTGCCCCAGATGCCTCTTCGGGGTAGGTGTAGACGGTCGGAGCATACTCGGGGGTGCGGGGCAGGTCGACAACCCAGCGAACAATACCCTCATCGGCACTCAGACTGATGAGCTGATCACTGGCGCTGATGATGTAGATGGCATCATCGAGCAGCCAGGCTCCCCGCATCTGCACGTCCGGGATATACGACGACCAGAGCTCTTCGAGGCGATGGGGCTTCAGCGTCTCTTCGCCGAGGGGCTTCGGAGGGCGGCCGACCTCTCCAACACCGTCCTGCGCGAGCGCGGGAACAGCGAGGGATACCAGTAGAGCTGCCAGAAGCAGACGGCACAGTCGGGGCTTCATGTCATTCTCCAAAAAGACGCCGCCCGGCGGCGTTCTGATTCCGTGGCGCGCCCTGAGGCTCTACGCCGTGCTCGCAGGGGTGGAGCCCGCCTCCTGGGTTCCGTGATCCTCGGACTCGATCCGCCGAGCCAATTCGACCAGGTCGAGTTTGTGGGTCGTTTCGAAATGGCTCAAGCGCCGGATGCGCTGCAAGTCGTCTCCGATACGGTTGATCAGGCGGAAGACATAGGGACGGCCCGCGAGACGGTCTTCCAGGTCCTGCTCCATCTCCTCCCAGGACCCGTCGTAAAGCTCATTCCGCAGGTCGAGGAGCAGCCGGTCCTCGGGAGTCATCGACCTGTAGAAGTCCCTCACGTCGGCATGGATCCGATCATTCACCTGAGATCAGTCCGGTACTCGGTCGACTCGTCCACCCACTCCTTGCGGACGAAGCGTACATAGTCTTCAAGGGTATAGAACTCGTCGCCAGGCCTCGAATACGTCAACTTGAGCACGCTCTCCGTCATGCGGCTGACGTTGCTTGAGATCTTCTCGATGGTCCGGACCTTCGCCAGTCCCTTGACCGTCACAACCAACTCATCCATCTCACGGTCCAGGTTGCGGAAGACAGCGACACAGAAAACCCGTTCGCCTGCTTCGATCACAGGCAGGTTGAGAACGATAGGAAAGTCATCCTCAGGAGCCGAATACGGCGGCGCCTCGGGGCTCGAGTCGTCAGGGTCGGCCAGCTCAACCAGGGGAACCTCGGTCGGGATCCGCTCACGGTCGGGCGTGTGGGCCATCGCCACATCGTCGTGCCACCACAACACGTCCTGATCGCGAAGGTTCAGGTAGGTGCGGATCTTCTCGTACGCGAGTCCGTAGGAATTGTCCCGATAGGTGTAGCCCTTGTCCGACTCGCCCGTGATCGACAGAAAGAACTGGTGATCACTACCTGAATCGTTCTCGAGCCAGTAAGGCAGCACCCAGAACACATCGTGGAGATGATTGCCCTGCCCAACGCGGACCCGGAAAGGTTGTTCCGGCTCGAACTTGAGCGGAAGCTGCTCATCAGTGCCCTGCGCGATAAGGCAGGAAGCAGACAGCAGCGCCGCGACAAAAACGCTGGTGGAGAGCTTCGAGAGGCGAAGCATCAGGCACCCTCCTCATTTGGATCCCCCAGGGATCGCCTAAACCGTTTGCTGAGACTCGCCGGCGTGCCTCTCCCGGGGCGTCTCAAACGACGCCCGCAAACCCCATAAACGCAAGGGACATGAAGCCAGTGCATACAAAAGCTATCGGGGCACCGGCAATCGACGGCGGAAGATTCAGGAACTCGAGGCGCTCACGGATACCGCTCATCAACAGGAGCGCCATCGTGAAACCGACGCCTGCCATAAGACCGCGGAACGCCGAGTTGAGGAACGATGACATCAGGCTGAAGTCTGCACTGGCCATGACCTCCATGCTGAGGTCTTCCTGCACGTTGAGAATGGCAACGCCAAGGATCGCACAGTTGGTCGTGATCAGCGGCAGATAGACGCCCAGCGATTCGTACAACGTCGGGCTGAGCTTCTTGAGCGCCACCTCGACGATCTGCACAAGTGAGGCGATCGATAGGATGAACGTGATCGTCTGCAGCCCCAGGGTCAAGTCAAAATTCGTCGGCACGACGTCACCGCCCATTGCGGAGGCGGCGCGATAGAACAGGTTGTACTCTGTCGGCGCCAGAAAAAAGGCCTGGATTGTCCAGGAAATGATCGACGCCAGGGTCATGACAAAACAACATGCCATCCCCATTCCAAAAGCCGAGTCCGTGCTCTTCGACACGCCGATGAACGGACACAGTCCGAGATATTTCGCGAACACATAGTTGTTCACGAAAATCACGCTGACGGCTATGATCGCGAGCTGTCCCAGGAATTCCATGCCACCATTACTCCCTGATTCTGTCTCCGGATTGTCAGCCGTTTATATCTCTTCTGTCATGGCCGACGCGAAGTCGCGCTGTGCCTTCCGGACGGCGCGGGCCTTCAACACCATCATGATCAGCCCAGTCACGATAAAGCCGCCCGGCGCCATGACCAGCACTGCTGCCGGCTCAACCGAGGGGAGCCAATCGGGGATGGCGAGGATGGGCCGGCCCCAGATCTTCCCAGAGCCCAGAATCTCGCGGGCCGCCGAGATGCTGCACAACGCGAATGCGAACCCCAGGCCGATCCCCACGGCATCAGCCATCGCTGCAAACGGGCTGTTGCGTGAGGCGAAGGCCTCGGCACGCCCCAGGATGAAGCAGTTGACAACGATCAGGGGGATGAAAATCCCCAGCTGTGCATCGAGCTCGGGAGAGCTCGCCTTGATGATCAGCTGTACCGTGGTGACCGCCGCCGCGATGACGGTGATGAAACAGGGTATGCGCACATCTTTGGGGATGAAATTCCGAACCAGGCTGATCGAAGTGTTTGTGATCAGCAACACCCCTGTCGCAGCGATCGCCATCCAGAAACCATTTTCGAGCGTGGTCGTGACTGCAAGCGTGGGGCAGAGCCCCAGCATTAAGGTAAAGACAGGGTTGTCCTTGACGATCTTGGTTGAGATGATCTCGCCGTATGATTCGTCACTCATGCTTTGGAGCCTCAAGCTTGAGTTGGGGAAGGTCCTTCCACAACGTTGGTGTGTCACACGCTTCCAGGTTCGCCTGCATTATAGAGAGCCTTGAAGGGCTGTCAAGCCCGCGCAGAATGCGATTCCGGCCCAATTCCTACTTTGTTGGTCTGGTATGATGTGAAACGAATTTCGTTTCACAAGGAACGAATCCGCAACACGAAACCAATGCGCGAACAGCCCTGTTGCAGAAGGGTTCCTGGCAGGACATACGTCACGTTTTCGAAAAAAGGTCGAAAAATGTTGCAGAATTCCATTGAAGAGCCCCTGGGTACACCCTAGCATCATCAGTGCTCTGTATCGATTCGGGTCCGGTGGCGAATTGCGCCTCCGACTGGACTTGTATCCTTGCAGACGAGCAAGGAATTGGGAACCGCCCAGATGGCGGTCCTACAAGATTGCTGACCACAACGGGCGGGCCGGCACAAGAGCAAGCAGAGCTGGAGACAGGAACATGGTGCGTTGGAATCGCGGTTTTACCCTCATTGAATTGCTAGTCGTGATCGCCATCATTGGCGTTCTCGCGGGCCTCCTGATGCCGGTCATCTCGAGGGCCCAGGGCAGCGCCCAGAAAGCTGCCGACCTCAACAATCTGAAGCAGATCGGGACCGCGGCCAACCTCTATGCACAGAGCAACCGCCGGTATCCACACTACGGCGATGGCTCGAACGGCATCGCTGGAGAGAATGACTGGGAAGGCGCTCTGATCTCGCTGTCGCTGTTCGTGCGTGAGAAGCTGATCGACAACTGCGAAGTCTTCATCAGCCCTGCCTCGACGATGGACCCCGCAGAGAACCCCGATTGGGAGAACAAAGAAGAGCTGGCCGAGTTCACCCTCGACCGCTGGAACTGCAGCTATGGCTGGAGCCGTCGCGTCACCAAACCCGGCAAGCGTTCGACCTACCCGCTCTCATGCACCGCCTACATCGATGTTGAGCTGGACGCCGACATTGAAGGTGGCGATGCGGTGGACCCCAACCAGTGCTTCGACGACGGCATCAACGTGTTGTACGTTGATGGCCATGTCGATTGGGTCTCCTTGTCGAACAACGATGAGCTGCAGACCGTGATCGAGCGCTGCGTGGTCTCTGAAGTACTCGAAAGCTACGTCGACGAGTAATCCTCCACAGCGCAACGTCGAGAAAAGGGAGCCCTCGGGCTCCCGTTTTTCATGTCCAGGATCTCCTTGGCCTCCGGGTTGTCATTGCACCTCTGCCCGCCTCTGGCTACTTTGATGGTGGACGCCCAGCGCTGGAGATTCGGATGCCCCACCCCACACGCGTGCTCGTTGCGCTGCTGATTGCGGCCGCCTGCGCGCTCGCCCAGGACTCGGCCAACCTCGTACTCAGCTCCCAGCCGGAGGGGGCGTCGATATACCTGAACGGAGAGGACTCCCGCCTCTCGACACCGACAACCATCAGGGTCCCTGTCGGTGACGTCAGCATCGCCTTCCTGAAACGCGACTACGTCGTCTCGGTCCACCGCAGCACAGTGAGTGCTGACGAGACCCTCGAAGTACAAGCGGAGCTGCTCGAAGACCTCGAGATTCCCTATCGAGCGCAACTGAGCGGCATCCCCGACTTCATCGAGGGACGCCGGGAAGGGCTGGAGTTCTTCAGCTCGGTCGTCGAGCTGAGCACGAGCTACTATGTTGAGGAGACCGACGCCGCTGCCCTGGTCAAAGAAGCGCTCCGGGCCCTGGTCGAGGGACTCGAAGGGATCCACCAGCGAGAGACCCTGCTGCACACTTCCCTGACCGCCGAAGACATCGCCGCCTATTATGGCGACGAAGTCGACCTCTCCGGCTACGACCCGCTCGAGCTATCGGTCCGTGACTGGGACGATGGGGCGGAACAATGGACCCTGCGAACGAGCGTGGCAACCATCTCGCGCATCTTCGAGAGCGACGCCGATCAGGCGCGCGCGCTCGAGAATTTCGGCGACTTCTTCGCATTCATCGAAGAAGACTACGATGTCGAAGATCGGATTCCTGACGACGGCCTGATCAACCTGGCGGTCCAGGGGCTGATCTCCAAGCTCGGAGACGAACACACCCGCATGATCTACCCCGTCGCCTACGACGACATGAGGAGCAAACACAAGGGGGAGTTTGGCGGTCTCGGCATCAGCATCCAGGTCAAAGACGGGGCTCTGACTGTCATCACGCCGATTGATGGAACACCCGCCTTCCGCCTTGGCATTCAGGCTGGAGACATCATCACCCATGTCGAAGGCACGGCCACCGCGGACCTTAGCTTACAAGAATCCGTCTCGCGCATGCGCGGCGAGCCTGGCACCGAGGTGACGATCACCATCGAACGCCCCGGGGAATTCGAAGCGAAAGACTTCACCATCTCCCGGGCAATCATCCCGCTGCGCTTCTCGCGCAAGCTCATGCTCGACGACGACATCGCATACATACGCCTGACGAGTTTCAATTCACGGCGTATCGCCAGTGACCTCGCAGACGACATCAAAGAGCTACTGCAGCTGGGAGCGCGCAGCTTGATCCTTGATCTGCGCAACAACCCTGGTGGACTGCTGACCCAGGCCCACGAAGTCGTCGACATCTTTGTCGAAGAAGGCCTGACGGTCTCCGTCAAGGGGCGGATCAAGCAGGAGGAGCTGCGTGCCGAGGATAGCGGCGACGAACCCGACATAGCCCTGATCGTGCTGATCAACGGCGGCAGCGCCAGCGCGTCAGAGATCGTGGCTGGCGCCCTGCAGGACTACAAACGAGCCACCATCATCGGCGAACAGTCCTTCGGCAAAGGCTCAGTACAGATGGTCCTCCCGATAGACCCCTTCGATACGGCGATGGCGCTCACCATCGCGAAATACTACCTGCCGAGCGGCAGGACGATCCACAAAGAAGGCGTGACGCCCGATATCATCGTCGAGTTGAGCCGCGAAGAGCGGCGTGAAGTGTCCCGTGTCAGCCTCTACGACCAGGACTGGAAACCCAACGACCGGCAACTCGACGAGGCGCTTCGCCTGTTGCGCAGCCAGAACTGACCCCACCGGCCGGCGCCCGCAGACTTCTACCAGCGCGACGAGCAGAAATTTCTCATCCTCCCCTTGACGCAGTGCGTTGCAACGGTAGACTGCCTTTTATTACGCGCAGCGTCATCGCGGTGCGTCAAAAAGGAGAGGACCATGGAAAACCGGCAGACTGTTGAGAAGACCATCGAGAAGATCCACGGCATCGTCGACGGCGTGACGGACAGCGTCGTCGGCTTGACCTCGACGATCACCCCCAAAGGCAGCGACCTGGCGAAGAGTTGGGTGGGCTTCTTGCGCGACAAGCGGAACAAGTTCGAAGGCCTGCTGCTCGACACCGTGTTCGAAGCCGGCAAGCTCGCGCGTGAGACCGCAGGACACGCCGAAGAAGACAAGCCGGAGAGCGAGGCCGGCCAGGCCGACGAAGCCCGCAGCGTCGAAGCTCCGGCAGACGAGCCCGCAACTATCTGAAATGGGCCGGCTGGCGGAGCGGGGGCAAAGACCCCTGCCGCTCTCGGTGCGACGGTCACAGGCCGAGACCTCAGAACACCATCGCACACCCGAGACCCTTGCGATTGTTGAGAACCCCACGAAAACCCGGCCTGTCAGGCCGGGTTTTTGCTGCACCGCGTCGTAAGGATGGGTCGACTCCGTCGTGGAACCTTGATATACACATCGCGCGGCACGGCCGGCGGACGGGTTTGCCGCTCCCCCTTACTCCGGTCCCAGCGCGCGGGCCGAGTCCAGCACTCCGCGCAGAGTCTGCCGCCGGAAGGGAACCTCGACCGCTGGCAGCTTGAAATGCAGCATCGCCTTGACCCCTCCCAGGTCGACGATGCCGAAAAGGTCGCCACTCGGCCGCTCATCGCTGTACAGATGCACCCAGGCCTTCTGCAGCCCTGCGCTCTCCCACGTCTCCCGATGGCTCCAATCGACGCCATCCTCTTCGGCATCCAGGGTCTTCAAGACCTCGGCCAGAGGCTCGATCGCGAAGCTGCCCCAGACCTCGAGCGTCGAACCGTCGGGCAGGCGGAAGCGCGCCGCCAACTCGGTGCCGGGCACCTCCTCGGCCTGCCAGCTTTCAGGTAGCTTGAGAGCCAGGCCCAGATCGCGGAAGCCGACCTCCCAGCTCAAATCCTCGACCCTCTCCTCCGGAAGGTGCGGTGCCTCCGCATCGACGAAACGCAACCCCTCCAGCAGCTGCTTCAGCGCTGGTTGCAGTGCGACCCCCGGCCAGGGTGCCCCTCGAACCATGAGGCGGTAGGCGAGCTCGGGGTGGAAGAGGACGGCCTGTCCGCCCAACTGCCCCTGCGCGTCCCGGTACTCCACAAACGCCGCGATGCCCCCATCAGCCAAAGCGAAGGTTCGGAAGCCGAGCACATCGGCTCCTCCCTCTGCGAGCCCCTCCCCCAGAGCAGCAACGCCTGCCTTCAGCTCATCGAGAGTGCTCAGGCCGACGGGCGGCTTCTCCGGGGAGAGAAAGAAGACCTGCACCGAATCCCCCGGTCCCGACGCCCAGGCGAGCATCCCCGGTCGGCTCTCGCGCAGCTTCCAGCCCTCGGCGAGCTCAGCGACGAAACCCGCAGCACGGCAGTCGAGCTCGTCCGCCGAAGCAAAGCCGCACACCCAAAGGCAGGCAACGACCGTACACAACGCGCCTCGCAACATCACGTACCCTCGAGCTCTGGGGTTTGCATCATCAGGCAGGACCGCGCCGCGGAGCGCGCGTTGCTCAGCCAACCCATCCGCCCCAGGTCGGCGATTTTCTGGTTCGGGCATAAGATCTCGCTCCCTGCTGGGGATCAGCTTCTGAGCTTGTCCTTGGCGGCGCTCTTGCCGGCCCGGAGCGGCTATGATACCTATTTTTAGTGGGCCGCAACCAAAATCGCAGCCCGCAGCGCGTTGCGTTCCGAGTGGTATGACACGCGGGCCCCCGTTCCGGCCCGAAGGAGAGCTGTGGACACATTCGAGCTGATGCTCGCCGCGGAGATGGAGCACGGCCGGGCCGAAGAACGCGGCAGCCCCGTGTTCTATCGCCATCGCTGCGGCTACCTGCCCGGAAGGATCGCCATCACCGAAGAGCGCTTTTTCAGCCGGCTCAGCTCCAGCGCATACCTTGCCGCACTCCACGCGCGCTACCGACGCTTCGGGGAGATGTTCTTCCGGCCGCGCTGCCACAACTGCAACCTCTGCCTCTCCCTACGAGTGAGAGTTGCGCAATTCCAAGCTTCTCGCCGCTTCCGCCGTGTGTGGCGCCGCAACCAGGACATCCGGGTAGAGGTCGGAGCTGCCCGTGCCGATGCCGAAGCCGTCTCGGTGGCCAACGCCTTCCACCGGCATCGCTCGGCGGCGCGTGGCTGGTCGGGAAACAAGTACAGCCTCGAGAGCTATGCCTACCAATGGTGCTCGGGGCCGGTGCAAGCGTCGCAAGCGCGTTTTTTCAGGGAGAAGAAGCTGTTGGGCGTCGGACTCTTCGACGATCTTGCCGACGGACAGACGGCCGTGATCTTCCACTATCTAGAGGAATGGAAGCCAGACAGTCCGGGGACATTCAACATCCTGTGGCTGCTCGAGCGGGCACGGCAGCGGGCGCTGCCCCACGTCTACCTCGGATACTTTGTCCCTGGTTCCCAATCGACCAACTACAAGGGTCTGTTTCGTCCCGCGGAGATTCTGATCGATGGCGAATGGCTGCCCCTCCCTCAGCATCTCTACCCAGAAAACAACCCGCCCGGACATCCGCCAGACAGTCCCGAGAACGACTGAACACCCGTGGGTAGGGCCAGAGCTGGGTCCTCCTGGGGAGGAGTTCGAGGTACTGGGTTTGATCAGGATTGGTCGATGGCGTACACTCGTCTTTGAGGTATTCTGTCGCATGGAGTTCCGAGGTACCGAGTGTGCCTCCGTCAGGTCCGTGTCGCATTTGGCGGCTGCGGACGAGGCCCTTTTCACGCGCTACAGGCTTCTTCGAGCTATAACAGGATAGCTAGATGAACAGTGCTCTCAGCAAGCTGGAAACGCGCCTGAAGATCGGTGACGTTTTCCAGATCGACGACACCGAGGGGGCACCCTACCGCTTCCTCTATGTCAGCGCGAATGCACAGACCCTATTCTTGCGCCATCCCGAGAACGGCAACATCTATCGGGTGCACTTCCGCCATTTCAATGTCGACAGTATTCAGGTGGTCGGCATGCGCAGTGTTCTGTTCCGCAAGGACGCGATCCTGATCACCAGCCAACGAGGCAACGAGCACGAGGGGATCTTCCTCGACGAGTGCGCGGGGGTGTTGACCGTACGCTTGCAGAACAATGTCGCAGGCAAAGTCGATAAGCGCAGCCTCGATCCCTCACGCTGCTACCTGCTGTACGAGACCCCGAAGCCGCAGGTGTTCGACATGATCCAGGCGGTCAGCCGATCGGGAAACAAGTACCGCGGACACCTGCTCGAGGTGACAAGCGAGAGTTTCTTGATCCGCACCAAGGACAACCGCACGGGCAAGTTGGTCTTCAACCGCCTGAAGGGCCAACCGCGGGTACTTGTCCCGCTCGCAGATCCTACCTGCTTGAATCGCTGGCTGGCCTGAATCCTGGCTGGCCGGCCTGAACAATACGGTTGCAGCCGTGTGCGCGGGTCTTCTCAGACCACGAATTTGTAGCCGATACCGCGCACAGTCAGAATGTGCCGTGGTTTGGCGGGCACGTCTTCGATTTTCTGCCGCAACTTGGTCACGAAGTTGTCGATCGTCCGAGCCGTCCCGAAGTAGTCGTAACCCCAGACCTTGTTCAGGATGACCTTGCGCTCAAGCACCTGGTTGCGGTTCTCGACCATGAACTTCAAGAGCATGAACTCACGGGTCGAGAGCTCTACCGGATCTCCCCCACGGGTCAGACTCTGTGCCCCGAAATGCAGCTCGCAGTCGCCAAACCGGAAACTTACCTCCTTCCGCTCGTGGCGACGCTTGCGCCGCTGCACGGCGTTGATGCGGGCGACCAGTTCGCGCACGCTGAAGGGCTTGGTCAGGTAGTCGTCGGCGCCGAGATCCAACCCCATGATCTTGTCGATCTCCTGGTCTTTGGCAGACAAGATGATGATCGAAGATCCGATGTCACTACGCTTCAAGGTCTTGCAGATCTCAAAACCATTGATTTTGGGAAGCATCAAATCGAGAATGACGATGTCCGGCGCCTTGTCGACGGCCATTTGGAGCCCCAAGGCGCCATCGGCAGCAGTCAGGACTTCGTAGCCTTCGTACTTGAGGTTCTTCTTCAGCCCCAGAAGGATGGCCGGGTCGTCCTCAATGATCAGAACTGTTTCCATGTCTGCTCCGCAAGCCGCCTACGTCAATGATCCAACCGGCTCTCTTCCCACATCGACCAACGACTTCGGAAGGCTCAACGTGAAGCGGCTGCCCCTGCCGACACGGCTGGTGACACTGAGGTCACCCCGATGGGCGACGGCAATCGATTTGGAGATCGCCAGCCCAATCCCCGTCCCATCAACCTCGCGCGCCAGACTGTTGTCGGCCCGATAGAATTTGTAGAAGATGCGTTTGCGGTCTCGACGGCGGATGCCGATCCCATTGTCTTCAACTTCAACGAGTACCTGCGTACGACGCTCCCGGATATAGAGCTGGATCTTGGGGTCATCCCCGGAATACTTGAGCGCGTTGGACAAGAGGTTCAAAATCACCTCACCGATGCTGTCGCGGTCGAGCAAAACGGGAGACAGGTTCTGCAGGATCGTCAACTCGAGATCATAGGCGGTGCCACGATGTTGTTCGCGGAACGTCGTCACCGCATCGAGTACAACCTCACCGATGTCCTCAGGCCGGAACTCGAAGCGCTTGGTGCCCTTTTCCAACTTGGAGAAGTTGAGCACTCGCTCGATCAGTCGCTTCAAGCGCTCAGTTTCTCGTTGGATGATCGAGAAGTACTCTTCTTTTTCAACGTCGTCATCGTAGCGTTCCAACTGCAACATTTCCACAAACATGGCGATCGATGTCAGCGGCGTACGCAACTCGTGGGAGACCGTGGAGACGAAGTCGCTCTGCAACTGGGCTAGACGGATTCCACGTACCGCGGTCGACAGAGTCAAGACGGCGCCGATGGCCATCAGCAACACGGTCGACCAGATGACAAGGTCCCGCGAGACGCCCCAGGGCTGGGCCTGGTCAAACCTCAACAGGGCGGGCTGGAGGCCATCGAACGGAGCCGGCAGCTCGTCGCCACGCATCATGATCTCGTCGAAGACAGTCCCCAGAACAGGGACCAACCCGCAGCGACGCCTGAGTGAGCCGGCCTTGCTTCGAGCGGGTTGCAGGTACACGCTACGGGCTTCGTCAGCGTTCAAGCGCAACACCAGGCAACCTGCTGCGGCTGAAGAACCTGGGGTCACGAACAGAAACTGCTCGCGCGTCCAACCCTCGCCAACCCAGTGGGAAGCAGCAAAACGAGAGCTCTCTTGCCAGGTGCCGAACTTGGCCCCGACGATGACGCCAGAGAACCAGGCAGGCTCGATCAGGTTGCTCTGGACCGCCAGTCCTGCGCTGTCTGGCAGGTTGCTGATCAGGATCGGTGAGCTGGGGAAAGCCCAGGGCAACGACGACGGATCAAAGCGGGCCGCTGAGCGAAAAAAAGCCTGTTGGAATCGACCCGAACGGTCGGTAACCACTGCCTGGTCAAAAGGAAAGCGTAGTAGAGTGTCTTGCGCTAGCGCGGCGAGGGCTTCGACAGTTACACATTGGGACAGTGTCTTGACCAATTGATCATCGACGTGGTGTATGCCCTCGCGCAGGCTGCTCTCAAACTCTTCGAAAGAGACCTTATCACGCAGCGCGTACATCATGCGCTCGGCGCGATTCTCGTTGGCCATCGCCAGAATGCCCTGCCAGGCGAGCAGAGCACTGGGAACAAACACTGTCGCGAGCAACAGAGCCGTGATCTTGAGGTGGCTGAATCGGTTCATCGAGTACGCGCCGCGTCGAGTTGTCTGTAGTATAGACTCCGGTCGCGCATCACACCTCGATGATCTCGGCCAGCGAATCGGAGCTATCGAGTAAGTCTTCGAGCCTCTCGCCCGCGAGGCGCCGGGCCGCCGCCAGACCGAGCTCGGGATCACGTTCGACCAACCAGGCCAGGGCGTCGGCGGTCATCTCCAGGCTGCCCACGGTATGCGCTGCGATCGTGTCGAGCACCGGTGCGTGAAGGCGAGCGGCCGCACGCACTTC
The DNA here is from genome assembly GCA_029260765.1 of Planctomycetota bacterium. Lineage (GTDB taxonomy): Bacteria > Planctomycetota > J058 > JAJDCP01 > JAJDCP01 > JAJDCP01. Next base: position 104,653 of record JAJDCP010000131.1, read on the forward strand.
CATCTCGCCGGTTGCATAGCGACGCACCCAGCCCTCGATCTCGGGCGTGGCTCCGCGTCCATGCCGCTCGACCAGGGTCGCCGCGACACCGGCCGTCCAGTCGCCTTCGGTCATCCATGGACTGACCAGCTCAAGGGCAGTCAAGGTGTCTTGACCGGGGCTGACCACCATCTCCAGCTCGCCGCCCCGCGTGGCTTCCACTTCGACCAACAAGCCCTCCAGACCACTCTGGCGACGCAACTGAGCCAGGACATCCCCGAGCACCAGCCCTTGTGGTCCGATGCTGGCGATGATCGATTCCGCCGCGCCGTCCATCATCGGGTGCACCAGCTCGCGGCAAATCGACAGAAACTCCTGGTAGGATTGGGTCTCGACCAGATCGTGCAGCGCGCCGTCCGGGTCCGCTGGGCGTGGTGCCTTGACGAGATGGGGCAGCCCATTGCCCGCCTGCCACAACCAGGTATCGAACGGCAGCGCCCAGGTCGCGTCGTCTCCGGTGCTTGCGGCCCCGGGAGCCGCGAACGCCTCGACAAGCCCGTCCGGGTGGAACAACCTGGTCTGGCCGTCACTCTCGAGCTCGAGCTCGTAGACCAGATTCCCGACCCGCAACTCTGCAACCAGGCGGCGCTGCGTGGAAAGGAAGCCGTGCACGAAGGCCCCGCGCGAGAATGCCAGCCCACGCTTGAGCGCGACCAGCACCGTAGGAGGACGTTCCATCTCTTTGGCAGGCCGCATACGCTGCGGCAGCGCGATGAGTACGCCGCCATCGTCCAGAGCAGACACCTCCGCCTGGGAAGGGTCGAGTTTTGCCAGGGGCAGGTCGTCTGTGCGCGGGGTTTCGACCTCGGCGCCCTTCGGAGCCGTGAAGCTCCCATCAGGGTGCCAGACGAGTCCGCTGGGCAGGGACATCACCACACGCCCGTCGGCGCTACGCGCTGAAGCAAAGGGCAGGTGCCTGCGGTCTCGTTCTTCGAGCTCCCCCCAGATCATTCGCGAGCCGCCCGCATCCGTTTGGTAGCCCTCTGGCAACGGAGGGTAGGTCGCGCGCCCGTCCCTGTGTTGGTACACCCGCTTCAGAAAACCAGCCAGCAGAGCATCGGGTAGATCGCAATGGCGAGCGGCAGGCCGCGCTCCCGCAGGAAGCTGTACCACCGCCTTGCCATCATCGAGCAACTGGTAGCTGAGCGTGCGTGGCTCCTGTCCCTGCTGCAGTCCATCGGGGATCAGCAAGCGGCGGCCGAAGCGCTGTGTACCGTGGGGCCACAACAGGCGCGGACCGGCCCGCGTCGGCAACAGGTACAGCCCGAAGCCGAGGTGCTCGGCCCGCGAGAAACCGGCGGCGGCAGTAGCTTCGATCAGCACGCGCTGGCCTTGCATCCAGACTTCTTCGGGCAAACGCAACTTGATGCCGGCAGGAGTGATGCGGAAATCGGGGCCGTCCTCGGGCAATGCCTTGTGCGGAGGAACCAGGACCACACCGTAATCGAGCTTGCTGCCTGACGGTAACTCGAGCTCGATCGAACCGTTTTCATAGCGCGTCTCGGTGATGCCCAGGTACTCGAGGCGGCGGTTGGGATCGCCCGCAACAGGCAGCTCGACAAACATCTCGACGAGCTTGGAGGGAATCGTCACGGTCTGCCCGCGCATCTGGCAACCCTGCGGCAAATGGACCTCGACGGCTCCGTTCTCGCACAACCTGTACGGGGGGGCGGTGTCGCGCTCCTCTTGGGTGTTCCACATTCCGCGCGGAACCCTGATACGGTCGGGAAGGACCTGTGAGCCTTCGGGCGCACGAAGCTCGAGGGATCCGTCGAAGCCCTCGACCTCTTCGATGCCGAAGTAGCTGGTCGTTCCGCGGAAGAAGTCGTCCCAAGCTTCTTTGGGAATCAGGACATCGCGGCCCTGGACGCGGGCGCTTTCGGGCAGAGGGAGGACGATCCGGCCGTCGTTGATCACATGCGGAGGCGCTTTCTCGGGATCACCTCGCGTGGCCAGGTGCTCTGGCAGGGAGATACGTCCAGGTGCCAAGAGCGCACTGCGCGGAAGTTGCAGCAGGACATTGCCCGATGGTAGCTGGACCTGGCGCACACCAAAGTACGATTGGCTCTCCGCGTCGACACTGCAGTCTTCGCCAAACGGCATGGAGGAGCGTGGTAGCACCAAGCGGTGTTGGGTCCCCTCGGGAAGAGGTACGAGGATCTGCTGCCCGCGGAACTGGTATCCAGGTCCTCCGCTGGGGATCTTGCTGCCCCCTTCCGGCAGCGGCAGAACCAGGGCCTTCCCTTCGATGCGTGCTCCAGCAGGCAGACTCAGGTGTGTGCCATCTTCTTCCTCGCTGTAATCGATGCTGAAGAAACGCCCGGCGGTTGTGGCGGTGGCAGGAAAGTGCAGACTGCCTTCTACCTGCCGGAACCCATCACGGAGGGGGATGTGGATACGCTCTGCACGCTGATGCACAGGAGCCAGCTCAGGATCGCCCAGGTTCTGGTACTGCTCGGGCAGTGTCAGGATATCCGCGACGATTCGATAGGATTTGGGCAGCTTCCAGGTCTCGCTCCCGTCGGAGAACACCGTGGCCTCGACACCATAGAAGCTCAGATGTTCGGTAGGATGCCGTAGCGCCTTCTGCCCATCTTGCTTGTGCACTCCCATCGGCACACGCATGGTAGGTGCTGGTTGGGGAGGCTCGAAAGAGAGCGCCGCGCGCGCCTCCTGGCGCACCTGCTTGCCCGCATCGGTTGGAGCGTTTGCGAAGGCTGCCGCCTTAGTGGGCCCGGCCCGCGCGGGCGTTGGCGCAGGAGCCGAAGGCCTGGCCACGGCGGGCTCGGCCGCCCGGGCCGCACCTGTCCCGGACGTCGCCGCCAGCGGGCCTTCCAGGTTGGGTGGGGTCGCAGGGGCGCGAGGCTGGCTGGGCACAGACCGCGGAGCGAGTGCCTCGGCGGGCACCCGCACGACCGCGGCGGCCTGGAGTCGCGTGGAAGTTGACTGAGCCAGTGGCGCTCCGACTGGTTCCCGAACCGGTTCGGGCGCGGCCCGTGCCGCCTCATTGGAATCTGCTCCGGGCGCGACTGGACTGACCGCCGCGGGCGGGGCTTCTACGCGCGGCGCGTTTGCCGCAGCGCCATCCGCCGAGACCGTCCGGCCTGGCCTGATTTCCTTCGCCGAGCCTGGATCTGCCGCGAACGGCTCCGCGCGCACCGCAGCAGGCGCCTTGGAGGCGAAGGGGCTCGCGACCGGTTGACTCGCAGCCGGTGCTGGTGCAGCAGCCGGTGCCAAGGGTGCTGCAGCCACCGGTGTCGCCGGTGCTGCGGCAGCCAGAGGTGCTGCCGGTGCGCCCGGTGCCGGTGGTGCGGGTGCTGCCGACGCAGCCGGCCGAGGAGCGGCAGGTAGGGGGCCCGCTGGTGTGTACGAGGCCGGCGCGGAAGGATCAGCAGGCGCCCTGGGGGCGGCTGCTGCGGGTGCAGCCACAGAAGCAACAAAGGGGCTGGACGGCGTGCGCTCACGCACAGGAGCCGCCCCCGTCGCCGCTTGTGGTGCTGGAGCGGCCCGCTCAGGAGCCTGTGGCGGGCTGAGCGCAGGTCTCGCCGGCGCCGCCGGCGTCGCAGCCGCAGCAAATGGACGGGGCGGGGTCGGTCCGCTCGGGGGCTGCGCGGGCCCGAATGCAGCAGGAGGAACTGGCGCGCGGGGCGGCCCTCCCTGCCAGCCTGGAGGCGGCCCGGCACCACGCACGGGAGCACGGGGGGCCGCCGGCATACGGGCGCTCGAAGCTGCCACGGGCGGCTGCGGAGGCCGGGGCGCAAAGGGGTTGGGCCCCACCATGGAAGGTGGCCGCCCGCTGGCCGGTGGCCCCCCGCTGGCTGGTGGCCGCCCCTGGGCCGGTGGCCGCCCGCTGGCTGGTGGCCGCCCTTGGGCCGGTGTACGCCCGCTGGCTGGTGGCCGCCCCTGGGCCGGTGGCCGCCCCGGAGCCGGTGGCCGCCCCGAAGCCGGTGGCCACCCTGGAGCCGGTGGCCGCCCTGGAGCCGGTGGTTGGCCTTGCAATGGCGGCCGTCCGGTAGCCGGCGGTCGTCCCATTGCGGGCGGCCTCGGAGGCTGACCGAACGGGGCTCGGCCGGGTGGCCCCCCGCCAAAGGGAGGCGGTCCCGGTCGCGACTGTGCGCCTGGACCTCCGGCCGGCCTCGCGCCAGGCGGCGCAGGGAATGGGGGTGGGCCCGACGGAGGCTGCATGTCTGCCATCTACGCGCTCTACTGCTTCGAAGAGGCAGCGCCTCTCCTGTGGGGTGGAATCACTGCCAGCGTACCAGCCACGAGTCGGACCGGCAAGGAAACGCGCCAGGACCGTCATTCCAGCTGTTTGGCAGCCTCAAGATATCCGAGCTGCAACGCGCGCCGGTACGCCTGCTGCGACTCTTCATCCTTCTTGGCGAAGCTCAGCGCGTTGCCGAGGTCATAGTAGTAGTAGCCATTGCTCGGATCGAGCTCGATAGCCTTCTCGAGATCTGCGACGGCAAAATGCGCGGTCCTATGGGACATCTGCGCCATTCCCCGCCGGTAGTAGGCCTCGGCAAGATCGTCCCGGATCTCTAGCGCCTGCGTGCAGGCCGCGTGCGCTGCACTGCTCTCCTTGTTCAACAGATATGCCTTTGCAAGCTTCAACAAGGGCGCCGGCTCGCTGCTCGGCAGATACTCACGGGCAGCGCTGAAGTCCTGCTTGGCCTTGTCGCGCTCCAGCACACGATCCGACTCGAACGGCAGGACATTGGCGTTGAGCAGAAAAGCCTCTCCACGTTGCAGAAGCAGCTCTCCGCGTTCCGCACCCGAGGCCTGCAAGACAGCCTCGGTGAGGATTTCGCTGGCCTGTTCGAAGTTGCCAAAGACTACGTGGGCGCGGGCAAGGAACTTCGGCTTGTCAAAAGGAGACCGCCCTGCCGCGATCTGGGCCTGCAGACCGGCAAGCGCCCGGCGGGAACGCTCTGGGGAGATCAGCTCGCCAAAAGGCTCGAGCTGCGCCTTGATTTCAAGCAGCACAAGATTGCGCAGCTTGAACGCATCCATCCGCTCGATGTCATCCAACATCGTGTTCAAGGGCTCTACAGGACGCCGCGGCTGCGACGCATAGATTGCCAGATCACGAGCTGCATGGGAATATTCACCCAACTGTGCACGCATCTGGCCCCGCAGGCGGTACAGCTCAAGATTGAAGGGGTGGCTTCGGATGCCTTTGGAATAATCTCTCTCTGCCTTCAGAGGATCGCCGTTGGCGGCCGCCAGGTTTCCGAGCAGCTCAGGCCCGGGATCCGGAGCAGCACTGCCCTCGGTCACCGCCTCCCCGCTGAGCTCGAACGAATCGATATCGACCGCCACGCGCGTGCCTGGAAATGTCGAAGCATCCAGAACGCCGAGCTTCAAGTCCCCCAGCGGCTGCTCCTTCAACCGCAAGCGACCGGTCCACTCTTCGCTCTCTCCAGTCGTGACGCGCCAGTGCAAGGTCGCCCCGTGCTGCCCGGGCACCACGCACAGGTCAGCCACAAGACTCGAGCGCGGAAAGACCTTGCCGGCCGCCGTGCTCTCAATCTCCACACGTTTGCTACCTTCGCCGCCAAAGACAGCCACTGAGAAGCGCTGCTGATTGCCGCCCAAACGAATCTCCCAGCCCAGAACAGGCTGCTCACGACCGAGTCCGATCACTACCCGCGCGCGTCCATCGGCCTCGACCAGAAGGTTCGCCACCCGCAACCGCATCCGCAGGGCCCCGGCTTCGACGCGCACTGGTCTGCTGCAACGACCGAAGCCCTCGAAGTCGACCACAGAGCGCAGCAGCTTTCCTCGTTTGGCCACCCGATTGGGGTCATGGACCGTCCAGGCATTGCTCAGGCCATCCTCGAAAGACTCGACCAGATCCCAGCTCTCCCCGGCCACACTCTCCAACCAGGCGGTGTCTTGAAGATCGACGCCCGGCCGCCCACGAAGAGCCTTATGCTGCCGCCAGGCCTCATCGAACTGGAACTGCCGCAGGTTCATTTGGTAGAGCGCCAGCGCCTGGATATCACTGAGGGGCGTTTGCGCGGCGTTGGCCAAAAGCCGGGCCGCCACAGTATCCGCGCGGCACAAGGCTCGCAGCTCGCCGTCGACGCTGCTCGGGACCTCGCCGCGCAGGGCCGCCCATTCCTCAGCCGCAGCCTGGAACAGACCGAGCTCCTCCAACTCGGCGGCGCGCTCGAGGCGCTGCGACACCGTGGGGCGCCCCGGGCCGTTCTCCGCTGGATTGTCCGTGTCCGAGCAGCCCCCCAGCAAGACGAGCAGCAGAACCTGAGCGAGCTTTCTCACGGCGCCCTCCCCATCACCACGATGCCTTCAGGCCCGGTAATCACCAACTCAGCGTCGGCGTCTCCATCGAGATCGAGCAGGTGCAATTGCCTCCCGCGCACCTCGGACTGAATGATCTCAAAACCGTCTCCGTGGCCCTCAACTCTCAGCACCGAGAGCTCCTGTCCTGAGGCATAGACCGTGTAGAGGCAGAAAGACACACCGAGATGCTGCTGCACGTCGTCGATGCTGGCCCCTCGGCCCAGCAGCAGCACGGGAGCGGCCTCCACATCGATCCCCTGGAGCTTGACGGAGTACACCCCATTGGGCCGCTGTCCGGTGGCCAGATACAGCAGGCTCGGAGTCTCTGAACGCCCGAACAGCGCCCCCTCCTGACCACGCGCCAACAGAGTGACATTGCCGACCTCTGTGCGGGCCACCTCCGTCAGATCCTCCGCTCCTGCTCCCTGGCGCTTGAGCGCACGGAGCCAGCTCAAAGGGCCCTCTGTGGAGAGGAACAGGGACTCATCCTGTACCAACAGACCGCGGATGGCAGACTCTCCTTCGATGAGCTCACGATCGCGCCAGAGGTTGCCCGCTTTCTCGAAAACATAGACCAGCTTGCCTTCAGAGCCTCCGCTCACGTAGACCTCAGGCACCGAGTCCCCGAACAGGTCGCCGCAGGTCAGGACGCCCAGGGCCATTCTGGCGCTCTGAAACTCCACCTCCAGCCCGTTCGTTTCGACGGTCCCCAATTGCAGCCGCCCACTCTCACGCTGCAACGCAAAATAGGCCCGCTCACCGCTCGGGAAGACGGCGAAGTTCCGGATCAGCCCCAGATCCGGCGCATCGATGCCGGGCCCGAACGCGAGGGGCAGGAGCTGCTCTTGATTGCCCTCCAGAACGCGGACCTCGTTGCCCCGGCACAGATACAGGACGTTGTCTGCGGCTGCCGAGCAGCGGAGTTCCTTCTCCCCCTTCAGAATCAGGCTCGGTATCCACTTGCGCAGCTCTTCAGCAAGCCAGGCCAGACGAGATCCACCCGGCGCTCCCAATTGGCGCAGGGCTGTCTCTACGTCGCCGCTCAACAGCTTGTGCCGCACCGCCAGAGACAGGTACTCCGGGGGCCTGCGGTCCTGCACCCGGGCGAGAATCATCGCTAGCCGATCGGCATCGTGCTGCGCCAGGAAGAGCGCACCGAGACGAAGATAGACCTCATCACGCTGCGGACCATGCGCCCAGCTCAACGCACGCCCGAGCAGCACCTCGGCATCCTCCTGCAGGGCCGTCTCCCCTCGTAGCTCGAGCTTTTGCACGGCCTCGGCCGCGAGCATGAAGGCCTGCACTGCCTCTTCGCTGTACGCGTACTCGCTGCGGTGGAAACCGTCTGCTCCAGAGATCACCGCTTTCCAGTTGCCCCGACCATGGTCTGCCTTGACCACAGCAAGCAGCTCGCGGCGCTGTTTTCCCAGGTCCGTCTCCGGGCCGGGCCCGTCAGACCAGGAAGCAAACAGGATCAGCACAACGACCAACAGCACCAGACCGATCACGACACCACCGAGAAAGGACCTGTGCCGAAGCGTAGTGCGCATGAACTTCTCGACCAGCCCCAGAGGTTTCGCCCTGATGGCTTCCCCCACGCGGATGCGCGCGATGTCCTCAGCCAGCTCGCCGCAATTCTGATAGCGGTTGCGAGGGAGCTTCTCAAGGGCCTTGAGGATGATGATCTCGGCGTCACGGCTCAGCTTCGTATTGAGGCGTCGAGGCGGCGTCGACTCTTCGTAGATGATCTGGTTGTAGATCTCGATATGGGAGTCGCCGATGAAAGGCAGACGTCCCGTCGACATCTGGTACATGATGATGCCCAGAGAGAACAGGTCGCTGCGGTTGTCGATGGCCTTCAGATCGCCCCGCGCCTGCTCAGGTGACATATAGAGCGGTGTTCCGATCGCCACACCAGACTTTGTCAGGTTGCTGTCGGTCTCGATCTTGGCGAGGCCGAAATCGGTGATCTTCGGGTTGCCTTCACTGTCGAGAATGATGTTCGCCGGTTTGACATCGCGGTGCACGACGCCCTTGGTGTGTGCGTAGTGCAGGGCACGCGCGATCGGATCGGACAAGCGCAACAGCTTGTCCTCTTGGAAGACTTCACCGCGGTTGAAGCAGTCTTGCAGCGTGTCCCCTTCCACATAGTCCATCGTGAAATAGTGGTACCCGCTCTCGACCCCGACTTCATGGATGCCGATGATGTTGGGATGTTGGAGCTTGGCGGCGGACTGCGCTTCGCGCTTGAAACGCTCGACCTGCTCTGGAGACGCCCCTTCGCCTTCTTTGAGCATCTTGATCGCGACGATGCGGTTGAGGTCCAACTGGCGCGCTTTGTAGACCAGGCCCATCCCGCCCTGACCAATCAGCTCCAGGATCTCGTACTGGCCGAACCGCGCTCCTTTGGACTTTTCCTTCTTTGCAGGCAGGGTGACGCGCGGGCGCCCTTCAGATGTCACCTCTTTGGCAGAGCCGTCGAAGCCACCGGCCGAGAGCAGGTTGTTGCAACTGCTGCAGCGCGCGTCGGAGCGACCTTCGACGTCCCGCCAGCTGAAGGGCGCCTGACAACTGCCACAAAGGAAGGTCTGGGTCTCGAGTCGTTTGCGGATCTGTAGGAACTGGGACGCCTTCAGCAAGCGCTTCTTGATCAACGCCTGACCCAGCGAGATGTGTTTGCCTTCGCTGCGCAGCCGGCTCTGGTACCCGACACACGCATTCAAGTCCTCATCGGTCACCATGCGGGCCTTGAGGACGAACTTCGCAAAAATGGCGTCGGACTGGCCGCTCACAAGCGCCACCTCTTCCATCGCGTAGTCCCGCGCAGGTCTGCCTCGGACAAGCACACCTCATATACGGGTTCGAAGCTTCCGGCCCGGGCCGGAAATATCCGCAGCATACGTACTTGAAACGGGTGCATCAACCGCGCGGAACGCTTCATTGTCGCGCGCGGTACGACAGAGTGCATCACTGCCCCAACAGCTCCTGCTTCAACTCGTCAGGCAGGTAGCTGTCTTCGAGGGCCTCGCGCGCCCACAGCTCCTTGCTGCGGGCCAATACCCGGGCGACGCTATGCGCGACGCAGGGATGCTCGCTCCAGAGCGCCTGGGCCAGGGTGCGCAGGCGCGGCCCGTGCTGGCCGCGCCCCGCGTGCAACTCTCGGCAGGGGCCGCACAGCAAGATCAGGGTTTCCAGGCTGGGCTCGGCTTTCGGCGCAAGATCGAGCGCGAGCAACGCGTCGCTGGCCCCACACCATTCGCAGTGGAAACCCGCCCGCTTTGCCAGCGCCTTTCCCCACGCGGCGACCGCATCCATACGCGCCTGATGCTTCTCGCGGCCTCGAGCCATCGGCTTCTCCTCGGACGATGCAGGTTCATGGGAAGATGATAGCAGAACACACCTTGGGAACTGAGCAAGTCGGAGCCGAATGGCGCACCTCCAGGGCCGTACAAGCCGTTGACGGGGCTGCCCGGCTGTGCTACATTCCGTGTCCTGGTATAGTGACGCGGATATCCGCCTGCCAAGCGAGATGGAGGCCTTCTACGTGGCGAAGAAGATCGGCCAGATACTCCTGGAAAAGGGGTACGTCAACGCCGAAGAGATCAAAGAGGCCCTCAAGTACCAGAAGAAACACGACACTGTGAAGCTGGGCGAAGCTCTGATCAAGCTCGACTTCGCGGCTCCGGACCAGGTCGCCAAGTGCCTCGCCGAGCAGTGGGACATGACTTACGTCGACCTCAGCAATGCCGAGATTCCCGACTCGGTCATCGAGTTGGTCGCTCCAGACGTCGCCAAAGAGAACATGATCTACCCGGTAGAGCTTCGGGGGCGCTACCTGGTCGTCGCGGCCTCGAAGCAACCCGACTTCTTCGCGGTCGACAACCTGCGTTTTCTGCTCAACCACGAGATCGAAACCGTGATCTGCTCTGAGGCGGCCCTGGTCGAGCGGATCTCCAAGTCCTACGGCAAGCTCGGTGAGCTGGTCGGCGCCGAAGCGGCCGAGGCGGAAGCGATTACGCTCGGTGGCGAAGATGACGATGTGGGTGAAGACGACGCTCCTGTCATCAAGTTGGTCAACTCGATCATCGTCAGCGCGATCAACAAGCGCTCCTCAGACATCCACTTCGAGCCGATGGAGACGCGCTTGCGGGTGCGGTTCCGCGTCGATGGTGTCTGCGTCGAGCAGGATTCGCCGCCCAAGAAGCTACAAGGCGCGATCCTCGCGCGCTTGAAGATCATGGCCAAGATGAACATGGCCGAGAAGCGTCTGCCCCAGGACGGCCGCATCAAGATGCAGGTCGGCGGGCGGGGCATCGATTTCCGCGTCAGCTCTCTGCCTGCCAACCACGGCGAGAGTGTGGTTCTGCGTATTCTCGACCAGGAAAAGGGCCTGGTCGACCTCGAGATCCTCGGCTTGTCGAAATACGACTTCGACCGCTTCCACAAGATCATCAAGAAACCCAACGGCATCTTTCTGGTCACGGGTCCGACCGGAAGTGGAAAGACCACGACGCTGTACGCGGCTCTCAAGAAGCTCAACCGGCCAGACAAGAAGATCATCACGGCCGAGAACCCGGTCGAGTACAACCTGTCAGGTATCAACCAGGCGCAGGTCAACCATCAGATCGGCTTCACCTTCGCCCGCATCCTGAAGGCGATGCTGCGCCAGGCTCCCAATGTGATCCTGGTCGGCGAGATCCGCGATGAAGAGACGGCTGAGATCGCCATCCAGGCAGCCTTGACCGGCCACTTCGTGTTCTCTACGCTGCACACCAACGACGCTCCCAGCTCGGTGTCACGTCTGGTCGACATCGGCATCAAGCCGTTCATGGTCGCCAGTGCGCTTGTCGCGATCATGGCCCAGCGGCTGGTGCGCAAACTGTGTCCTAAGTGCAAACGCGTGCATGAGACTCCCCGCCACATTCTGCGCGCTTGCGGAGTCTCGGAGCTTGAGGTCAAGGGCAAGACCATCTACGAGCCCAAAGGTTGCGAGGTCTGCAACGGCATCGGCTACCGCGGCCGCATGGGTGTCTACGAGCTGATGGACATCGATCCGGTGGTGCGCGAGTTGATCTTTGCCAATGCATCCTCTCCCGAGCTTCGTTCGCAGGCGATCGCCAACGGCATGTACACGCTGCAGAAGGACGGCGTGCGTAAGGTGCTCAGCGGGCTGACAACCTTCGAAGAGATCCTGCGTATCACCCACACGCAAGACCTGGGCGCAGAGCGTGAAGAGGAAGACATCGAGATGAGCATCGCCTGATGGCCGTGCGCATCGACAAACTGCTCGACCTCGTCGTCAGCAAGGGCGCCTCAGACCTGCATCTGTGCGTGGGCACGCCCCCCATGCTGCGGCTCGACGGGCGCCTACGGGCGATCGGCTTGCCGCCTCTGACTCCCGAAGACACCGTCGCGGTGATGAAGGCGATCTCGTCGGAACGCCGGCAGACTGAGCTGAGCGAGAATGGCGGCTCCGATTTCGGTTTCACCTTCCGCGAAAAGGCGCGTTTCCGCGTCGCGATCTTTCGGCAACGTGGCCATATCGGCCTGGTCTTGCGGCAGATCCCCAACAAGCTGCTGACTCTCGACCAGATCGGCATCAATCCCTACGTCAAGAACCTGCTGTTCAAGCCGCGTGGTCTGTTTCTGGTTACAGGCCCGACGGGCAGTGGAAAAACGACCAGCCTCGCCTCGATGATCGACTTCATCAACACCGAGACCGACAAGCATATCCTGACCGTCGAAGACCCGATCGAGTACTACCACAGCAACAAGAAGTCGATCATCACCCAGCGCGAGGTGGGGATCGACGTGCCCAGCTTCACCGAAGCGATCCGGCGCGGGCTGCGCATGGATCCTGACGTGTTGCTGATCGGCGAAATGCGAGACCTCGAGACCATCTCGGCCGCGCTGACTGCCGCGGAGACCGGGCACCTGGTCTTTGCGACGCTGCACACGACCGGCGCCGCCGAGACGGTGAACCGGATCATCGACGCCTATCCTTCCTATCAACAAGAGCAGGTGCGCGTGCAGCTGGCCCAGACCATGTTGTGCGTGCTGTCGCAGACCCTGATCCCGCTGGCGAAGGGCAAAGGCCGTATCGCAGCCTTTGAGGTGATGACCAACCCAATGTCGATCGCGCACAGCATCCGCGAGAACAAGATCCACAGGATCGCGTCGATCATCCAGTCGTCGGCCCAGCATGGCATGATCCTGCTGGGCGACCACCTTTTCGAGTTGTTCTCCAGTAAGAAGATCAAATACAAAGACGCCGTACAGGCAGCACCGAACTCCGTGGCTTTCGAGAAACGCGTACGCGAGTCCGGGCTGATCTAGACGATGCAGTCCGGTAGACAGCCGCTGCAGGGGAAACAGCAGGAGACGTCATGGCCAAGCGAATTGGCGAGTATTTCGTCGACATGGGGATCACGCTGGAACGCGAGATCGACGAAGCGCTGGTCAGCCAGGAGCAGGAGAGCGGATTGCTCGGCGAGATCCTGATGGGTTTCGGCTATGTCACCCGTGAGGACCTGGATTTTGCCCTCGCCACCCAATCGGGACTCGAGGTCGTCGATCTCGATAGCCTCGACATCGAAGATGGCATCATCGAGAGGGTCCCCGCGAGCATCGCAGAGCAGTACCAGGTCATCCCGGTCTGGGAAGACGGAGCCACGTTGGTGTTGGCGATGGCCGACGCCAACAATCCCCACCTGATCGACGAAATCCGCTTCATGCTCAACGTCGATCTAAGGGGTGCCGTCAGCAACGAAGAAGCTGTGATGCGGGCGCTCAGGAAGTACTACGGCGGTGAGATCGGTCCGTCCCGAGGGCGCGAAGACGTCGACGCCAGCGACCTGGAGTTGCTCGACACAGGCGAGAAGCAAGACCTCGAAGAGCAGATGATCAATGACACCGGCGTTGTCAAACTGGTGAACATGATCCTGCTGCAGGCCATCAAGGACAAAGCCGCCGATGTCCACCTCGAACCCTTCGAGACCGACTTCAAAGTGCGCTACCGGATCGACGGTGTGCTCTATGAGATGGTTCCGCCCCCGGCGCATCTGGCTTCCGCGATGACGTCACGCGTCAAGGTCATGGCTCACCTCGATATCTCTGAGCGACGCCTGCCGCAAGACGGACGCATCGAGCTGACCATCGGAGGCAAGCCCGTCGACCTGCGTGTCTCTACGCTGCCCACCATGTACGGCGAGAGCGTGGTCATGCGTATCCTCGACCGTTCGAACATCTCGCTGGACATCGAGAACGTGGGCTTCAAGAAGCGCGACCTCGAGACCCTCCGCACGCTGATCAAGAAACCCAACGGTGTCATCCTGGTCTGCGGTCCTACAGGCAGCGGCAAGACGACCACGCTGTATTCGTGTCTGTCGGAGATCAATACGCCCGACCAGAAGATCATCACCAGCGAGGACCCGGTCGAGTTTGACCTCGACGGCATCATCCAGGTCGCGATCCAGCCGGATATCGGGCTGACCTATGCCAGCATCCTGCGCGCGGTTTTGCGTCAGGACCCCGACGTGGTATTCGTCGGTGAGATCCGCGACCACGAGACGGCTGGCATCGCCATCGAGGCAGCGCTGACGGGTCACCTCGTGTTCTCGACTCTGCACACCAACGACGCGCCGTCTGTCGTGGCGCGTCTCGCCGACCTCAAATGCGAGCATTTCTTGATCAGTGCCACGCTCGAAGCCGTCATCGCTCAACGTCTGGTGCGCCGCATCTGCATGAACTGCAAAGCACCCTATTCCCCGACGGATGACGAGCTGAGCGAGCTCTCCCTGACTATAGACGACGTCGCGGGCCGCGAGTTCCATTACGGCAAGGGCTGCAAGCTGTGCAATGACACGGGCTACAAGGGCCGCGCAGCGCTGTTCGAGATCATGCTCGGCAATGATGGCGTCAAAGAAGCGATCCTGAACGGTGCGACCACCAACGAACTACGGCGGGTCGCGGTCAGCAGCGGAATGAAGACACTGCGCGACGCCGGCCTTGAGTCGATCTATGATGGCGTGACGACCATCGAAGAAGTCGTCAAGGAGACTTCATTGTGATCGGGCTGCGGCCCGCAGCGTGGAAATCCCTTGCCCTGCGGCGGTGATGGTCCAATAATTCAGAAAATTCGGTCCGCTTGGTGCCTGTTGTGTCGGATTACTCCTGATTCAAGGAAATGGGGGCGTCATGTCTCAATTCACGTTTGAAGCGATGGACGCCAAAGGGCAGAAACTCAAAAAAGAGATCGAGGCTGCCAACCGCGATGAGGCCCTGAGCAAGATCCGCGGTATGGGCTACTTCCCGACCAAGGTCAAAGAGAAGTCCGGCAAGAAGAAGAACGACGACGGCGGCGGCGAAGTCGGTATGGCCGGTGACGCGCCGAAGGGCAAGAGGTCCTTCGTGATCGGCGGCGTCTCGTCCAAGCAACTGACACAATTCACCACGCAGCTGTACACACTGCAGGATGCAGGTCTTCCGATCGTGCGCTCGATCCGCATTCTGGAAGGCCAGCTGCCTGCCTGTACCCTCAAGAATCAGCTGATGGAGATCGCCGAAGACGTCGAGTCCGGCAGCACGCTGGCCGAAGCCTTCGCCAAACACCCGAAGACCTTCAACCACCTGTTCGTCAGTATGGTGAAGGCCGGCGAGAAGGGTGGTGTGCTCGACACGATCCTCGAGCGCCTGGCGACCTTCATGGAAAAGTCTCTGCGCCTGAAGAAGAAGGTGATCGGCGCCATGGTCTACCCGGCGGTCGTCACGACCGTCGCAGTCGGTATCCTGTTCGCGATCATGAAGTTCGTCATCCCCAGCTTCAAGAAGATGTTCGACGACCAGGGCTTGACGCTGCCGCCGTTGACCGAGATTCTGCTCGGCTTCTCGACCTTCGTCGGGGAGTACTGGTGGTTGCTGATCGTTGCCATACCCTTGGGCCTCTACGCGTTCTACAAAGCACTCGGGATGACTTCCAGCGGGCGACTATTTGTCGACCATGTCAAGATCAGGACTCCCCTGTTCGGTACGATCGTGCGCAAGTCCATCATCTCGCGCTTCTGCCGTACGCTGGGAACCCTGCTCGCCTCGGGTGTGCCCATTCTCGAGGCCCTCAGCATTATCAAGGACGCCATCGGCAACCAGGTCATCACCCGTGCCGTCGAGGAAGTCCACGCCTCGATCCGCGAAGGCGAGAGCATCTCTCAGCCCCTGCGCAACAGCGGCGTCTTCGACGAGTTGGTCATCAACATGATCGATGTCGGCGAAGAGACCGGTGAGCTCGACCGCATGTTGATGAAGGTCGCAGACAACTACGATGAAGACGTCGACATCGCGGTAGAAAGCTTGACCAGCGTTCTCGAGCCGATTATGATCGTCGGCCTTGGTGGATCAGTCGGTTTCATTGTGATTGCACTCTTCATGCCGCTGATCGAGCTGATGGACAAGCTTGGTGCCTGAAAAACAGACAACCCCACAGCGCCGCCGAAGCAGAACACCGATCCTGCTCGCGGCGCTTCTTTTCGGACTCGCCGGCGTGTTCTACGCTGATGGCCTGTCCGAAGACGAGAACCCCTTCAGCCTGCTCTTCCATATCGGCAATGAGTCGTTTGGTGAGCAGCGCAAGCAGATCGCCCTCAGCCAGATCGACCAGCTCAACGACGTGCTGGGCAGCCTGTTCCACCAGCTGACGCTCGAGGAACACACGGCGCCCCGATTGAGCGAGATGCGCCAGCGCTTGCAGAACTTCGACATCGCCGGCTTCTACGACACGATGCCTGATCGCGACGCGGAGAAACGGGCGCTGTGGCGCGGGGGCGTGCTCGATGAGCAATACCTGATCTCCCTCGAAGATGTGGCCACGACCTATCCCTGGGACCAGCGGCCGGCCAAGCTCGGCGACCTGTTCCTCGACCTCGAGGTCTCGGCCCCTCTCGACCCCGACGGGCCTCAATACGGCATCGAGGGACGGTCTCAGGTACTGTTGGGCGGCATCGCACCGGATGAGCTGGCGCAGGCCATGGAAGACTTCATCGGCCGTGTCGGGCAGCGCTACGACTACGTGGCCGAGGCCGGCTCGATGGAAGAGATCCGGAAACGCTTCCTGAACCTGCGCAAAGAAGACACCCGGCTGGTCCACGTGATCAAAGAGGGGATGCCGCAAGTCTACGACCGGATCTGGCGCTATTTCGAGCTGCGCGATGTGCTCAACCACGTCACCCAGGAAGGCCAGCCGGCCGCGATGATCAACCTCGACTTCCACTTCGATACCGCGAAGATCAAGGTCGACTATCCCGCGCTGGGCAACTACCTCGAAGACCTCACGGTGCTCGGTTCGCTCGATGCCATCCTGCGAGACCTCGATGGAAACCGGCTCGCGCGCATGCAGTTCGACGCCGGCGAGCTGCGCGGGACCGCCCAGTGTGTGCTGCGTGACGGGGCCCTGGTGCCGTGCGACGAGCAGTGGGTCGCGGTCGGCAAAGACCCGATCCGGTTCACTAGCCTGCGCTCGTTCTCGGGAGTCTGGGAGGTCGACGCGCTGGTCAACTTCTCCGGCCTGGTCTTCGAGATCGGTGATATTCAGCTGTACACACGCTACCGGCGACGCAAGGGAAAGATCTCCGTCGACACGCTCTTTCAAGAGAAGCCGAAGATCGCCGAAGTCAGCGGAGCCGCCTACGGCTTCGTGCCGTCCTGGTTGATCGACGTCGTGATTCCCGGCAACCTGCAGGAGATGATCGACGGATTCATCAACGCGGCGGCTGAGGGTAAGGACGGGGATGGCACACAGGTACAGGTGTCGTTCGCGCCGATCGACGGCGACCAGAACGAAGTCGGTGTGCACTTCGCCACAGCCATCCTGCATTCGGGCTTTCTCGCCACAGTGTCGGAGATCTTCGGCGACATGGTCGTGCCCACAGATGAAGAGCGCGCCTCGCTCTGGAGCTTCGCCTCCGACGCCTTCGACGCCTTCAGCGACGACTATCAGAGCTTCCGCCAGCAGTATCCGTAGCAGGTTTTCGGACCTGTCTGCAGCGCAGGGTGTCGCCGCGCGCTTCCACACCCATCAGAGATCTCCATCCAGGCAACGCCACTCCTCAGCCTCGAGCAGCACCCCTTCTGCCCCGTCCTGGGGTCCTCCAGTTACGCTGAGATCGATGCCCTTCGAGCGGTCCCAGGGATCGGTAGGGTCGCCGTCGAGCCTGTGCAGCTCGACCTCTGCGGTGTAGGCGTCGGGAAGCAGGTGCCGCGCCGGCAGCCAGACCTCGACGGCGCGCTCTCCACGCAACTCTCCGAGATCCTGGCCATCGTGGATGTTGTCCACACGCAGCGCCACAACACCGTCGATGCGTCGTAGCAAGACGCACAAGCGCAGCGGCCCGCGCGGCTGCCGGCTCTGCACGCACACGCGCAATCCGATACGCGCCCCATACCGGAACTGGCGGGCCATGGCACCCTGGCCATCGACCAGCTCGACTGCGCGCAGGCCCGGGTCGGCATCCGTACTGGTCTCCCTCTCTCCGAGTTGGCGACGCAGGACTTCCTGGTAGGCAACGATAGCTCCGGCGCTATCACCGCCAAAGTGCAATCGGCCCCGCTCGAGCAGCAGCGTTCGGGTGCAGAATTGCCGGATCACCGACATGCTGTGCGAGACCAGCACGATCGTCGTGCCTTGCTTGCGCAGAGCCCGCAAATGGTCATGACACTTGCGCTGAAAGTTGATGTCTCCTACCGCAAGGACCTCGTCGACGACCAGAATGCGGGGCTCGAGATGGGCCGCCACCGAAAAGGCCAGGCGGACGTACATGCCCGAAGAGTAGCGTTTCACAGGCGTGTCGATGAAATCCTCGACCTCGGCGAAAGCGACGATGCGATCGAACTTGTCGTGGATCTCGGCGCGCGTCATGCCATGGATCGCGGCGTTCAGATAGACGTTGTCCCGCCCCGTCAACTCGCGATGGAAGCCGGTCCCGACTTCAAGCAGGCTGGCGAGCCGACCCCGCAGCTGCACGGTCCCCGATGTGGGACCGGTCACCTGGGACAAGATCTTCAGCAGCGTCGATTTGCC
>JAJDCP010000132.1 GCA_029260765.1 Planctomycetota bacterium
GTAGCAGGAATCGTAGCCGTCTTCTGTCGCGGAGTTTTGTTGGTTACTGTATCAGGTAAGGGACTCGTACTCGGCCTCGGCCTCGGCCTCGGACTCGGACTCGGACTCGGATCCGGACCCGGACCCGGACCCGGATCCGGACCCGACCACCGACCACCGACCACCGACCACCGACCACCGGACCACCGACCACCGACCACCGACCCGGACCCCGACTCGAAGGAGGACCGTGGTCCGAGATCCGTGTCGAAGGGCTCTCCGCCTGCCCTGCACCGTATTCCTCCCGAGTCGGAGGTGGATCGAGAAAGGGCCTTCATTCGCGACCCTGAGGTTGATCGTGGGGAAAACCCCGTGCGCCGCCCCGTCAACCCGAACGTGGCTCAGACGTAGGGCCTGGAACACGACACGGCCTTCGACCAGAACCGCCGGAACGAGCCGACATTCGAGGCGCAGGGGTTCGCCGAGGGAGATCGACCATCTCGAGCAACCCCGGCTTCGGCCTACTGACGGACCCAAAGTTGTTGCGCTTCGTCGGGTTCCGGCATCAGCGCCGCTAGCGCATCAGTCATGGGTTGCCGGTCGACCCTTTTCAGGGCGTCGGCGCGTTGGGGCGGATGGTGCTGCCCCTGGCCACGGCGGTGCGCATCCCGTTGATGAAACTTGAGCCCGCCCGAGGCAACGAGCCGGTCGAAGCTCTCCCCAAAACGTGGAAGCTGCCGGCCTGCCACAACTCGGCGAGGTCCGGCACGGCCCTGCCAGGACTCGCCCGTATGATCCGAACCGACATGTGTGAGCCTGTATGTCTGTTCGCAGCGACTGAAAATGTACCGGCCGGCCATTCAGGCGACTCTGCGGGTCCGGTACGTGAATTGCATTCGGATCGGCATATTCCTGAAACCCGGAGGACAACATCATGGCAGCCAGTGAGAATCGGTCCGTGGCAACCTCGAAAGCACCGCGCAGGCGTCGTAGGCATCTGCAGAGGCGCCCCGGTCCGAGCAGATTGTTGCGGCTCGCGGCGGGAGGCGCCGTGCTTGTCTGCGGACTCGGCAGCGCCGGAGTTGGAATCTGGCAGGCGCTCTCCGGCGGTCAGGGTCTGTTGATCTTTTCGCTCGCAGGCCTGTTCTGCAGCGGACTTGGGATCGCGATGCTGCGCGCCGCTCTCGGCGGCAAGCGAGACTCGGCGGCGGCTGCCGATGCCGGTCCACGCGGAAGCCGGCCCCCGGGCGACCCCGCTCCGCGTTTCCCCGTCGGCGCGCGTCCGCAGCATTACCAATTCGCTCACCGGGCGCTGCCGAGCGTCTTGTTCCAGGGCGACTCGCCAGGCATCGGCTGGCTCTTTGAACCGGTCGCCGACGCGTTCCTGGCCAAGCTCTGGCAACGTGTCGGCGAACATGTCGGCCAGAGCCTGGCTGGCACGGGGCTCCATTGCACTCCCATGCATATGGGCGCACGCGACATCGCCTACATCCGTATGCCTCATGCCGTCGCCACCACGGAGGCCGAGGTGATCGTCGTCGTCTCCATGCGCTCGGCAGGGGCACGCTACTTCACCGTTGAGCGAGGGATGGACTTGGGGACGGGGGTGCCGATGATGTTGTGCGAGTGGTCGGCGGGCGGTCACATCTTGCACCGCGAGAGCTCACTCGAACCGGAAACGCTGTTGGAGACGATCCGCCAGCTGGTGGAACACGAAGCGGAACCATCAGCTGCTTCCTGACGGGGGCGCGCCGCGGGGCGGGCCCGGCCCCAGTCGAGGAAGCCGCTCGCTCGCGCGCAGCCATCAGGGAAAACGCAGCTCCCGCGCCGGCCGCAGCTCCCGAGCTTCGCTCTGTTCCCGGGCTCCTGCGCCGCCGCCGAGCTGGGTGGCGTACAGCCAACGCAGCTCGCTGGGCAGGCACAGCGCGGAAGCGCGCCAGAACTTTCTCGCGCCGGGCGGCCGACACCGGCTCCCAGAGGGGCTGAGCGGCGGGACCAGCGAGCCTTTGCCAGTGCTCCCTCGTCAACGGGCGCTTGGCCAGGAAGAAGGGCTCGAGCGCCATTTGCTCGCCTGACCGGCCGGTGTGCAGGCTGCCCGGCTCGTGTTCGGCGCCGCGCGTGAGGCGCCCCGGCGGGACAAGCACGAAGACCAGCCCGTCCGCGGCGGCGACCTCGAGCCCTCCGTCCGCGCGGCCAACAGGGACACTGCCGCTCGGCAAGTGCGCAAACTCCCAGCGTCCGGTCTGCGGGTCGCAGCCCAGGGGCACGAGGTCGGCGCAGGGCTCGAGCTGGAGACCCGCGGATGGCGGAGAGCGGGCGATCTCGCTGAGAGCGTGCTCCCAGGCCGCGCCCTCTGCGAGGCTAAGCGCCGCACGCTGGCGTTTGAGCTCTGCCTCCGCTGAGGACAGCCAGGCCATGCCGGATTCGACCTCACTGTAGAGCTTCAGCAGCCACTTCTGCTCGTCGAGACGCTTACTGCGGTAGATCCTCCCCACTTTGAGCACCAGAGTCTTCGTGCTGAACCGCCAACTCAGTTGGGACATGTTTTTGAGGAACCGCTCGAGCAACTCGACGTCGGTGCGTGCTGCCGGTAGCGCCGCCTTGAGCGGATGCATATCCTCGAGCAACTCTGACAGCGCGTGATCGTCCACGGCCCGGCTCTTCCACGTCATAGCCTGCTCCGTTTGCCTGATGCCGTAGCTGACGGCCCCCGCCACCGCCAGCAGCCCCAATGCGCAGCCGCACAGCAACGCGCCGCGCCGCCGTACGCCCCGTATCAGGCGCCGCGCCGGGCCTTCAGGCCAGGCCGCCAAGGGGCGATTTTCCAGCCAGGCGTGCACGTCCTCGGCCAGCGCATCGGCCGAGGCATAGGGTAGGCTGGGGTCGCGCTGCATCGTCCGCAGGCAGACCGCTTCGAGGGGACGCGGGATGCCCCGCACGCGGCTGCGTGGCCGTGACGGCGGTCCGGCCCCCAGCTGCTCGAGCATCGCTTGGGCGTTGCCCGCGTAGGGAGCCTTGCCCGTGAGCAGGAAGTAGAGGATGCCGCCCAGCGCGTAGACGTCGGTGGCCGGCCCTGCTGCTGCTCGGGGCTTTCGGTTGGCTGGGCATGAACCTGGGATCGCAGGCGCGGGACCGAGGGACGGCGGCCCAGCGCATCCAGGGTCTGGACGCGGACCTGGCGAGGCAGAGCCAGCAACTGGCCGAGCGGGCCGGCCAGAACCGCAGGCTGCTGGGCCACGAATCCCTGGCGCTGGCGCTGCTGGAGAACCTGGAGGGACCGTTGCGGGAACATCCGGCGGCAGCAGCCGGCGCTGCGCAGGCGGCGGCCTGGCAGCAGCTTGCCGGCTCGCTCGATGCCCAGGGGGCGCGCTGGCTGCGGCTGCACGCCGCGCTGCGCCCAATGGGGCTGGCAGCTGGCGTCTGCTGAGGACAAGGAGGGTGCCCGGCAAGGCCTGGAACGCTGCGCGTCCCGACTGGTACGGGCCTGGGACGAGCATCCCGAGCCGCACATGCGGGATCTGCTGGAAGATGCCTGGATCTCGTTGGCCCGGGCCTACCGCGAGGCCGGGTTGGAGCTGCAGGCGCTCGCGGCCGAGCGCAGCGCGGCGGCACTGCAGAGGCCTTGAATCGCAGGATGTGCCGCAACCTTGGGGGATGGCGGACCGGGCCTGTCACAAGCGCTTTCACAACAAGAAAAGGCTGAGTTTTAGTTCTGCGGAGGTTACCCGTCACGCTAGCTGTAGAATTGCAAGGAACCGCCAGCCACGGTAACGTCTATGCCGCCCGCTCAAGCCGAGTTTCCCGCAGGTTTTCTCGAGGTGATCCCATCCAGCCAGCATCTCACCGCCGGCGAGTCTTGCGACATCGCGGTCCGCGTCGAGTGTGCCGAGCGCTACCGACGCCACTATGAAGGCGCCCAACAGATGGAGGGCGACGGCCGCGCGATCCACTGCCAGGTCATCCCCACCGTGCAGAGCTACTACCACGTTGCCTTCGACCAGGTGCTCGAGCAGCGCATCACAAACCGCCAGCCGCGCTGCGGCAACAGGACCCTGTACGTGGTCGAGGCGAACGCGGGTGCGAACGCACGGGTCTCCTACGTGGTCGCGGTCGGAGGACGCCGTCACGGGCAATCGGCCAATGGCGGTTCCTGGGCACAGCTCGAGGTCGCGGTGATCGACAACGCTACAGGGCAGGAACGAGGCCGGCTCGCCGGCTTTCGGGTCGAGACCAGCGTCAGCCAGGGCACTGGACAGCGGGGCACCACGGTGCTCGACGGCGACAACACACCCGAAGTGCGGCTCATGCGCACCAAGGCCGACGAGGCGATCCGCCTGCTTGTGCGCATCGCAGGGGAAGGCCAGCAACCCCGCGAACGTCGATTTCTCCCAGCTCGAAGCGCGCATCGCCTGGACCCCGAGTTTGGGGAGCGCGAGCCCACGCCGTCAGAGCCTCTCGCGCGATGGGCGCTGCAGCTTCCGGCTGCGCTCGAGCAACCCCGGCGTCGATGGCGACACCCGCAACACCGCGACGGGCGGGGTGTCGGTCACTGCCTACCAGGGATCGCGGCTGGTCTACAGCTCCCAGACCCTCCCGATGCTCGTGCTGGGAGGCTGAGCGGCGTCGCCGCGTGACGCGAGCCTGGGGTGCTCCCGTTTCGCCGTCGCCGCGAAGCGGCCCAGGGGGTCGACCCGGAGGCCCGGGTCGGCCTGTGGGAGGCGCACCATCGTCGGCCCAGAGATAGGGACCGGGATGGCCCTCTACCTCTACTACAGAGGGCCGCTCACCGAATCACTCGAGCTGGCGGCCCCCCAGCTGGTCGCGTACCCGCCGACGCGGGACAGACAACTGAGTCCCCGCGGGGAGCCGAAAAGCCTCGCCGAGACGCCGCAGCTGCTGCGTCTGCATCGCCGCCTGAACCTGCTCGTGTGTTCGGACGCTTCCATGTTCTGGATTCTGCAGAGAGGTCAGTTGCTGTCTTCGATCTGCCTCTCCAGCGCCATCATCCGCTCGGCCTGGGCGTTGATCAGCGCCTCCAGCGCGAGGATGCGCTTCTGCTGGTCACCGTTGGTGGCGGCCAGCTCCTTGGCGGCCTCGATGAGGACGGGGATCAGGCCGCTGTAGTTGACGGACTTCATGCCGTCTGTGCGCTCGCTGACGAGCTCGGGAAACACTGTCTCGACCTCTTGAGCGACGACACCGAGCTGCGGATCGTCGCCGCGTTCGGCATCCTTCCAGCGATAGCGAAAGCCGTTCAAGGCCTCGAGCTTGGTCAGCGCGTGGTCGATGGTCTCGAAGTCGGTTTTGATGCGCGCATCCGAGGCGTGGATCACCCCTCCGTTCAACCAGATGTTCCCGGTCGTGAAGGTGTCGTTTTCGAAGTGGAAGCCGTTGGAATCGGTGCCGAACTTGACCGCGTCCTCGCCTGCGCGACTGTCCATGAAGATGGTGAAGTGGCGGTTGTTCCCTGCCGTGGAGTGCATAGAGATGGCGGCTCCGGCGCCGTCGCTCTGGCCATTGACGATCTCCAGTCCCTTCCAGGTCCCGTCTTCCTCAATCGTGACATTCTGGTTGAACGTGAAGCCATTCTCCGCGTCGGTCGAGAACTTGATGTCTTCGAAGCCGCTGCGCGCGTCGTTGCGCAGGTTGAAGCTCTGCCCGACGCCCCCTGTCGAAGACAGGCTGAGGTTGGCGCCCGCGCCATCGGTCTCTGAGTTGACGACTGCCAGCCCCTCGAAGGGCCCGTCTTCCTTGACGATGACGAAGTCGCTGAACTCGAAGCCGTTGGTTGCGTCGCTCGAGAAAAGGACCTTCTCGAAGCCGCTGCGTGCGTCGCAGCGGATGTCGAGCTGCTGCCCTACGCCGCCAGTCGACGCCAGATGCAGGTTGGCGCCGTCGCCGCTGGCCGCCGAGTTGACGACGCTGATGCCCTCCCAGGATCCCGTCGCCGCGACACCCAGCTTGTCCGCTGGCGGGCCCGAGCCGACCCCGACCTGCCCGCCAGTGACCGAAATCTCCGACTCCAGGGTGTCGAGGCGGCTGTCGTTGTCGTCGACCTCGGTCTCGACGGCATTGAAGTTGGCGTTCATCTCAACGGCGTCGGCGACCGTGCCGCCTGTGAAGGCGTGGGGAATCGTGAGATTACCGGCCAGTAGCCAGGCTGGCAGGCCGATGGCGGCACATATCAGCAGCCCCAGCAGCAGGCGGTGGTCCAGCTTGATGACGAGGGTGAGCTCACGTTGCTGAGGCACAGGTGCTCCTCCTGAAGGTGTTGGATGGATGACAATGTGACATGATCAAGTATATCAAGCCATCTGGCGAATTCCCAGCTCGATGCAAAACTCGACGCACAATGCCTGTTACGGGGTCGAGACTGGCTCCCCGAGTCCCGGAGCGCCGGCTCGTCAGGGCTTGCCGCCGCGGCCGTGGAGGAGACCTGGCTGAAGGCCGTTGTCGGCTGTGAGCGACCCCAGCCCTCCTCGGGACCCGTTTCTCACCTCCCGACCCTTCCGTGACACTTCGCCAGCGACTTCCCCCACTATGCGGGGGATCGACTGGTGGAGAACTCCATGCCATCGAAGCGTCCCCCCCTCATCCTCCTGCTGTTGGCCGGCCTGGCCGCGGCCGACGACCACTCCGACGACCCCTACCAGGGAACCTGGCTCACGCCGGGCAGTAGCATCTCGGGCAGCATCGACCCGGCAGGCGAGCGCGACTGGTTCCGTCTGACGGTCAGCGATCAGGTGAGCTACCGCTTCGAGACCAGCCAGCTTACGCTCGGGATGGACTCGGTCATCGCTCTATTCGCGCCCGATGGGCAGCGCGTGGGCTACGACGACGATGGCGGCGTCGGCCTGGCATCGCGGATCGACTGGACTGCAACCGCTTCGGGCACGGCCTACCTCGTGGTCCTGCACTACGCCAGCACCCAGACGGGCGGCTACCAACTCGAGACTACGGCGAGCGGCCCGGTGGCGCCGCCGCCTCCCCCACCTCCGCCCCCTGCAGGCGCTGTCCCCGCCCTGCCGCAGCCTCCTGACCCGATGTTGGTCGGCCCCTATGGTGTCGGGCGGCTCAACGACCTGAATTACCGAAACGTGGTGGCCGCTCAGAGCGTGTTTCCCATGGTTCCGGAGGCTGTCCTGGCGCGCGACGGCGCCAGCTCCTCATCGACGCTGCGCAACGGACAGGACCTGATCCGCGGTTATGACGTCAGCGGCTCGCTGCGCTACCCCGCGACAACCAGCGGACTGAACACTCCGGTGGCGGCCGGCGGGCCGTTCCCCCTGGTCGTGATCGCGCACGGCAACCATCGCCGCTACTCCGGAGGTTCTGACCCCAGCGCCGAAAACTACCGGGGCTACCTCTACCTGCAGGACCACCTGGCCAGCCACGGCTTCGTGTCCCTGAGCGTCGACCTCGACGACTTCACCGACCTGGCCCCGGGCATTGTGTCCCGCGGCTGGCTGCTGCTGTACAGCATCGAAGCGATGGAGATCTTGAGCGGGAACTCGGGCTTTCAGCTCTACGGCCAGATCGACCTGGACCGGATCGCCCTCTTGGGGCACTCGCGAGGCGGAGAGGCGGTGGTGCAGGCGCAGCGCCTCGACCAGATGCTCGGTGGCTCCGATGGCGGGCCGGCCGTCGGGCCTGGTAGTGGCGAAGGCCGCTTCGGCATCGACGCGGTGGTCGCCGTGGCCGCAACCCGCTTCTTCGATGGCAGCTTCGATTGGGGTGGCAGTCAGACGGTGCCCGAGAGTGTGCTGGCCTCTGCGGTGCCTTTCCTGGGAGTCTGGGGCGATGCGGACGGCGACGTCGACGGCAGCTCCTACGGCTCGAACACCACCCTGCACGTTCAGGCCATCTACGACGGCAGCCCTGCGGCTCCCAAGCAGTTCGTCTTCGTGCATGGCGCCAACCACAACGCCTGGAACACCTCCTGGGCCTCAGACGATGGAGCGGGCCTGGTCAGCCAGCGCATCTCGGCCAGCGCCCAGCGCTCGATCCTGGTCGCGTATGCGACCTCCTTCCTGCTGGGACATCTCGCGGGGCAGCCTGACTACCTCGACTACTTCCGCTTCTCGGCAGACAAGCTCCTCCCGATCAGCGCGGCTGCCTCCAGTGTGCAGCTTCAGTACCAGGCTGCCAGCCCGCAGGTGCTGCACGTCGACGACTTCGAGTCGCAGAGCTCGCTGGGCACGACCTCCGAAGGAGCCAGCCCGGTCGGCAGCTCCAGCCTGGTCTCGCCCGTGGAGACCTGGTTGACCGGCGCAGACCGCAGCAGCTCGGCCACCCGCTCGTGGTTCCACCGCACGCGCGCCCTGCTGACAGGCTGGAACGCCAGCAGCGACGTCTACCAGAGTCGGCTCACAGCCAGCCAGGAGGATGTGCGCGGCTACCCCTACCTGAGCTTCCGCATCGGCCAGGACGCACGCCACAGCTCCTCGGGCTCAGAGTTGGTCATCGAGGTCGGGCTCGAAGATGCCGGAGGCGTGGTGGCCTGGGTCTCGAGCCAGCAGGCGGGCTACATCCCCGTAGCGCAGCGCCGGTATGACGACGTGTTGCTGAGCAAGTCGATGCTCAAGACCCTGCGTCTTCCGCTGGCGGGCTTTTCGGCGGCCAACCCTTCCATCGACCTCTCCCGGGTGCGGCGCGTGCACTTCAAGTTCTCGGGCCGCCCCCAGGGCCAGGTCGCCATCGACGACATCGAGTTTTCCCCATGAACGGGAGCCATGCCATGAAACGGGCCTGCCTGCTCTGCCTGCTCGCCTTCGCCGCTTCCGCCCAGGAGCTGCGCGTCGAGAGGCTGCACGCCGTCGAAGAGGCCGGGTCGCCCCTCGGCGCCTACCGGCTGGTGTTCTCGGTCTCAGAACCTCTGCCCGCGCCTTCCGGACGCGGCATCCCGCCGCGCTTCAGCCTGGATGGCCAGCCGCTCGAGCTGCCCGGCGACCCCGGCGAGCGCACCCTGCTGTTCGCCTACTGCGACATCCTGCCCCGCGGGCGGGTGATGCTGCGGGTCGGCGATCCCTTCGTGCCGATCGGCGAGCACCCGGGCATCGCGGTCGCCCCCCTGGACATGCTGGCCGGCGCGCCCCAACGCGGCTACGAGGCGCCCCACATCCAGCGCTCGGTCGGGGAGATGGTCGACGTGCTGGCGGCGTTCCAGGTCGAGGCTCCGAGCGTCGGGATGCTGGTGCGCTGCGAAGCCGCCGGCGAGGCCCAGTTCCGCCTGTTCTTCCAGCTCGAGCAGGAGGCGGACGCCGCACCCCGGGAGCTGTTGAGCAGCCTGCCTGTCTCAGCCCTCGAGCTCGGCGCACGCTACCTCGTGTTTGCAGGCGGCGAGGCGCAGCTGGATGCCGCGATGCGGATCTGGTGGCCGGAGAAGGACGGGTTGCTCGACTTCGTCTCCGCGCTGGCCTCGCAGCCGGAAGGCGCTCCCCTGCTCGAGCAGCCGGCCGTGCAGAACCTGCTGCTGAAGTCTCTCTCCAGCCCCGTGGCCGAGCTGCGCTACACGGCGGCCCGGGCGCTGACAGAGCTGCCCCGGGCGCGGGAAGGGCTACGCGGGGTCTCCGTGCGGGACCTGCTGGAGCGGGAGCCCGCCCCGGTCGTCCAACGCGCGCTCAAAGAGCTGATGTCTGCGCTCGAGCGTGGGGAGTAGGGGCCTCGCGATCCTCAGCAGGCAGGATGGTCCGGCGCTGCTGGCTCTCACCGGGGCCGGGTCATCTGGCGGCGCTCCGACCCCTTCGCCGGAGCCGGACGCCCTGGCGGGTGACGGCTGAGGCGCGTTTGCTGGGGGGTCGGGCCCTGCCTTGTTTTCTGGGCGACTGCAGACCCCAACGCAGGCGGCGCCGCTCTTCTCCGTGCCCCCCGATCTCTGGCCACGGGGCCGAGGTCTTAGGCCTCAGGTCTTGCGCGTAAGGCCCGAGGCCGACGACAACAAGGGACGTCGGAGGGCAAGCATGAGGCGCCTGATTGCCGTCGCTGACATTCACGGTTTCGGCGTAACTCGCACGCGTCAGAAGTTCGAGAGCGCGGACTGTGACGACGATGGCTACCTCGACCAGGCCGAGCGCCGGGCGCAGCGCCGCGCGCGTTGAGGGGCGGGAAACCCTTCTTCACGGGGCACGAAGTCGTGCTCACAGCCGAAGAGCTGAACCAGCCCACTCGTCGGCCGGGCCGGCCCGTCCATCACGTGGTCTCGGTCAGCGGGCCGGCTCGGCGACCGGCAGGCCGTGCTCGATGACCGCCTCGATGGGAGTCGCACGTAGATCGACGGTCACCGGGGACTCGTCCGAGGTCAGCTCGTAGGCCCAGCCGGAGTGTTCGAGGTAGGAGATGCAGAAGGTGAAGCACAGCTGGAACTGCGGAGGTCGCACCGTGGCGTCGTTCTCCTCGGCAGGAGGGAAAAGCACCGGCAGCACCTCGCCCAAGAACAGGGCGATCTGAAGCGTGTCGCCGTCGCGGCGGAGGACCGCCCTGCCCATGTCGCGCAGGGTCCGCATCGTGGGAAACAGGGAGTCGAAGAGGGTGGGAAGCCAACCTTCGGTCGAGGGCGTCTTTGTCTGGACCAGCCACTCGAATCGCACCGGCTGCTCACTGTCTTGCAGTCCATCAACGTGCCAGCCTTTGAGCTCCGCCAACAGGAAGATCGGCTCACAGGCGGCGCGCTTGCCACTGACCCCGAAGATGAACGGACGGGCCGCGTCGAAGCGCTTGAAGGCAGGGTCCTTGCGCATCTCCTCGAGGCTGCGGAGCTCGCCACGTTCTACCCACGCGGCGTCCGCGGCCCAGTACACCTCGCAGGAGAGGTCGCTGGCGCTCGGCGCGTCGATCACATGGTCGGCGTTGGCGAACATCTCGGCGAAAGCCTCGATCCCCTTGTCTCGATCGGCTCGGGCTTCCTCATCGCCGACGCCGATCTCGCGGATGGGCAAGTCACCGCTGAAAGCGGCCGGAAGCTGCATGGCGCTGACCCGCCACACGTCGTAGGCTTTACCCGCGGTCTCAAAGCCCGCGAGGGGGTCGCAGACGCTGGTAATCGCCAAGTTGTCGAGCTGGGCCATGTCGTAAATGCTCATCAGCAGGCTGGTGCCGGCAGGCATGACCGCACGCATCGGGACCCTGCCTCCGTCGAGGATCCACGCGATCAGCTGGCGCACTGTCTCCATATCGGGGTCCAGCGTCGCGACTTCCTGGTAAAGGCGGTACAGCAGCTGGGCCCGCAGGCGGAATTGCAGCTCGCGGGCCAGGTCTGGCTGGTCCCCCAGCTTGCTCGCATCGAGCTCGTAGTCGAACCAACCCGAGGACAGTCCACTGCTCAGGCGCACGATCTCGCGCAGGTTGATCGCCTCGGCGAACCACCAGTAGAGCTTCTCGCGGAAGGTCCGCGTCGGCACGACCATGTCGTGGAGGACCTCGGCCTCCAGCAGGAGTGCCCAGGCCAGCCCGAACGGCGGGAACATCGTGCTCAACACGATGGCGACCGCCTCCAGGCCACGGATCGTCGCCTGCATGTCGTGGTAGTCGCTCATCCGCCGTGCCAGCTCGCTCTCAAGCTGTGCCAGTCCGCCCAGTGGAGTGGGAGACCCGGCCAGACTGGCGGTCAGGCGCTGTTGCCAGTTGGCGCTGTTCCACTTGCTGTGGATCAGCTCCACCACGGGCAGCAGCGTGCAGATGATATCGACGAGCTTGCCGAGTCCCGACGCGGGGAGTGTCTCGTAGTGTACGAAGCCTCCATCGAGGTACCGGGTGGCCTCGATGGCGCTCTGGCTCGCGCCGTACATCTTGCGCAGGGACCCGACCACCTCGATCGCGTTCTGCGGCGTCTCAAACATGAACTCCAGCGGCAAGGACGGGCTGGCATCGGTGCTGGCAAAACTCTTCAGCAGCTCGCGAGCCTTTGCAAAGTTCTTCTCATCGCCTTGGCTGGCCGACTCGAGGGCAGCCGTGGCGATGCGGCGCTGGGCGGTGAGCAGCCCGTGCGCCGTCTGCTGCGCGGGGGCGGTGGTCACGCCCGTGACAAGAGAGGCCAGCGAGCCCACGATTCGGCTGCCGACAAGTGAGAAGGTGCTGGGATCGATGTCGACACGCAGATTCATCTGGCAAGAGGTTTCCACGGCGATCAGCTGCTGCAGCTTGGAATAGTCGGGACCCATCTGGTTGAGGAAGACCTCAGCCAGGCTGATCGGGTCGCAGGGACACTCGAAGATCCAGTGGCGGCGCGCGTGATCGCCACAGAAGGTCAGGAACGAGCTGGGCTCGAGCTGCTCCCGGCTTGGAAAAGTGCAGGTCTCCGCCGAGTACAGCTCGCCGGCAGGGCTCGTGACCTCGATGCGGTAGACCTGTTCGAAGGCGGCGGGCACGAAGGAGACCCGGAATCCGCCTCCGGGCGCATAATGCTGGCGGCCGATGGTCTGGCTGGACAGCGGCTCTGTGGCCCCTTCGCGGACCGTGTAGAGCGCTACCGTGTAGCCGCACAGGTCGATCGGGCGCTGGAAGCGTACTGCCAGCTCGACTCTCTCACGGAGCGGGACCTCGACCAGCGCCGGACGGTAAGAGCTGATGGTGAACTCGAGCGGCTTGACCGCGTCCCCGTAGTGCAAGAGCTCGCGCACCCGCTCGTGGTTCTCGCGCTGCTTCTGATCACGCAGCAGGGAGGTGTCGAGAGCCTTGCGGGCTGTCTGTGCGGCCTGCAGCTCACGCTCCGCTGCCCGCTTGCGCTGGCCGGCCCGGCTCAGGGCCCCGCGCTGTTCCATCAGCTCGCGGGAGCGCTGGCTGAAGCTCTTGCGAAGTCCTCCAACCTCCTTTCGCAGCGTCCGCAGCCTCTGGGCTTCGCGACTCCGGACCTGTTCTTCGGCGACGATCTCCTGGTGGTGGTGGTAGCGCGTCGTCGCGGGATTGTAGACTCCGCCCTTGAACCACACCTGGCTCGTCTTTTGGCCTGATTTCGAGCCGAGCTGGATGGTGCAGACCATGCCGGGCTCGAAAACGAACTCGTTGTTGCCGCCTAGCTCGTCGGCGCGCGAGACCAGGAAGGAGTAGTCGCTCCCGCGTTGCGTGGCGAATTCGCGATGTGCATCTAGCTGGGGATTGAGGTCCATCCACCGGTTCCTGTTGACTCCCGGAGAGCCCTCGACGCCGCCAGCAAGCCAGTAGACGCGGCGCTTCATCTGCCCGCGCCCGAAATCTTCGAGGCGTGTGTGAGTCAATTCCCCTTCGGGATCGGCGACCAGCCAGGTTCCGCCTTCCTCCTCAAAACGGCTGGGCACCGGCTCCTCCGAACGGCTCAGCGGCCAGGTGAATGACGAGCTACCGCTGCGCCAGCCCGTAAAAACACCCGGGCGGACCTCGACCTCGTGGCCGCGCAGGAAGCGGCCGTCGATCTCGTAGTCGTAGCCGATGGCCTTCAGCTCCAGGATCTTCCGCGCGAGGGCGTTCAGCACGTTCCGCTGCGCGCGGCTCTCGGCGGTTTTACGCTGGAACTCGCGCCAGGCGTCAATGCGCCGACGCTGCTTGGTCTTCAAGGCCCGCTCCTGGTTTTCGAGCTCCTCGCTGGCGCTCTGAAGACCCTCCTCCGCGGCAGTGATGCGACTCTCGGCACGTACCTTCAGCTCGCGACAAAGGTCGATGAAGGCGTCCTCTTCCTGGCTCACCGCTTCGCTGTATGCCTCGAAGTCTGCGACTTCCAGAGAGTCGAGGTAGACCCGGTAGGGCTTCTCCGTGCCAGGCAGCCGGATACGCTGCCGCCTCAGGCGCTCGCGGACTTCCCAAGCATCCACCAGCAGCTGGTCATCCGCGGGCCGCCCAGCGAGGAAGCTGCCCCATTCGAAGCTGGAATCGGCAGTGCACAGGTCGCCCTTGTGATCGACGGGAAGGCGGAAGAACGTCTCAGGGTCGTCTGCGTTCTCGTGGGAGGCGGGGGGGTCGATGTAAGCCGTACAGCGCAGGTCGTAGTGTCGCAAGGTCTTGCCATCTTCGGTCTGTAGACGGAAGTACACGTACTGTGCGGCGACATCGGCCATGTCAACTCCTTGGGTGTCAGGCAGCGGGGACTCTGTGCTGGCGAGCGAGAGCGACGCGGCTGCGTCCCTCGTCGAGGAACATGTCGTAGACCCCACCGGCGAGCAACAGCAACTCGATTTCGACCACGTCGCCAACAGCGAGTTTCGCACCTTCACCCACCGGACGGCTGATGCGGTCGACCTGACCCCGAGCAATGGCGAGGACCCGGGCCTTCTCCGCGCCACCAGAGGTCGCGCAGGCGACGTGGACCTTGACCACTCGTCGGGCCCGCTCGTCGGCGATCTGGATCTTGTTCAGTCGGCCTGTACGCAACTTGATGCGTTGGCCACCGACGATCTGCAGCTGTTCGGCGGGCGGCGTAGACGGATCACTCATCGACTTTCTCCGACCCTCGTCCAGGATTCCATGGAGATAGCAAATTCTGGATGCAGTTGCAACCGTAAGTACGACGCCAGATTGCACAGCTTCACTGGCCTGAACGTGCCTGTTTGCGTCGCGCGGCGCATGCCTGTCTCACTGGTAGGGGTCGATGAGCTCACGCGGGGATCAAGCAGAGCGGTCCAACACCTTTTGCAGCGGAGAAGCTCCGGACCTTGGGGAGTATTTTCCAGGTTCTTGGATGATCTGGCGGAGGACTCCTGTTGCTGGGCGGTCTGCGCATGGATCCCAGCCGCCGGATCCGTCCAGAGCAGCCAGCGTGCCGCGGGCGTGGGGCACCGGTCGGCGGGACGGAACCCCGGTCAGGGGATGCTGCAAACCGGGAGGCTGTGTCCTTGGTGGCTCATAACAGCGTTGCGCGGGTTGCATCGGTCGGACATGCGGGCGGTCCTGCTGGGGGAGGCGGGTGGATGCGAAGCCGTTGGACGCGACGGGATCACTGGGTTCTTTCTGGCACCCGCCGACGAGGCACCGCGCTCGGCGCGGGGCCGAACAAAGATGTTCAGATTTCTCATGGGACCCGCCCCCGAACGAGTATGCTGTGGCTATGAGCCAAAAAGCCAAACACCACCGAAGCGATTTGCTGCACATAGCGCAGCGCATGATGGTCGATCGAGACCTGTTGCCCGAGTTCTCCACCGAGGTCCTCGAACAGACAGAGGGGATCAAGCGCGCGGCGGCGCCCGGCCCAGGTGTCCGGGACCTGCGCGCGCTCTTGTGGACCTCGATCGACAACGATGATTCGCGCGACCTCGACCAGCTGACCGCTGCGGAACGTCTCGAAGGCGGGCAGGTCCGGATCGTGGTCGCGGTCGCGGACGTCGACGCGCTCGTCAGCCAGGGCACGCCGATCGACATACACGCGCAGGCGAACACCACGTCGGTCTACACGGCAGCCGGGGTCTTCCCCATGCTTCCCGAGAAGCTGTCGACCGACCTCACCTCGCTCGGCGAGGGAGTCGAGCGCCTCGCGCTCGCCATCGACATGGTCATCGGTCCCGACGGAAAAGTGGGCTCCTCAGAGTTGTACCGGGCGACGGTCAAGAACCGGGCCAAGCTCGCCTACAACGGCCTGGCAGCGTGGCTCGACGGGCAGGCCCCCGCACCCGGTCCGATCGTGGACAACCCGGAGCTGCAAGCCAACCTGCGCCTGCAAGACACGGTGGCGCAAGGGATGAAGCGGCTCCGGCACAAGCGTGGAGCCCTCAGTCTGGATACGATGGAGGCGCGGCCCGTTTTTGAAGGCACTGTCCTGGCAGATCTGCGGCCTGACGAAGAGAACCGGGCCAAAGAGATCATCGAGGACTTCATGATCGCGGCCAACGGGGCCGTCGCCCGGTTCCTGCGCAAGCGGGGCTACACATCTTTCCGGCGCGTGTTGCGCGCCCCCGAGCGCTGGCAACGCATCGTCGACCTGGCGCGCGGCCTGGGCAGCACACTTCCTGCCGAACCCGATGCCGTCGCCCTGGAAGGCTTCCTGTTGCAACGCCGCGCGGCGGAACCTGCGAGCTTCTCCGACCTCTCGCTGGCGGTCGTCAAGCTGTTGGGCCGTGGCGAGTACGCGCTTGAGCTTCCGGGTCAGCACGCACGCGGGCACTTTGGCCTCGCGGTCAAAGACTACTCTCACTCGACGGCGCCCAACCGGCGCTTCCCGGACCTGATCACCCATCGTCTGGTCAAGGCAGCCCTGGAGGGGAAGCCGGCGCCCTACGACAACAACGACCTCGCGCTCCTCGCCACGCACTGCACGACCCAGGAGAACAACGCCAGCAAGGTGGAGCGTCAGGTGGCGAAGTCCGCCGCGGCGCTGCTGTTGCGGAAGCGGATCGGACAGCATTTCGACGCCCTGGTCACCGGGGCCTCGAACAAGGGAACCTGGGTCCGCATCGCGCACCCGACGGTCGAAGGGAAGGTGGTGCGCGGCGAGCACGGCCTCGACGTCGGCGACCACGTGCGCGTCGAGCTGGTGTCTGTCGATCCCACGCGCGGCTACATCAATTTCGTTCCGACCCGCGGCGGCTCGTAGGGAGAGGCTGTCTCAGCGAAGACGATTCCGCCCTACAATCGCTTTGGATTGTCATGTAGGGGCGGGGTCTACCCCGCCCATTGATCGGATCGTCACAAAGCAATTCCCTCGCGAGGCTTGTGGCGACGAATTCTGCCTTTGGCGCTGTCACCATTGGCATGATCTTGCTTTCGACGCAGTCGACCCTTGGTTCTTGCCCGGCGGTTGGCTCGAGACCCGCGCAGAAATCCCTATAGACGTCAAGGATGGCAACCACGGTCACGGTCACGCAGAGACGGACCACGAACCACGGGACACGGACTTGCAAACCTTTGTGAGCCAAGAGGATACACTCGTGAACCGTTGGCCGTGTGCCGTGACCGTGACGGTGAACGTGACCGTGACCGTCGGAACCGTAGTGGAAATCGCCCACGGATGCGGATCCGGGCCGAAAAATCAACCGAGGCTCAGACCACCTTCAACCTGAAACGAAGGCCCGACCCAAGACTCTC
>JAJDCP010000133.1 GCA_029260765.1 Planctomycetota bacterium
ACGGCGGGTCCAGCGACATCAAGTGTCGGCTCGTTGGTGCGGAAAAGTAGGGGCGGGGTTTACACCTCGAAGACTCGGACGCTTCGCTCCGCCCGAGCGAGCGGGAGGGGATAAACCCCTCCCCTACAAGAATTAGCACCTACACTTTGTATGCGCGGGCACGATCACATGTGATTTCTGGAACCATGTACCGTCTAACTCGCGCCAAGCCCGAGACCACGGCGGACAAAGAGGCGGAGGCTGCGTCGGAGTCCGAGGTCGTGCAGGTTGCTTGTCCACAGTGCAGGGAAGGCAAGATGTTGCGCGCCGGAGTCGTGCCGTCGGTGTCGCCGCCGAGCTGGCGGATCGTCTATGCGGAGGCCGAGGAAGAGCTACCGCGGTGGGATTCCGCAATGGACCTGTCTTACTGTCGCTTTTATCTCCCAGCCAGCAATGTGCGAGCGGCCTCGGTCTGGCTGCGTGCGACCTGCGCCAGCCCGGATCCGTCACCGGGTAGCGAGGACCCGGAGGACCGCGAGAGCTCAGTCAAGCACACGCAGCGTGCTGACCTGGAAGCCCGCGCCGCGCGGCAACGGCTTGCCGTCAGGATCCATCGGGAAGGACTCCACTTCGTTCTCGGCCACGTAGGGCTGTGACTCAACGTACACGCCCTCGACCTCGACGCGCTTCCCGACCGCGGTTTCGAGTGCCTCGCCGTCCACGGCCTCGCCCGGCCTCAAGATCACGCCTTCCTCAGCGGAGCGCTGCACCTCAGCCTCACCGACATCGAGCACGTAGTACTCGGAGCCCCCCGCTACCCATGACTCGAGGCTCTTGGTCGCGGGCTTCTTGAGCACGGTCCCCTGCAGGGTGTGTGTCCCCGTCGGCTGTGCTTCCGGCTCTTCCACCGAGTCACCACACCCCTGCATCAAACAACAGGCGAGCAGCATCAGACTGCCCGCCGCCCACTGCATGCTCCAAGATTTCAAGCTTTGCATAGTGCCACATACCACATGAAGGCGGAAAACCCGCTGGCCAGCCCCGCCACAATAGGACCTGGTAGGCTCTTCTTCTCTCGGGTCGCCAGCAGGATGGTCGCAAACATGCCGATGATCCAAGCGACGAAAAAGACATCGCTCCAGGCGGCCCAGGCCGCCGATCCCTCAGTGTCGCCACGCAGCCCCAGCGTCGTCTCCACGAACAGCGGGTTGAGGATGTCGGCAACCTTGTAAAGCAGCACATAGATGAGGTTGGCGAATTCGAGCATCACAGTCACCTGAAATCGAGACGGAACGACACGGGTTTAGCCGTCAGCACGGCCCAGCAGCCGATCGACGAACACAAAAAGCACTCCCAAACTACCATAAAGCAACAACGCGGCCCAGTGTGTTCGAGGCCATTGCGCGAATTCCGCCTGCATGAACGCGGGCTTGTGTTTGGCGATGAAGCCAGGGCTGGCTGCCGGATATTCGCGCAACAGACGCGGGGTCTCGATCTGCTCCCAACGCCTCTCGATCTGGCGCAGATCGTCGCGACCGAACCACAGCAACGCTGAAGTGGGGTGGCGGATCTTGTCGGTGCTGCTCCAGAGACCGTACATCACATCGTACGGGCTCATGAAGGACAAGCGCGCATCATCAGTCGACAGCTCGAGCACCGGGGGCACCACCGACACCAGGGCTAGCACCAACACTACAATCAATGCCGCTACCCGGGTAGCGATCAGCTCACACATCAGCCGCGTCATCGCTCCTGCAAAGAACAGGAACACCAGCAAGAAACCGGTCGTGGCCAGGAACGGCTCGACAAAGCCCTGGCGCGGCAGCCTGAGCCTCAAGGCCAACAACCCGATTCCCAGCAGCAGAGACAGGCCCGTGGCGACCAGCGCGAAGGGCAAGCCGGTGTCTCCGCCCGGATAGAACCAGGCCCCCAACCTGCTTACCCCCTGGAGACGGCCCAGATCACGGCGCAGGCGGCGCGACAGCCCCCGCAACTCTGACGAGAAGACAAACACCGCGATCATGCCGATCGTCATCATGTACACCAGCACCACGACCCACCAGGGCTCGGTGAAGTCGAGCATGTCCCCCTCGCACAGCGGGATGCCGACCAGGAACAGCAGGCCCGCCCCCAGCCACATCAGCAGACAAGCACGCATGCGGCGCGAGGCGTTGAGGTTCGGCGGCGACAAGCGCGTCACCGAGAAGCACAGGAATTGCACGATCAACATCGAGCAACCGACCGGATGCAACAACAACAGCAACGCCTTGGTGCTCGTCGCGGCGCCGGCGAAGAACGCGTCGGGCGCGGGCAGCGGTACGATCTCAAACGAGATCAACACCGACACCGTCACGTAGTGCAGCGGAAAGATCACCGCGAAGGAGAAGGGAATCAGGCCCGCATACGTACGGATGATGGCGAGGATGTTGCTGTTCTTGCTCGCTGCCGAGCACATGATGCCGAACGCGGACACCACGGCAGCAAAGGCCATGAAGTCGTAGTAGCTGATCAGAATCATGCTGATCGACACGCCCCCGTACAGGAACGCGACGGATACCACGGGCAGGGTGCCCACGATGAACAGCCCACAGTAGAGCAGGCACGACAAGAGCTTGCCCATCACGATACGCCATGCCGACAGATCGGTCGTGATCAACAAGTCGAAGGATTTCTTGAGCCGCTCTTCAGTGATTGCGTTGCAGCTGAAGGCCGGGAAGATCAACAGAAGGACCGCGGACATCACCCCCAGCGTCGTCAAGAACAGGATCTTGCCGATGGTCGCCGCTTCGGCGTCCACCGAATCGACGACCACGCTTGTCACAATCACGACCAATGCGACCAACACCATCGTGGCCGTGTAGGCGATGATGAAACGCGGCCGGCGCAGACGCGATTTCATGTCGACGATCAGGATCGGATTGCCGAGCCTCTCGAAGATCCCCCGCATCAAGTCCCCCGCCGCGCCCACGACACTCACTGCACATCCCCCTGGGTGATGCTCATGTAGAGAGACTCGAGGTCCTTTTTGGCTTCGGAGAAGCCGATCAGCGGAAGCTCGCGATCGACCAGCGGCTTGAGCACGGTGTAGAGCTTGTCTTCGGCCCCCGTGTACGAAAATTGCAGGGTGTTCTCTTCGCTGAGCTCGAGGTCGGAGACGGTCTCGAGCCCGGCCAGAGCCGCCACGGCCTCGTCGGTGCGTCCGAGCATCTGCAGTGTCACGATCCGCGTCCCGCGCATCTTCTTGTACAAGGAGGCTACCGAGCCCTGTGCGAGGATCTGCCCTTTCTCGATAATGCCCACCGCATCGCAGATGTCCGAGAGCTCGGTGAGGATGTGCGAGCTGATGCAGATGGTCTTGCCCATGTGGGAGAGCTCGCGCAGCAACGCGCGCAGCTCGATGCGTGCCTGCGGATCGAGACCCGCAGCGGGCTCATCGAGGATCAGGAACTTCGGGTCGTGCAGCAAGGTCTTGCCCAGCGCCAGCCGCTGTTTCATGCCCTTGGACAAACCGTTGACTACCTTGCCGTCCAGCTTGACCAGATCGGTCAAGTCCATCACATCGTCGAGGACGCGCTTGCGCTCGCGGCGAGGCAGCCCGTAGGCACCCGCAAAGAACTCGAGGTACTCGCGCACGGTGACATCGTCGTAGACACCGTAGTAGTCCGGCATGTAGCCGATCAGTCGCCGGGCCATCTCAGGCTCATCGACCACCGAGTGCTCCCAGAGGTACACATCCCCCTCGCTCGGCTCAAGCAGCGTCGCCATGATGCGCATGGTGGTTGTCTTGCCCGCGCCGTTCGGACCTATGAAGCCAAAAACCTGGCCCTCCTCGATCACCAGCTCGATCTCGCTGATGGCACGGAAACCCGCGTAGTCTTTGGTCAATTGGTGGACGTGGATCATGGCGCACGCAACGGGATCTTCAGCCAGGTCACCGACTCCCCCGACAGCTCGGGGTCAAAGCTCGGCGACTCGAAATCGTCACAGGCCAGAATCAGCAGCGCTTGCTCCACCTTGCGGTTCTGGACCGGGTGGAAGCGCCAGGCCCGAAGGACTTCCTGCAGCCAGGGTTGCTCCCCGCTCCAGGTGTCGAGCACCTGCTGAAGCTCAAAGGCGCTCTGGCCTCCCATCAGCTGCTCTGCCGTCAACACCACCTCGTGCTGGCTCGGGATGGCATCCACAGGCACGGCCAGCAACCCGGAGACCAACAGCCCTCCATGGATGGTGCCCGGGGTGCGGTTGAGAATGCGGAC
This sequence comes from Planctomycetota bacterium, assembly GCA_029260765.1. Lineage (GTDB taxonomy): Bacteria > Planctomycetota > J058 > JAJDCP01 > JAJDCP01 > JAJDCP01. The sequence continues at coordinate 4,233 of JAJDCP010000133.1, forward strand.
CGTGCCGCCCTCCTGCAAGACATCGACCCCGGCCCCCAGCTCACGAAGCTCTTGTCCTCCGCAGTACAACATCTCCCAGAGACCCAACGGCACCCCTCGCAGCCTGCCCTGCGCATCGACCGGAGCGGGAGTCTGGAAACTGCCCGGTTCTGGATAGATGCGCGCAAACGAGGCATCGCCCAGCGCGATGTCGAAGGTTCCCACGCGGGCCGAGAACACGCCGAGATGGCGTTGCTCGAGCCCGAGTCTGCCTCCGCCCGCGGGCAACTCGACCACGCTCAACATGCGGTACGACGACTGCCAGCCCTGGTTCAGATAGCCCATCATGAAGATCAGCAGGGCGAAACACACCGCCGTCAGCGGCAGACCCCAAAGCAGCCGAAACTCTTCACGCTTCCTGCGGTAGTGGAAGTACAGCAGCAGAGGACAGAACACGTAGATCGCCAACAGGGGCACCGTCAACAGCCATGAAGGCGGCGAGGTCAGTTTGAGCGCATGTTTCAGCTGCTCGATCGTCTGCAGGCTCACATCAGCCTTCAGATTGCTCCGGCCATAGAGCAGCAGGTTTTCGAACATCTCGCCACGGGCGTATTCTTGATCCTGCCAAGCTTCAGCATTGAACGGAATGCACTCGAGCTTCAAGCGGCCCGCACCGCGCTCGATGACCACCTCCGTCAGACCCTCGGCCTCGCCCACTTCATAGCGGACATCATTCCCGCCGATCAGTGGTTGGAAGGCGGGCAGGCCCACGAGCGTGTACCCGCTGATGCTGAAGCGCCGGGTGGTCGCCGGCATGCGCCCGAGCACAACCTTTTGCGGGATGCCCTGCAGGTCGAGCAGCTCTTGAATCCAGGCAGACTGAAAGAGCAGGCCGTTCGCCGAAGGAACCAGGATCAGCTCGCCCCCCAGCTTCAGCCACGATTCCAGGGCATTTCTCTGATCGAGGCTCAGGTGGTCGACGGCCAGATCGTAGAGGACCACTTTGTCGACCCCCGACAAGCCCCTCCAATCGGGGGGGATGTCTGTCGGAGGCAGGAAAAGACAGTGGCTCAGGTCAATGTGGAAAGTCAGGGCCTTTTCCATCTCGCGGGAGTCGGTGAAGACAAACACCCGAGGAGAGGAGCTGCCGCCCCTGGACTGTCCACTGAAGGCGCCCTCAAAACCGTCGCCCCGGACCTTGCCCTCTGCGGACTGGTAGTCCCCGCCCCAGTAATAGAGCCAGATGCGGCGGGTCGTGCCGGGTTCGATCAGCACCTCTTCGCGCGCCCGGAAGTCGGGATCCCAGTAGTCGTTGTCCAACTCTATGGTCAGTGCGTGCGGCCGGCTGCCTTGATTCTGAATCTCAAAGCGCACGGGCCGCCAACCCTCACCGAGAGGGTCGCCATCCGCAAAGTCAAAGACGTTGTAGTCGACGCTGAGGGTGGCCGGCCAGTTGCGGCCCTGGATGCGGGTGCCGAACGCTGGCGCGGCGAGGGCTGCCAGCAACAGAGCCAGTCCCCACAGTCCCGGCTTGCCTGCCATCCAGCGCCCTCCCGCATGTCCGGGGAGAGTCTACCAGTCCACGCCGCAATTCTCAATCGCAGCCTCGCGGCGGCCTGGCGTTGTGGGCTGCTTGCCGCTCAAAGGTCGTGTTTGTTGGAGAGCCTCTCGCTCTGGCCGCTCTTGGTGATCTGCAAGCGGATCTTGTTTCCCACCCGGCTGACCTTGCGTTGGATGGTGTACTTGCTGCCGGCCAAGGAGGACTGGACTTTTCGGAGCCCATCCGGGACATTGTCAGAACCTGAACCAAGAGACGCGCCATGAAGCTGCACGACATTCTGCGCCGCATGGCCAAAGAAGGCGCCTCCGACCTGTTCCTCAAGGTCGGCAGCCCCCCCAGTCTGCGCATCGACGGGCGCATCTGCTTCCTGCAGACCAGCCCTCTGTCGGTCGAAGACTCCGAGGAGATCTTCGAGTTCCTCAAGAAGGTCAAGGGATTCGAAAGCAGCCCCATCCAGCAGGAGATCGACCTCGCCCACCAGGAGCCCGGGGTGGGACGCTTCCGCGTCAACATCTACCGCCAGCAAGGCAAGCTGACCTTCATCTTCAGGGCCCTGGGCGCGTCGGTGCCTCCGTTTGAATCGCTCGACCTGCCCGAGAAACAATGCAAACAATTGGCGACCATCGAGCGCGGCCTGGTCGTCATCACAGGCACGACGGGCTCCGGCAAGTCGACCACGCTCGCGAGCATGCTGAATTACGTCAACGAGCACGCCAACAAACACCTGATCACGCTCGAGGATCCGATCGAGTTCGTCTACACCGAGAAGCGCTGCATCATCAGCCAGCGTGAGGTCGGTCGGGACACCCAGGACTTCGTCTCTGCCCTGCGCTCTGCGATGCGTCAGAGCCCCGACGTGATCATGATCGGCGAGATGCGCGATGTCGAAACGATGGAAGCCGCCGTCCACGCAGCCGAGACCGGCCACGCGGTGTTCAGTACGTTGCACACCACCAACGCGACGCAGACGGTCGACCGGATCATCAACTTCTTCCCGCCCTACCAACATACCCTGATCAAACAGCAGCTGGCCAACGTGCTCGAAGGGGTGATGTCGCAGCGCTTGATCATCCGCAAGGGAGGCAAGGGCCGGGTGCCGTGCATCGAGATCATGATGCGCAGCCCACGCATCCGCGAGCTGCTGGTGGATGGCCGGGTCGCCGACCTCTACAAGAGCATCTACGACGGCGAGTACTACGGCAGCCAGACCTACAACCAGGCGCTGGTCAAGTTGTACAAGGCCAACAAGATCACGCTCGAAGAAGCGCTGAAGAACTCCGACAATCCCGACGAGCTCAAGCTCGAGATCAAGGGCATCGTCAAGGGGTCTCGTTCGGCGTTATGAGTGGACAGCCTCCCCACGACGCGACGCTTCTGGTTGCCGATATCGGCAATACCCGCGTCCACCTCGCTGGCTTCAGCGGCGACCGCCTGCAAAGGCGCACCGCCTTTGCCGTCGCCGAGCTGGCCAACCTCGAGCAACTCTGGCCCCAGATCTGCGAGCAGCTCACTGCGGACAGCTGGGATGCCGCCTGCCTGGGCGCCGTGCATCCTCCAGCCCTGCAGTGGCTCGATGACTTCCTGCGGCCGCGCGTGCCTACGTTGCTGGCATTAGGCCGCGACTGCTCGCTCAGCCAGGTGGCGGTCGGCAGCCTGCCCGAGGGCGTCGGGGCCGATCGGGTGGCCAACGCGCTGGCAGCCTGGCACTTCAAGAAACGTGCTTGTCTGGTCTTCGACTGCGGCACAGCACTGACTTGCGAAGCCATCGACGACCAGGGAAACCTGCTCGGCGGCTGCATCGCCCCGGGAATCGCATTGGGAGCGCGCGTGTTGGCCGAGCGCACCCAGCTGTTGCCCGAGGTGCGTTGGCAGTCCCCGCCCGAGCTGCTCGGACGCGACACCAGAGGAGCGATCGCCAGCGGCCTGTTGTATGGCTGGCGCGGACTCCTGCAAGGGCTGGTGCGGCGCTTTCGGGCCGCGCTCGGCGGTCTGCCGGTGCTTCTGACCGGTGGGGATGCTGAACAGCTGTTCGAACCGGGGGAGTCTCTCTGGGGCGGGCCCGAGCCCGAACTGGCGCCCGACCTGACTCTGCACGGCGTGCGGCTGGCTTTTGAACGCTGGCAGCGCTCGTGAAGGTCTTCCGCCTGCTCACCGCTGCGGAGACCTCCGCGCTGGCGGTCTTCGAGCTGCGCGGCGCCCTCGATAGCCTCGAGCCCCGGCTGCGCAGCTCGCGAGGGGCGCCGCTGCGCGCTGTGACTCTGCGCCGGGATAAGCCCCGACGGGTACAGCTCTGGAGCGCGGACGGAGAACCGGTCGACGACGCGCTGTTGTTGCGCCGCGGGCCCGCACATTGGGAGCTGCACTGCCATGGTGGCATCGCTCTGCTGCGTGGCGTGCGGCGCCTGCTCGAAGCTGCTGGCTGGCGGCCGCAAGCCCCCGCCGCGGACGACTTCGCCGCCGAGCTGGAGCAACTCCTGGCTGGCTGTGGCTCACGCTATGCGCTGCGGGCAGCCCTCTGGCAACGACAGGCCTGGTCCGCCATCGAGGCCGAGCTGCAGTCAGCGACACCGGCAGCGCGGCGCGCCGCGGTCGGCAAACTGCGTGCGCGTCGCCGCTGGGCGCAGGCGCTCTGGGGGAGACCCCGGCTGGTGCTGCTCGGGGCGCCCAACGCGGGCAAGTCCACCCTGTACAACCGGCTGCTGCAAGCGGAGCGCGCGATCGTCTCGGCGCAACCCGGGACGACCCGAGACCTTCTGCGCGCGCACGCCGTGGTCGGTCCGCTTGAGCTCGAGCTGCAGGACGGCGCGGGCCTGCGCTCCACCCCAGACAGTCTCGAGGCGCTTGGAATCGAGCGCGTCCTCGACTCACTCCGAGGGGCGTCTGCCTGCCTGCACGTGCTCGACGGCGAGGGCGACCTCGAGGCCGCCTGGCAGACGCTGCACAAGCCACTCTGGGAGCGCTGCCGCCTCCCGGCGCTGGTTGTGGCGAGCAAGGCCGACAGGGTGAAGGAACGCAAGCGTCTCGCGGTTCCTCAACCCGGAGGTCTGCTCTGGATCAGCGCCGAGCAAGGCTGGGGCCTGCGCCGGCTCTCTCGGGCCGTGGCGCGGCTGTTCGGCTTCCACCCTTGCCCCTCCGCAGCTCTGCCCTGGAGCGCACGCCAGCAAACCTGTCTGCGCGTCGCGAGCAGCTGTCTGGCACGCGGGAACGCTCAAGCCTGGCCTGGTCCAGGAGTGTGCTGAGCGCTGGAAGCGGCTGGCGTGGCCTTGCATTCCGGCCTGCAGAGGTCATACTTGGCGCGCCGACGACATCACTGGGAACCACCCAGGGAGTTTCGATGCGCAGCACACTCAAACCCGCCATCGCTTGGCTTGCCGTCGGATCGTATGGCTTCGGCGTCTACCTGCTGATGACGATGCAGAAGACGCCTGAGTCTCTGCCGGCGCCCAGCATTCCGCACTTCGACAAGCTCCCCCACGCTGTCTTGTTCGGTTTCCTGGCCTGGATGCTTGCCTGGGCGGCCTCGACCATACGCCCCGCCTGGGGCCGCTCCTGGCCGCTCCTGATTCTCTGGTTCTCGCTGGTGAGCGGATTCGGAGTCGCTTGTGAGTTTGTGCAGGCCACCCTGCCCGGCCGCTCCTACGAGGTCGCCGACATGATCGCCAACGCCGTCGGAGCGGCACTGGCGGTCTGGCTGTTCCGCAAGCGCAACCTCTGGCAGGCCCGCCAACAGGAGTCGTCGTGAGCCGCGAGATCCGCTATGTCGATCGCCGCACAGGTAAGACCGAAACCGAGGTGGTCTACGGCGAGGGTGCGCTGCGCTGGCTGTACACGACAGCCCCCGGACGGCTGCTCGAACGCAGCCTGTTGAGCCGTCGTTTCATCAGCGTGCTCTACGGACGCTACCTGGCCACAGGCCTCAGCCGCCGCAAGATCCCCGACTTCGTCCGCAAGCTCGGTATCGACCCCGAAGAGAGCGAACGCCCGCCCGACGACTACCGCTGCTTCAACGATTACTTCACCCGCAAGCTCAAACCCGAGCGGCGGCCGATCGACCCGGACCCTGAGGCGTTCGTCTCCAGCGCCGACGGCAGGTTGTTGGTGCTTCCGTGCCGCGATGGTCTTGTGTTGCCGGTCAAAGGCCGGCAATTCACACTCGAGAGATTCCTGCGCGATGCCGAGCTCGCGCGCCGCTTCAACGGGGGCTGGTGCGTGATCGTGCGGCTCTGCCCCGCTGACTACCACCGCTACCATTTCCCGGCCGAGGGCGTGCCTGGACCGTCTCGTCGGATCCGCGGACGGTACCGCTCTGTCAATCCCCTTGTGATCGAACAGGATCTGGCGGTCTTCGATGAGAACCAACGCGAGGTGTCTCTGCTCCAGAGCGAGATCTTCGGGAGCCTGGCCCTGATCGAGGTCGGGGCGATCTGCGTGGGCCGCATCGTCCAGACCTATGCTCCGGGTGTGCCTGTAACCAAAGGTCAAGAGAAGGGCTATTTCGAGTTCGGCGGCTCAACCCAGGTTCTACTGATCGAAGAGGGTCGCGTGGAAATCGACGCAGATCTATGCGCAAACAGCGCTTCGGGCATCGAGACCCGCGTGATGATGGGCGAGCGCATCGCCCGCAAACGGGATTCCCCGGCGGCTTGAGAGGCGCCGCTCCCGACGTGCGGATTGCATCGCCCCAGGCCTCCCATTTCGTGCGCCTCCCCGGCCATCGCCTTGCCGGCTCGACATTCCCTGGCTAGCTTGAACAGAGGCAGCAGAGGGAAAGGAGGCAATCATCGGACAGCAACACCCCGACCGGCTTCCCATCTTCCCTCTCCCCGAGACAGTGCTGTTGCCCGGAGAGGTTCTCGAGCTGCTCGTCCTTGAGCCACGGCATCAAGAAATGGTGCGCGCAGCCCTGGCCTGGAACGGCCGCATCGGGATCGCGATGATGCGGCCCGGTTGGGAACAGTGCTACGCCGACCCACCGATCTACTGTCATGGCGGTCTTGGCTCGATCGTCCACGTCGAGCCTCTCAACGCTTCGGGCGAGCTGAGCATCCGCGTCCAGGGGCTCGAGCGCTTTTGTATCCGCCGCTGCCTCCGACGCCGGCCGGTGATCGAGGCCGAGGTCGAATACCCCGGCAGCGAGAATGGTCTGCGCCAGGAAGAGCTTCCTCTCGAAGAGCTCGTGCAGTTGGCGGCCCGATTGCAGCGGCAGCAGGAAGGCTCGGTTCAGCTCGAGCTTGGAGGTCTGTCCTTCGGCAAGCCGGGACCCTTCATCGACCGTCTGGCTGTCAGCATCCGGCTGCGTCCCTGCCAGAAACAGCAGATCCTCGAGGCAGCTTTGGTCGCGCAACGCTTCGGCAAGCTGTGCGGGCTGCTGCGCGCCTCGTTGTTCGACATCGAGTTGATGAAGGCGCTGAAGGCCACGCCACCGGGCGTGATGCACGCGAATTGACAATCTCTGCAGCTGCGCTTAGGTTGAATCTCTTTCCTGGGTGGGGGAGAAGCGCGTGAGCATCCGCTGTTTCGAATGCCAGAGCCCTGCCGGGGACGCCCCGGTATGTCCCGCGTGCGGAGGACTGCTCGAGGTCGTGCCCGACCCGGTGGACCTCGACGCCCCGGCGCTCAAAGAGCTGTTCCGCCAACGCCGCTTCGCGCAGCATGGTCCCGACCGCAGCGGTGTCTGGCGCTACCGCGAGTTGGTGCATCCGCGGCTGGCCGAGCCCGTCACCCGTCCCGAAGGCAACACCAACTTGTACCGTCATGACAGCCTGAGCGCCTACGCAGGGCTGGCCGGACTGCAGCTGAAACACGAGGGTGAGAACCCCAGCGGTAGTTTCAAAGATCGCGGCATGACCGTGGCAGTCTCCGAAGCAAAGGCGCAGGGCGCGCGCGCGGTCATCTGCGCCTCGACGGGCAACACAGCCGCCTCCCTCGCGTCGTATGCGGCATTTGGCGGCCTCCCCGCCATCGTCGTCGTACCCCGCGACCATACCGCACCGAGCAAGCTGGCCCAGTCGATGGCTTTCGGTGCGCGGGTCGCGGCCGTGCGTGGGAGTTTTGACGACGCCCTGCGGTTGGCCGAGCAAGCCTCGAGGAGCCATGGCCTCGCGTTGCTGAACAGCGTCAATCCCTGGCGGATCGAAGGCCAGAAGACCATCATGTTCGAGCTGCTCGATCAGCTCGATTGGCAATCCCCCGACTGGATCGTGGTGCCGGCAGGCAACCTCGGCAACACCAGCGCTTTCGGCAAAGCCCTGGCCGAAGCCAAGGCCCTGGGTCTGATCGATCGCCTGCCGCGCCTGGCCTCGGTCCAGGCCGCTGGAGCCGCGCCGTTCTATCGACTGTTCCACAACCGCGAGGCCGGGTACCAGCCGGAAACCTCCCCCGAGACCCTGGCTTCGGCCATCCGTATCGGCGACCCCCGGTCCTGGAAGAAGGCACTGTTCTCCCTCGAAGTGACCGATGGGCTGGTCGAGCAGGTCAGCGACGCTGAGATCCTCGATGCCAAGGCCGCGATCGACGCCGCCGGCATCGGCTGCGAGCCTGCGTCAGCCGCCTCTCTGGCCGGGGCTGCCAAGCTGCGCGCCGCTGGGGTCATCGACGAGCATGCGCGGGTCGTGTGCATCCTGACGGGCAATTTCATGAAGGACAGCAAGACGGCGGTGGCCTACCACCAAGGGGCGCTCGAAGGGATTCCCAGCAAGCGCGCCAACCGCCCCTACGAGATGGACGCCACGACCACCGCCTTTGCGGGGTTCCTCGACGAGGTGGTGGTGCAGGGCACAGCCTGAGGACCCGCCGTGCATTCCTTCCGCTACCACGACGGAGCGCAGCACTGCGAGGGCGTGTCCCTGGCAAGTCTGGCCGATCAGTACGGGACGCCCCTGTACGTCTATAGTGCAGAGACCCTGCTCGACCATTTCGGAAAGCTGCAGCGCGCCTTCCACGAAGTGCTGGGCTTGATCTGTTTTTCGGTCAAAGCCAACTCGAACCTGTCGGTTCTGAAGCTGCTGCACGAGGCCGGCTCAGGTTTCGACATCGTCTCGGGGGGCGAGCTCGAGCGCATCCGTACGCTGGGCATTCCGGGCGAGAAGGTGGTGTTCGCGGGTGTGGGCAAATCCCAGCCGGAGATCGAAGCAGCCTTGCGCTACGGCGTGCGCATGCTCAATGTCGAGTCCGAAGCCGAGCTGGTGAGCGTCGACGCCACGGCCAAGAAGCTGGGGCTGCGCGCCCCTGTCGCGCTGCGGCTCAACCCGGATGTTGCCAGCAAGACCCACCCATATATCACGACCGGCAAGAAAGAGAACAAGTTCGGCGTCGACCTCGACACCGCCTCCCGCCTGGTCGAGCGGCTCGGTCGCGACTTCCCGGCGGTTGACCTGGTCGGCATCCACGTCCATGTCGGCAGCCAGATCACCGAGGCCGCGCCGTTCTTGCAGGGCATCCGTAACGTCGCCCCCTTCCTTGCCCAGGCACGCGCACAGCGTCCGGAGCTGGCGCTGTTCGACATCGGCGGCGGCTTTGGCATCTGGTACAGCGACCAACAGGCCTTGACGGCTGACGTGTTGGCGCAGGACCTGGTTCCTGAGCTCAAGAAAATCGGGCTGAAGGTGGTGATGGAGCCGGGGCGTTTCATCGCCGGCAACGCAGGTGTGATGTTGACGCGCGTGCGCTATGTCAAACGCAATGCCAGCAAACGCTTCGTGATCGTCGATGCAGACATGAACGACTTGATGCGGCCCAGCTTCTACAAAGCGTACCACGGCATCTGGCCCACACGGCTCGATCCACACACCATGCCCGGACCCGATGCTTTGGAGGACTCCGGGCTGGGCCGAGCCGACATCGTCGGGCCGATCTGCGAGAGCGGCGGTTTCCTCGGCCTGGACCGCCCCTTTCCTGAAGTTGCTCCCGGCGACCTGCTGACGGTCTTCAGCACCGGAGCCTATGGCTTCAGCATGGCCTCAAACTACAATACGCGCCCACGTGCCGCCGAGTTGCTCGTGCACGGCGCCCACCATCGGCTGGTCCGTCGCCGCGAGACCATCGATGATCTGCTGAAACTCGAACGGGACGCGCTCGGCGCCCCGTGATGCGCTGTTGCCTGGCGGTGACGAAGATGACATACCGATGTGACACAACTGCGCGGGCGTGCGCCAGAGCCCACGCCTACCGGGCGCTCTGAGCTGGCTGCGGGGCTGGCCCGACGTTTGCGAGTCTTAGCACGCTGATCGTGCGGCTCCGTGTGTAGGGAGGTTGTCGGGTGCGTCTTTGGGGAATCTGGTTGCTCACCGTCGTGTGCCTGGCCCCGGCCGTGGCCCAGGACGACGAAGACTGGTCGACGGCTTTTGCCTTTACCAGTGAGCTGCCCGCTGAGGTGGCGATCACCGAGGATGTCAGCGCTCTCACGCGCAGCGTCTCGAGTTTCGACGGACTGATCGCCGTCCTCGGAGCGACCAACGAGAAGTTGGTCGAGGCGATGGAAGCCTACCTGAAGAACCCGGGCGATGAAGTGCTCGCCAGCCGGCTTGAGCTGGAGCTGGCACGGCACGCCGAGCAGATCATCGAGCAGTTCGAAGAGGTCTCATCGCAGCGCGACGGCATCAATTTCCATTTCAACCTGATCGCGCGCAAGCTCGAGCAGACCCGCGATGCTGTTGAGGAGCGTGCGGTCATCCTCGAGCAGAAGGTCACGCTCGTAGAGACTGCTGTGGCCCGCAATGACCGGGCCCTGACCGAGCTCGCAGTCCGCATCAAAGATGCCGAGGCCCGGGGAGAAGACAGCGACGCGTTGCGCCGTGAGTTCGTCAACCAACGCAAGAAGCTCGAGCGCGAGCAGCGCAACCATCGTCGCTACCTGCGCTTCCAACAGAACTACGCCGAGATGCAGGGCAACGTCACCAACCTGGCCGACACCTTCAGCGACCTGCAAGTCGCTTGCGTCGATCTGCTGGACAACTTGCAGCTCGAGCGCACGGTCTTGCTCGACCAGATCCGCTACCAGCGTGAGCTGATCGAGGTGCGGCAGCTGATCAGGGATAGCCTGGTCTCGGGGCAGCACGCCATGGAAAAAGTCGCGGACACGGTCGTGCAGCTCTACTTCAAAGTAGACACTTTCACGGAGCTGCACACGCGCATCAGCCAGCATATGGCGACGGTCAACCACTCCGACCTGGCGATGGGGGTGATGCAGAACGCACTCGATGACGTCGGCTCCGCCTCAGCGACCACGGACGAGGACCTCGACGCGCTGATCCAGCAGTACGCCGAGATGGCTGAGGTACCTGGCGAGTAGAGCTCCCAGCGACCTGATCCACTACCCCTTTTCGAAGCGGCGCAGCACTTCGGCAGCGATCTGGCTCAGCGGCCGGCCTGTGGCCCGGGCGGCCGCCTTCAGGTCTTCGAACTCCGGCGCAACGGCCACCCGCTCTCCCTTATACCAGCCCAGCTTGACCCGCACGCTTCCCCAGGGACCCTCCACGGTCTGAAAGCTGCGCTCGAGTACACGCCGCTGCAGCCGGCGTTTGCGCACGCCGAAGCTACTGGTATGCCGGAAGATACATGCCTCGAGCAACTCGCTGTCGCTCGGGGCTGCTAGTACCGCCAGGACGTGTCCGGGCCGGCCCTTCTTCATCATGATGGGGCTGAACCATACGTCGAGAGCGCCTGCCTCGCGCAGTTGCTCGGCCGCAAAGGCGAGCTGTTCAGCGCTCTGGTCATCGATGTTGGTTTCCAACAGCGTCACTTCCAGGGCGCTGGTCGCTTCTTGTGGAGCCAGCAGGATGCCACGCAGCAGGTTGGGCAGCTCCGGCGCGTCGCGCGAGCCGGCGCCATAGCCGTTGCGCAGCAGGCGGCCTGTCGGCAGCTCGCCGGGGGTCGCGAGAGCCCGCAGGAGCGCTGCCCCGGTCGGCGTGGTCAATTCCCGCTCGCAAGGAAAGCTGCGCAGCGGCCAACCCTCGAGCAGATGTAGCACCGCCGGGGCCGGAATCGGCACCACGCCATGCTCACAGCGGATGCGCCCGGGGCCGCCCAAGGTTGGGGGCGCGCTGCTCACCGTCTCGATGCCCAGGTCCTCGAGCGCGGCACAGCTTCCGAATACATCGCCGATCGAATCCAGGGCTCCCACCTCATGGAAGTGGACCTGCTCAGGGCTGCAACCATGAACCCGAGCCTCGGCCTCGGCCAAAGCCTCAAACGCTGCTCGTGCCCGGCTGCGCCCTCGCTCTCCCAGGCTGGAGGCCTCGAGCAACGCGAGCACATCGGAGAGATGGCGCGCACAGGGCTCTTCCTCGGGCGCGTGCACCCGCGCACGGCTCCCTGCCAACACGCCCCGCATCACCCGCTCAACCTGCACCTCCAGGCCCAGCTCGCAGGAGGCCAGCGTCGCGTTGACACTCTCCAGAGATGCGCCGAGGTCGAGCAGGCAGCCGAGCAGCATGTCTCCGGCGATACCTGAGAAAGGGTCAAGGTGCAGATGCAAGGGAGCCGAGCCTCCAGAAGAAACCTGCCCGGGGAATTCCTGACGGCGGTTTCGGGGGAATTCTACCGTCGGCGCTAGTGCTGCGTTTGCTCGGAGGCGGGGAGTGTGACCATGTCCATGAAATAGCGCAACTCTGCGATCGACTCGACGATGTCGTCGCGCGCGCGGTGGGTCTCGCGCTTGCGGAACACCAACCCATGCAGATTGAAGAACGCGATCTTGAGGGCGGTCACATCGAGCATCCGGTAGTGGAGCCGCTCGAAGAGCCGCGGCATGCCTCGTTGCACAAACTCGCGATCGGTGTAGATCGAGTTGCCTGCCAGCACGAGCCGCTCGCCAGGGCAGTGGGTTTCGGCAAAAGCCAGCAGCTCATCTTCGACCTGTTCGATCGGCTTGCCGTGCGGGACTCGCTCAGTGAGTCCGTTCTCAGCATGGGTCTTCTGGCACCAGGGCCCCATGCCTTCGAGCACCTCGGGCGGCTGGTACACGACGGCCTCGTAGTCACCGAGAGGGTTGAGCTTCCCGTCGGTAACGATCACCGCTACTTCAAGGATCTTGTCCTTCTCACGGTCGAGACCGGACATCTCCAAATCGAGCCAGAATAGACTGCCCACGCCGCTGTCCCTCGCTGCGCCACCCTGCCTGCAACGCCGGGTCGACCCCGGCCGGCGGAGGAGCTTCTACTCGTTGCTCAACCAGGCGTCTTCGTAGCTCTTGATCAGCTTGGCGATGCGGGCCTGTTGCGCCTCGGGGATCAGAGGCTTGAAGGCCTCACTGCGGCACAACTCGATGAACACGAAGTTGGCGCAACGCTTCCGAGATTCTAGGCGGGCGGCGACGATCATCTCACCGACGCTCAGCCCCTGACGATCCATGCCGCCGACGTTCTCGAAGCTGTGCTCGCTGAGCACTTCGCTGGTGTCGGAACCGTTCAACAGCCGGACCGTACCCGAGCGACGGAAACTTACCCCCGCCGTATCGTCCGCATAGGGGACGTCGACGTGATGACTGTAGTCGATTCTGGATTCTGCCTGGATGACGTAATCGACGGCTGCGTCGAGGGTATCAGCCTCGAACCACGCCGAAGCGCGCCCGTTGACGACCTCGAAGCCCATGCCACGCAGCTGCTGGGCGACGACGTACATCGCGTAGTTCTCGACACCCGGCTCGCCTTCGACCCACTCGTCTACGACGACCAGCACGCGGGTCGGCGTATCTCCGTCTGCATGAACGACCGCCCCAACGACCAGAAAGGCCGAGAGGGCAAACCACAAAAGATGTCTTCGAGCGCGCATCGTCAACACTCCAGGTCCCAGGCTCGGCCCATATTCTGCCCTGCTATAGCACATCGAGCGGTCCAAAGCAGCAGAAATCTCCGCCGCGGCCGGCCCACCGTTTGCATGGACTCCAGGCGAGGCCATAAAGATGGACAGGCCGCCGCGAGCTCTGCGTAGTGCCGCCCTACGAGGACGGCGAGCAAGTTTCGCAGCAGGGCGGCCGAACGCCACACAGGGCTTGAGACGTGCGGACTCCGGAGCTTGTTCAAGTTGCCTGCGGACACCGCCGATAATCAGATCAAAGGTCAACAGGAGGTGCACCATGTTGCAGGAGATCGAAGGCCTGTTCGGAAGCATGGAGCGGATTGTCGGACTGCGGTCGAGGTTGCTCGGCCTGTTCAAGATTCGAGAGCCTCGGGACATCGAGGGGGGAGACCTGCGGCGCGAGCTCGCCGAGCAGGTGGGCATGCGGGATATGTACGCACGCTTGATCACCGCCCAGATCGGGCTGGCCGGGCCCCCTCTGGTGTCGCTGCAGAACCACCTCCGCGGCTCGCAACTCAAGCGCTTGCAGAGCTGTCTGGACCAGGATCGTGAGATGGCGCGCAAGCTTCAGGCCGCCGGCTGCCGGCGGGCCTCCCACAGCGCTTCGCGCAGGCGGGACCTGCAAAGGATCCTCTGCGCCTGAGGCACCGATCACCTGTCTCGGCCAGGAGAATCTGCGGGAGCTGCCAGACGGCTACTTCCCGTAGACGACGACCGGCGACACCATGTCCTTGACGAACAACACGCCCAGCCGATTGCGGAACCCCATCGCACGGATATGGGACTCGATGGTATCGAAGGCCGCGGGCGCGAATGCGTTCGGGTTCATGAACACATGCTGGCCGGCGATGCGGAACGGGCTCTTGTCTTTCTCGATCCATTGATTCAGGTCGGGAACCGGCATCTCAGAGATGCATGACTGCGCATCGGCGCTGCTGACATCATCGATGTTCTTGAACATGCTACTTTTCTTGGAACCGACCTTCTCCTGCTTGGGCGCCACCGCCTCTTCGTCCACCAACGAACGCATCAAGGGCGCGTCTTCAGCAGCCATACTCTGCACGCGTTCACGAATCGGCGCAGGTGTCAGATCTTCATCATCGTCGATCAGCTCGCTCACGAGGGCTGAGACTTCGTCTTTGCTCGGACGATCATCCGTCTCGAAATCGTCCTTGCCCAGGCTGAGCTTTGAGAGCCTGCCCGTCTGGTGGCGGCCCGCACCGGCGTCGATCACGGGCGGAAAGACCCCACGGCGGCCCGTGTCCTCGCGGGCCGGAACATGCACGCCGGTCTCTTCGCGGAGTGTGGCGTGCTCTTTGGGTTCTCTCTGGCGGCTCGACGAGGAGGAGGAGTCGCCGCCTGAGCTCTTGCCCTTGCGGCCCATGCGCGCGAGCGTCTTGAGAATCACGACTTGATTCTCGAGCACGCGGATGAACACGCGGTTGACCAGAGCGACCCGCCAGCGTTCCTGGTTGTGCTCGTAGCTACGCTTGAGGTCCTTGAGCAGACTCGCCGTCTCACGGGCGACTTCGTCCAGAGGCCGTCGGCTCATGCTGGCTCCTACTCAACGACCCAGGATTCTCAAAAGCACCATCGGGTGTGGCGGCCCAATTTAAATAGCAGAGATTGCGCCCGCCTCCAAGCCAGGCTTGGGGGTGAAGGCCACAAGCGGCCGCCCGCGCCGATCTTCCGCACAGAATTGTCGCTCTCGATCACGGCTTCTCGGTACTGGTATCTCAAGTTCCGCCCGCCAGCGTCCGATGGGGACAATGGAGGCACGCTGGGCCCGGAGTCTGGCTTCCAGCCTCGACGGTACGGACCGGAGGAGCTGCCATGTACTACGACGAAGACACCAAGTTCTGCCAGCTGTTGATCCGCGCCCGTTGGGTCGACATCGCGGCGATCCACAAGTGCGTCGCGATCCAGGAAGAACAAGCGATGGCGGGGGAACATCCCCAGACACTCGCCGAAGTCCTCGTCCGCAAGCGCTACTTGCGGCGCGAGCAGATCCAGTCGATCGATCGCGAACGGCGCGAGCACGAGAAGACCAATCAGCCCAAGCGGCGGCGTTTCGGTCCCTATGAGATCGACTCGCTGATTGCCCGCGGTGGGATGGGCGTGGTGTTCAAAGTGCGTGACACCCGGACGAACATGATCCTGGCGTTGAAAATCCTGCCCACGACCTCCGACAGCCAATGGGCCAAGAGCAAGACGCGATTCTTGCGAGAAGCCACACTGGCCTGCACCCTCAAGCATGAGAACCTGGTCTCGGGCATCAAGATCGGGAAAGAAAAGGACATCCATTACTTCGTGATGGAATACGTCGAGGGCGAGACCCTCGGCCAGAAGATCCACCGCGCGGGCCGCCTGCCCGAGGCCGAAGTCGCGGCCGTCGCCCGCCAGATGGCTTCGGCGCTGGCCTACGCGAACGCCCACGGCATCATCCACCGCGATGTCAAGCCCGACAACATCCTGATCAGCCGCCTCGGGGTGGTGAAGCTCTGTGACCTGGGCCTGGCGAGAGGTTGGGACCGCGATGGGCATCTGACCACCATCGGCATGACGGTGGGAACGCCGAAGTATATCTCGCCTGAACAGGCTCGTGGCGAGCGCGATCTCGACATCCGCACCGACATCTACTCGCTGGGAATCACGCTTTTCCACGCGTTGACGGGCGTACCTCCGTTCGATGGCAACAGCGGTATGGACATCATGAATCGCCAGCTCAGCGATCCTCTGCCTTCGATCGCCGAGCTTGCCCCGGACGTGTCCTACCAGTTCTGTGAAATCGTCGCGCGCATGACTGAGAAAAACCCACAAGACCGCTACCAAAATCCGCAAGACCTTCTGGCAACCCTGGATCACCTGCCCACTACCGCCGTGGGTGCGGCCTGAGCCGCTGGCCTGCCGGCTTTGCAATTGCGCCGGCCGCTTGCTAGAATCTGCTGATTCCAGCGGAGGAAGCGAGCGTGGGACTGAGACTCGAAGTCATCAAATGGTTCGATGACACCGGCAAGACAATGATCAAGCGCTTCCCCGACCGCGGTGGCTCGACGGCCATCAAGCTCGGGGCGCAGTTGATTGTGCAGGAGAACCAACAGGCGCTGTTCTTTACCGGCGGACAGGTCGCGGACGTCTTCAATCCCGGCCGCCACACGTTGGTTACCGCCAACATCCCCATCCTGCACAACCTGACCAAGCTGGTCTGGGACGATGATGTCTTTCAGTGCTCGGTGTACTTCATCAGCCTGAACACCTTCATCGACATGAAGTGGGGCACCAAAGAACCGATCCTGTTCAGAGACAAAGACTTCTTTGCGGTCAAGCTGCGCGCTTTCGGCAAGTACAGCATGCGCATCAGCGACCCGAAGCGCTTTCTGCAGACCATCGTCGGAACGCAGGGCGTCGTCAACGCCAAGTCCATCGGTTCCTACCTCAAAGACATGATGGTCCAGCAGGTCAACGTCGCTCTGGCCGAGAACATGCAGTCGATTCTCGACCTGGGCCGCGAGCTGAACAAGATCAGCCGCATCTGTAAGGCCGCGCTGCTCAGTGACTTCGCCAAGTACGGTATCGAGCTGATCGACTTCATCCTCGGTTCGATCACGCCGCCGCCTGAGATCGAAAAGCGCATCGAAGAGAAGGCGCGCCTGCGCTCTCTCGACGACCAGGATGTCAACAAGTTCATGCGCATGCAGGCCGGCGACGCCATGGTGCACGCCGCGCAAAATACCGGCTCTGCCGGGGCGGGTATGGGCGCGATGATGGGCGCCGGTATGGGCTTTGGTATGGGCCAGATGATGCCGGGCATGATGGGGGGCGGCTATCCCCAACAGGGCGGTTATCCTCAGCAGCATGGCTACCCCCAGCAGGGTGGCTATCCCCAACAAGGTGGCTATCCCCAACACGGCGGACACCCTCAACAGGCCGGCTATCCACAGCAAGGACGTGGTCCCGGGGGCCCGCCGCCGATGGCCCCGCCACCGATGGCCGGCCCTCCGCCGATGCAGCAGGCACCCCAGGTCTCCTTCTATGCGGCGGTCAACGGCCAACAGGCTGGTCCGTTCAGCTGGCAGCAGCTGCAACAGTACGTCGGCCAGGGGCAGATCAACGCAAAGACCAAGGTCTGGGCCAACGGCATGCCTGGTTGGCAGCCGGCCGGGCAGGTCGACAAGCTGCGCGCCTTGTTCTCTGCACCGGTGGGCGGTCCGCCGCCGATGGGCGGTCCCGGTGGCCCGCCGCCTCTGTAGACCCCTTGCACACGCCTTGCGAACCTGACGAATGCGGCGGTTTTCCGCCGCGTTTTGTATATTGGGCACACCATCCCTCAGGAGCCATGCCATGACCGACACCGCGCAAGACACACTTCTCGACGCCCTGCGGCGCTGGATGGACCAGGAGGGGCTCGACCTCTTGTATGTGCCCTCCTCGGACGAGAACCTCAATGAATACGTCCCCGAGAAGAGCAAGCGGCGTGAAGCGATCAGCGGCTTCAGCGGCAGTGCGGGCGATCTGTTGTTGGGTCGACAGCAGGCATGGTTGTTTGTCGACGGGCGCTACCATCTGCAGGCCGAGCAAGAGGTCGATACCGAGTGTATCGAGGTCATGAAGCTCGGACTGCCCGACGTCCTGCGCCTCAGCCAACTGTTGCGCAAGCTCGTCCGCGAGACCCCTGGCCTGGTTCTGGGGGTCGACCCGTGCACAGTGGGCTACCGCGCGTTCGAGCAGAGCTTCCAAGGCTTCCAGGCGCGGGGTGGGGTCGTGCGCTGTCTAGAGCAGAACCCCGTCGACGCTCTCTGGCACGCCCGGCTGCCGGGCTCGTGCCAGCCGATTCGAAGGCTGCCCATCGAGCTGACGGGGATGCGCGTGACGGACAAGCTCGCCCAGCTACGCGCCGACCTTGCGGAAGCAGACTGCCAGGCTACGGTCGTCACGGCCCTCGACCAGATCGCTTGGCTGCTGAACCGTCGCGGCTCGGACATCGCCTACAATCCGGTCTTTGAGTCCTTTCTGGTCGTACTTCCCGAGCGAACCATCGTGTTCGTCGATCCATCACACGCCGACGGGCTCGAGGGGGATGGCCTCAGCCTCGAAGCGATCAGCGACTTCCGCGCGCGCCTGCCCGCGTTGGCGCGCGCGCTTCTGCCGGTCGCCGATTGGCTTGTCGACCCAGAGAACACGCCCTACGGGGTGGCGCAGATCCTGGAAGCCGTCGACGGAGTGCAGGTGCGCTTCAAGCTGCACCCGATCGAACGCCGCAAGAGCATCAAGAATGATGCCGAGCAGGCCGCCGTACGCCGGGCCAATTTGCTGGCTTCGGCCGCCAAGACCCGTGCGTTGTGTTGGCTGGAGAGGCGGATCGAGGCCGGAGAGCGCATCACCGAGACCAGCTTCGCCGAGAAGCTCGAGGCCTGCTACGCCTCGATGGAGGGCTTTGCTGGCCTGAGCTTCAACACCATCTCGGCCGCCGGTGCACACGGAGCCATCGTGCACTACGGCACTCCCGATCCCGAGGCGGTGCTCGAGCGGGGAACTATGTTCCTGGTCGACAGCGGCGCGCACTTTGGCGGGGGGACCACCGACAAGACCCGCACGGTGGCTGTGGGCGACGCTCCCAGCGCGGAACAGAGACGGCGCTTCACGCTGGTGCTGCGCGGCCACGCGGCGCTGGCATCGCAGCGCTTTCCCCACGGTACGGTCGGCAGTCAGCTCGATGCGCTGGCCCGCTCAGCCCTGTGGCAGGGCGGCGAGAATTTCGGCCACGGCACCGGCCATGGCGTCGGCGCATTCCTGTGCGTGCACGAAGGGCCTTTTGCCATCGGCAGCCCCGGACGCGGCAGCAAGGTCGGGCGCGCCCTCGAAGCGGGGCAGGTGACCTCGATTGAGCCGGGCGTGTACATCACCGGCTGGGGGGGCGTGCGGCTCGAGAACCTGTACCTGGTGCAAGAGACCGGCAAGCAGATCATGGGCAAGGCCGAGCTGGCCTTCGATGCGTTGGTTTTGATTCCCTTCGAGCGCCGGCTGATCGACGTGCAGTTGCTCGAGGAGCGCGAACGTAGCTGGCTGAACGACTACCATGCGCGGGTCTGCCGCGAGCTGCGCGGCTTCCTCGATGCCGATGAGCAGGCCTGGCTCGAAGAGGTGACCTCGCCCTTGTAGACGAGACCCGGGGAGAGAATCGGCCATTCGAGCCAGCGTTCAGTCGTCTTGGATGCCCGATGCGGCGCGTCGGGCCATTCCGAGCACCGCATCGATCTGCTCTTCAGTCAGCTCCATTTCTTCAACGAGGTAGTGGCGCAGCCGAGGATCCAGTTCGAATTGATCTCCCTCAGTGTGCATCTCGTAGGCAACACGGAGCAGCACGCCCAAAACGTCATCGACCTGCTCGGCGGCAACACCTGCATCCAGCAGGGCGCCTCTAAACTGCTCGGCTTCGGAGCCCAGCGCCTCGAAGAGGCTCTCGAGGTGCCGATTTGCTGCATCCCGTTCGCGGCTGAAGGCCATCCGCCGCGCAAGAGCCAGCACACGCTGCATTTGCTCGTCGCTGAGCTTCTGCTCCCCGACAAGATAGGCGCGCAGACGCGGATCCAAGGCAAAGTCCTCACCGGCTTCGCGCATTCCGTAGATGATTCTGAGCATGGCTCCCACGGCCGGTTCGAGCTGGTCTTTGCTGAGGCCTGATTCCTTGAGGGCGGCAAAGACTCCGTCCACCGTCTCAGCATCGAGGCCCAGGGCCTCCAATGCCTCCCGGATACCGGACCCGGTCCCCGCGTCGCCGTGCCGCTCCCCGAACAGCTCTTTTTTGATCCGCTCGAGCTTCTCCCGGGCCTCTTCCCCGCTCAGCTCTCCCGCTTCGACCGCGGCGCGAATCTCGGCTTCGAGGGCCCGGTACTTTGCCTTCCGCTGGTCGTCCTGCGCTTCGCGAAGGGCACCGGCGAACATCTTCTCGCGGATCGCCTCGAGCTTCTTGCGAGCTTCTTCCTTGGACATCTGGCCGGCTTCGACCGCGGCACGGATCTTGGCCTCGATGGCCTGATACTCGCGCTTCGGGTCGGCCCTGTGATGGCGCGCAGCTTGAAGCAGCTCGACGAAGCGGGCGCGGGCCAGCTCAGCCATCATGGCCTCGGCTTGCGCGGCAGTCAGCTCGCCCGCCTCGACACTCGCGATCAGCCGCTTGGCGACGGCGTCGTGGTCGGGCGCCTGAGCGTAGGCCACGCTCAGGGGGAGCAGAGCAACGGCAAGCAGAAGAATGCCGGCTCGCAACCAACGGGAGGATTTCGTGGGCCGGTTGAAGGAAACGATCATCTTGAATCTCCGTTCGAGGAATCCGCCACTGTTCATTGCGCTCGCGAGAGCCGGCGGGCGGAGCGCCGGGGAGGCAAGGTGCTCTATTGCTGTCAGCAGTGAGCTTCCGTATGCGCGCGGGTCGGGCTGAAGGCTGGAAAGGACCAGGGCGTCGCAGCAAAGCTCTTCGTGGGTTCTGAGTTGCCGTCGTGCCCACCAGACCACCGGATTCCACCAGAAACAGACCGTGGCCAGCCATTCGAGCCCGCGAACCCAATGATCCCGCCGCCGGACATGGGCCAGCTCATGGGCAACGATCCAATACAGCTCGTCGGGTGTCATCGTGTCGACAAGGCGGGCGGGGATGAAGACACGCACCCGCCTCCCGCCGATCCACCACACCAGCGGTGGGAGCTGCGCTGTTGTGGTGTAGATGACCGGTGTAGACGCGAGTGCCAGGCCACGCGCGAGCTCGGATGCGACGGCCTGCAGATGCGCAGGAGCCACCTCGGAGGCCCATCCCAGGAGGCGATTGAAACGAAGGATACGCAGCAAGGACCAGGCAAGTACGCCGACACTACCCAGCACCCAGAGCCAAGCGGCTCCTGTCTTGGCCAGCTCCAACGAGCTCGGACCCTGCGCAGGGATGAGGGGCGCTCCCGCCGCCTCGGCGGCAGGAGCCAGCGCGGTTCCGTCTCGGCCGAGAGCGTCCCCTGGCGTGCGTATCGGCTCCAGCACCTGGGGGTAGGACCCGACATCCGCGCTGGATGGTGCCGGGATTTCGATCAACGGTACCGTCAAGATCGGCGGAGTGACCAGCTTCACGAGCACGAGCAACCACAACAGGTGCGCGACGTCGGGCCGCTTGACCCTCCCCTGCACCAGCCATGCCACCGTCGCGAGCAGCGTGCAGATGCAAAAGTTGCTGACCCCCAGCTGCAAGAGGAGATCGCTCATCTCGTGTCCTCGCAGCCGGTCTCGCCGGCGAGGATCTTCCGCAGCCTCTGGATTTCGGCAGCCGAGATCTTGTTTTCTTCGAGCAGGTGGGTGATCAGGGGAGCCAGGGAGCCTCCGGTCAAGGTTTGTGCAAGAGACTCCAATTGGCCCGACGCGTAAGCGCGGCGGCTGATCAAGGCCGAAAAGAAGTGGACCGGGAGGGCGCGGTCGCGCGCCACGAGACCCTTCTCCTCAAGACGCTGCAAGAGCTTCTGGACGGTGCCGTGTTGCGAGCGGGTCGCATCGGGGTACAGCTGCTCGCGCAGAGCGCGCGCCGTCCAACGAGGCTGCTGCCAGAGCAGCTCCATCACAGCCAACTCAGCTTTCGCCAGCGAGGGTGGTGACATACGGGCGCTCCCTTCTACGACAACAAGTCCACACTCTACGACACTCTGTCGTACTGCACAACAAGAATCTGCCCTCCAGCGTGCGCTCCGAACGGGCCGAATCGAGCGGCGCACACGCAACAACCAGCGTGCACGATGCCGTGCCTATGGACGCGGAGAAGCCCCTGGGGTATTCCTGGCATGGAAGCATGCCCCACGTGCTTCGCGCCGCAGGACAACCCTGTCCAAGGAGAGCCGATGGGCCATGCACTCGATCGATTGTTGGATCGCAACGTGCACAACACGGGTGGCCTACGCACTGAAGAACAACCCAACGCCAGCGATCGGTTCACCGATGCATCAGAGACCGTGGAGGTCTCGGACGAACAAAGACTGACGGAGCGGACGCAGTCATGAAGGGTCGCTTGCTTGTCTTCACGATCATCCTTGCCAGCATCCCGGCCTTCGGTCAGCAGCTTCCGCTGACAGGCCTCTCTAATGCCGGCCTGGTGGCGGAAGTCACAAACCAGCTCCCCGAACGCCAGAAGCTGCGTCGAGAGCTCGACGCTCGTATGGTCGACGAGCTCGGACAGCTGCATGCGCTCGGAAAACTCGAAGAGTCCCTGGCGAGCCTGCTCGCTCCAAGCACGGCTCCCTCGGCGCCGGGCCCGGTCTGGGAGCGCGTCGAGGCCGAGCACCTGTGGTCGGGGCAGCGCATTGCCGACCTGAACCTGGCCCTGGCGCAACTCCAGGCGCAGAGCGAGCTGTTGGTCGCCAGACAGGCCCTCGTAGCTGAAGAGATTGTCCTGGCGGCGCACATCTTCGCGGAACACGAAGGGCTCCAACCTTTCATCGAAGAGATCGATCGCAGGGTGGAGGCCGGGCGCCTCAACCAGGATGAGATCCCTGTCGAGCTGTCGGAGCTGCGGCAGGCCGTGCAGACTCTCCAAGAGCACACGTTCCCCGCCTGGCAGGCGGCGCAGGGCGAGCTCAACTCGGAGATCGAAAAGAAACCGGCCCGCATCCTCGAAGTCAAGGCACTGCTGAACGCCCAGACCGAGCAACACAGCCGGCTCCAGATCCGACGCGGCGAGGCGCAGCTCCGCAAGGGCCTGTACGCGTCCGTGAACACCCGGGACCCCCAGAGCCTGCTGGCGCTGATCACGCGGCGCCTTGAAGCCCTACAGGAAAAGGCCACCAAACAACCCGTGGGACCGGAGGTCCTCGACCAGAGAATCAAGTCCCTCGAGGACCAGGACAGGCGACTCCGTGGCTTGACTATGCCTCTGGCCGATACGATCCAGGTAGGGCTCGGACTGGAGAGTTGGCGCAAAGCGAAGAGAGCGTTGCTCATCGCCGAGGCCCGCCTGGACTACCACAAGAGCCGCGAGCTCATCCTGACGGAGCTGATCGCACAACTCGAGCCTCTACTCGTGGACCTGGAGCTCTTGAAGACCCACACCGATGGCTTGTTCCAGCAGAGCCTGGAGATCGATGTTCTCCGAGGCGTCCTGTTCGAGGTGCAGGACGCGATCCCAGACTCGATGCATGTCACCGTGCCCGTTCTGGCTGAAGCAGAGACGCTGTCTACTTCTCTGCAGCGGCTCACTGGTGACCGCAGCCTGGTGGGACAACGGATCGCCACACGCGGAGGCCAGCTCGAGGCTGCCCGTGGCGCGTTCGCTGCGAACGTCGAGTTGATGAAGGAGCTGCAGGCCGAGTTGCCCGGACTCAAGGCAGCCTTCCAACGGGAGGACTCCTGGGCGGCTTGGAGCCGCGAGCTTCGAGGCTTGGACAATGGGGCGCTGACAGAGAGGTTTGGCGAGGAGGTCGCCCAGTTCGGTCAGCTTCAGGAACGCATCGCGGCTCTCGCCCTGAGCAGTCAGCAGGCGGACGCGACCGAACGCGCGGCATGGCAGAGACTGGGGGAGAACAGTGATCCGCTCGTCCGAAGCGTCCAGCTCGCCCTGTCTGAGCATCGGAGCGACATCCTCGACTCCCTCGCCACCGGAACCGCGTTGCCTCCTCTGCCGCATTGGCCTCAGAACGGCACGTCGACGCCCGATAAAGAGTTCGAAGACGCGACCTTGCTCGAATCGCTCGAGCTGCAACGAAACTCCTTCATGGCTCGCTTACGCCACCACGCTGAACGAGAGTCGCTGGTCGAGGCGGTCTTGATCGCACTGTTGAACAGGGTGGATGCCTGGGAGGAGTTGCGGGCTACGACAGAGCGGGCACTCGAGTCCTCGAGGCGCGTCTATGGGGCTGCATCAGCGATCGAGCTTCGGCAGTGGCAGGGCAGCCTGCCGAGAGACATGATTCCTCCAACTATCGGAGAGTACTTGGACCGAGAAGAGGTCGCCTCTCTGGAGATCGATCTTCGTCGGGTCGCGGCGGAGGTGTCGCGCGCACGCAGTCGGCTCGAGCTGACAACCGAGCGTGAGGCTACGGGCCGCGTGCTCTGGGATTCCGTCCAGGCCCGCCTCGACCTCACTCTGCGTCGTCTCGACACCTTCCGCCTGCTCGGAGAGCTGCAGCTGCTCGCCCAACCCACCCGCAGCGGTGAGGTCGAGGAGCGCCGGCACAGGCAGAAGGTGCTGCAGCGCATGCAGCTCGACGAACCGTGGCACGAGCCGATCATGGCCTTCTTCAACTCCGAGCAATCCGAAGACCTCGTGCTCCTGCTCGAGGACGACTACACAGAGCTCGTCGACCTTGAGCTGCTCGGAGAGAACATTGAGAACCGCGATGGGAAGCTGAGACGTCTCATTCAGCTGATCCGTCAGGAGCAAGAGCTGCTCGCCGACCTCGAACCTCGCGTCGAGGGAAAATCACTACAGATGTCCGCAGAAGAGGCACTTCTGTCCCTGTGGGCACGATGGCGCCTGGCCAGAGACCCCGCCGGCAAAGAGCTGTTGCAGGCTCAATTCCAGCAGGAGAGCGCCCAGAACCCTTCGGTCGGCATGCTCGCCCGATCTCTTCCCTCGGCAGCCGAAACCCTGGAACCCGGAGCGTTGGACACCACGCTCGCGTTCGCCACAGACCTTGTCTTCTCCTATCGCTGCGAGCTCCTGGCCTATCGCGACTGGCTCGAGCAGCTGCGGCGTGCACGTGGTCGCCAGGGTCGTTTGGGGCGCTTGGAGCGCGGCGTTGCGAACCTGCAAGATCGCCAATCGGCGCTGGAGGCCGAAGGCGCAGAACGGCTGAAACTCGTCAAGCTGCTCACCGGCCACAGCGTGGCTGAGCTGCAGAAACTGGATGCGGAGGACCGCCCGACCGCGGAGGCAGAGCTTCAACAGTACCTGCGCGGCAGCATTGGCTGGACACGGAAACAGCTGCTGTCAGAGAGAATGGCGCGCGCGCTGCGGACAGCTCTGCTGCTTCTGTTGGTCCCCGTCGCAGCCTGGCTTGTGATCCAGGCGTCGAATCGGCTCGCGCGTAGATACCTCGCCCGCTATCAACGGCCCACGTCCGCAGAACAGCCCGTGGATAAGGCCCGCAGGCTCAAGGAGAATGAGGAGCGGGTCACCACGGTCATGCACAACTTCCGCAAGGCCTTCTCTGTGGTGGTGACCATTGTCGCCGGCATCTACATCCTCCAGGTCTTGCGGGTCGATGTGACCCCCATTCTGGCTTCGGCCGGTATTTTGGGCCTGGCGGTGGCTTTCGGTGCGCAGTCGCTGATGAAAGACCTCTTCGCAGGATTCTTCATCCTGCTCGAGAACCAGTACAAGCTCGGAGATTTCATCAAGATCAACGACGGCACGGGGGGCGAGGTCGAGGGGGTCAGCCTGCGCTTGACGACCATCCGTGACCGTGAAGGGGTGCTGCATTTCATTCCGAATGGTTGCGTCACCCTGGTCAGCAACATGACCCGTGACTACGGAAACTGTGTCCTGATCATCGGCGTGTCCTATGAGCATGGACCCGACGCAGTCATCGCCTGCTTGTGCAAAGTCGGAGACGAGGTACGTGCAGACCCAGTGCTCGCGCGCAAAGTCCTCGACTACGAGGTGTCGGGCCTTGAGAGTTTCGGGGACAGCTCGGTGAATTTTCGCATCAGCATCAAGACCGTCGCGGGAGAACAATGGCAGGTTTCGCGAGAGGTCCGGAGGCGGATCAAGATCGCATTCGACAGAGACGGCATTACGATCCCCTTCCCGCAGCGGGTGGTCTATCACAAGTATCCCGACGGTCTCCAGGGCCGGGCCCTACCGACTGAGGGTGGATAGACCGCTCGCGGGGGCTCCATCGGGGAGCACCTCAGCGGGAACACCACTGGTATGGGCTTCGGGAACGACCCTGCCAGGATTCCATCGCTCTACCGGTGCGGCAGCCCAGAAGCGGCGGCACCCGTTCCTCAACCAGAGGGGTTCCAACGTTGCTCAGACGGCATCTCGGACTGTTTGGTGTCGTCGCCCTCGCCGTGGGCGGCGCAATCAGCTCAGGGTTGTTCGTGCTGCCCGCCCTCGCCTATGCCCAAGCCGGCCCGCTGGTCATCGCCTGCTACGGGTTGGCGGCTCTGCTCGTCCTGCCGGTCGTCTTTGCCAAGGCTGAGCTGGCCACGGCCCTTCCCCGCTCCGGCGGTGGCTACCTGCTCGTCGAGCGCAGTCTGGGGCCGCTGGCGGGGACGCTGATGGGCTTCGCTGAGATCTTCGCCATCCTCCTCAAATCCGCCTTCGCCCTGGCCGGAATCGGTCTGGTCGTCAGGGAGTTGACGCATCTTCCCATCGAGAGCGCAGTCGCGGCGACCACGGGGGTGTGCCTCACGGCGCTGATGGTCCTGCGCCCTGGGGGCACAGGGCGCTTTCAGATCGGGCTCGTGGCAGTGATGCTGCTGATCCTGACGGGCTTCGTGCTCTGCGCGGCAGCGCTGGGCTCCGGAGCTGGCTTTCAAGCGGCAGGCCGCAACCCGGACTTGCACGCATTCCTCTCGACGACGGGGGCCGTTTTCGTCGCCTTCGCCGGTCTGACCAAGGTGATTGCGGTCTCCGAGGAAGTCGCCGAGCCCCGGAGGACGATCCCCAAGGGGCTCATCCTGGCCTGGGCAGCGGTCGCGCTGATCCAAACGGCGTGCGTCGCGGCTGCCGTGGCCATCCAGGGCGACGCGATGGCGAGCTCAAGGCAGCCCTTGGCCGACGCAGCTCGGACCCTGGGCGGACTGCCTGGTTACGCGATCCTGCAGTGTTGTGCCCTGCTCGCCATGGTGACGACGGCCAACGGGGGCTTGCTCGCGGCTTCTCGCTCCGTCGTCGCGATGGCACGCGACGACGTCCTGCCCCGGTCCTTGGGGCAGGTCCATCCCCGACGACACACACCGGTCGCCGCGGTGTTGTTGATCGGGCTCTCGGCGACCGCCCTGGCCACTTTCGTCCCCTTGCAGCTGCTGGTCAAGGCCGCCTCGACCCTGGTGCTTCTAGCCTTCATCGCCATCGAAGCGGGTTCGTGGGTGCTTCGGCGCAGCGGAATCCGCAACTACTACCCGAGCTTCCACGCCCCCGCGCACAGCTGGCTTCCTCCGCTGGCCATTGCCTGCTACCTCGTCCTGATCTTGGATATGGGATCCGGCCCCATTCTGATCGCCAGCTCCCTGGTCTCGTTCGCATTCCTCTGGTTCCTGTTCTTTGTCCGTAGAAGAGTTCGGAGGATCTCGGCTCTCAAGACACGCGGAGGATTGCATCCCGGCGCTAGAGCCGATCTCGAAGTGGAGCTCAAACGGATCGGATTCGAACGGGAGGGCCGCCCGTGGGACGCGCTGGACGAGGCCATCGAGAGGGCGCAGATCCATGACTGCACGGAGGAGCTCGAGCTAGCGCAGGCGCTGAGCATCCTGACGGATGGTCTCAGCGCGGAGCTCGCGGACCGAGCTGCCGCACAGGTTGCACAGGCTCTGGAGGCACGTGCCGAGGTTCCGGTTGTCTCCGTGTGCATTCCAGGGATCGCACCGATCGAAACCGAGCTTCTAGCGTCGATCCTTCGACTCCGCTCCGGACTGCGCCGGATCGGCGATGAGGCCGAGCCACCGGTCGGGATTCTGTTGCTCATCGCCCGTCCATCGCAACTCGACGATGTCCGCCTCGAGATCGCTGCACTGTCTCGCTCGTGGGACCGAACGTTCGCAGAGGCGTGGCTGGCTGCCAGCAGCCACGATGCGCTTCGGGATCTGCTTCATTGGACTCGAAGGCGCCGCTGACCGACACACGAGCGGCAACACCGATCCCCTGCGGTGCGAGGTCAGGACATCGCGCAGACAAGGACCAACAAAGACAAAAACGGCACAAGCCTTGAGTGCTTGTGCCGTAAGAAAGTGCCGAGAGAGGGACTCGAACCCTCACCCTCCGAAGAGGACTAGGACCTGAACCTAGCGCGTCTGCCAATTCCGCCACCTCGGCGCGCGGCCAGCCAATCTACCGACCCCCTGTGGTGCTGTCAACAGGGCCGGGGACTTTTTTTCCTGCCAGAATGGCGCCCGCCAGACACCGGAATGCACGCAGGCTTGCGGCCGCGTCCACGGCACGCCATTTGATGAGATGCCCCTTTCAACTCGGGCCCCGTTTATTGACGAGGGGCGTCCAGGCAACGTAGAATGCAGACTTCGCACCATTTGTGCGACCCCTCCAACAGCAGGCCTACTCCCATGCTCGACAAGATCTTCTCCGGTTTCTCCAAAGCGCTCAAGAAAGTCTTTGGCTCGCGAAACCAGCGGCTCATCGACGGAGCCATGAAGGAAATCCAGGCGGTCAACGAGCTCGAAGAGAGTCTCAAGGCCTTGAGCGACGAAGCGCTGCGAGCCAAGACCGATGAATTCAAACAACGCCTGAGCGAGGGAACCGAGCTCGACGACTTGCTGCCCGAGGCCTTCGCCGTCGTGCGCGAAGCCAGCCGCCGGGTGCTGAGCATGCGCCACTTCGACGTCCAATTGGTCGGTGGTCACTTCCTGCATCACGCGCACATCATCGAGATGATGACTGGTGAGGGGAAGACCCTGGTCGCAACGCTGCCCGCATACCTGAACGCGCTGGGAGGCAAGGGCGTACATGTCGTGACCGTCAACGACTACCTCGCCCTGCGCGACTCGCAGTGGATGGGCAAGATCTTCGAGTTCCTCGGCCTGACAGTCGGCGCGATCCAGTCGAACATGTCCCCGCACGAGCGCAAAGAGATCTACCAATGTGACATCACCTACGGCACCAACAATGAATTCGGCTTTGACTACCTGCGCGACAACATGAAGGTGCGCAAGGCCGAACAGGTGCAGCGCGACTTGCACTACGCGATCATCGACGAGGTCGACTCGATCTTGATCGACGAGGCCCGTACGCCGCTGATCATATCGGGTCTCAGCGAACCGATGTCTGACAAGTACATGCGCGCCAACGGGATCGCCAAGCGTCTGATTTCTGCGCGCGGCGGCATCGAGAAGCACGACTTCGACCACCTCTGCAAAGAGGATGAGAACCAAAAAGAAGTGCTCGACCGCAAATACAACTACGTGTTCTCCGAAAAAGACCACTCGGTCTTCTTGACCGACACCGGGGTGCGGTCTGCGGAGGATCAGCTCGGCATCGAGATCTATGGACGTGCCGCAGAGAACGACGTGAGCTGGCATCGCGACCTGAGTCTCGAAGACGCCGAGAACCTGAAGTGGGTGCACTACATCGAGCAGGCCTTGCGGGCCAACTTGATCTACAAAAAAGACGTGGACTACGTCGTGCAAGAAGGCTCGGTGATCATCGTCGACAGCTTCACTGGCCGCCTGATGCACGGCCGGCAGTGGTCCGATGGCTTGCACCAGGCTGTGCAGGCCAAAGAGGGCATCAAGATCAAGGCCGAGAACCAGGTGCTGGCCACCATCACCCTGCAGAACTACTTCTTGCTGTATGAGAAGCTGTCGGGCATGACCGGTACGGCGATGACCGAGGCCGAAGAGTTCGACGAGATCTACAAGCTTGAGGTGGTCAAGATTCCGACCAATAAGCCCGTGGTGCGGGCCGACCACAACGACCTGATCTACCGCAAGTCTGAGGAAAAAGACCGGGCCATCGTCGACGAGATCGAGCGCGCCCACAAGAGTGGCCAACCAGCGTTGGTCGGTACCGAGTCGATCGAGTACTCCGAGAAGCTGTCGAAACGGCTCGGCCGGCGCGGCATTCCCCACGAAGTGCTCAACGCCAAGCAGCACGCCAGAGAGGCGGACATCGTCCTCAACGCCGGCCAGCCCGGCGCGGTGACCATCGCAACCAACATGGCAGGCCGCGGTACCGACATCGTGCTCGGCGAGGGGGTCAAAGAGAAGGGCGGGCTGTACGTCATCGGCACCTCCCGGCACGACTCCCGCCGCATCGACAACCAGCTGCGTGGACGCAGCGGCCGTCAGGGCGACCCGGGGGAGACGCGCTTCTACCTGAGTATCGAAGACGACTTGATGCGGCGCTTCATGCCCGACTGGGTGCGCAACACGATGAACAAGCTGCAGGCCGAAGGCGAAGCCATCGAGCACAAGTGGGTGACCCGCTCGGTCGAAAAAGCCCAGCGCAAGGTCGAGGCCTACCACTTCGACATCCGCAAGAACCTGCTCAAGTACGACAAGGTGATGGACTACCAGCGCAAGGCGGTCTACGAGCTGCGTCAGAGCATCCTCGAAGAAGATGCCGGCGAGCTGCGCGAGATCGTGCTCGAAGCCGTCGACCGCGTGATCGGGGACGCCGTCGACCTGCACTGTCAAGCCCGTCACCGTGGTGATTGGGAGCTCGAAGAGCTTACCCGGGCCTTCCTCAAGCGGTTCGGCGCCCGATTCGACGCCCAGGCCGTGCTGAAAGACCCTGACGTGCAGCGCGACGACACCGCCGCCCGTGAGCTGCTGACCAAGCGCATGCGCGAGCGGGCCCGGGAGATCTACCAGGAACGGGCCGACTCGAGCGAACCCGAGCACATGCAACGCCTCGAGCGCGTCGTGCTGCTCAACAAGCTCGACAAGCGCTGGAAAGACCACTTGCACGCGATGGACCAGCTCAAGTCGGGCATCGGCTACCGCGGCATGGCGGGCAAGGACCCGGAGATCGAGTACAAGCGTGACGGTTCGAAGATGTTCGACCAGATGCTGGAATGCTTCGACGACGAGGTCACCGACCTGCTCTACAAGGTGCGGGTGGTCAGCGAGAACGCCGAAGCGAAGATGCAACAGCGCTGGCAGATCTCGAATGTGCGCCACGAGCAGTTCGTCGACCGGGCGAACAAAGAGGCCAGCGCGCGCAACGCGGCGGGTCAAAACGTCAGCCAGGAAGCTCCCAAGCCGATCAAACGCGACGCCCCCAAAGTCGGCCGCAATGACCCCTGTCCGTGCGGCAGCGGGCGGAAGCACAAGAAGTGCTGCGGCAAGGGCGTTGCTGCCAAGTGATGGGCGCCCGCTCTCGATGAGATTCCCCGACCGATACTCTGCCAACGGCAAGGGTCGGGCGGGCTGCTTGAGACCTCGACCGTACGCAAGGGACACCCCGTATGCCCCTGTTCATCGACCTGCTCTATCTGCTCGGCTTTGCCTGGCTGCTCCCCTTCTTTCTCTACAAGATGGCCACCCGCAAGCGCCACCGCGCAGGCCTGCTCGAACGCATCGGTTACTTGAAGCCCAACCCGGGGGCGCGCCGCTCGATCTGGATCCACGGTGTGTCGGTCGGTGAGATCCTCGGCGCAGTCCAGCTGATCGAGAGCATCGTCCAGCGCTTTCCCGACCATGATGTAGTGATCTCCTCGACGACGATGGAAGGCCACGCGATCGCCCGCAAGCGTTTCCCCAACCTGCGCGTGGTCTACTTTCCGATGGACTTCAGTACCGCCGTGCGGAGCTTCTTCCGTGCCCTGCGTCCTGCCGTTGTGATCCTCGTCGAGCTCGAGCTGTGGCCGAATTTCACCAACTATGCGACCCGGGCCAAGGTTCCCGTAGTGATCGTCAACGGACGGATCTCATCGCGCTCCTTCCCGCGTTACTACTTCTTCCGGCAGATCTTCGGCAAATACCTCAGCCAACTGCGCCTGATCTGCGCCCAGGATGAGACCTACGCCGACCGTTTCCGACGCATCGGAGTTCCGGCGAACATGCTGCGCGTGACCGGCACGATGAAGTATGACAATGTCGACCTGGCCTCTGACGGCAATCAAATCCGCGAGGTACGGAACGAGCTGCGCTTGAGCAGCACCGAGACCATCTTGCTCGGAGGCAGCACCCACGAATCCGAAGAGCTGGTGCTGGCCAAGACCTATCTCGAGCTGTTGCCCGAGTTCCCTGACCTGCGGCTGGTATTGGCGCCACGACACATCCAACGAGCCCGGGGTGTGGCGGCCTCTTGCCGCGACTTGGGGCTCAAGCCTGTGTTGCTGACAGACTTCCGCGAGAGCGGGACACGTCTGACTTGCGACACCATCCTGGTGGTCGACACGGTCGGTGATCTCCGCCGTCTTTATGCGGGAGCCAACCTGGTGTTCGTGGGTGGAAGCTTGATTCCCCATGGTGGCCAGAATATGATCGAGCCGGCCGGGCTCGGCAAACCAGTCGTCGTCGGCCCCCACACCTTCAATTTCGCCAACGATGTGTCGCGCTTGAACAAAGTCGGCGCCCTCACCGTAGTCGAAAATCAGGAGCAACTGACAGCGCGCACGCGAGGACTTCTCCGAGATCCTCACGAGGCAGCACGACGCGGCGAGCACGGCCGACGCATGATCGAAGCTCATGTCGGCGCGACGACCAGGAACCTGGCAGGAATCGAACAAGCCTTGAATTGGGACAAACCAGCTCCCGCCAGTTAGGGGGCAAGCTGAGAGGAATGGACAATGGCGAATCTTTTTACTTCTGAATCTGTGTCGATGGGGCATCCAGACAAGATGGCCGACCAGATCTCCGACGCGATTCTCGATGCGATCCTGGCCGAAGATCCCAACGGCCGGGTTGCCTGCGAGACCCTTCTGGCCCACGGGGTCGCCATGGTAGCCGGCGAAATTACCGCCAACGCACAGGTCGACTACCAGCAGATTGTGCGCAAGACGATCCGCGAGATCGGCTACGACGACACGGCCAAAGGCTTCGATGCCACCTCCTGCGCCGTGCTTTTGACCGTCAACCGTCAGTCTCCCGACATCTCCCAGGGCGTGACGGCTGGTGAGGGCCTGCACGCAGAGCAGGGCGCCGGCGACCAGGGCCTGATGTTCGGGTATGCCTGCGACGAGACCGAAGAGTTGATGCCGTTGCCCATCCACCTGGCCCACCGCCTGGTCGAGCGGCTCGCCGAGCTGCGCCTGAACGGCACGCTGCCCTGGTTGCGTCCCGATGGCAAGTCGCAGGTGACCGTCGAGTATGACGGCCGCGAGGTCAAGCGCATCCACACGGTCGTGATCTCGACCCAGCACGACGATGGCATCGAGCACGACGCCTTGAAGAAGGCCATCATCGAACAGGTGATTCTGCCGATTCTGCCCGCGCACCTGGTCGACAATGACATCATCTACCACGTCAACCCGACCGGCCGCTTTGTGATCGGCGGCCCGATGGGCGACGCGGGTCTGACCGGCCGCAAAATCATCGTCGACACCTATGGGGGCCGCGGCCGCCACGGTGGGGGCGCCTTCAGTGGCAAGGATCCCAGCAAGGTCGACCGCTCGGCCGCCTACGCTGCGCGCTACATCGCCAAGAACATCGTCGCCGCCGAGCTGGCGCGCGAATGCGAGATCCAGCTTGCCTACGCGATCGGCGTCGCTAAGCCGGTCTCGATCCACGTCGACACCTTCGGCACCGGCAAGGTCGACGAAGAAGTGCTGGCGCGTGCGGTCGGCGAGGTCTTCCCGCTCACGCCCGCCGAGATCATCAACACCCTGCAGCTCAAGCGGCCCATCTACCGCCAGACAGCCTGCCACGGCCACTTTGGACGCAACCTCGACACCTTCACCTGGGAGAAGACCGACCGGGTCGAAGCCCTGCAGAAGGCCGTCGCCAGCCACGCGACCAGCTGAGGCACGCGCTCAGGCTGCGCGGCGTCTGCTGCTGCGCAGCCACAGACCAGCCCCCGAAAGCTGAGCTCAGGGTCGGGGAGTGAACAGCGCACTGCCCGACGCCGGCAGCTGCATGCTCCACGCCCGCCCTCCGACCTGCCAGACCCCCGCGCTGCCGATCTCACCGAGCTGCTCGACAATTCCCTGTCCCCGCTTCCAGCCCGCCGTACCCGGATGGAAGCTCAGCTCTCGGGGCTCATCGCTCAGATTCAAGGCGACCGCCACCGCTTCACGGCCTTCACCCCGAGCGAACAGGTACAGGCCTCCGTCAGTTTTCAGCACCCGCCACAGATTCCCCTGCAGGCCTGGCAGCTCAGCGCGCAGGCGACCGAGCAGCCGCACGCGCTCGAGGAGGGTGGTCTGCCACTGGGCGGCATCCCAGGGGAAGCAGCGCCGGCAGTCGGGATCGCCTTCCCCCTCGAGCCCGATCTCATCGCCGTAGTAGACGCAAGGCACCCCCGGCATGCAGAACTGCAAGAGCACTGCCTGCAACACCCGTGGCAGGGCATCGGCGCCGGCGGCCTTCTCCGCCAGCGTGCGAAGGCGCGCGGTGTCGTGGCTCCCGAGCACGTTCAACATCGCCCCCCGCGCGGCCTCGGGCAGCTCCGCCCTGATGCCCTGCAAGCGTGCGTCGAGCTCGCGCGCATCGAACGAGCGCTCTACGACCCCCTGCAGGACAGCATCCCTGAAGCGGTAGTCGGTGGCTCCATCGAACTCATCGCCCTGCAACCAGCTCCAGGGATCTCCCCAGATCTCGCCAATCAACCAACTGTCTGGCCAGTCCTGCTTGACAGCCCCGCGCAGCCCCTCCCAGAACTCATGTTCGACGTCGGTCACCGCGTCGAGCCGCCAGCCGTCGATGCCGAAGCTCTCATGCCAATGCCGCACGCTCTCAAACAGGTAGGCGCGTACGTCCGGATGGGCCGAATTCAACGCCGGCAGGGAGGAGAAACCCGACCAGCAGTCGTAGTTCGGGGGATCGAAGCGCACAGGAGCGCTCTCGATCTGGTACCAGTCCCAGTAGGGTGAGGCCTCGCCGCGGGCACGGGCGTCTGCGAAGGCGAAGAAATCGGTGGAGGTGTGGTTGAAGACACCGTCCAGCACGATGCGCATGTCCCGCCGATGCAGCTCTTCGACCAACGCGAGCAAGGCCGCATCCCCGCCGAAGTGCGGGTCGACGGCCCGGTAGTCGCGAGGGTTGTACTTGTGGTTCGAAGACGCGGTCTGGATCGGGTTGAGGTAGAGCACCGTCACACCCAGCTCCTGCAGGTAGTCGAGCTTGGCTAAAATTCCCTGCAAATCTCCGCCAAAGAAATTGCCGTACTCCGGAGTGCCCCCCCAGGCCGCGACGCCCCGTGGATCGTTGCCGGGCTCACCGTTCGCGAAACGCTCCGGGAAGATCTGGTAGGCAACTCCGCCCTGCAACCAGTCGGGCGCACGGAAGCGCTTCTGCGCGCGGGCGATGCGGCCGACCTCGAGCACCGAGTTCTGGCCGCCGTGCCCGTCCGGGCGCGAGCTGCGAGCGCGGGGATCTTCGACCCAGGTCGTGCCATCAAGGATGAACTTGTAGCCGTAGAAGCCCGGGCTGAGCTCGATCTGCACACGCCAGCTTCCATCGCGTTGAGGTGCCAGCGGTATGTCGCGCTCGCCCCAGGCGTTGAAGTCGCCGGCAACATGGACCGAGTTGACGCCCTGTCGGGCCGGGAGGCGGAAGTCGACGGTATGCAGCTGTTGGGCCCAGCACAGGCTCGTCAGCAGCAAAGAGAGGAGGAGTCTGCGCAGCATGTGGTCTTCCCAGGCGAATGTGGCTAGCGATGGGTGGCCTCGAGGCTGCGCATCCGGACAGGTTTTTGCTGGAGAAGGGCGATTCTGCGCTCAAAACCGCAGCTGGAACACCCAAACCGGCCGTGGATGCGAGACCAGGGCGTGCTCGGACACACCGACCCGGATGCGGTCCTCGCCGACAAGCGCCACGTCGTGGGGGTCTTCGGACCCGAACCAGAAGAAGTGGCAGACCGTCTGCCGCCGACCCCGAGGCCAGGCCCAGAAACCCTGGGCTGGGCTGGCTGGTAAGACAGGCTGCCAGCGCAACGGAAGCGTGCCGAACCAGGCAAAGCGCCCCTCAGCCTGGCGCGTCCCATCCACTTCGATGCGGTAGACGAAGACGTGGGCGGGAGCGTCTTCCTGGTCAAGGCTGCGGTCGTCCGGATCGTAGCGGAACCGCAGGTCAAGCCGGCTGGCCCCCTCTGGCAACGACAGCCGATAGCTGGCGAGAAAGACCTCACGGTCCAGCAGCTCAGCCTCGATGCGCAGAGCCCTGGGCATGCGCAGCTCAAAGGACGCGAAGGTCTCCCAACGTTCGCGATCGAAGCGCTCATGCCTCGCGAGAAAATGCGCCCGCACATGCACCGTGTCGCTGGGGGGACGCTCCCAAACAGGACGCGCACGCTCTCCAGGCCGCACCACAGTCGGCTCGGAAGCAGAGCCAGCCAGAGGCTCGTCACAACCGATCAAGAGGAGAACCAGGCAGACAGGCAGAAGAACGCGCTTCATGGTAGGGAAAATCAGGGCCGGAAGGCGCTGACGGTCTGATTGTTGTCCCCGCCGTCGTCGTTTTCCTGCTCGAGGAAGTAGTACGCCGGGACGCCAGCAGCCACCAGGGCCGCGGCCGCGACCGTGCCGACAGTCGTCCAGGACACCGCTGCGGGCACCACTGTGCGCAACGCGGAGCTGTACACATAGAAGGCCTGTGTCCCCTGGATCTGTTCAAAGGTCGTCTGCGTCGCCGCGATCACGGCATCGCTCGTCAGCACGCTCTCGGGCGCAGACACGACGAAGGTGTCGACCAGAACCTGCTCGCCCACCGGAGCGTTGACGACCTCAACGGGAGAGACCAGTCCGCCCGCATACACCCAATACTGGCCAGGCTCGGCCATGGTC
The DNA here is from genome assembly GCA_029260765.1 of Planctomycetota bacterium. Lineage (GTDB taxonomy): Bacteria > Planctomycetota > J058 > JAJDCP01 > JAJDCP01 > JAJDCP01. The sequence continues at coordinate 41,151 of JAJDCP010000133.1, forward strand.
AAGGCGCACACGCCGTCTGGGCCTGCGACGGTCTCGATAATGATGTTGCCACTGGCATCGGCGACCACGACCGGAACGTTGCCCACCACCGCTGGTTCTGCGCCACCAGTGTTGAACACCAGCTGGAACATCTCTCCCACCGGAGCCACGGGATTGCCCTGAGCAAAGGTCCAGGATGCCAGGCACATCAGCCCGGCAAAGACCAGGAAAACTCTACGCATTTGATGACCCTCTCTCCACAGCTCCGTATCTTCCAGGATACCACCAACCGGCCTGATCTGCCAGTGCTCGACACGAGCTCAGGTCCACAAACCCCGCACGCGCCGCCACCAGGAACGTTCCAGTCCGACCGGCAGGGGCTGCTGGTCCGCCAGTATGCGCGCCGGATTCTCGCGCATCAGCCGCGCCGCCAAGCCCTCGTCCCCGAAGCGGCACAAAGCACGGTACACTGCCCGGGCACAGGGAGGACGCTGCTGTATGCCATGCGCATCGCTCGCGACCAGGTGGCACAAGCCCGCCTCGAGCAGCCGACGCACCCTCCTGCGCCGCGCGCCCGACCCCAAGAAAGCCTCGCCGGTCAGCTGCATCAGCGTGCCCCCATCAGCCAGCGCCTTCAGCCGCCGCAGCCCGCCCTTGCCGCGAAATCCCGGGTAGCGCTCGGGATGCGCGAGCACCGGCCGCAACCCTGCGGTGCGCAGGGCGAACAGGCTCTGTTCCAGCCGCGGAGGCATGACACGCGGTGGCAACTCGACCAGCACCCAGGCGCTGTCCCCCAAGGTGCGCACGCGTCCGGCGTTGGCTGCTTCGAGCAAGCGGCGATCAAGTCGGTTCTCGGCGGCCAACTTCAGCTGCAAGGGCAGCCCTTCCGATTCCACAGCAGCACGCAAGGCGGCAAAGGCCGCATCTGCCGACTCGTGGCCGACCTCATAGCGCCCGTCCCAGGTGTGCGGCGTCGTCACCGCCGTACAGATTCCCTCGGCGACCGCCCGCCGTGCCATCGCCAGCGCCTGTTCCAGATCGGCAGCCCCATCATCGACCCCGGGAAGCAGGTGACAGTGCAGGTCGACAATTCCGAGTGCTGGCTGCGGACGCGGCTCGGCCATCGGCTCAAAGACCGCTGACGGCGTTGTCGAAGCCCAGGCTGACGAAGCGCCCTTTCAGCAGGTTCCAGAGCTCCCAGGCCAGGAATCGAGCCGTCGTTTGAGGAACCTGGATATGGTCGTTCGGGCGCAGCCAGACGTCCGCCTGGGTGCCTTCGATCATCGCAAACAAGTCGACCTCGATGATCTCCAGCCGCCCCACCTCATCGACCCGACGGATGAAGGCCTCGGTGGCCGACGCTTCCCAATAGCGGAAACCACCGGCGGCAGCGACCGCCTCGAGCACGGTGATCGGCTTGGTGATGGGTCTCGAGCCCGCGGAGCTGACGAACCCGCTCAGGTAGTAGGAGTCCGCTTCGGCCACGTACAGCACGTCATTGGGCAGGATCTCGGCGTTCTCAGCCATCGTGCCCTCTTTGATCAGGGCCAACAGGTCGGCATGGAAGACCTCGGCCTCCGACGTGTCGCCGGGCACCGTGCGCGCCGGCCGCCGGATCTCGACCAGAGTTCCGGCCCCTGTGCTCAAGCCTCCGCTCAGCGCCAGAGCTCCCAGCAGGTTGGTGGAGTTGCGGCGCAGGTAGTAGAAACCGGGCCGGCTGACATGGCCCATCAACAGAATCGCGCGGCTGCGGTACTCGACCACGGTCACCGATACGACAGGCTCGAACAGAATGCCGCCCTCGATGAGCTGCTCACTGATCGCATCCTGCACCTGCGCCGCCGTGCGCCCCTCGGCCTGGACGTCCCCGAGATAGGGCAGATCGATGCTGCCGTCCTGGACCACGTCCAATGACAACACCGCCATGTCTCCGATGGTCAGGAAGTCGAGGATCTCCACCTGCAGCCGGTCAGAGACCCCGATCATGTAGTTGACGTCGGGCGCATCCGGCGCCGCCAACTGGCCGCTGGCGAAGATGTCGACCGGCGGTACATTGCGGTTGGGATACAGAGGCGGGGGCGGAGGGCGCCTGGCAAGAGGCCCCGATGCACAGGAAGCCAACAGCAGAGGGCAGATGCTCAGCCCCGCCAACACCCATCCCCGAAACCGTCGCGCCACAACCGATCCTCTCGCAACCTGTGGTCTCTGATCCTATGCGATGGCGGACCGGCCATCAACGAGCTGTGCGCTTGCAGCGGGCCGTGCCAGCCCGGAGAATGCCGGCATGGAGACGCCTCTTGTCAGCATCATTGTCCCCTGCCGCAACGAAGCCAGCGCCCTGCCACGCTGCCTCGATGCGCTGTGCGCCCTCGATTACCCCCGCGACCGACTTGAGATCCTGGTGGTCGACGGCCAGAGCGAGGACGACTCTGCGCAGTTGGTGACTGCGCGGGCACAAGACCATCCCCATATCCAGCTGCTGGACAATCCAGCACGCGGCACCCCCCACGCGCTGAATCTCGGTCTCCGCGCGTGCCGCGGTGAAGTCTTCATCCGCGTGGACGGCCACGCAGAGGTCGCGCCGGACTACGTCCACGCCTGCCTGCGCGCCCTGCGTGCGGACCCGCACATCGGCTGCGTGGGGGGTTGTCTCGAGAACCTCGCCACCACCCAGACCGCAGGCTGCATCGCGCTGGCGATGGCTTCACGCTTTGGGGTGGGCAGTGCCCATTTCCGCACCGGATCGCGCGAAGGTCCAGTCGACACGGTGGCCTTTGGGGCCTACCGACGGCCGCTGCTCGAGCAGCTCGGCGGATTCGATGAAGAGCTCTGGAGGAATCAAGACGATGAGCTCAACTACCGCCTGCGGCGCGCGGGCCACCAGATCGTCCTGGATCGGCGCATCCGGGCCCGCTACCACGTGCGCGCCAGCTTCAGGCAACTCTTCCGTCAGTACTTTCAATACGGCTATTGGAAAGTGTACGTCGGACGCAAACATGGTGCGTTGACCAACCTGCGTCAGTTGCTGCCCGGGATCTTCGTCGCGGGCCTGCTCGTAGGTCCCTGGCTCGCCTGGGCTTTTCCCTGGGCTGCCTGGCTCTACGCGGCCGGGCTGGGCGCATGGCTGCTCGCAGCGCTCTGTTGCGCTCTGCGCGCGACCCTTCACCCCCTGCGCGCGCTCAGGGTGATGTGCGCCTTCGCGCTGCTGCATGGGGGCTACGGCCTGGGCTACTGGGCCGGCATCGTCGACTTCCTGCTGTTGCGACGGCGCAGCCCCCGGGCCTCTGCTGGGAAGCTGACACGATGAGCCTGAAACGATGCTTCGACGTCTGCTGCGCGGCGGCAGGCTTGCTGGCCAGCGCGCCGCTGCTGGGCGGTCTTGCGCTGTTGATCAGGCTCGACTCCCCGGGCCCGGTGCTGTTCCGTCAGACGCGCATCGGGCTACTGGGGCGGCCTTTCGAGCTGGTGAAGCTGCGCACGATGCGCGCTGCAGCGAGTCCTGGTGCGCAGGAATCCGTTCTTGCAGAGAAAACCGCTGGTGCACAGATCACGGCGGGGGACGATCCTCGCATCACCTCCATCGGCCGCTGGTTGCGTCGCAGCAAGCTCGATGAGCTGCCAGAGCTTTGGAATGTGCTGCGCGGAGACATGAGCCTGGTCGGACCGAGGCCGGAAGTGCCGTGCTACCGCGACGCCTATCCCTGCGAGATCTTCAGCGTGCGTCCAGGACTGACGGGCCAGGCGGCCCTGTGTTTCCATGCCGAAGAGAGCCTTCTGGCCAGCGCGCACGACAAGGAGCGGGCCTACCGGGAGGTCGTCTTGCCGCACAAGCTGGCGCTGGCCCTCGACTATGTCCGAAACCCCAGCTTCGGGCGCGACCTGCGCATCCTGGCGGCCACTGCCTACCAGCTGAGTCTGGGGCGGATTCTCGCCCGCGCCGAGTCCCCTCCGGTACGCGCGGCACGCGCCGGCATCGCCCAGCTGAACCGGCAGGAGAGCCAAGAGCCATCTCCACCTGGTTGAGAAGCACAGGCAACACGGCTATTCTGGACGTCTTGACCGTGGTATGCGCACGAGGACACCTTCTTGTCAGCCCCCCCTCCGCTGGAGGTTCCCTACTTCCAACCCAGCATCGGCCGTGCAGAGATCGATGCCGTGGTCGACAGCCTCGAATCGGGCTGGCTCACGACCGGACCGCGGGTGGCGGCCTTCGAAGCCTCGTTCGCCGAAGCGCTCGGTTGCCGCCACGCGTTGGCGCTCAACTCGTGTACGGCCGCCCTGCATCTCGCCCTGGAAGCCATCGGCCTGCAGCGCGGCGAGCTGGTGCTGGTTCCCACGCTGACCTTTGCTGCCACGGCCGAGGTCGTGCGCTACTTCGATGCCACGCCGGTATTCGTCGATTGCGGACCAGACCTGTGCCTCGATCCTGAGGCCGCGGCCCAGACGCTTGAGGCCCTGGCCCACGATCGCCCCCTGCCTGGACTGCAGCCGCCCTACGGAAAAGTCCGGGCGCTGATCGCCATGCACTACGGCGGCTATGCCTGCGCGATGCGTCCGCTGCTCAAGCTGTGCGCCCGCCATGGGATCGACCTGCTCGAAGACGCCGCCCATACCTTCCCGGCCGCCTACCGGGCCGATGCCACCCAAGCATGGCAAGCTACGGGCAGCTTCGGACGGGTCGGCTGCTTCTCCTTCTACGCGAACAAGTGCATCACCACGGGCGAGGGCGGCATGGCGGTCTGCAACGACCCCGAGCTCGACCGCCGCATGCGTTTGATGTCGTTGCACGGCATGGATCGGGACGCCTGGCGGCGCAGCGCGGACACCTCGCGTTATTGGTACTACGAGATTGTCGCCCCAGGCTTCAAGTACAACCTGACCGACCTGGCCGCCGCGATCGGACACGCGCAGCTGCGACGCGCCGATCAGCTCTGGAAGCTCCGTCAACAGCTGGCTGCGGCCTATTCCTCCCGACTTGCAGGGCTCGAGGCTGTCGAGCTTCCGCCGGACGACCCCGAAACCCGGCGCCATGCCTGGCATCTGTATCCGATCCGGCTGCGCCTCGAGCAGCTGCGCATCGACCGGGCAACAGTGATCGCACGCCTGCGTGAGCGCGGGGTGAGCTGCTCAGTGCATTGGCTGCCTCTACACCTGCAACCGTACTACCGCGAGAAATACGGCTACGGCCCGGGGTGTTTCCCTCAGGCTGAGGCTGCCTGGCCGCGGCTGATCTCCCTTCCTTTGTTCCCCGACATGCGCAACGAGCAACTCGAGCACGTCTGCGCCTGCCTGGCCGACATCCTGGCGGAGACTCGCGCATGAGACCCGCGCCGCTTCTGTTGACCCGCGCGTCCCGGGTGCTGGTCGACCTGCTGATGCTCGGCCTGGCGTATTTGCTGGCATTCCTGTTCCGGTTCGAATTCCAGCTCGAGACCGACACGGCGAGCCTGCTGCTGGCCACACTTCCGTTCGTGGTCATGCTGCAGTATATGGCGCTCGTCATCGTCGGCGTGCCGTGGATCGCTTGGCGCTATGTAGGCCTTCGAGACATGGTTCCCATCCTGGCTGCGCTCGCCAGCGCGGGCTGCATCCTGCTGGTGTTGCGGCTGGCCTTCGTCTCGCTCGAAGAGGCACGCTTCTGGGTGGTCCCCCTGGGCGTCCAGGCGATGGACGCAGCGCTGGCATTCCTAGGCATCGCAGGCGCACGCGTGCTGCGCCGTCTGCTCCACGAAAGGAGCAGCCGCAAGCAACCCGCAGCCGCGCGGCCCCGCACCCGGACCTTGCTGGTCGGTGCGGGTCGGGCGGGCGCGCACGTCGCTCGGGAGATCCTCGACAAACCCCAGCTCGGCATCGAGCCCCTGGGTTTCGTCGACTCCGACCCCAGCCAGACGGGCAGCCGCATCCACGGATTGCGCGTGCTGGGTCCGCTCGAAGAGTTGCCGCAGATCTGTGCGCTGACTGCTTGCGAACAGGTGCTGATCCACTTGCCGGAAGCCAGCGGCCAGACCATCCGCCAGATCCGCAACACCTGCGTCGAGCTGGGAGTTTCTGCCAAGATCATCCCCGACCTGGCCGAGCTGGTCTCGGGACAGGGGCTGGGAGAGTTGCGGGCGGTCGCGATCGAAGACCTGCTGCGTCGGGAACCTGTCGAAGGCAACCCGGAGGCCGTCTCCGCCTTTGTGGCTGGCAAGCGGCTGTTGGTCACCGGTGCAGGGGGAAGCATCGGAGCGGGCCTCTGCTCCCGGCTGGCGCAACTCGATCCCGCCCGGCTGATCCTGGTCGAACGCAGCGAGAGTGCCCTCTTTGAAGTGACGACACGCCTCAAAGGACGCCTCGGCAACGATGTGTTGCGGCCCTGGCTGCTCGACGTCACCGACAGCTCCGGGGTGGCGGACCTGTTCGATGAAGAGTGCCCCCAGGTGGTCTTCCACGCCGCCGCCCACAAGCACGTGCCGATGCTCGAGGACTTTCCACGCGCGGCCATCGCAAACAACATCTTTGGCACGCAGCTCCTGGCTGAGCACGCAGCGCGCTGCGGCGTCGAGCACTTCGTGCTGATCTCTTCAGACAAGGCGGTCTGTCCGAGCAGCGTGATGGGCGCCACGAAACGCGTGGCTGAGCGCATGATGCAGGCCTGCACGCAACGCCACGCGACAGCTTTCCTGTCGGTGCGCTTCGGCAATGTCCTGGGCTCCAGCGGCAGTGTCGTGCCCCTGTTTCGCCGCCAGATTGCAGCAGGCGGGCCCGTGACCGTCACCCACGCGGAGATGACCCGCTACTTCATGACCTTGTCCGAGGCCACCCGGCTGGTTCTGGAGGCAGCGGCCATGGGGCGAGGCGGCGAGGTCTTCATCCTCGATATGGGCGAGCCGGTGCGGATCATCGATCTCGCGCGCGACCTGATCCACCTGTCCGGGCTGCGCCCTGGCGCCGACATAGAGATCGAGATCTGCGGCCCGCGCCCCGGAGAGAAACTGCACGAGGCACTGTTCCACAGCGAAGAGCACGCCCAGCGCACCCGCCATCCAGGCATCCTGGTCGGCAACGGGGCGCCCGCCGATCACTCGCAGCTGTGGGCCGAGCTGCAACGCCTCGAGGAGCTGCTCGCCCAGAACGCCGGTGCGGCCGAGCTGCGGGCCGCCCTGGCTCAGCTGATCCCCGAGTACGCCCCCGGCTCCACTGAGCTGGTCTGAGATGCAGATCTGCACGGTCATCACGACCAGCTACTACGCCCAGGCCTACAGCCTCCTGCAGAGCCTGTTGGACCAGGAGCCTGAGGCCAGGCTGGTTGTCTGCGTCGTGGACTTCGACCAGCGCCTGGCCGGGCGCCTGCACCCTCGTCTCGAGCGGGTACCGCTGGAAGCTCTGCTGCCCGACCGGGAGGAACGCCATCGCAGACTGTTCAGGTACAGCCCCGCCGAGCTCTGCTACTCGCTGAAGCCTCTGATACTGCGCCACGTGCTGCGCACAGAAGCGCGGGCCGTCTACCTCGACAGCGACATCCGGCTCTACCACCCGTTGGCGCAGGCGCTGGTGCCCGCCGACATCCTGCTCAGTCCCCACAGCTCCGTTCCGTTGCCGGAAGATGGCTGCCGCCCGAACAACCGGGACTTCATCGAATGCGGCAGCTACAACGCAGGCTTCGTGGCCGTGCGCGCCAGCCCCGCCGCCGAGGCTTTTCTCGCTTGGTGGGGCCATGTGCTCCAGGCCGGCTGTCTGTACGAGCACTGTGCGGACCAACCTTGGCTGAACTTGGTTCCCCTCTACTTCCCCGAGGTGACTTTGTTGCGGCATCCGGGCTGCAACCTGGCCTATTGGAACCTGCACGCCCGTCACCTGTCCGAAAGCTCGGAAGGACTCCGCAGCAATGGACAACCCTTGATCTTCGTCCACTTCAGCGGCTACGACCCGGACCGCCCCGAACAGCTCTCACGCTTCCAGAACCGCTTCGCGCTCGACAGCCAGCCGCTGCTGCGCAGGCTCTGCGACGAGTACCAGCGCGCGCTGCGCACGGCCCCCGCGATCCCGCAAGGAGCGCGCTACGGCTGGGGCCGTCTCGCCAGTGGGCGCGCCATCTCCGGCGCCATGCGCCGCTTCTACCACGCCCATCCCGAGCGCTTCCCCGAGCCGTTCCGGCCCGGATTCGAAGCTGCCTTCCTGTCAGCCTGGGGACGGGAAATCTGGCGTGAGCGGCTCCAGAGGCGGCTGCCCTGGCTGGGGCGCTGGCTGGGAGAGGCCCCGTGAAGCTCCGCCGCCTGCGGCATCTGCACAGCTGGCTCCGCTGCCGCCGACGACGCTGGCTCGAGCGGCGCCTGCAGCCCAAGGCAGGCGCGCTGGTGGTCAACCTCGACAACCTCGGAGACTTCATCCTGTTCTCTCCCTTGGTACACAGGCTGCGGCCCCAACTAGCGGGGCCCCTGGCACTGCTCTGCCGGGCCGACACGCGGCCCCTGGCGAGTATGCTGCCCGGACTCGATAGCGTATGGCAGTACGGGCGCTGTGAGCCCGCAGCGTTGCCCGCGAGCGAAGAGCTCAAGTTGTTCCTGAAACACGAGCCTCTGCTGGCGCAGCTGGCGGGCCAGCGGTTCCGGCTGGGGTTTTCGGTTTCCACCAACGCCTTCAATGCATCGTTGGGCAACCTACTGCTGGATTGGCTCGGCTGTGAGATGCGGGTGGGGTTTGCGCTCGGCAACTTCCAGGACCGCCTGACACACCGTCTCGAGGTACGCTCCGAGTTGCACTGGACCGAGAATTACTTGCGGCTGCTCGGCCCTCTCGGCCTGCCCGGAGACTACCAGTGCCCCCGCCTTGAGCCCGGCCACCAACAGGCGCTGCTGGCTCGCGACCACAGACCGTGTGTCGGGTTGCAGCCCGGGGGCCGCCAGTACTCGGTCGAGCGGCGTTGGCCCATCGAGCGTTTCGTTCGCCTCGGTCAGGCGCTGCTGCAGCAGGGTTTTCAGCTCGTACTGCTCGGAAACGCCGCGGACAGTGTACGCTGCGCAGCGCTGGCCGACGGACTGGAGGGGCAAGCCACCAACCTGTGTGGCGCCACCAGCCTCGGGGCTCTCGCCAGCCTGCTTGCCCAGCTCGACGGCCTGGTCTGCAACGACGGAGGTGTGCTGCATCTGGCCGCCGCGGTCGGTTGTCCACGCATCGTGGCGCTGTTTGGCCCGACCTCGGCGCGGCGCTTGATGCCGCGGGCGTCACACCCAGACCAACACTGGCGCTCGCTCGAGTCGGGCCTGGATTGCGCGCCTTGTGTCGCTGAAACCTTCCCTCTAGAATGCCGAAGGGGTGAACAAGTCTGCCTGCACGTCCGGGATGTCGCTGACGTGTTGCGCGCCCTCCAGCTGCCCCCGGCGAGGCCCACGTGAGCCTTTTCCATGCCTACCGACGCGGCCAGGCTGCAGCGCGAGAAGACCTGACCTGGCGCAAAGAAGCACCTCTGGCCGAGGTGCTGCTCAACGATCTACGCCGCGCCGCGGGCGGCCTGCTCAACACGGTGACGGGCCGCCGCTCCCCCGAAAAGCTGGCTGGCGACCTGGGACGCTTGCGCGAAGAGCTGCGCGAAGGCCGCGAGCTGTGGGAGCGCTGGCAGGCCTGGCAGGAATGGCGCGCCCAGCCTCTGGTTCCCGTGCAGACCCGGGAATGGTTCTACGACTTCAAAGGGCACCGCATCGGCGACAAAGTGGTCAGCAGCGCGCTGTTCCAATACCTGCGCCTCTGCCAGCCGAACGCCCGGCTGGTGTTGATCGACGACCAGCTCGACGACCGGGCCGGGCGCACACTCCCGACCGGCCCGTTGTTCGGAGACCTGGCGGACGAGATCTGGCGGGTCGCAGAGCCCGGAGACCGTGCGCGCTTCGCACAGCGCATAGCAGACGAGCAGCTGCAGCCGCTCGCTTGGACCCGTGACCTCCGCCCTGCCACGCTGGCGCCGGGAGAGGGTTGCTGCAATGGACACTCTGCCTGTCCCGGATTGCCCTGGTTGATGCTGCCCCGGCTGGCACGGCTGGGCATCTATCCCAAGCTGAGAGTCCCCCACGCTCCCCTGCCCGAGCAGGTCGAGAGACAGCTTGCGAAGGCCGCAGACAGGCCGTGGTTGGTCTTCCACATCCTCTCGGACGCCCCCTACAACCCCATACGCAACCAGGACTTCGCATGCTACGAGGGGCTCGTAGACCACCTGCAGCGCGCCGCCCCGCAGCTGTATCTGTTGCGGGTCGGGCTGCCGGGCAGCCGCCGCCTCAACCTCTCCCCCGAGGTCGGCCTCGATCTCAGCCATGCACACCTGAGCCTGCTACAGATCGCAGCGCTGCAAGGCCGAGCGAAGATGTTCCTCGGTGGAGACACCGGCTTGAGTCACCTGGCGGGCGCCCTGGGCGTTCCGCGTCTGATCTCGATCTATGCTTACATGTACGGCCTCGAGTACACGCTGCGGCACTGCTTTTCCTGCGTGCGCCACAGTGGTTTGGCGGAGCCGATGTCCTGCTTCCCCAGCCTGCCGAAGCAGAGGCTCTGCCGGGTGCGACAACGCGCGCATCGCTTCGACCCCGAGCTGGTCGCTCGCGACGTCTGCGAGCAACTCAGCAGCTTGCAGGAGGGCGCATGATCAAGTCCGGCCATCAGCTGTCTGATGCCGAGCTGGCTCGCCGCTACAGCGCGATCGCGGCGCGTATCGACATGCCGGGCTACTTCCATCCGCTGGCCGCGCGGCTCGCCGACCCAAGGCCGGGGGAGCGGGCTCTGGACGTCGGCTGTGGCAACGGGGGAATGCTCGAAAACCTGGCTCGACGCTGCCCCGAGGCGGAGCTGTTTGGAGCGGAGCTGAGCGCAGAGCTGGTGGCACGCGCAGGCCGGCGCCTGCGGTCGACAGCCCGCATCATCAACGCCCACGCTGGGCGGCTGCCGTTTGCGGCTGGCAGCTTCGATCTGCTGACCATGACCGAGCTGCTCGAACATCTCAAAGAGCCCGAGAGCGTGCTGCGAGAGCTACGGCGCGTGGTGCGCGAGCAAGGACGCCTGCTGCTCACGTTTCCCAATGGCACCCCCTACCGAGCCTTCATACCCTGGGCCGAACGGCTCGCGCATCCGCTCGCGAGAGTCTTTCTTCCCCCCGAACATCCCCGCAACAGCTTCCAACCCATCGACACAGTGTACTTCTACCCTGAGGTTGAGGCGCTGCTGCGCCACAGCGGTTGGCGCATAGAGCGCAGCGTGGGGCGCGAAGCCCTGCGCATCTTGTACGGCCTCGCCCAGGCCTCCCCGTGGCCCCACAGGCTCTGCCCGCCGGCGTACCGACTCAGCGGCTGGGCCGACCGCTGGCTCAACCGGAAGGGGCTGGCCCGCTGGTGCTACCGGGTCCTGTTGCTCTGCCGACCGACCTGAGATGCGTATCGGCCTGATCTCCTGGGAATATCCGCCGGACACGGCCCTGGGCGGCATCGCGACCTATACCTCCGAGCTGGCCCATGGCCTGAGCGCGCTGGGACACCAGGTGGTCGTGTTGGCGCGCGCGCTGCAGAGAGAAGAGCTGGTGCAGGACGGGCCAGTGCTGGTGTACCGGCTGCTGCCGTGGGGCGATCCCTCTCCCTGGCCGATCTTATGGAGACTGAACCGCGTCTGGGAGGGCCATCGCCTGGCGGTGCTGCGCAAGCTGCTGACGGTGGTGCACAAGCATCGTCTGGAAGTCCTCGAAGCGCCCGAGATCCGGGCTGAAGCGCTGGGTTACTGCTTCTGGCCTGCCCGCGTGCCCCTGGTGGTCAAGCTGCACACACCCAGCCGTCTGCTCGATGAGCTGGCGGGACGCAAGCCGGATCTGCGGCGGCAGCTGGAGTACCGGCTGGAGAGCTTGCAGCTGCGGCGCGCCAGCCTGGTCACCAGTTGCAGTGCGGCCCTGGTCGAGCGGTGCCGAGGCTGGCTGCCCCGGCCCGAGAGCATCACTGTGGTTCCCAACCCCATCCGCCTGCCCGAACCGCGCGCCGCTGCCGAACCGCTGCCAGACGAAGTTGTGTTCGTCGGCCGGCTCGAATGGCGCAAGGGCGTCCAGTTGCTGGCTGAGGTGGTGCCGCAGGTGCTGGCCCGGCATCCGCACACCCGCTTCCGGCTCCTCGGCCCCGACAGCGCCTTCGCGGGAGGCCCCTCGCTGGCCAACTACCTGCTCGAGCGGCTGCCTCCGGACGCACGGTCCGCTGTCGAGCTCGCGGGAGCGCTGCCGCGTGAGGCCGTGCTCAGCTGCCTGGCGCGGCGGCCCATCGGCCTGTTTCCCAGCCTCTGGGAGAACTTCCCCTACGCCTGCCTGGAGGCCATGGCCCACGGTTGCGCGGTCGTCGCCAGCCGCCGAGGAGGGATGGCCGAGATGCTGGTTCCCGGCCGCTCGGGCGCCCTGGTCGAACCCGAGCCCTCCGCCCTCGCCGGGGCTCTTTGTGGGCTGCTCGCCGACCCGGCCCGCCGGCGTCAGGTCGGGGACGCCGCTCGCAGGCGCGTCCAAGAGCGCTTCAGCGCGCCCGCCGTGGCGCGGGCCAGCGTGGCAGTCTATGCTCGGGCGATCGCAGCGCATCGGGGACGTCGATGACCGGGCTGACCGCCATCATCTGCAGCTACAACCGGCGCGCCAGCCTGGCAGGGCTGCTCGCCAGCCTGCGCAGGCAGGTCTGCCCGGAGGGCCTCGAGATCCTGCTGGTCGACAACAACTCGGCGGACGGCACGCGCGAGGCTGCCGCCCGCTGGCAGACGGCCCTGCCGAACCTGCGGGTGGTGTTCGAGCCCCAGCAGGGACTCTCCCACGCCCGCAACCGAGGCCTGCGGGAGGCGCACAGCCCTCTGATCGCCTACCTCGACGACGACGCCCTGGCCGGGCCGAGCTGGGCGCGCGGCATCGTGGCAGGCTTCAAAGACCGCCCGGAGGTGGCCTGCGTGGGAGGCCCCGTCGAGCTGCTCTGGCAGGCCGGTCGGCCCACCTGGCTGCCAGACCGCTACAGCTCGTTGTACACCGAGCTCGAGCTCGGGCCTGCCGCGAGGTTCCTCGACGAGCGCGAGTACCTTGTCGGCGCCAACCTGGCCTTCCGACGCAACTGGTTGCTCGAACAGGGGGGATTTGCGGCGTTCCTGGGAAGACGGGGAGATTGCCTGCTGTCGGGCGAAGAGGCCGCGGTGTTGCGGCGGGTCTTCGAGACCGGGCAGCGCATCTTCTACAGTCCCCGAGCGCGCGTCCAGCACCGCGTCAGCAAGCAGCGCGCCCGCCGCACGTGGCTGCTGCGGCGGCTGTTCTGGGATGGAGCTACGCAACCTCTACTCGACAGCGGTCTGGACCGTTCGCCCGAGCATTACCTTTCCCAGGGGCTTGTCGACCTGCGACGCCTGGCGCGCTTCGGGCTCGAGCTGGTCCGCACGCTGCCCGGCCCGGCGGCGCGGCGCTTCGAGGCACTCGGGCGGGTACAGCAGCGACTCGGCCGCTTGTACTCCCACCTGGCGTTGTCTCTGGGGCGGGGTCCCTGAGATGCACGTGGTGTTTGCAGCCTGGGATGATCCGACCCGCAGCGGCTGTGGCGGCGTAGCCAGCTACGTGCGCCGACTGGGCGACGCCCTGATGGCCACGGGCGTCCAGGTGACCGCGCTGGTCCTGCAGCGGGACCCGGGCGCACGCGCAGACCGGGGCCTGCGCCTGGAGGGGCTGCGGCGCGGCGGGCTCCACAGCTGGCTGGCGCGGGTTCCGGGTCTGGGTCCGATCGGGGCCCTGCCGCTGCGCGAGCTCGAGGATGCGTGGGTCTTGCGCCAGGCCTTGCTGCGGCTGCACGCCCGCGAGCCCATCGACGTCTGTGAGGGCATCGAGACCGGCTCACTCGGCTTGCTGGGACTGCCGCGCTGCATCCGCACCTGCATCCGCTTGCATGGCGAGCGCTACACCTTCGCCCGCCATCTGCCCGGCCGGCTCGCTCTCGAGCTGCGGCTGAGTCGCGCGCTGCAACGCCGGGCCCTGCGTGGAGTGCAGGGTTTGAGCGCCCCCAGCGCGGCGCACGCCCTCGAGATCCGCTCCGAGCTCGGCAGCCGGCTGCCCGCGCTGACGGTGATCCCCAATCCACTCCCGAGCGACTTTGCCAGCCCTGCGCTGGCCCGCCGGGAATCCTCGCCCACGCCGCGGCTGCTGTTCGTCGGACGGTTGCAGGACGTCAAGGGGGTGGTGCCGCTGCTGCGGGCCTTTGCGGTGCTGCGCCGCCGCCGACCTGAGCTGCGCCTCGAGCTGGTGGGCAGCTTCCACCCCAGCTTGCCCGAACCTGCGCTGCTCAGGCTCTGCCGCACGCTGCGCATCGAAAAGGGCTGCTCGTTCCGCGGGGCGCTCGCGGGCGCGCAGCTGCTGCAAGCCTACCGACAGGCGACGCTGGTCGTGGTCCCCAGCTACTATGAGAGCTTCGGCTACATCTGCCTGGAGGCGTTGGCTTGCGGAGTGCCGGTGGTCGCGAGCCGCACGGGGATCGCGGCCGAGCTGATCGAGCCCGGACGCAACGGACTGTTGGTCGAACCGGGGGACGCGGCCGCTCTGGCACGGGCCTGCGAGCGCGCCCTCTGCAGCGATCTGCGCGCCGCAGGACGAGGGCTCGAGCGGTTTGCCGCCGACCAGGTGGCAGCGAGGATGCGGACGTTCTATGAAGATCTGCTTCGTCAGCACTGAAGGCCACTCGGCGCGGGGTGGGGGAGGATTGGGCTCCTACCTCGGCAGTCTGGCCCCTGCTCTGGCCGCGCGTGGACACCAGGTCGCGCTGTTGTGTGCAGGGTGTCCCGACCCTCTGCCAGGCGTCGAACTTCGGTGCGTGCGCCTGCCCGGTTGGCATAGCTACAGCGCCCTGATTCCGGGCCTGCGCCATGTCTTGCCGTTGCCACTGCGCGAGCTCGAATGGTCCTGGAAACTCGCCGAGGCGCTGAGAGACTGGCATGCCGAACAGAGCTTCGACCTGGTCGAGAGCGCCGAGACCGGCAACCTGTGGGGAAGCCTGCGGCTGCCGGGGCTGCCCCGGGTCATCCGCTGCCACGGCAGCACCTGGGCGTTCAAACAGGCTAGCGCCCAAACGCTGGGCATCAGCGAGCGGGCGGACCGGGCGCTGCAGCGCTTCAGCCTGCAGCGCGCGGCCGCAGTCAGCGTCCCGAGCAGCTGGCAGGCGCGGCGTCTGCGCACCGAGCTGCGGGGCCTGCCTGCACAAGTGATCCCCAACCCGGTCGCCGAACCGTTCTTTGCCACGACGGCGGAGCCCGCGCAGGAGGCTGCGATCCGCCTGCTGTACTCCGGACGCCTGGCCCGTAGCAAGGGCGTGCTGGTGTTGATCGAGGCGCTGGCACGACTGCGTCAGCGTGGGCTGCGACCGCGCCTGGTGTTGGCCGGGTCCGGCCACGGCTCGATTCCCGCGGCAGAGTTGCGGGCCGCGATCCGCAGCGCGGGCGTGGACACTCAGCTCGAACGGCGCGGTCACGTCCCCTGGCAGCAGATGCCGGCGTTGATCCGCAGCTGCCAGGCGCTGGTCGCGCCGGCCTTCCACGAGAGCTTCTGCCTCGCGGCCGCCGAGGCGATGGCCTGCGGGCTACCCGTGGTGGGAACCCGGGGGACAGCGCTTGAAGAGCTGATCGCTGATGAAGAGACGGGCCTCTTGGTGCCCCAGGGGGATTCTGACGCCCTGGCAGATGCACTCGAGCGGCTGTGCCGTGACAGCTCGCAGCGCACCACATTCGGTAGCGAGGGGCGCAAGCGGGCCCAGGTCTACCGGGCAGACCGGATCGCCGCCATCAGCGAGCAGTTCTACGCGCAGGTCCTTGCGCGCGCTGGGCGCTAGTGTAGGGCATGACAAAGCGGGTCAGCCGGCGTATAGTCAAAGCATCCGGTATGGAGGGGAGCCCCGTTTTGCAGCCAGCCTTCGAGCCTCGCACGAGTGCGACTCCCGCAGAGGCGTTGCTGCCCGGCGCCGACCCTAGCGAGCAGCTGCATCTCCGCGACTACCTGAAGACCATCTGGCGGCGCCGCTGGGCGTTCTTCACCACCTGCCTGTTCGTGATTGCGGGCACGGCGGTCTACGTCTATTCCCAGGAACCGATCTACCGTTCCAATTCGCTGCTGCTGATCGAGCCCAAGGCCTTGACGCTGCTGAACCTCAAAGAAATCTACGATCCGACGGCCAGCAGCTTCTTCGAGTCCCAGATCGCCCTGCTGAATTCCCGCAAACTGTTGAGCATTGTCGCCAGGGACTTGAACCTGCCGCTCGGCGAGCTCGAGGCCGGACGCCAGATCGACGTGGTCGGCAGCTCAAGGGCGCTGGTCCAGGTAGGCTTCGAGTCTCGCGACCCGGAAGTTGCGGCTCGCGTGGCGAATGCACTGGTGCAGGCCTACATCAAAGAGAGCAGCCTGCGCGATGCGGGCATCAGCCACGAGGGCTTGCGGCGCTTGAAGGAAAAGGCTGAGGAGATGCGCCCGAAGCAAGAGCAGGCGCTGGCGGACTTCGAAGTGTACGTCAAGACGCACGGGCTGATCACCACCGAGTCCAACCTCGAACTGATCCAAGCCCAGATCCAGACCCTCAACTCAGGGCTGGTTGATGTGCAGGTCGCCAACGTCCAGGCAGAAGTCAACCTGAAGAGCATGGAGGACGCGCTGGAGCGGGGCGTCGACCTGATCGACCTGCCAACGATGGCTTCCAACGACCGCATCGACCGGCTCAAACAAGAGCTCGAAGAGCTGCACCGCAGCATGCGAGCCCTGACCCAGACCGCGGGACCCGAACATGCCCAGGTCAAGGAGCTGGAGTGGGAGATCAGTGTTCTCGACGAACGTCTGCGCAGCCTGTGCCAGGAGAGCTTCGCGAGTCTGGTCGACCAACGCAAGAACAGCCGCGTCTACGAAGAGACGCTGCGCGAGCAACTCACGCTGCTCCGCAATGAACACCGTGAGCTGAGTCGCCAGGCCGGCGAGCTGCGGCTGCTGCAGGATGAGCTGCAGCGCTCGACCACGATGTACAGCAGGGTGACCGAGCGCATCGAAGAAGCCGAGCTGGCCCAGGCCCTGGGTTCCAAGAGCCACAACCTGGTGGTGGTGGACGCGGCGCTGCCTGCGGCCACTCCGATCCGTCCCGCCAAAGCCCGCCTGTTCAGTGTCGGTTGCCTGCTCGCCATCGGCCTGGGTCTGGGCCTGTGCTTCTTCCTGGAGTACCTCGACAACACGCTCAAAGGCCAGGACGACGCAGAGAATGCACTCGGTATCCCGGTGCTCGGCTTCCTGCCCGCTGTGTCGGTGCGCGTCAAGCCGGGGGAAGCCGCCGAGCTGGCCGCGATCCGCCAACCACGCTCGGCAGTGGCAGAGAGCTTCCGCACGATCCGCACGAGCCTGCTGTTCACGATGCCCCCCGAGGCCCGCAAGGCGGTCGTCGTGACGAGCTCTTCGCCGGGCGAGGGAAAGACCTTCGTCGCCATCAACCTCGCCGAGGCTTTGGCCCAGAGCGGTATGAAGGTGCTGTTGGTGGGCGCAGACCTGCGCAAACCTCGGCTGGTCAATATCTACCATCTGCTCGAGAACGACGGGCTCTCGATGGGCCTGGCGCGAGGGGATATGCAGGCGGCACTGGCGTGCACCCAGGCCAGCGGCAGCGAGAATCTCGATATCCTGGTGGGTGGCCCCAAGCCCCCGAATCCCGCGGAGCTGCTCAGTAGCGACGCTGTCAGCCAATTCATCGATGCGGCTCTACAGCGCTACGATTGGGTGGTGTTCGATTGCGCACCGGTGCTGCGGGTGACCGATCCGTTGGCGCTGCTCGGACATGTGCCCTTCTGCATTTTTGTCGTGCGGGCCTTTGCGACGCCGCGCGATGGGGCTCAGCGAGCGCTGAGCCTGCTGTCGGGTTCTCCCAGCCGGATCCTCGGCACCATCCTCAACTACGCCGACGCAGCCGCACATGACGGCTATGGCTACGGCTATGGTTACGGCTATGGCTACGGCGACGAGGACGACAACTTCGACGAATTCCACGCACGCCGGCAGGCAGCGCTGAAGGTGCGCCCGAATGCCGGCGGCAATGGCTCTTCCGGGCGCGTTCCGGGGGACCGCAGCTGAGCGCGGCACGCGAAGACGCGCCCCCAGGTGGCCAACCCCCTGGCGAGGCGCCCAGGCTCCTACCCGTCTCTCCAACGACGAGCGACCGTTTCGCTGAGCTGCTCCTTCTGCTGCTGATCGCCGGAGCGGTGCTCTGGTTCGGAGGTGCCTTTCCCTGGGTCAGCGCGGCACTGTTCTTGGGAAGCCTGGCCGGCTTGCTGCTCGTCGTGCTCGGGCGTTGGTTGCGACGCCAACCTGGACTGCGACGCACTCCCCTGGACCTGGCTCTGGTGGTGCTGCTCGGGGTGATGCTCTGCCAGCTGCTGCCCCTGCCGGTGGACTGGTTGCAGCGTCTGGCTCCCTGGAATCTCCAGCAACGAGAGCACGCTCTGGGACCGCAGGTCGCAGCGCAGAGTTGGCCCCTCTCTCTGCATCCGGAGGCAGGCTTTGAGCGCTTCGTGCATTTTGCCGGTGGCGCGCTGGTTTTCTTGCTGGCGGCGGCCCTGCCACGGCGACGCGCTTCCCTGCTCAGGCTGACGGCCGGCCTGCTCTTGCTCGGCTGTTTCGAGGCCGGTTACGGGCTGCTCGAGCGCTACGGAGGCCGCGACCACATCTGGCACTGGGCCAAGAACATCGGCAGCGGCACGCTCAGCGGAACCTTCGTCAACCGCAACCACTTTGCGGCGCTGCTCGCCCCCCTCGTCCCCCTGGCCATCGGCGTGGGGCTGGCTGTCTGGCCGGGCTCACGCCGGGGTCACAGGCTGCCTCTGCGGGTTCGGATCTCGCGCCTGCTCGACCAGCCGCGCAGCTGGCATGCGCTGCTGGCCTGGGGAGCGGCGGCGCTGATGATGCTGTGCGTCGTCCTGAGCAGCTCGCGCGGTGGGTTGCTGGCAGCGGGCGTCGGCATCGCGGGCACTGCTCTGGCTCTGTGGGGGCGCGGCAGGCGTCGGACGAGCAGGTTGCGTGTGCTCGCGGCGCTGGTAGCTGTGCTGGCAACGACCTGGCTGGCTGTCCGCGAGTTTGGCACCGAAGACCTCGAACAGCGCTTCGAGAACCTCGCTGAGGAGTTGCAGGAGGGCGCGCCGCTGAGGCGCAGAGGCCTGGCGCTGAACACCCTGCGCATGATCGGCAACTCCCCGTGGTTGGGGGTCGGGGCCGGTGCCTGGGAATCGGTCAACCTCGTCGAAGTTCCCACCTGGACGCCCCGCACGATCGTCAACCATGCACACAGTGACCTGCTGCAGCTCCCGGCCGAGCTGGGCCTGCCCGCCGGATTGATCTTCGGGCTAGGACTGCTGAGCTTGCTCGCCGGGCTGCTGCGGGCGCGGGGCCGAGCCGAGCCGGGCGTGCAGCGCCTGCTGTGCGGGCTGTTCGGCGCGTTGCTCGCGCTGCTCGCCCGGAGCCTGGTCGGATTCGAGCAGCAGCTTGCCGGCAACCTCGCCCTGACTGCTTGTCTGGCGGGCCTGGCCGTCGCGGCCAGCCAGCTGCACGCCCCTTGGCGTGGCGCCCGCGTGGGGCAGCTGCTGCTCGGCCTGGTTCTGGCGGTGCCTCTGGCCTGGGGCCTCTTATGGGCGGACCTGGGGGCGCATCCCGACTTGATCCGCTCGCGCGAGCTGCGGCCTCCAGCGGAGAGGGTCGCGATGCTCGAGAGCGCGCTGCGGTGGCGACCGCACGCTCCTGCTCTGTTGTACAGACTCGCCCGTGCCCGCACGGAGGCCTGGACGGAAGCGCTTGATGAGGCTGCCCGCCAGCACTCGGGCCGCGCCGAAGACGCAGCCCTCACTCCCCTGCTCAGCGCGGTGGAGGCGGCGTACCGCCGCGCGCAGGCGGACAGCACCCGCGCCGTGCTCACACGCGCGCAGGCCGAGCTCGAACGTGCCATCGCGGGCGACCCCTGCAATCCGGACTACCACGTCCTGCTCGCCCAGCTGCTGGCGCAACAGCCCGACCCGCCGCTAGGGCTTCTACTGCGGGCGGCCCGTGCTTGCGAGGTGTTGTTTCCAGCCGGCAGCCAGCCGCAGCTCGACTGTGCCTGCGCCCTGCTCAGCCAGGCCCACCGCCTCGAGCAGGCCGATCGGCGCTGGGCCATCGCAGGCCTGGCGCGCGCATTGCTCGAGAATCCGCGCCAGCTGGAGCGTGTCTTGGAGCAGGCTCTGGGAACGGGATTCCTGCCCGAATTCGCCCTGGCCATGCCCCGCCAACCCGAGCTTTGGAGACAGCTGGCCGAGACCCTCTTCGCGCGCGGCCTCGACCGCAGCGGCCTGTACGCCCTGGATGCCCACACTCTCCTGCTGCGTGGGGAAGCCGGGATTCCGGACCTGGGGCGTGCGCCCCAGCGCTGGGTCGCACCACCTGCGCGGCTGCTCGTGCGCCTGGAACAGAGCGACTGGCGAGGCGGCAGCGGCGTCTTTGCAGATCTGGTGGAGCTCTCGAAGCGCTCGACCTTGCGAGCGCACTGCCAGATCCCCGAAGCCACCGAGCGGCTGGTTTTCGAGCTCGAGCTTCGGGCTTTGGGTGGCGGAGTGCTGTGCTTGGAGGCGGAGCCTGGCGGACACGTCCACTTGCAGGTGCACGATGGCGAGCAACGGGCAACGCTCGAGCTCCCTGGCATGCCTGAGCCCGGGCCGTTGCAGCTGGAGCTTTCCTTGCCCGAGGTCAAGCATCGCCTTGGGCCCCAGCGCCTCGACCGTTGTCTGCTCAGAGAGCTCAGGATCGGAACCGATGGCTGAAACACGGCCGCGGATCTTCTGTGTCGGGATGAACAAGACCGGCACCACCTCGTTGATGCACGCACTGGGCGCGCTCGGTGTCGGCGAGGTTGCGCCCCGCGGTCGGCGCTTGGTGCGCCTCGCCGTCCGCATTCTGCGCCACTACGACTATGAGCCGGCGCTGCGCGAACCGGGCCCGCATCGCATCTACAAAGACCGCCCCTGGAATGTCTGGGACATGTACCGACGGCTCGACCAGCGTTTTCCGGGCAGCCGGTTCATCCTGAGTGTGCGCGAGCCTGAGGCCTGGTGGCGTTCTGTCGAGCGCTGGTTGGCAGTCACCAAGCCTTGGATGGCAGAGCTCTACCGGTTGCATCTGCGCGCTCCCGATCTCAGCAAAGAGGCCTTCCTGCGCGGCTACGAGCAACACAACCGCGACGTGCGGGGCTACTTTGCCGGTCGCGACGAGTTCCTCGAGTTGGACGTCACCGCCGGGCTCGGCTGGCAGCCCCTGTGTGCCTTCCTCGGCTGTGCAGCTCCGAGCAGCCCGTTTCCGCACACCAACCGTCAGAGCTATACCGAAGACGATCGCGTCCTGCACGCATCCCGTCAGGGCTCGCGGTTGCGCAGGGCCGTGCTGAAGATCGTCCAGCGCGTGCTTCCCCAGAACGTTCCCTGTGCGGGCTGTGCCAAAGGTCGAACTTTGAGCGTGCGAGGATCCTGGGAGGCGCGCCGGCTGCCGGTGCTTCCCGTCGATGAGCTCCTGCTCCGCCTGGATCGCTGGCGGGTCCGCCGCCAGCCGAGCCATCACCCTCCACCACGTTGGCGGCGCACAAGCCCTCTGCCCCGCCCGTCCCTGGGCGTGGTCTGTGCATTCAGCAATCCCCGCGCAGACCCGCGGCTGACCGCGGGTTTCCGCCGTTTCCTCGCCATGCTGCATGCGAGCGGCTTGCCGATTCTCAGCGTCGAATGCGCGCTCGGCGAGCAGCCCTTCCAGCTCGGACCGGACGACGGCCAGCTCTTGCAGGTACGTGCGCCCGACCTGCTTGTGCAACGGGAGCGGCTGTGGAATCTGGGGATCCGCCGGCTGCTCGCGCAAGGGGTGGAGGCCGTCGCCTGGCTGGAGCCGGGTTTCCATTGCACAGATGTAGCCGCGTGGCTGGCACAGGCCGCTGAGGTCTTGCGCCAGGCCCCTGTCTGCCAGCTCTTCGACCAGGTCGAGTTTCCTGACGGACACCGGCTTCCCGGAGCGGTGGCCGCCTACCAGGCACACGACCAGCGGCTGCTGGCGGGTACTCGAGCAGGGCTCGTGCCCGCAGGCCTGCCCGGTCTTGCCTGGGCAGCCCGTGCGGAGATCTTGAGAGAGGTGCAGCTGTTCGACCGAGCGGTCGACGGCAGCGGGCCAGCCTTGCAATATCACGGGAGCTACGCCTACAGTCCGGCCTGGCTGCGGGAAGCCTGGGCTCTGACCGACGCCGTGTTGCCGCGCTGCGCGCGCTGCATCCGACGGCCTGCCGCGCCAGAATACACCTGGGACTACATCTGCTGGGCGCAACGCTGGGCCAGGGCCGTCGAGCGACGCGTGGGCTTCGTCTCCCAGAGGCTGCGGCTCGACAACGCAACCTCTTCTGTCCCCGCGAGCACCAACGCGTGCCTGCAACGACAACATTTTGCCCCACGGCGGGACCTCGAGCTCACGGCCGACGGCACATGGCGTTGGTCGGCAGCAAGCCCCGCGTTGCGCAGACAGATCGCAGGCCTGCTCTGCCAGAACTGAGGGACTGCCTGTCAACCTGTGCGTGGCAGCTGTCCCTTTCAGGATGGCGGTCTTCCACCCCTGTTTGCGGCCGACAGCTCGGCATGGGCTTTGCGAAACACGAGGCCAGTGATTCCCCTTTGGAGGTTGCCATGCTGCACCATTCCCCACGTTGGTTGCTGTTGCTGTTGCTCGCGGGCCTGTTGTTCGGTGATGACATCGCGACGGCGACATTCCTCGATATCCCCTACCTCGACGAAGCCAGCAAGTTGCAGCGCCTCGACGTGTACACACCTGTCGATGCGCAGGACCGGCCCGTGATCTTCTATGTCCATGGTGGGGGTTGGAGCAAAGGCGACAAGGCCCGTGTCGGCGGGAAGGTCGAGCTGTTCACCGGGCTCGGGTACGTCTTCGTCAGCGTCAACTACCGACTGAGCCCTGCTGTGCAACACCCCGCCCACATCAAAGATGTCGCGGCGGCGCTGGCCTGGGTGCATCAGAACATCCGCGACTACGGGGGAGACGCGGCCCGCATCGGCATCACCGGGCACTCCGCCGGAGCGCATCTGGTCGCGCTGCTCGCCACCGACGCCGAGCGGCTGCAAGTCCACGGCCTGGGGTTGGACGTGATCAAGGCGGTGGTGCCTATCGACATCGGCGTCTATGACATGGCCCGGATGCTCACCAGTGCGCAGGGAAAGCGGTGGATCTCTGTCTTCAGCGATGACCCTGAGCGGCTTCGCGATGCCTCGCCTCTTTGGCAGGCCGAAGCGGACACGGGGGTGGCCCCGTTCCTGATGTTGATGGCTGGTAGCGAGCCGGGCAAAGCCGCCGGCATGGATGCGATGCTCGCGCGACTTGCCGAGATCGGCGTGGAGGGAACGCGGGTCAACGCGCCGCGCAAGACCCACGGCAGCATCAACCAGCAGATCGGCAGCGTCGACGACGCGATCACCCGGGCGGTGGTCGAGTTCTTCACGGAGAAGCTGGCTCCTGCAGGCACCGCCGCGCGGAACTAGCCTGTCAGCATGCGGCCGCGAAAGAACAACGCTGCAGTTACAGCAGGAAGTCCAAGACCTCGCGGTTGAACCGGTCCGCGCGCTCGATGTTCACGCTGTGGCCGGTGTTCGCGTAGCTGCTGAGGCGCGCCCGCGGCAACAACTCTGCCAGGCGCTGGCCGTGGCTGTACGGGATCATCGCGTCCTGATCGCCGTGGACCACCAGAACGGGCAGATCGAGGGCTCCGAGCAGGTCTTCGCAGTCATGGCCGGCCCCAGCCCGCAGCTGGCTGAACAGGCCCTCACGCGCGGGAAGGAACTGACCGAGCTGGCCGAACAGGGTCAGCAGCATTTCTCCATGCTGCGCCAGCCAGTCGCGGTGGAAGGCCAGCTCGGTCAGGCGCTGCATCACCTCGACCAGAGGGCGCTTGGAGAGGCCCTGCAACGCCTCCAGCGCCTCTCCGCGCATGCTTGCATCGGGGCGGGCGGTGGTCGCCACCAACACCAGACGCCGCACACGACCTGCCGCCGCCAACGCCACCTGCTGGGCGATCATGCCCCCCAGGCTGATGCCGACCAGGTCGAACTCCTCCACGCCTGCTTGATCGAGCAACGCGACCACGTCGCGCGCCATCTGTGCGGTTTCGTAGGGACCCGGAGGACACGAGGTCTTGCCGATGCCGCGGTTGTCCGGCGCGATCACGCGGAAGTGCTCGGCCCAAACGGGCAGCTGGAGCATCCAGCCGATGTGGCTGACGCCCATGCCCATCAAACACACCACAGGCCGGCCGCTACCGAGCTCGCGCGCGTACATGGTGAAGCCGTCGTCAAGCGCATAGGCAGGCATGGCGTGTCCTCAGTCTTTGGTCTGCTCGAGAATCCAATCCGCAACAAGCTCTGGGAAGCCCTCGACGAAGCGCTTCTCCATAGTCGCATACTCGCTGGGACTGCCGGTCGCCGACGGAGCGAAGAGGTGGTTGGCCTGCGGGAGCACGCGCAACTCGAAGTTTTCGTGACCGGCGCGTTCGAGCGCCTCACGCATAGCGAGCCGGTTGGGCTCGGCGGGCACTTGCAGGTCGACCTCCCCGAACAGTGCGAGCAGGGGACAACTCAGCTGCTCGAGCACGGAGGCCGGATCATGGGACAAGAAGGATCGGAACCAACGGCCCTGGACTGTCTGCAGCTGCCCCTGAACCATACCCTCCTTGTACGCTTCGAGGTCGTCGATCTCCTCGAGCCGTTCGGGCGATACCTCCGCCCATTGCTCCTCGATGGCCTGACGCACGGCCAACTCGAGAGCCACGGCATCTTCAGCGGCGAGTGCTCGGTAGACGGAGTCCTGCAGCTCAAGCGTGCGGGCGATCTCCGCCTCATCGGCGCCGTCAGCCCGCAAGATCAGCTCGATCTGCGCGCGCAGGATGGTCTCACCAGGAAGGGCAGGCCCGGAGAGCAACACGCAGAAGGCGATCTCGGGACGGCGCACCGCCGCCAGGGGGGCGATGATTCCTCCCTCGGAATGCCCGCACACGCCGATCGCTTGCGGATCGACCGCGGCGTGCTCGGCGAGCAACTCGACGGCCGCCAGTACCGGCTCGACCAGCTCGACGGTCGTCAGGTCGGGCTGGTTGGTGGTCGAGCCGCCAATTCCCGGGTCATCGTAGCGCAAGACGGCGATCCCACGGCGGGTCAGAGTGTCAGCGATCAGCTTGAAGATCTTGAAGTCGAAGATGGTCTCGTCGCGGTCTTGCAACCCGCTGCCCGTGATCAGCACGACCGCCGGAAACGGACCGTCTCCGGGGGGTAGAGTCAGGGTCCCCGCCAGGTGCAGCTGCACGTCGTCCCAGGCCGCGTCCCATTCGACCTCGAGCACGTGGTAGGGGACGGCTTCTTCGTCTTCTACAATCGGGGTCTCACCGCCGCGCTCGAAGCTGAAACCACCCTCCATACCCAGCTGCTCAAAGCTGCCCTGCATCCGGTCGCCCTCGACCGTGCCATGAAACACCGCGTCCCCTTGCGGAGCGGCCAACACGAAGAGTACCGAATCTGCCGTCAGGGCAACCTCCTTCAGGACCAGGCCGAAAGCACCCTGCGCAGGGATGTCCAGCGAAGCCTGCCAGCCGTCCTCGCCTGCTCGAAAATGGAGCACGCTTGCGATCGTGCGTCCGGCAATCTGCAGGCTGCCCGCCCAGGAGTCGGGTGCTTCGGGCTCACCGAACGTAAGCTCGAAACTTCCTGCGAAGCTCGCCTGCTGGAACGAACCGGAGATCAGTCCTTCGCTGCGGGTGCCGTCGAAGAAAGCCACGCCGACCGGAGCGTGCAGCTCGAAATGCACGCTGTCCCCTGTCACGCGAACATTCTGCAGCTCAAGATCTTCAGCGGACTGCTGTGGAATGTCGATGCTTCCGGCCATGGCATCGTCTTCGGTACGGACCAGCCGCACGACGATGTCCAGGGCTCCGTTACCGATCTTGATCGCCCCATGCCAGCTGCCGAGCCAACCCTCGCCTTCCGGCTCCTGACCGAAGATGGCCGCAGACCCTGCCAGGAGCAACAACAATAGACGACGCATGCTCATGATTCCTCCGAAGGCTGTTCAGTGTCCGCACAGAGATAGATCCCGGCGGGCAAAAGTCTGGGATCGTCGCGATGCTCGAGCAGCACGTCGCCGACCTCGAGATGAGCGAACCGGTCTCGGGGCACCAGGTTCCGCAGCGCCTCCGCCTGAACGCCGGGCGTGTGGCAGGTCAGAAACAAAAAGGAGCCTTCGGGGGCCAGGACTGCCAGGCAGTCGTCGACGAGCGCGGCAACTTCCTCTTCGAAACTCCACACATCCCCTTTGGGCCCGTGCCCCCATGAAGGCGGATCCAGCAACAGACCGTCGAAGCGCGTTCCCCGCTTGCGGCATTTCTTCAAGTACTTGCGCGCGTCTTCGACCATGAAGGCCACGCTGTTCTCAGGCAGGCCATTGAGCCCGAAGGAGGCGCGTGCCCAGCGCACCACGCCCTTCATCGCATCGAGGTGTGTGACATGCGCACCGGCCCGGGCCATCGCCAGCGAAGCCGCGCCTGTGTAGGCAAACAGGTTGAGTATCCGAGGACGACCAGGCTGCCGCGCCACACGCCGTTCGAGCCATGACCAGACCGCGGACTGCTCGAGGAACAGCCCGACATGGCCAAAGTCGGTAAAACGCACCTCGAAACGCAGACCCTGCCACGTCAGCTGCTGGCTCTTGGGAGGCGGCGCCCCCACGTGCTTCCAATGGCCCCCGCCCTTCTTGCTGCGGATGTGGCGGGAGCGCGCCTTCTGCCAGGCTGCTGCCGGCAGACTCCGTGGCCAGATCGCCTGGGCACAGGAGCGGTCGAGCACACGCCCGCACAGGCGCTCGAGTTTGCGCCCGCCGCCGCTGTCGAGCAGCTCATACGCCTCAAAGTTCTGCGCTACGAGGCGCCCGAGGGGTTCGGTATGCGTTGGCGGCATGATTCCAGCCCTGGTGAACCGGGTCTCCGCCCATGGTACCAAAAGCTGGCAGGCACGCGGACAGGCCGCGCTATTGAATCTCGGCTCCTTCGGGGAGCTTCAGCCCGACGACCGATGCACGCAGGTTCCGTACGCCGTCGACGTCGAGCTCGTCCTGAGAGGCACGGTCGTCGGTCAGTACATCGATGTTCTGGTCGAGCAGCCAGTCGCGCACGGCCGCCCCGTGGATGATGAAGCCGCGGCTGTCGACCCTCGAGGTCACGCGGCTCTTCGCCCGGACCACGCCCAGCCAACGCCCGCTGCCGTCGACGAGGGGACCACCACTGTTGCCCGGATTGACCGAGATGTTCGAGACGATCTCGCGCTCTTCGCGGACCGCGGAGATCAAGCCATCAGTCAACACCAGCGTACTGCTCATGTCCCCAAGGTCACCATAGCCATAGGTGTAGACCTTGCGGCCCTCTTCTACCGAGCCCAGACAGAGCTTCAACGGCTTGCCAGAGGCCTCGACCTCGATCAGGCAGACATCGAGTTCGGGATCACTGCTCACGATGCGTCCGATCAATTCACCGTCAGAGGTCAACACGCGCAGCTCGTTCATCGGCCCGATCAGATTCTGCATGCCCTCGACGACGTGGTAGTTCGTCAACAGATGGTGGGAGTCGATGAAGAAGCCTGTGCCGAAGACATGGTCTTTGATCAACTCGAAGCGTTCGGCCTCGGCCCTCCGAAACTCGTCCTCGAGCGCTCGGAAGAACTCCTCCTGCTCGGCACGTTCGCGCTCGGCCTCCTCCTGCTCGCGCTCCTGCTCGGCGTCGGCGTAGAGGCTCTGTTCGATGTGGGCCACCTCGATGCGCATGTCGTAGGCGAAGCCATCGACGAGCTCTTCGATGTCGCGTTCGAGTTGCGCCAACTCGCTGACCTGCGTGGCGAGGCGCGTCAGCGCCACGGCCTGCTCTTGCTTTTCGAGCTCACCCTCGAGAATCTCGCGTGACTGCGCGTCGAGAAAGCGCCGCAAGGAGTCACCGGGGCGGATGCGCAGCAACATCCCCAGAGCGCGCTTCGCCGCGCGGTCATGGCCTTCACCCTGAGCCTCGACTGCCTGCTCGAAACAGGCCGCTGCGTGCTCATCGCAACGCTCGAGCCAGACTTCGAGCCGGTCAAAGCTCTCGGTCATACGCTCGGTATCGGCCTGCAGCCACAACTCATAGCCGGCCTCGACCTCGGACAGCTCGTCGGCCTCATCGTGGTCTTTCAGAAACGCTCCGACCCGGTCGGAGTAACCATGGCAGTCTTCGACCAGGGCGCGCTGCTCAGCCGCCCAGCTGGCCTCTTCGGCCAGAAAGTCGCTGGAGAGCTTGTCTAGATGTGCGAGCGCCAAGGCAAAGCGGTCATCTTGCAGCGCCGCCTCGACCTTATCCTCGATCTCGAGTTTCAAACGCCGCGCCCCGACCCGCCACCGGTCATCAAGCTCATTGCGGAGCAGGTCTTCGAGCTTGCCTCCCAAAGCCCGCTCGGCCCCGTCGGTCGAAGCCTCCGCCTCCTCGGACAGCGCACGGGCTGTCGTGCGCACGTGGTCAATGCTCGCAAACGGGATGCGTCGGCCCGAAGCGTTCAGCTCGTTCCAGCTCTGCACCAGCGCGTTGTAACGTGTCGTCAGGGTGCCGTCGTCTGCAGGGTTCGCGCTTCCGCCGCCCTGCTTGTCAGACATCACGTACACCCCCCCGAGAACCAGGAGGATGGCAGCTGTAGCGATGACGGGAATCAGCCAGACGGGCAAGCCCGAGCGCTTGTGGCGCCGGACACGGGTCTCTCCGCTGCGTCGCGCGACCAGGTGACGATCGCCACTGCGCGGCTTTCCGATGCCCTTGCGTTCGCCGCTGCCCATGCGTCGTTTGACAGGCAGGAGCTCACCACTGCGGCTCTTGCTCAGCGCCCGTTTGAGCGGCGCGGGCGCCTTGATGGCGAAGCTGCTGGAGGGCGGAGCCGGTGGAGCCGCTGCGCTGACCACGACGACGCCCTGGGGCGCCGCTACAGGCTTGGGGGGCGTCCCCGCGGGGAAAGCCGGCAACGGCGCCGGAGTCTGGGCTGCGCGCGAAGCCGCTGGAAATGCCGGCAACGGCGCGGGTGGGGCCGGTGCTGGTAGGGCTGCTGCCGGGGCCGCGCTTGTGTCGAGCCGGATCATGGTCAGAGCCGTGGGCTGGCTGGCGAGCCGCTCGAGCTCACGCACGGCCACACCGAGCTCGAGAAAGCTCGCGAGCCCGGCCAGCGCCTGCTTCTCGGCCATTGTGGGCTGGTCACGCGAACCGACGACCAGAGCTGCCAGGAAGGTCGCATCGGCTTCCGCCCGCGAGGCAGGCTTCTCGAAAGAGGGATTCTGTGAAAGCTCGGCCATCATCTGGAAGTCGACCCCCAGCTGCGTGGCCAGTGCCTGGTATATTCCTGCCCGCACTGGCGTCAATGGCCGCTCATGGGTAACGGTCACCAATACGCTACGCAGGAGCCGGCGCACTGCCTGCCCGCTAAGGGTGAAGTCCATCGCTGATCCTCCTATGAGCTCCACACCCAGCGAATGCCATGCCAGGGGACCGCCCGCACAGGTGGGTTGCGCGGCGGCCTTTGCCTGTCACGACCTGACAGGCACATCGACACGGATCAGGACATCGTAGAAGACGTCCGCGGGACAAGTTTGGTATTAGCATATTTTTCTGAGCTCTGCAGCTTGGATCAGAGATCAAGCTACATGCCAGCAGCAGAAACATCGCGGCCTGGCCGGTTTGCGGAATGCACAAAAGCTGAAGGCTCCAGGCATTCTGCATCCCATCTGTGTCAGATCAGGCATGCCAGACGATGTCAGGAACGCAGGGCACGACAACGCTCTGGCCAGGAGTCCGCAGGGGACATCAGTACTCGCGACGTTGTCTCGAGCTGGGGATCAGCAGGTTCTTGCGGTACTTGGTGACCGTGCGGCGCGCGATCTTGACGCCCTGCTCACGCAGCTTGGAGACGATCTCATCATCCGAGAGCGGGCTGCTTTTGTCTTCGTCATCGATGATCTCTTTGACCCGTTGTTTGATCGAGACGATCGACTCCATCTTGCCGCTGACGTTGCGCGTCCCGCTGGTGAAGAAGAACTTCATCGCGAAGATCCCATGCGGGGTCTGCACATACTTCTTGCGCAGCGCGCGGCTGACGGTCGACACATGCACCCCCACCCGGTCGGCGATATCTTGCATCTTGAGGGGCCGCAGGTGGTCTTTGCCGCGATCGAAGAACTCGGTCTGGTACTTGACCAGCTCTTCGGAGATCCGGCGCAGCGTGCTCTGGCGCTGCTCGATCGACTCGATCAATGCCTTGGCGCCATCGACCTTTTTCTTGATGTAGTCGTAGACCGCCTTGTTCTTGCGGTTCTTCTTCAAGATCTCCAGATACTGGCTCGAGACCCGCACCCGGGGGATGTACTCGTTGACCAGCCGCACCTTCCAGGCGCCGCCTTCGCCTTCTTCGACGACCACGTCCGGATAGACCCCGATCGTATCCTGCTCTGAAAAGAGAGCCCCCGGCCGGGGGTTCAAACCCAGGATGAACACGATCGACTCTTTGACCTCTTCCATCGTCCTGCCGGTCTCTTTGACGATCTTCGGCAGCTTGTTCTTCTGGATGTCTTCGAGGTGGTCTTCGAGCAGCTCGCGTTCGAAGGCAAATTGTTTGCCCCGCCCCACTTGCAGCAGCAGACACTCCTGTAGATCGCGGGCTCCGACGCCCGTAGGCTCTAGGTTCTGCACGGTCTCGAGGGAATGCTCTGCCAGATCAAGCTCATCGGTGCTCGGCTCCGCGTCGTACCGCACCGGCGGCGTGCCCGCCACGATCGAGACGAAGGGATTCTCGGGTTCGGCGGGCACATTCTCGGCTTCGGGCTCAGCAACCGCGACTTCCAGAGTCGCTGGCAACCCGATCAGGGTGTCGTCATCTTCAGCGTCATCGTCCGCGTCGTCTTCGATGTCCGAACGCTTCTTCCTACGCTTCTTCTCGACGATCGGCGGCTTGTCCTGGATCGCAGGCACACCCACCTTGTAGCGCCGGTAGGCCTTGATGATGTCCTCAAGCTGGTAGGGCAGATACCCGTTGTCGTCGAGGTTGTAGATCATGTACTCGGCCAGCTCGCGGACATCCTCTTGCAGCTCTTTCTCAATCATCTGCCGGACCAGATGTTCGTGCAGCCCCATCCCGCGCGCCGCGGTGTTCTGCATCGCCTCGAGCTTCTTGTCCTTCTCGTCGGCAACGATACCGCGGCTGCCCGGGGACCATTCACGCCATTGGGATTCGAGCCCTTCGAGCCGCTCGAACTCGGTTTCGAGCTCACGGCTATCGCGCTCGACTTCATTCTCGCCCTTGGTGTCGGTCTGCGCCTCATTCTGGAATTCGAGCACGGGATTCTCAGCCATCTGCTCAGCGATCAGGCTCTCGAGCTCCTGGGTCGGGACCTGCAGAATCTCCATCGAGAGGATCATCTGGGGCGCGAGGATCTGCCTTTGGTAGAGCCCCATATGGAGCCCCATTTGCATACCCGGGCTACTCATGTGCCGTCATCCTCCTGCCCGTCCTCACGCGCGACGTGCACTTTGTGTCCGACGAGCCGCAGGCGATTGTGCGCAAACAATTCCACCGCCTCGGGATAGGCGACACACTCACTCTCGAACACCCTTCCCGCCAAACTCTCAACGGTGTCTTCAGCCAGGA
Source organism: Planctomycetota bacterium (assembly GCA_029260765.1). Lineage (GTDB taxonomy): Bacteria > Planctomycetota > J058 > JAJDCP01 > JAJDCP01 > JAJDCP01. The sequence continues at coordinate 72,870 of JAJDCP010000133.1, forward strand.
CCGGGACTGTCTTCTGGAGGATGATCGGTCCTCCGTCGAGCAGATTGTCCGCGAAGTGCACCGTGCAACCGCTGACTTTGACGCCCCGGTCCAACGCAGCGCGATGGACCCGCTCTCCGTACATGCCGGGCCCACCGAAGGCAGGCAGTAGAGATGGATGGATATTCATCACCCTTCCCTGCCAGGTCTCAGGAATCTGCCAGACCGTCAGGAAACCCGCCATCAACGCCAGGTCGATCTTGCGGCTCTCGAGCAACTCGATCAGGGCCCGGCTGTATGAGGCGACCTCCGGCTTGTCCTTGCGGCGCAACACTGCGGTGTCGATGCCCAAGCGCCGCGCCCGCTCGAGGCCGTAGGCCCGGGCGCGACTGCTCACCACCAGCTCGACCGAGACCGGCAGCCCACGGTCTCGTAGGCGTTCGACCAGATTCTGCAGTGTTCTGCCCGACCCTGATAGCAGGACGGCGAGTCGTAGGGGCACGTTCAACCCTCAGTAAAATAGCCGTGAGTCCTGTCTCAACATCGTCTATTCTTTCGGGATTACAGCATCGTGTCAAGGCGGCCTGTGCGCGCCGCTCCCGCTGCGGAGACCTCTGTGGAGGCGCTTGAAAAGGGCTTGGCCCTGTTGCGTGAGGCGGCCGGACTGCTCGACGGAAACCTCGCCGCGAGTCGGGCGCACCCCCGCGAACGGCTCGCCAGGCTGCGACTGGCCCTGCTTTTGCGTGACCCCCCGCAGGGCATCGAGCTCGAAGGCCTGCCGGGCGCTCGGCGTCAGACCCTGCGTCTGCTCTGTGGCCTGCCGCTGTTGCCGGCTGACGAAGACACCGGGGGCGCACCTCCCGAGCATCCCCTCTCCCCGGAGCGCGGTCCCGCAGAAGAAAACGCAGGCCGTCAAGCGGCCGTCAAAGCCAAGCGTGGCCAGTTCTTTCTGCAACAGGCGCTCAAGAAACTGCGCAAAGAACCCAGCACCGAGGCGGCGATCAGTCTGGGACAACTGCTCTACCGTCTCGGCGAGGCCGATGCCCGGCAAGTCCTGGCCCAGGAGGCCCAGACCGACCCCCTCAGCCGCCTGTACCTGGCCGACCTCACCTGGCTGGACGGCGATGAGCTGGCGGCCCGCGAGCTCTACGAAGAGCTCGCAGAGCAGCAAACAGGCGAGTTGCAGCGCGCCGCGAAGCTGTTCGCCTGGTTCGATAGCGAGGACGTGCGTCGGAGGCACAGTCTGCTCGTGCGCTCCCGCGCCGAAGAGCTCTTGCAGGCCGAGAGCATGCCCGTGCAGCCGCGGGCTCGCCAGGCCGCCGAGCTGGCCGAGCAGGCGATCGCGCTGAGCGACGATGATCCCTCAGCCTGGAGGTTCCTGGGAGAGTGCCAGCTGCAGGCCGGTCTGGCCGCAGAGGCGCTCGATTCCTTCGCCGAATGTGAAGCCCAGGGAGGTGCCGGACCAGGCCTGTCCGTGCTGATCGCCCGCACCCAACGGATCGCGGGCCAGTCCCAACGCGCCCAGGCCACCCTGGAGATGTCCCACCTGGTCGACGGCCAGGCTCTGGAGCTGGACGCCGAGTTGGCGGGTGTGCGCGCTGCTGGCGGTGACCTGCGCGGCGCCCTCGAGCTGCTCGAACCCCATGTGCAACGTCTTGAGGAAGAGGGTCCGCGGCGTTGGAACCAGGACCGCATCGACGCGCTGAAGCGTGCCGTGGACGGTCTGGCCGTCGGGTATGCCGAGCGCCCCGAAACCCGCCTGCTGGAGGGCCGCGTGCTCTTCGCCCTGGGCGAGCTGGAGGCGGCGACCGTCGCCTTGGAAGCGGCGGCGGCTCCGTCGCCAGAGCACGAGGCTGCACTGCTGCTCGCGCGCGTACAGCTGGCCCGAAATGCCTATACACCCGCCCTCGAGGCCTTGAAGCTGGCCGAAAGCAAGCAGTCGCAAGACGCTGCCGTCTTCATTCTGCGGGCGGACATCTTCGACACCATGGGCCTGCTCGAGCCCACGCGGGAAGCCTTGCTACGGGCCGTCGCGCTGGGTGACGAACAAGCCGAGCAGCGGCTGGCTGCGCTGCAAGAGCGAGCCGAGGCCGACGCACAGCAAGCCCACGAGCTGTTGACGGCCGCCGAGCAGGAGAGAGAACCGAGCCAGCGCGAGGCCCGGCAGCAGGAGGCGGTCGCGTGCCTGCGGCGCGCCGCCCAGGCGGAGCCGGCTGCCGAGCACCGGCGTGCGCTCAGCGACGGGCTGTTGGCCGCTGGCGAGGCCGGCGAAGCTCTCAAGTTGTTGCTGCAGGACGTCGGGGAACAGGACGACCCCGGCCCGTCATTGCTGGCGATCGGGGATGCGCGCCTCGCCCTGGGCGAGCAGGAGATGGCCCGGGGCGCCTGGCGCTCGGCCCTGGCCCTGCAGCCAGATTGCGCGCCCGCCCACCTGCGGTTGGGGCGGCTCTACCTCGAACGCCGCGAGCTCGAACCGGCCCTACGCCATTTGCGCGCCGCGACGGCGGAAGAGCCCGTACCCGAGGGCGCTTGGCAGGCCCACGCCATCGCCGCCCTGGAGGCCGGAGACTTCGCGGGCTGCCAGCAGCTTGCCGAGCGGCTCGATCCCGAGTTGACGCAAGCCGCCCGCGACTACCTTGCACAGATCGCAGGCCGTCGCGCGGCCCGAGCCGCGGAAGAAGAAGCAGCCCGTCGCGCCGCCGCAGAGCCGACTTCTGCAGAAGATCCGGAAGCCAACCCCGAGGCTGCAGCACCGACCGCCGCCTCGGAAGTTCCCGCGGACTCTGCGGACGAACCCCCTGCCGCGCCGGAGGACCAACCTCCCCACGCGGAGGAGGCCGGCCCAGCCGCCGAGCCCGAAATCACCGCGGAGCCTCAAGCTGAGGAAGAGACTAGCGCCGCGGCGGCTCCCCCGGACTCCTCCGCTGAGCCTCCGGAGGAAGAGGAGGCCAGCCTTCCGGTCCGCTCCGAGACTGAGAAGCTGCTCGGCGCCCACCTCTGGCTCGCCTGCGCGGCTGCGCGCGGCGCCCTGGGACTCTATGCCGCGTTGCTGCGGGCCCTGCAGAAGCGCACCCGCGGAGTTCCCCTGGCGGTCTTCTTCCACAAACGCGCCCCGCGCGACCTGGCCGCCATCGTGGCCTGCTGGTACCGGCTCTGTCCGGTGTTCCTCGAGTTGGACCGCCTGCTCGGTCCTTGCGTGAGCAGATCGGCAGACGAGCTGGAGATCTGGCAGCGCCTCGATCCCCTGCTTCCCGAGCACGGCATCAGCTACGATTTCGACGGCTCCGACCGCTACGAACGGGTCGAAGATCCGAGCACCGGCCCCCTGCGTGCGGAAAAGACCCACCTGGCCGCCTTCTTCTGCGAGACGGCGCTGTTCTACGGGCGCTGGCAAGCCGACGCCTGGCAGGCCCCCCGCGACCCCGACTGGCCTCCACGAACAGCTCTGCTGGCCAGTCCTCAACGCCTTCCTCGCCAGACCGTGGCGATGCTGAAGCTGCTCGAACTGCACGAGGCCGCAGGACGCGCACAACCTGCTCTGCAGTTGGGACTGCGATCTCTGATCTTCGTCGAAGGTCGGCCCCGCGCGCTGGTGTTCTACAAGCTCGCTGCTCTGGCAGGCACCTGCGGCCGGGTCGAGGTCCAGCAGACCTACCTGCGCAGGGCGGCATCGATCGACAGCAATGTGCTGGCGACCCGCAACCACGACGACCGCTACCGCGAGGACCGTGAACGCCGGGCCGAGCTGCTGCGTGGACAGGCCCGGCTCGCCCTGGCTGCCCAGGACATCGAGCGCTCGGCAGATTTCGCGGCACGTGCACGCTACGTCGATCCCGACTCCGCCGAAGGGCACGCGCTGTGCGCAGACCTCGAGTTGCGTCAGGGAAAGTGGATCGAAGCCGAGCGGTCCTGCGAATACGCCTTGAGCCTGCAGCCCGACCACGCCGCGGCCCTCGAGCTGGCGCAGACGCTGCTGCTCGAGCCCCAGCTCTCCGCCCTGGCGGATGCCTGGTTCGCGCGCGCCGAACAGTTTGTCGAACGCCCGGGACGCTGCCTGCCTGCCATCGACCATAGCCTGCGCCTGCAGGATCTTCCTGCGCGGCGGCTGTGGAAAGCCCGCCGCCTGCAAGAGTTGGGCCGTGATCCGCTCCCCGAGCTGCGTACGCTCAAGCCGGCAGAGCTCGACCTCGAACAGCGCCAGGAGTTCTTCCTCTGCCTGGTTCACAGCCTGCAGCGCGCCCAGGAGGCCGGAGCGCTGCAGGCCGCCGCCAGCATGCTGCCCGCCTGGGTCGAGCCCTGGCGGCTGCTCGGCGACGCGCAGGCCGCCGACGGTGCCTTCGAGCACGCCCTGGAGAGTTACCAGCAAGGGCTGCAGCGTGCCCCCGAAGACCGTTTTCTGACTTTCGCCTGCGCGCGCTGTCTGGCCCGGCTGCAGAGACCTGAAGAGGCGCTGAAGACAGCCCTGCAAGCGCTGGCGCTGCCCTGCGGCGAGGCTCCAGCCGATTCCCAGGCCGCCCAGCAAGACAACCTTCAGCAGCTCGCTGGTCTGGGCCAGCTGCTCGGGGAACCCGAAGCCCTGGTGCTGGCGCGCGCCCACAGTCTCGAAGCGCTGGGCGAGCTCAACCAAGCGCTGCAAGCCCTGGACGCGCTCGAGCCGACTGCCACCAGCTGCGCTCAGGCCGCGCGTATCTGCCGTCGGCATGGCCAGCTCGAACCGGCCTTGGATCGCCTGCAACATGCCGTGCGGCAATTTCCCCTCGACACCAGCCTGTTGCTCGAGACCGCTGAGCTCCACGTGGCCCGGGGCCAGCCGGACCAGGCCTTCGCCTGCTTGCGCGACAGCGGTCTGCACGAGCCCGAAGTTACGGCAGCCCAGGCTGCCCTGCTCAGCGCGGCCCGCGAGCGGGTGCGAGACGCACTGCTGGAGGTCGAGACCTGCTCGCTGGAACAGGCCGCTCTGATCGCGCCGCGCGCCCTGCAAGACGCTCGTATTGTGGCGGAAAGCCACGCCTGGGAGCTGCTGGGCGAGGCCCGACTGCGGCTGGCAGACATCGAAGCTGCCGGGACGGCCTTCAGTCGAGCCCGCGAGCTCGACCCCGGCTCGGCCCGCGCCCTGTACGGGCTGGCTCGGGTCGCAGTTGCCCGCGAAGCCAGCGATGCTCTCGAGCTCTACACACTGGCAGCCCGGCTCGCGGGCAGCGCCGAACGCTGGCAGGAGCTGGCCGACCTGGCGTACCGCCATGCAGACTGGCAGAGACTCAGCGAGGCCTTCGATCAACTCGGCCTGCACGAACCCCGGCAGCTTTCCTGGTCGATCGGTCATGCGGTGGCTACCTGCCTGGCCGGCTCCGCAGAGCAAGCCGAGAGACAGCTGCAGTCCTACGCTGGGCTCGACCATGACGGGGCCCTGGCCTGGCTCGCAGTGCGCACTTTGCGGGGCCAGGAGCCTTCCCCTGCTCTGGAAGCCCTGGCCGCGCGGGCTCCCCGCGATCCACTGCTCGAGGCTTCCGCCCGGCGTGCCGATTTCGTGCCGCACGCTCTGGCCTACGTGCTGTTGGTCTGCACGCCAAGCTTCCGCGCGCACGCCGCCGGCGATGCCCAGCGGCTGCTGAGAGGCTTCGAGGCCCCCCGCCGTGAACGCCTGTTGCATTTCTGGCGTGGTCTGAGCTGGCGCGCACCCTTCGCCGGCGTCCAATACACCTTCCAGGACGGTCGCTACGCCCCGAACGAGGATGAGGAACACCACCGGGTCCGCCAGCGCAAGCAGTCTCTGGGGCGCCTGGCCTGGCGGCTCGGCCACGCCCAGGCGCAGAAACCGGACGGCCCGCGGGTGCTGGGCATCCTCGAAGTCCTCGACGAACAGGGCGCCGGCCTGGCCCTCTTCCAACTCGCCGAGCAGGTCCGCCTGGCAGATGCCCCCGCATTGGCGAGCGAGTTGTATGGCGAGGCTTTCGCGGAGATGCCCCCGGGAGAGGAATGGCGGGCGCGGCTGGGACAGGCATTCTGTTTCCAGAAACTCGGCAGTGAAACCCGGGCTGCCGAAGCCGCCCTGGCAGTGTTGCGGAAAAAGGCGCAACAGCAGGATGCCCGAGCACTGCTCAAGGCCCTCGGCCGGGCGTGCCCAGAGTGAAACGAATAACCTCTGCTCCGTCTGCGTCTGTACGTGGAGGCAAGCACCTGAACGGTGCCGGGTCATTGCACGCGCGGCGGAATTCCGCTTGAATAGAGACACTCCACGCCCGAAAGGGGAGGGGATGCACGCACCAACGAGCCCGTCCGACACCCGCGAACGGGATATGGCCGCCATCCGTGCCTGCTTGCAGGGCAATCAGGCGGCATTCCGCGAGCTCTTCGAACGCTACCACCAAAGCGTGTACCGCTTGGTCTATCGCTACCTGCGCAGTGAGCAGGATGCGTTGGATGTCACGCAGGAAGTCTTCATCAAGACCTACCACAGCCTGGCCAGTTTCGAAGGCCGATCGTCGTTCTATACCTGGCTGCGGCAGATTTCCGTCAACAAGGCCATCGACTTCGCACGCTCGCGCAAGAAGCGAGAGGTCAGCCTGGATGAGTCCCTGACCCCGGCCAGCAAGCGTGGCAGCGATGTCTCCCCCCACGGCCGGCTGCAGAGCAAAGAGCTCGACAACGCCTTGTCCGAGGCGCTGGCAGGTATCTCTGAGAAACATCGCAAGGTCTTCTGTTTGTTCACCTTCGATGGCCTGGCCTACAAGGACATCGCCAGCGAGCTGGACATCTCGATAGGAACGGTGATGTCCCGCCTGTATTATGCGCGCAAGAAACTGCAGGCCAAGCTGGGTAGTTTCCTGGATGCCGGTGCCGTGCTGCGGGGGTCGACCCATGAGGGTTGAATGCGAACGCTTCGAGAACAGCATCGCCGCCTACATCGACCAGGAGTTGCCCGAGGTCGAGGTTGCAGCCTTCGAGACGCACAGCCATAGCTGCGATGCGTGCGGCGAGCTTTTCGGAGCCCTGTGCGAAGGCAACGGACCCGAACCCGAGCCCCTGGATGTCGACGCGTCCAACAAACTCTGGCAGGGGATCACAGCCGCTTTGCCCGGGCCGTCGCTCGAGGCGCCGACCAAAAAGGCCCCCGCCGCCGTCGCCCGCCCCCGCAGCAGAAGCTGGCTGGCCGCGTTGGCGGTCGCCGCGATTCTGCTCGCGGGCCTGGCCGTCTGGCGCCTGACCCGCGACCAGGGGAAACCCGAGGTGCCCGAACAGATCGCCGAAGTCGTCGAGAAAGACGATTCGCCGGCCATCGTCATCGAGGACATCGAGGTCGGAGAGAACTACATGTTCTCCATCCACCGACCGGATGGGAACCCCGGAGAAGTCACGATTATCGTCTGCAGCCTGGGAGATTGACATGATCCTACGCATCGCCGCCCTGCTGGCCTTGCTGGCCCCCCTGGCGCTAGGCCAACAGAGCCAACAGGTCTCACTGTACAAAATCCGCGCAGCGGGCGCCGGAAGCCCCAAAGAGGTGGACGCCCGGCTCGACGGCTTTGCCAAGCTCTTCAACCAGATGTCCTATCAGAGCTTCGAGCTGATCGAGAAAGACACCCGGGACGTCGCCATCGGCAGCGAAACCACTTACCGGCTCAGCGAGGCTGTCAGTCTGACGATCAGCATCGTCGAGAAGATCTCACCGGAGAAGCTGCGCGTAAGAGTCCTGCTCTACAACGAGGTGGATGAGGAAATCGTCATCTCCTTCAAGATGGCGATCAAGCTCGAGACGCCCTTTATGGTCGACGCGCCCGAAGGCCTGCTGCCTGAAGACCGTCTCCTGCTGGGCCTCGACATCCGGTGAGCGGCGTGTCGCCTTCACGGCCGGACAAATCCTCCTGGCGCGCGAGCGCGGGCCTGGTGCTTCTGGCCGTGGCGGCCTGGTTGTTTTCTGGCCAGCCCTCGGTTCCCCGATCAGGTTTCGCCCCCCCAGGGGAGACCACCGCTCTCACTCTGCTGTTCACCAGCGATATCCACGGCTACGCGCTGCCCGAGCAAGTCCGCAGGGGCATGCTCGGAGGCTTCGAGGCGCTCGATGGTGAAGTGCGCGCGATCCGCGAGCAAAGCGAGGGGCCCGTCTTCCTGCTCGACGGAGGCGACATCCTGACCGGACAGCCCACCTCCCTGCTGTCCCGGGACGGGCTGCGCGGCGCCTACCTGGTCGATGCGATGAATCTGGTCGGTTACGACGCGATGGCGCTGGGCAACCATGAGCTGGACTACCAACTTCAGACGGCGATCCAGCTGCGCGAGCGCTCGCAATTCCCTTGGTTGGCGGCCAACCTGCTACCCGGCGAGACGATGCAACCCAGCTTCGAGCTCGCTCCCTCGCTGGTGATCGAACGGCAAAACGTGCGGGTCGGCGTGATCGGACTGACAGCCGACCGCTTGAATGAGCTGGTCGGCTTCAAGCTCAAAGACAGTTTTGCCATCGCTGATGCGGCCGCGGTGACACGCCGCGAGGTTGAGAAGATGGCCGCGAGCACTGACCTGATCGTGGTGCTCAGCCACCGGACAGAAGACGAGAATCGTGCCCTGGCCGAAGCCGTGGATGGCATCGACGTGATCGTGTGTGGGCACTCCCATCGCCGCATCATGCCCCCCCACACCGTCAACGGCGCCTTGCTGGTGCAGGCGGGTCACAATCTGACTGCCGTGGGGAAGCTCGAGCTGCGCCTGCTCGACGGCGCAGTGATCGGCCACGACGGAGCCCTGATCAGCCTGTGGGCTGATGACGCCCAGGGTAGCCTTGAAATCAGCGAGTTGATGGCTGAGGCCGCCAGCCAACTCGATAAGGAGATGAGCCAGGTACTCGGCGCGCTCGAGGCGGCCCTCACACGCAACTACTACAGCGAGAGCGCGTTGGGAAACTACGCGGCCCAGGCCATGCGCCGCGCCGCAGATGCCGATGTCGGTCTGATCAACAGCGGAGGTCTGCGTTGCGACCTGCCTCAGGGGCCGATCACCCGAAGCGACGTCTTCAAACTGATGCCCTTCGACAACCACCTGGTGCGGCTCGAGCTGAGCGGGGCCGAGTTGCTGGAGATCTGCCGCCACAACGCCTGGTCGGCTGCGGTCAAAGATCACGGCATCCTGCAGGTCTCAGGCCTGCATTATGAGTGGGCGCGGGCCGAAAGTGGGGACATAGAGATCCTCAGCTTGCGGGTCGGCGACGACCCCGTCGACCCCGAAGCGAGGTACAGCGTAGCCAGCAACGATTTCATCGTGCTCAGCCAGCCGAACAAGTACCTGGGCTTTGCACCAGAGCGCGGCGAATACTACCAGGACTCGGTGCGCGAGGTGCTGCTGGAGAGTTTCTCTGCAGATTCGACCACGGTCTGGGTGCAGGACGGCTCCATCGCGCAGCTCGAGCTGCAGCCGCAGGATTGAGGGCCGGCACCCCCCGCTACTGCAGCGCTTCAGACACCACCATGAAGAATTCGGGCTGCCGGCCCGCCAGCAGGTCCGCGCTGCCCGACCAGGCACGTACTTCCCCCGCGCCCAGCAGGTCAGCGCTGCGGTCCCAGCTCACCTCGGCCGATCCGATCTGCACCCCCAGAGCGTCGAAGAAGAGGATCATGACCCTGAGCTTCACGGTCACATTGCCAGGGTTCTCCAGCACCGCCCGGTACTCGTAGACCCGGGTATCCAAGCCGGTCAGCGTGAAGATCACGTTGCGCACGTAGCGGTCCGGAACCTCCAGCGCCCGGTCGCACTCCAGCGCTTGCAGGCCGGGGATCCGCCCCTCGACCAGCTGGCGCCGCTCATCCTGCAGCTGTTGAATCGTATCCAGACGGACCTGCAACGAGTCGCGCAGGTCCATCAACTGCCGGCTCAGCCGCTGCTGGTTGCCGTCCATCTGACGGAACAGCACCGCGGCAGTTCCCAGCAACACCAGCAGCCCCACCAGGCACCCCCACAACCAACGCTTGAGGCGCACGACCCGCGCGGAGCTGCGCGGCCTTGGGCTGCCGCGGCGTAGCGGCGGCCCACCCACCTCGTTCGTCTCCTGCGGTTCGAGATTCTTGCTGTCCACGACCTCTCCCCTGCTCAAGGACTCTCCAACCATGATGCCTGCTCGCGATGCAACGCGGCCAGATCATCGAGGCCGAGCGCCTGATAGACATCCGCAAGGATGCGATGGTGACCGGCCTTGTCACGCACAGCCGCCGAGCTGCGCTCCAACTCTTCCAAGGCCTCGTGCCAACGCTCGAGCTTCGCAAGAATCCGTCCGCGGGTTTCGTGGAAGCGCAGCTGGTCCGGCTGCGCCTCGAGCGCCACATCGATCAGCTCGAGCGCTCGCGCGAGGTCGGCAGGCTCGCTGTGTGCCAGCATGTACGCCAGGTTGTTGACTACTGTCGCCGAACGTGCCCCCCCCAACTCGACCGCCCGCTCCATGTGAAAACGCGCGCGGTCATGGCGGCCGGCGGACCACTCTTGATTCCCGAGCAGAAAATGCAGCGTCGCGGGCGCCGTGCCACTGACCAGCATCTTCTGCAGACGTTCCCGGGCCTCCTCCGCCGCTTCCCCTTCCCGCTCAGAGACTTCGAGCAGCTGGCGCAGGGCTCCGAGGTGCTGCGGGCTGTATTGGAGCGCCTCGGCCAGCAACCCGAAACGTCGGGTCAAGGCGGCAGCGCTCGGATCGTCCGCCATGCTGGCCGACCAGCCGGCACAGACATCGGCCAGGGCAGGGAAGAGCGTGGGACCCTCTCCCCAGCTCAGCCCGTCGCGCAAGACATCGAACGCGCTCGCATAGTCCTCAAGGAAGAGGTGCACACTGGCGATCTTGCCCCGTAGCTCGATGTTCTCAGGGGTCTGTTCCAGCACCGCGTTCAAGTCCGCCAGCAGCAGGCCCGCCTGTTCACGCGCCCTGCGCAGCGGCAGCTCCGCAGCCTCGGGATCACGCTCTTGGTAGGCCCGGCCCCAGCCACGGTAGAAGGCCGCGACTTCCAGCCGCCACTCGGGGCGCGTGTGGACAGCCGCCAGAAACAGGGCCTCCGCCTCGATCCAATCGCCGCGACCGACCTTCAGATGCGCGAGCAAACGCTGAGCCTGCGCCCAGCCTGGCTTGTCCAACAGGGCATATTGCAGGTGCGCCTCGGCCAACAATAGCTGCTCGGGAGTGCGCTCCGGACGGCTGACGATGTAGCTGGCCAACCAATAATGGGCCTTGTGGTACCCCTTGCGGTCAGGGGGCGCCAGCCGCGCCATCATCCGCAAGCCCCGCTCCTGCTGCTCAAGCTCGAGCAACGCCAGCGCGAGCAGGTAGCGTCCTTCCTCTTTGAAGCTGCCGATCCCCGAGAGTCGCTCGGCGCACAGGCGCGCTACCTCGAGCTCGCCGCGTGCGCGAGCCCCCATGGCCTCTTCGTGGTAGCGGGCCCGCAGGATGATCGGCGTCGGCGCGTCCCACCCCAACCAGAAGAGCCCCCCCGCGCACAGCAGCACCGGCAGCCCGAGCAGGAAGTTTGCCAGCCTCTTCTTCCACTGCCCAGGCTCGCCCACCACCGGCGCATTTCCCTGGCCGGCGCGCATCCGCCGCCACGCTTCACCGATGCGTCGTGGCAGGGCCTCCAGGCGCCGCACCGCGTGTATGCGCTGCCCCCAGAGCCAGGCACACAGGCGCAGCAACATGCGCAACGGCCAGATCAGCGTCCAGACAAAGCCACCCAGCTCGGCCTTGAAACGCTGCCAGCGACCAGGCTTCATGGCTGGACCTCCTCGAGCTCGGGCCAGGCCGTCCGCAGGCGCTCGAAAGACTCGAGCAGCAACCCGCGGGCGCGGCGGATCTCTTCGTCCGCAAGCGGCTCGAAACCCTCGACGAACACCTGCAGCTGGAAAAGGGGACCCTGGTCGTCGATGGGGCTCACGGCGTCTTCGAGACGGAAGCGCTCGAACAGACGATGCAGCCAGTTGGCTGGCTCGGGCACAGGCTCCAGGCTGCCGTTGAAGAGCAAAAAGATCAGCTGACCGAATTCATCCTGGCCGGGCCGGGACCATGCGACCGAGACCAGATCGAGGCCGCTCGGCCCCACGCCGCGTTCGATGCTACGAGTGCCCTGGGTCCAGCCCACAGCCCGGTAACAAATGCTCAACTCGTGCCAATCGACGAAGGGATAGTCGAGCGAAACGGCGGCCTGGCGGACGCCCGCTTCGTAGTGCCAGGTCTGCGAGAACTGTCCAAAGATCGTCTCTTCGCCCCGCTCATGCGTGCTGTAGCCCCTCCGTTGCCAGCCCTCGTAGCTCTCCGGGAGGGCCTCTTCTCCCAACTCAGGGAAGCTCTCGAGCCTGGGCTGGGGCAGACGCGCGCTCGCCAGGCTCTGCTGGGGCAGCGACGCATACAAACTCAGACCGAGCACACCGACCAGCGCCAGCAGCCAGACCGGACCCGACAGGGGTGATGACGGGAGCGTCGGCCATACCGTGCTTCCCAGAGCCTCGAGCGGCGGGCGTGGCTCGCTGAAAGACTGCGGCGTGAGCGCGCAAAACAGGCGCTCGCTGCTGAGGATCATCGCCAGCGCCCCGGCGAACAACACAAGCCCGAAGACTTCATGGCGCCAGCCGCTTCCGATCGGGATCTCGAGACGTGTCGTGATGAGCGTGATGCCGACGACCCGCACCAGGTTGAAGAACAACACGCAGGCCAGCGAGGACAGCAGCAACCACAGCCCTCGCAGCGCGCGCGGCCGCTTCCAGAGCAGATAGAGCAGAGCGCACGCAAAGATGGTGCGCAGACTGTTGATGCCGCTGCATGCCTCTTCGACGAAGAAGTTGGCTTCCGGCAGCTCGATGATGTTTCCGTGCCGCAGGTGTAGAACCCCCAGGGCATCGAGCACAAAACCGCCCCAGTGGCTGGTCTCAAACTGCATGGCCGTCACCAACTGCTGGTCGCTGCCGAGAGGCAACGGCAGGATCGCGAGCAGGCACAGCCAGACGGGCAGCTGCCTGACGAACAGCAGCCTGCCCCCCAGGCCGTAGGCCAGCACAGGAAGTAGAAGTGTGGCCGCGAGCTGGCTGCTCCAGCCAGAGAATCCCAGGCCCGCGAGAGCCTGCAACGCCAGAACCGGCAGGGCGGCGAGCAGAAACAGCCAGCTGCGTCCCGGCCGCAGAGGGCCGAGTTGCCGGCTGCGCTGCCAGGCCAACCAGGCCAACGCCGCCAGGAAGAGCGGGAAGAACTGGTACTGGGGAGATTCCCACAGCCACTTCCCCTGGACCAGCAGCAGCGGCCCAAAGACCAGCAGCAAACCTGCCACTCCGCCCCAGAACAGAGCTTTGCGCACGCCATCACCTCGTGGGTTTTTTCGGCGGAGAGCCGAGGCACTAGTGTAGCAGAGCGAATGTTCCGAAACACCCTGTAGGGGCGGGGTTTACCCCCGCCCACCTCGCGGACTCGGACCTTTCGCCCCACGGGAGGGGGTAAACCCCTCCCCTACAATGATTTGCCTTCCACGATGCACACATCGTCTGGATGGACCGTTGGGTGTGCGGCGAAACGCCATTGTAGCAGGCGGGTCCAAGCTCTCAAAGGCTGCGGGGCATCAACCCGAGGCCGGCAGCAGCACCGATTCGAGCAGATTGCAGAAGAAGTCTTCGGAGCGCTGACGGCCCTCGGGCGTGGTCGGCACCGGTTCGCCGACCCAGCTCGGCTTGACGCGGCAGGTGGCATGAAAGATCGAGAACGAGGTGGTCAAGAAGGTGATCCAGGCGCGTGCGTCGATCGGCTTCGTCAACCCGCGCTCGCACATCGACTGGAACGCTTCCTCGAGCATCGCCGCCGCTGTTCCTTGCAGCTCTTCTTCGAGGCCGATGATGTCCGAAGAGTCTTCCAGTATGCGGTACAGCACCATGCGCACGAAGTGCAGATGGTCCTCGACGAAGCTGTGCATCACCTGCACCAGCTGGCGGATGTGGTCGCGCACATCCGCACGCGTTTGCAGGGTGTGCATCGAGGCTAGCAGCGGCTGGAAGTGCGCCACAAAGGCCGCATGGCCCCGGCTGTAGACTTCACCGAACAGGGTCGGCTTATCGCCGTAGTGGTACTTCAGCGTGGCCAGGTCGATCTCGGCAGCGCCTGCGATCTGGCGCAGCGAGGTGGCTTCGTAGCCGCTGGCCGAGAACATCGACGTGGCCGCCCGTAGGATGCGTTTGCGTGTGGCCAGACCGTCCGCCCGGGGAGTGCGGCGGGACTTGCGGCGCTTCACGACTCTCCCCCCACTCCCCTCTGCCGCCACCGCAGCTCGAGCTGGTCGAGGGCCTCGGCCACCCGGGCACGCGCCTCGAGCAACATGTCCCAACCCGACTCGTCCCGGCGTGGGGCCTTCGCCAGGGGCATGCGGAAGCGCGGAAAACCGCCGATGCTCGCATCGAAGCTCAGACGCCGGGGCAGTGGCTCGAGCCCCTGTTCAGGTGTGCAGCCCAGCCGCGCCAGCGCTGCCGCCAACGCGGTCCACTCGTGGTGGGCATCGTCGACCGAGGGGCACATCAAGCCCTGCGTCTTCTGCTTGCTGGCCCGTGCGGCCGACAAGATCGGAATCAACTCGGCTCGCACGCGGGTATAGGCGATGATGATGCCCTTGAGGTGATAGATCAGGGCACGGATGGCGATGACGGCAGCCTGACGTTCATCGGCGGGCAGCTTGCGCTCGGCCAGCTGCTCGAGGATCGAGGCCTGCGAGTTGAGCACGATGCCATCGTTGCGGATCTCGAAGGCGTTGCCCAGCACGGTCTGGCGCAGCTCGGCCACCCGCTCACGGCCCTCGACCTGCATCGGGTCGCGCACCTGCGGATGGCGGGGGTCGCTGACCATGCGCCAGGTGCCGTCGCGGTCGGGGCGGGCGACGTTTCCACAGGTGTAGTAGACCGCGCGGCAGTCCATGGGAGTCCTCGACGCAAAACCCCGAAGCTACCAAAGCAAGACGGCGCCGTCAGGGGATTTCTTCAGCGCTGCGGGGGCGGCGCCTCGCGCACCAGAGCACCGTGCTCTTCACTGAGCACCAACAGAGCGAAGCGCTCGACAGAGCGGGCCGGAGCACTGACCGAGACATAGTCGAAGATGCCCCGCAGGTCGGTGTAGCCATCTTTGTGCATCCGCACCGAGCCGTGCTGCTCACGGGCGTAGACCTTAACGTAGACCGCCGGCAGGGGCTTACCCGTCTGCAGATGCCTGACCTGCAAGCGGCCATAGGATTCGCTGACGGCCACGCGCAGTTGATGGGCCGTCGTGGCCCGCGTCTGCCGCTTGCCCGCCGCCACGACCTCAACCACCAGGTTGGAGGCGGCGAAACGCTCGGGCAGCGGGAAGCGCAGCGCGCCGCCCTGCGGATCGAGGTCGCGCTGCTCGCTGTGCTTCGGGCGGATGTAGGCGAACTGCCCCGACAGCTCCTGGACGAAGGGCTGGCGCGAGAACAACAGCTCGAGGTCCATCGGGTAGTAGTTCACTTCACAGGAAGACAAGTTCTGACTGCGCACGCAGACCTCGCCGGACTCGACCTCCAGCTCGAAGCTCGGCTCGCTGGCGGCCAGCGCTCCCTGCTGCTGCTCCCGGCCGCTGCCCGGCTCCACGCCGGGTGCCGCTCCTTGCGCCTCGGCCAGCTGGTCATGCACCGCCTGGAACAGCGCGCGCCAGCGCGGCACCGGGTAGTCGAGCCAGGGGGCTGCGTCCTGGCGCGCATCTTCAGGCTGTTCCGTGAAGAAGGCGAGGTAGGACCGCAGATAGGCCAACTGCATGGCGCACGGCAGGCGCGCCGTGTCGAGCTGTGCGAGACAGGCGCGAGCCTCCTCCACCCGGTCCTGCAGCAGTAGAGCCCAGGTCTGCATCAGGCGCTCGGCCGGCCGGGGCTCGGCGCGGTAGCTCAGCAGCTGCAGTAGCGCTCGGTATTGGCTCTCAAAGCGGGCGTTGGCGATCTGGCGCTTGCCCTGGAGCGGATGGGCGAGAGCGTTGACAAGCGGGGCGTACTCGAGGTGCTCGAACCAGCCCCGCCGCTGCGGCTCCAGCTCGAGCAGCCCGCCTTCGAGGGCGAGGCCACAGTTGCGCAGCAGGCCGTTCTGGCAGGCGAGGTACTCGCGCAGCCGCAGCGGATCCTTGTGCAGCAGACTGTAGGCCCACAGCGTGTCGTCGTAGCAATGGCGTGCACTGAGTCGCGCAAGGATGCGCGCAAAGGCCTCCGCATCGCGCATACGCCAGGCGATCTTGACCAGCTCGAGGCGCGGCAACTCGGCCCCATCGAGGTAGCTGAGCAGCGCGTCCAGGCTGGCCTGCTGCGAGACCTGGGGCCAGCTTCCGCCCGCTCCCAGCTCGAGGCTGCCCACGACCTGCAGGCGGCGCGGCTCAGCGCAGCCGAGCAGCACGCCGCGCCGGGCGACGTGAACCGGGAAGTGGGTGGCCGTGCCGGGCTCGGGGAAATAGAAAGCGTACTCCAGGGTCTCGGTGGCAAAACCTTCGAGCTGCAGGCTGCGTCCCCGCGTCGCCAGCCCTTTGGCCAGCGGCAGTGCCCCCTGCGGGATCTGCAGCAAGAGCTCCAGCTTGAGGCGCGCAGATCCTGTGTTCGTCAGCACGACCTGGCAGATGTAGGGCACGTGGCAGAGCAGGCTGCCCGTCACGGGCATCTCGACGGTCTCGCCTCCCTCGCGGCGCGTTCGGGCATCGCTGCGGAAGTAGCGCTGGCTGACCAACACGGGCGAGGTCTCGCTGGAGAGCTGGACCGGTTGGATCTGACGGTGCACGGCCAGCATGGGCGCCGCGGCCTTGAGCCGCAGGCCCGCGGCTTCGCGTTGGATCGCCGGAGCTTCCGCCTGCAGGGGCAGCCCCAGCAGAGCAAGGGCCAACAGCTGTTCGTTGAGACTGCCGGTCGGCTGGGCGAAATGCTGCGACAGGAACGGCTGCTCGAGGCCGTTGTCGACGACATGGCGGGCGAAGTCGCTCCAGAAGGGGCGGCCGGGCAGCAGCCCGGCGTCGGTGCGACTCAGGGGAAGATCATAGTAGTGGGTCTCGGCCCATTCCTTGGTCGCGCCGAGCTCCTGGTAGAACGGACGCTGCCCTCCACCGCCCCGGGCCCTGGCGTCGAAGCCCCCCTCATCTGCCTTCATGTCGTCAGCGAAGCTGTCGTCCTCTTCTTCATCAGCGATGCTCGCGCAGACTTCCTCTGGGCCGTCGAAGCGTTCTCGCTCGGCTTCTTCACGCAGCTTCTCCAAACCCAGCCGGTCGTCGGTATCGAGGGCGCTACCGCGCAAGGCGGTGTCGAAGATGCGCGCGTCGCGTTCGGGGTCTGCGCTCGTGAGTCCACAGAGCTCTTCTACCTGGCGGGCGACGCTCGGATGCTGCGCTGCGAGCAGCGCCCTCTCGACCAGGTTCAGGCGCCGGTAGGCCCAGGGCTCGAGATAGCGGCCCAGGTCTGCCCCGAGCAGGAAGTCGTCGACAAAGCTGCGGAACAGCTTGTGTTGGAGATGGGGACGGACCACCTGCTCGAAGAAAGGTCTGTCCTTCAGCCACACAAACAGGTGCAGCTCATGGCAACCGAAGTCACTGAGATGTTTGCATTTGTCTTCGTGGCTGAGCTGGTGCCAACGACACAGGAAGCGGAAGCGCTCGAGGCCTCGCCCGCCCGCCAGCGTGCCGTAGAGCCGGAAGACCTGCGCGAAGTCGCTGTAGACCTCGAGCTGCGCGGTCTCGAGCTCGGCGAATTGCAGCTCCTGGCCAGGCATGCGCGCATCGATGCCCCTGCGCTCGCAGAAGTGGGCATCGGGGTCCAGGGCGTTCTGCAGCGTGAGCGTGCGGCGCTCGAGCGGTTGCTCCTTCAGGCCATGGTGACGGAAGAGGGAGGAGCTGCCGTCGAGCACCAACACCTGCACCTGGCGGGCATCAGCCAGTTGCTCCAGAGGAACTTCCAGGCGACCCTCGGAGTCGGGCCGCAGGTTCGCCAGCAGCACCGCTGAGCGAGCCAGAAAGTCCAGGTTGGGCCCCTGCTCCTGCTGCGCCTTGGCTTTCTTCTTGCTCCGGCTTCTGCGCTCGGCCGCACACTTCGGAGCGCTGCGCGCCGCGCCGAAGCTGCCACCCACGGCGAAGTCCTGGCGGGAGGTCTCGGTCTCTTGCAGCTCCCAGGGGCGCAGCAGCAGACTCGGCCGTTCCAGCAGGTTCCCGGGCAGGCGCGCGGCGTAACGGCGCTCGAGCACATAGCGGTAGTCGTCGCCGATCTCCCGGCCCGAGATATAGAGCGACTCCGGCCAGCCGCTCGCGAAGCTGGCGGGACGCCAACCCGGCGCCTCCATCACCAGGGCCGAGCACTCGGGCAGAAACCGGCTGCCGAGCAGATGCACACGGCAGTGCGGGCTGGCATCGGCCAGGCGCAGCCGCAGGTGGCTGGCGTCATGGGCCAGCTCGGTGCAGGCCAGTTGCCGGGCGCGGCTGTGCTCACGGCAACGCCCCTCAGACAGCAACCAGCCCTGCTCGGCGCGGGCCGCGCTCACCTCGATCTCTACCTGCTCCCGGCTCCGCTTGTCGATCAAGCGGAAACAACCTGCAGGCAGGGCCCCCTGCAGCCTGCCCTGCTCGAGCTGCAGGGCCGCGAAACAGTCGGCGGCATATTCTCCGCCGCGCAGCTCGAGCAGCGCCAGCTCGCGCCGCCCGGGAGTCGCCGGGCCGCCAGACCAGGGCAGACTGAAGGTCTCGTCGGCGGCGAGCTGCAGCTTGTCGGGCCAGACGCTCATGCCGGCCTCGAGGCGCCAGCTCCCCCACAGGCCGGAACCCCGGACATCGAGCTGTTCGATGCCCGGCAGCGGACCGAGCTGCGCACGGCCTTGCGCGTCTGTCTGCAGCGCGGCCTCGAGCGGCTCGCGCAGCTCTCGATGGTGCAGCTCGAGCTGCAACGCGATAGCGGGCCGGGGCTCGCCCGCGCGGCCCAGCACATACAGGCTGAAGCCCTCTTGGTCGCGGCTGAGCAGCACCGAGGCCACCCGCTCACCGGCGTCGATGGCGTTGAGCTCAAAGCTGCGCTCGACCGCCAGCTCGAGCAGGTCTCCCGTCAACAGGCTGCGCACTTTGGCGCTGAGCCGCAACTGAAGGCGGCGCAGGCCTTCGGGGACACGCAGAGTGCACACGGTCTCGCGGTCATTGTGCAGCTCGAGGTCGATAGGACGGCGGGCCTCGACGTCGTGCTGGTCGACAGTCGTGACACCGAGTCTGGCTTCCTCCAGGACACTGCAGCGGACCGGTCTGTCGTTCAGCAACAGCTGTGGCCGTACGAGGACCTGGGCGGTCTCGCCGCGCAGCAACTGTTCGCGCTCGACGTGCAGGCTGGCGACAAGCTTGTAGTCTTCGCCCCGATGTTGGAAGTGCTCGAGGCAGGTCAAGCCCTCGTGACAGAGCAGAATCTGGCGGCGGCCCGGCGCGTTGCTGTAAGGCACGACGATGGTCGCATCAGGTCCGGCGCGCAGCTCGCGCCCCGCCAGCCAGAGCCGGGCCTCGGGAAGAGCTCTGCCCGCTTCATCGTAGATGCAGAAGACGTGTCCCTCAGGCCCAGGGCGCTCGCTGAAGCGCAGGCTGCCCTTGCGGATCAGAGCTCGGCTGCTGCGTCCTCCGCCGATGCACTCGACCACATAGACGCCCGGAGCGGCCAGCTCGGGCAGCTCAATGCGTTGCTCTACCAGGCGCATGGGTGGCTGCTCGAGTGCGAGGCTGCGCTCGTGTCGGGCTTCCAGGCCATCGAGATCGAGCTCGGCGTCGACCGCGCGGCCCTCTTGCAGCGCGAAGTTGCGCACATTGATCTCAAAGACCTTGATCAGCAGGGTCTTGACGTTCTTGAGCGCCAGCCACAGCACCACAGGCTCGTCAGGCGCGTAGTCGGGCTTGTTCTGGGGCAGGAGCTTGAGCTCGACGCGATCTCTGAGGGCCTGGATGGCTTCGGGGTCATCCCATACTACTGTCCAACGGGCAGGATCTCCCACGCCGTGCAGCAGCTTACTTGCCGCGAACAGGCCTCGCAGCCAGTCGCTCCGCACGCAGTCGCTGAACTCCTGGGTGTCCTCGGCTGCGCGCAGGAAGTGTTGCAGGAAGTCACTCACCAGGTCGTTGTCATCGCCCACCTCGGGCAAACCTGTCAGCCTTTCGAAGTCCTCGGACAAGTCGATGCTGTCGGGCTGCTTGCGCAGGTGTTTCGTCGCAAAAGCACTTGTGCGCGGAAGTTGCAGGTACTTGCGGAAGAGCTCGCGCGGATAGTTGCCGGCGGCCCGGTGCGACGCCAGCAGGTGGAACAACAGATGCGCCTTGAGGCTGTTGTAGGCGCGGGGCAGCGACTGCGCTTCCTGCCAGAAAGCCTCGAGCAGAGCTCGCTGCGCGGCAGGCTTGCGCATGCGGGGCGTATCTCCGGCAGGGACCAGCCGGCGGAGCAGGCAGTGTTGGAATTCGCGGTCTTCCTGCAAGCGCGGCAGACGTTTGCGGCAGAAGCGCAGCTGCTCGAGCAACAGACTGCGGTGGATCGGGAGCGCGCCGAAGCCCGGGCTCTTCTTGCGCTGCAGATCGGCCACGACCAGCTCGGCCAGCTGGGGATGGTCGGGAAGCCGCACGCGCCGCAAGAGCTCGCTCCGGCGCGACGCGTCGAGCCGCTTGGCGAGTCCGGCCTCGAGCAAGCCGTCGAGACCTTCGTTGCTGAAGGCGTCGAGGTCTTTCGAGGCCGCCAGCAGCTCGGCACGCTTCGCCTCGATGCCGAGGGCCTTGGGGTCGAGCCGCGTAGGCAGCGGGCTCGGCCGCTGCCCAAGACTGCGTTCGTGCTGCAGCTCGGGGCGCAGTCGCTGCCGCAACAGAGCGCAGGCCGCCTCGGGATCGCGCTCAAAGCCGAGCAGAGCCTGACGGTTCTCGATCTGTTCGAGGCGCTGCGAGTTGCCGTGCCGGGCACGCCAAGCTTCGAGCAGCTTGTCGACCTCGTCGAGCTTGGTTTGGAGCTGCAGGTGCAGGCAGCTGTAGAAGAAGTGCTCTTCACTGCCAGGAATCATTTGATCGAGCGCCAGGCCCCTGCGTTGGGGGTCGGCGAGGTTTTCCAACAGACTGAGCTCCATGACGGCTCCTGCGAAGGGATTGGGGATGCGGGAGCTGGCCAGTATACTGCCAGGCAGGGTCGGCGAAACGGCCTTTCAGCCGGCATTCCCCGGCTCCAACGAACCGGGTCGGCCATGAAGAACCTGAATATCGTCCTCCTGCGCGCACGCAAAGCCGGGGATCCGGTGCGCGAGCACGAGCACTCCTGTTTCGCGCGCCACGCAGGGCTCGAGCGCGAGCAGCTCTCTCCGCATGACCTGACCGAGAGCCTGCCGCGGGCCAAAGCCCTGAAGCGCTACGACGCGCTGATGATCGGCGGTGCCGGGGACTACTACGTGTCGAAGGGAGACCTGCCGGGCTTCAAGAACGTGCTCGAGCTGCTCGGCGAGCTGGTCGACCTCGGCCTGCCCGTGTTCGCCTCCTGTTTCGGCTACCAGATGCTGGTACAGGCCCTGGGTGGCGAGGTCATCCACGATCCGGACAACACCGAGATCGGCAGCGTCGAGCTCGAGCTGACCGCTGAGGGCAAGGCCGATCCCCTGTTTGGCGCGCTTCCGAAGAAGTTCTGGGCGCAGCAAGGCCACAAAGACCGCGCGCGGGTGCATCCGAAGGGCATGCCCAACCTCGCCTCAAGCGAGCGCTCGCCGTTCCAGGCATTGCGGGTGCCGGGCAAGCCGGTGTGGGGGGTGCAGTTCCACCCCGAGCTGGACCGGGAGGGCAACCAGCACCGCTTCCAGCGCTACATCGAGGGATACGCGAAACACCTGCCTCCCGAAGAACATCAGAGCGTGATGGAGGGCTTCCGCGAGAGTCCGGAAGCCTGCACCCTGCCGCGGCGCTTTCTGGAACTGGTGTTCGGGCCGGGGTCTCGGTAGCGGGGTTTCGGTGCAGCATGCGCGTGCTTCAGGGGGGCACCAAGAACTCGAAGCTGACTTTTCCGGCAGGCGCGACCTCTAGCAGGTAATTCTCGTGAAGCGTCAGGAGATGCCCGGGCACCTCGGGATCGACATTCTCCCGGACGGTCAGGAGCTTCCCGCCTTCTTCAGAGAAGATCCTGCCGTCCTCGGTCCATACCGCCCACTGCCGATGCACCGCACCTGCATGTTCTAGTTGGTGGTCTGTGTGCTGAACCCCAAAACCTCAGCCTCGGGTTGCGCGCGGAAAACCGCGTCGCTCCCCAACATTCCTTCGGCCTCTTCCGATTCCCAGTCTTCGTCGAGGACCCGCTGGAAGACACGGCGCATCCCTGCCTGCCGCGATGCACCCACGCGACGACCACGGTGCATTGTCGGGGATCTTCCCAGCGGCCGACCGACAAGCCCGCAAGACGCAGCTGTTCGTACGCAAAACGGACCGTGCTCGCGCTGACATCGATCCCATTCCAGCACAGGCGAGCCCCAACCTCGTAGACGCCGTCGACACGGGGAAGCCACGCGTCCAGCTCGACTACACACTCCCAGAGCTCGGTCCAGCGATCAAGCGTCCCACTCGACCGGGTGGGCGAAGTGGTTGTTCATCAACGAGATCGAAAAGGCCCCGGCTGGGCAGCCCTTCTCCTCGAGACGTCCGCCATCGTCCAGCTTGCCGCGCCGCAACTCACCATGGGCGAAGAGCAGAAGATACTCGACGCCCACCAGGGATGAACCGGAGTCTGCAGCGTCGAAGTCGAAGTCGATGGTCCTTTCGACCTTGAGCGGCTCTGAGACCTTTCGACCCCTTCCGATGGACGCCTCGAAACGCGGCAGGCCATGCTTGCCATCTTTGACGGGCTTCTGTTCGCGTTCGGAGGCCGGACGCGCCCCACTACCGTCACCGATCTCGGGGATGGGCGTGGACCCCCCCAGCGCCACCTTCCAGGTGACGCTGGCCAGCTTGCCGGACTCGGTCGCCGTTCCCTGCGCCTCGGTGATCAGAGTGTCTTCGGCCTTCGGGTCCTCTCCGGTAAAGACCCTGAAGCTGACTTTGTCCCCATCCTTGGCGCGCTCGAGATCCGCCAGCAGCTCGACCTCCTCCTCCGGCTCGGATTCGGTCACTGACCAACGCACGGCAGTGATTCTCGCGCCTCTGAAGGTAATCCGATTGAACTTGCCGGAGCTCACCCTCGTGCGGTTGTCGATAAGCTCCCTTGCCTGAATGGGGGTCTGCCCTTTTTCATCAGCCATGAGCTGTCTACTCCCCGGTTTTGTGTGGAGGTTCGCGTCTGTTTCAAATTCTAGCTTCAGACTCGCCAGCGAGCAGATCAAGTGATCTAAAAAAAAGACCGACCCGAGATATCATCAGAAGTTGGATTTTGTCTTCTTGGTAGAGATCTAAAATCTTCTTACAATTCTCAACAGATAGCGATCGACCCCGAAGCACTGGAGGTGTCATGCCAATTCTCGTGAAAATCGGAGGCAAGCCTTGCCTGGAGATCGATCTGGGCAAGGAGGGCTGCGGCAAGACACTGGGAGAAGTCTGTCAGGTTTTCCTTCTGGAGCCGGACCTGCTGCTTGGGGATCTCGCTGAATTTCAACGCAACACGCCCATCCTCGAGAAACTCGCCCACGAGCTGAAAAAGCAGGTTGAGGCGGGTTTCCGCAAGCAGCAGAAGGCCATGCTCGCCGCGACCTATCCACACCTGGGCCTGGATCCCGACGCCCAGGACAAGGACGCGGGCGGAGACCATCCCTGTTGTGAGCGGATCCCGGAAACCTGTGTCCGGTTCCCCGCCCTGGTCGGCAAGGACGGCTCGCTCTACCCGAAGCAGGAACACCGGGATCCCGATCTGGAGCTGACCGGAGAGGAGTTCAAACAGAACTCCGATCTCGACGTCTGGATCGGCAAGCGGCTCGAAAACCGACTCAAAGCGTGTCAGGGAGCAGCCCTGGTCCACCAGTTTCTGACCCTGCACCTCGATCCTTCAAAGCTCGAGCTGCCGGGGGACACCGTGCTGTATGCAGAGCTTCCGCCTCAGCACCTGCTCTTCGATCCTGATGAGGGTCCCCTGATCGGCCGCTTTGGCTCGAATACCTGACACCCGAGGAGCCTGCCATGTCCGACACGTCAGCGCTGAAGCTGAATCCCAAGCCCGGCGAGACCTTCCGCGTCAACCGCCTGCTCTGCACCCCGACGCGCATCGCCGAGGCGGCGTATCGGAACAAACTGAAGATGGACAAGAAGCACGGCGCGAGCCAGTACGCGGCGGCCATCATGCTCCACAACAAGGACATTGCCGATCCCAAGAACCCCAAGCTGTGGACCGCCAAACATCTTCTCCAGACCGTCAAGAATCTCAAAATCCCAGCCACCGCCGCCGTGCCGGAGCTCATGACGCAGGCCAGGGCTCAGAAGATCCGCGCCCCGCTGCGTGTCGTCAATGCCCAGCTGGCCAAGAAGCTGCCCGCTCATCCCAGCCAGCTCAGCGGCGAATTCGCGCCCCTGGGCGCCTTCTTCAAGAAGATCCAAGCGCTGCGCAGCCACATGGAGAGCCACACCAAGATCGCGAAGCAGCTGGAGCGCATCCTGGCTGCCGGCAAGGCCGTCAGCGCCTATGTCGATTACAAGGTTGTGCTCGGAGGGGGCTCTAAGTGGGAGAAGTGTGTCGACTGGGATGTCTTCAAGAAGGGTATATTCACGCGGCGTGAGCGCAGCGTCCCACGCGTCAAGCTGAAAATGGACGCACGTCTGGCTCAGGTCGAGAAGGAGTTGCTCTACACCCACGACGACGTGGAAGAGGCGTTGAAGACATCGTGGGACTACAGAATCGTGCGCGACAAACTGGCAAAACAGGCTGTCGATCTTCTGAAGAACGACGATCCCCACACCTTCCATCCGGCCTTGCACAGCCTGATGCTGCTCTTCGACTCGGGTAGCTCGAAAGTCGGGGAGTGGCTCCTCACCTGGCTGAGTCACGCCTTTCAGACCCTGGCAGAGACGCGGCCTGGCCATGATTTCGTGGTCGGACGGCTGGCAGTCGCTTTCCTGAAGGTACGGAAGGTCGGGCCCGACAAGTTGTCGACGTTGAACGAAAGTGAAGAGATCTTTCTCAAGCTCCTCAAGTACTCGATCACGACAGCCAAGATCGCCAAGAAGGCGACCCCCCATATCCCGACCGCGATCAGCTTCCTCGGCCACATGTGGCGCTTTGTGTCCAAAATCCCCGGATTCATAGGCTCTCCCCGCAGCCATCTCTCGGACGCCGCAACGACCTCGATCAACGCTGCCAGGGCGGCCTGGAATACGGTCAAGAATGAGCTCGCGGAGGCCGTCAAGGACAGCGTTGTCTTCTATCTGCACAGGAAGTACCTGAAATTCCGTCTGAGCCGTGTCGATCCGCTGAAGATCCTGCAGGGCACGGTCAAGGAGTTCGATCCTGAGCTCTTCAAGCAAGCCCGGAAGTGGCAGGAGAGACTCCACGAGCTCGAGACGCGGGCTGGCGCGCCGCTAAGTGTGATCGAGCTGCAGCGGGGCAAGCTCGCCGAGATGCCCGGCTGGACCGATGATGCGGTTCTGGCGCTCGAAGGGGCTCTCGTCTTCCTCAACACCATCATGGCCTTCGCCAAGTTTGAGCAGGCATTCAGGGACGGAACTTCATCTGCTAAGGCTGATGCCGTTGTCGATTTGGTGAAGCTCGCCGGGGACGTCGCCGGACTGGCCTACGGGATCCAGGAGCATGCTCTCAAGATCCGCCATGCCCAGGCGGGTATCGAGGCGACGGCCGCAGAGACTGCCCTGAAGCCCATCAAGAGTGCCGCCGCCAAGGTCGCCGTGGTCTTCGCTGTGCTGGATCTCGGCTATACGCTCTACAAGTTCTACAAAGCGACCGCCGATGGCGGCAAGATGAACTGGCAAGTCGCGGGCAGCGTCGCCGGACTCGTCGGCTCCCTCTTGACCCTCGCAGGCACGGCCACGACGATTCCCGGGCTGCAGGCGGTTGGTCTGGCGATCGCGTTGGCAGCGGCCGCCATCGGCCTGGTGGTCGCATTCTGGGACAAGATCGTCGAGAATCCTTCCAGTATCGCCCTACGGACCAAGATGCAGGCCTATGAGAAGGAGGCGCAGCAGACTCCCTGGTGGCTGGATGATCGCGAATCGATCAAATTCCGGCCGCGGCTCTGGTTCGAGCAGAGCTCGGAGGGCTCTATCACCTGCCATGCGCAGTGCCTGTATCCGTACAAGACCTACGACGAGCTCTTCGCGGCTTTTCCGAGGCTGCAGCAGAAGCACCCCGGCGAGAAGACCTTCTTTTTCAAGCTCAAGTCGAGCCAGGGAGTGGTCTCCGCCCACCATCCCCACGGTATCTTGGACGAGAACGGAAAGAACCAGATCTATCGCGGAAATGTGGAGCTCAGCCCGGGAGCGCTTTTCAGTTCGTTCTATCCCCACCCCCACTACTCCAAGAAGCTCCTGCCAGGAGCCCGCATGCACTCTCCATTGTCGGTTGCACTGAAGGGTGCGGAGGCGGGGGCCGCCCTGCAGGGGTCGATCCACTACATGCGCTTCAAGGTCGGCAGCCGCTACCAAGGCGAGTCCGATGCCCTCTCGCAGACCTTCAACCGCATCCTCGTACCGGCCTCGGCGATCTCGGCTGGGCGCATCAATCCAAACAAGTGCAGGGTGACGAGCGGAAGCGGACCCGACTCCATCCACATCAAGGAGATCTTGTTCAGCAAGACCAGCGATGGCTCGAAACCGCTCGGCGCCGGCTGCTACTTCAGCTACCGCGAGGAAGGCGACGAAGAGTACGTCATCGACCAGAAGGTCTACATGGTCGTCAAGTTCGCTGGCTCCCTGAAGACGTTCGTTGAGGAGGGCAACAAGATCTCCGTCAAATTCACAGCTATCGAGGACGATGGGAGATTCGGTATCGACGACAAATCCGAACAGACCTACACCTCGCTAAACGCCTCGGAGAAGGCCGGCAACTATTGCTATCGGGAGCTGAAAGACAGTGCCATCTTCGAGATGGTTGCGAAATATGGGAAAGACGAGAAGGAGGAGATTCTCAATGTCGGCTTCGAAGTGGAGGTCGAGCTGAAGTCCCCCGAGGGCAAGGTCCTCAAGACGCTGGAGGTGCCGAACAAGTCCGGTACGATCAATATCAACCACAAAGATGTGGGCCTCGGCTCCGTAGGATTCTATCGGACTGCGGATCTGAGCCAACGGGTCAAGACCGGAGAGAAATTCACCTACTACTGCGCCGATGGCGATGAGGATTACAGGATCGACCAGACCGTCTACATGGTTGCCAGACTCACGGGACCACTGCAGAAGTTTCTGGCCAAGGACAAGAACGCCGTCCGTGTCACGCTCACCGCCATCGAGCACGACAGCGCCATCGTCAACAACGACAAGTCGGTCAAAAAATACGACAAGCTCAACTCCTCGGAATTGAAAGGCGGCTACTGCTACGCCAAGCTCAGCGACGGCTGGATCTACGAGCTCGTGGCGAGGCATGGTCTCGACGAGGACGAAAGCCAGCTCAAGGTCAGCGTCGATGCCCACCTCGAGCTCAGGTCCTCGAAAGGCGAGGTCTACCGTTCCTTCAAAGCCCGGCGCAAGACGACCAAATATATCTTGATCGACAAGCGTTAGCACTACTGGGTCACGAAGCCCCTTCGCCGCTTCAGCCTGACACCAGGGTCTGATGTCCTCGCAGCCCTCCCCAATTTCAAGCGATTGGCCGGTGACGTGAGCGTGCGATCCAGCTACTGGACAAAGGCGCGATACAGGGTCACAGAACTTCCCGGCAAAGGCTCAACGGCCCGAGCCCGCGCACCATCACTGCCCGCCAGCATCGCTGCGTCCAATCTGTGAACCGCCCGCCAGACAATATCCTTCGTGGTCACGCTGTAGGGACTTTGGGGCCCCCAGGGAACAGGGTCTAAGCTATACACAGGAATGTGACGGGACAAGATGGCTTTCAGTGCGACGGGCATCAAGCGTTCAAAGGCGTGCATGTTCATGGGCGTGTTGGCCACGCCCCCCCTGAAAAGAAAGACCCAGCGGCCAGAACGCGTCAGATGACGACGCTGAGCATAATAGGGGAGAAGGTTCACGTTGAGTGCGTTTCGCGGCTGAAGCACCAAGGCATTTGGAGGGAGGTTGTCAGCCATCCACAGGGCGGCCAGGCACTGTGACGAGAAATGGGCCTGGCGGGCTTCTGCTTCGCCACCCATTCGCTGATGGAGCTGGTGAATGGTGGGAAAGGCCAAGCCTGTGATCGCCACGATAAGAAAGAGGGGCGCCAGCGCGCGAGGTGGTTTGGCCCAGAGTCTCTTGAGGCCGTCCACCGCCCCCACCAGTCCCTGGGCTGCCAAGTACACACACATGGGTAAGACAAAAACCGCGTAGGTCCCATAGTCAAGAAAGGTCCCCAAGAGCAGCTCATAGAGCATGGCGGCCGAGGGAAAAAGAAGCCAAAACACCACGAGTCAGAAACGTTTGCGTACAAGGAGCCGGACCAGGCCCGCCATCATGAGAAAGCCGTGCGCCCAGACAAGCCCTGTGGGATAAACCGCCATCGGCAACGCTGCGCTGGCCTCATCAGTACTGAACAATCGGGCGATGAACCCCTCGAATGATGTCCAGAGCCACGCGGGTTCGGTCAACCGTTCCCATTGAACGGGGGGCGCAATCCCCCTGAGATAGACGAAAAAATCGACCTTCAAGCCGCTTTCAGAGCCCGGGAAAAGCCACCACAGAATCAGGACAAAGAACCCAACGGTCGTCAGACAGGAACCCAACCAATGCGCCATGCCCCGCCAGCGGTCATTTCCGGGGCGCGTACACAAAATGAACATCCAAATAGGGAAGAAGAACACGGATCCCGAATGAGCAGCGATGGCCAGGCCTGCCCATACACCTGCCCTGAGTCGTGCGCGCCGTCCTGTCAATAGCAGAGCATCAATGCTCAACAGTCCCAGACACAACTGGAACATGTAGACTTCCTGGTTCACCGATTCGTGAAGAAAGCAATACGTGGTGACCAGGAGAAGAGTGGTCCAAAGAGCGACTGATTTTGATGCACGCTTAGCGTCGCCTCCGCCCTCCATGACATGGCAGACCAAGCTATGAAATCCCCAGATGACACCGACAGCACTCGCAAGCGAGACAAGCGACAGGGCCAGCGGGGCCGAGACGAAGAGGGAGAGACATCGACTGAAGAGGTTATGAAGAATGTAGGGTGAATGGGGAAGAAAGCCCTCCCGAGCACAGAGCGCATACTCGGCCGCATCCCATCCGGCGGGGTAATCCCGAACCAACCCGAAGCTCAAGCAAACCAACGCCCCACTCATGGCCAACAGCACACGGGAAGAACCCGACTTGGCCAGCATGGCGTTCTGGATGTTCATAGTCATTTCGCAGATGACGATGGATATGGGTTGGTCCACCGTAACGAATTCAGCCCTCGCCGAAGACCTTCTCCACAGGAAGCCGGATATCGGGCAATGCCCTGGGAGTCAGGGTTTCTCCAGGCCGATGGCGGCTCACGCTCGAATAGCTCCCATCGGGATCCGGATCGCGGTGGACATCGACCTTGCGGCCCACGAGGTCAACGATCCAGACTTCCGCCACGCCCGCGCTCGCATACAAAGGGAGCTTGAGCTTGCGGTCGCGCTCCAAGCTGGAATCACTGACCTCGATCAAGAGGAGCAGGTCTTTTGCAGCTGGATGTCCTCGACCAGGACAAGCGAGCACGACATCGGGTTCGGGTTCGGAGTTGGGAAGCAGGCGGATGGGATTCTGGATGCGGACGCGTGCCCGGTCGCCGACGGCCGGGACGAAGAAGCGGTTGAGGTCATCCACACAGTCTGCGTGCTCATCGCCGATCGGCGTCATGGCAACAATCTCTCCGTCCAGAAGCTCGACGCGGTCGTCAGCCGTCAAGATCTCTGCCTGGATCATGCGCTCGTATTCGTCGACAGTGAACCGGCGCCGCTCGATCATTACGCCACCACTGACCCCTGCTTGTGTCAGCATACCCTACCCCTGTTCGCAGTCGGGCCGCCGCGGATTGCGGGTCCTCGGCCCAACCCTTGCATGTTAGCCGAAGCCCACACAACGAGCGAGGAAAGCTACTTGATGGGCAAGGGCTGGGACCCAACAGCCCCCAAGCACGGAGCTGTCGACACGCAGGACGGACGTGCAAGCCCGGGAAGGCTCAGACCCGCACAGCCTCGTGCAGCACCACGCCGTCCAGCTCGCTGATGAACTCGGCTCCAAACGCCATCGAGGGGGTCAGCGCGCCGGCCGGCACTCCCTCGAGCACCCGCTGCATGGCTCGCAGCGAGGCATCCGCCGTCAGGCTGTAGCCCTCCGGAGTCGTCAGCGTGCGGCTCAGCACGTCTCCGTGAGGATTCCGCACCTCACCCCAGACCTGGGAAGACCCGCGGGCCCGGGCCTCGGCATCGGGTCCCTTGACGCGCCACTCGACAAGTTTCTTCAGCGCCGCCTGCACAGGACCGAGGCCGAGCAGTGGGGCTGCGTGCGCGCTCATCCGCATCCACTTGAGCTGCGAGGGGGGCAGGGACATATAGACCCGGATATTGCCGATACCCGTCGAGTAGTAGGCCGTGCTGATATCGCCCCAGGGAATGCCAACGCAGTGCCGCGACTTGTCTTGGAAGGGAATCCAGCGGGTGCGCGAGCCGACCCCAACTTGCGTGATGCAGCCGTGGATGCGCTCGGCGTTGCCCTGCGAGAGACCTTCCACGATCGTCTTGCTGGTGCCGACGCTGGGCCCGCCAGCCCCGTGGAAGGCGAGCTCCAGGTGCGAAGCGTCGCCGAGCTCGGCGGCCAGCAGCGCCGCCAGACAATCAGTGGGCACGACGTCGAAGCCCACCCCTGGAATCAGACTGACTCCGGCAGCGCGTGCCGCCGTGTCCCGCGCGTGCACCGCCTCGAAGACCGAGACTTCGCCCGTGATGTCCAAGTAGTGGCAGCCCCGCTCGAGGCAGGCGTCGACCATCGGCCGTGAAGTCTTCGAGAAGGGGCCAGCCGCATGCAGGACCGCATCGATGTCCTGCAGGCCGGCTCGCAGGTCTGCCGGCTCATCGAGATCGATCACCCGGAACTCGAGGTCCAGGGCACGCGCCTCGGCCTCCAGCTTCTCGGCAGAACGCCCGGCCAGCACCGGAGACATCCCGCGCGACACGGCCAGTTTGGCCGTGAGGGCTCCCGTGTACCCGTAGGCCCCGTAGAGCATCCAGCGTCTTTCGCTCAAGGGAGATCCCTCCTGCCTCCGGCCCGATTCCGCGGCTTTGCCGGAGGGCTTCAGGAGAACACAAAAGCCCGGCAGACGCAATCGTGGGCGTGTTTGGAGCCGGACGGCTGTTATCTTGTGCAGTTCTTCTATAATGGGCATCCACTATGCGGGAGGCCGGCGTTGGACCCCAAAGCGTTGAAGAAACGTTGGCAGCGCGTGCTCGAGGAGCAGGCCCCGCTCGACCGCATGCGCAGCCTGTTCTGTCCTCCGGAATCATCGCCCCCGCCCCCCGAATAGCAATGCCGGAAACAGATGATCGCCGACATCTGACGCCCGCCACAGGGGGAACACCCAAGCTCCGCCGTGTGGCTTTGAAAACATCCTGACCTTGGAGTACAGTAGGGATGCTGGGCAGCCTCACCCTGCCAGCAGGAGCGACGACCGGCCAGTGATCTACAAGAGACGTGCGCCCTTCCTCAGCTCGGGAAAACCGGGCCATCTCATCGCGGTCAAATTCCTGATGGTCGCGCACAGTATGCTGTTTGGCTTCCAGATCCTGTTTGCGAAGGAAGCGGACATTCTGCAGCAGTGCGGCGCCCTGGCTCCTCAAGTCCTCGAGCAGGGCGAGGTCTGGCGGTTGTGGACGGCGCTGCTTTTCCAGCCCTCCATCGTGAGCTGGGGCATGACGATGGTCGGCCTGGTGGTCTTTGGCCGCACCGTCGAGCACATCTGGGGCACGCGCCGGCTGTTCACGCTCTACCTGGGTTCGGCGGCGCTGGTGTTCCTGCCTACGCTGCTGCTCGGCGACAGCGGGACGCTCTGGTACGGCTCGCTGGGTCCTGTCGTCGCTGTCGCGGCGGTCTATTGGCTGCTGTATCCAGACAAGTGGGTGCTCAGCTTGATTCCTGCCTGGGCGGGCTTCGTCAGTTTCGGCATGCTTGCCTCTCTGGTGTTGTATCTGCTGGCGGCCGAAGGCACGGGCAACTTCGTTTCGACCCAGATCCCCGTCTTCGGCGCGTTGGCTGGGATCCTGATCTTCTATCTTGAGTATTTCGGCCACAAAGCCTGGGTGCGCTTGCAGGCACGCCGTGAGATCTCTGCTTTTCAGGGCGAGCTCGAGATGCGCGATAGGGTCGACCGGCTGCTGGAGAAGATCTCGATCGGCGGCATCGACAGCCTGTCGCGTGCGGAACGCAAGTTCCTGTTGCAGGCCAGCAAGAAGTTCCGCCAGAAGCTGGCCTCACACCAAGTCAGCCCGTTCTGATTCCGCCTATGCGTGTGCGTGTGCACAACCTGAGCGCGGACCTCGACACGCCTGCCGAGAAGTTGCTGCCCGAAGTCTACGCACGGCTGGCCTGCGCCCCTGGCGACATCGCGGGCTGGCAGCTGGCGCGTCGGGCGGTCGATGCCCGGCGTGGGCGTGTGCGGCTGGTGTACTCCCTCGATGTCGAGCTCGGTCCGGGCTGTTTTGGACCACTCCCTCAGCGGGTGAAAACCCTGGGAGAGCCGACCGAGCCCTTCGCCGGCCTGCCGCAAGCCGGCGCATCAAGCTCCGGATTGCGGCCGATCGTGGTCGGAGCGGGGCCGGGAGGGCTGCTGGCCAGCTATGTCCTGGCGCGCTGCGGACGCCCTCCCTTGCTCTTGGAGCGGGGTCGGCCCGTCGAGCGGCGCATCAAGGACATCGGTCGGCTGCTGCGCTACCGTGAGCTCGACCCTGAGTCGAACATCCTCTTCGGCGAAGGGGGCGCCGGCACCTTCTCGGATGGCAAGCTGCGCACCAACCTGAAGAGTCCCTGGATTGAGGATGTACTGCGGCTGTTCGTCAGCTGCGGCGCCCCCGAGCGCATTCTGACCGACGCCCGCCCGCATATCGGCACCAACCTGCTCTGGAAGATGCTGGCCCGGCTGCGCGCAGAGCTTGAGCGGCTCGGCGTGACGTTCTGTTTCGAGACCCGGGTCGACCGGCTGGAGGCCGATGGGGCGCACGTGCTGGTTGGGGCGCAGCAGCGCTCATGGCGCACCGACACGCTCATGCTGGCCGTGGGCCACAGCGCCCGGGACGTGTTCACACTGCTCCAGGACATGGGAGCACCACTGGAACGCAAACCGTTCCAGATGGGCGTTCGGATCGAGCATCCGCGGGCCGAGATCGATGCCATCCAGTACGGGGCGAGTCTCGGCCATGCCGCGCTGCGGGACGAAGGCGCGGAGTACCGGCTGAGCGCCGAAGGGGTGACCACCTTCTGCATGTGCCCCGGCGGTATGATCGTACCTGCTTTCTCCGAAGCGGGGGGCCTGTGCTTGAACGGAATGAGCTTGAGCGACCGCCGGCATCCGTTCTCGAACTCCGGGGTGGTTGCGACGGTCTGGCCGGAGGATCTGCCCGGTGACGATCCGCTGGCGGGAGTTCGGCTGCAACGCGAGGTGGAACGTGCCGCCCATCGCGCCGGAGGTGGGGACGGACGCGCGCCTGCGGCGGGGCTGCGCGCCTTTGTCCGCAACGAACGCAGCCCAGCGCTGGGGAGAGGCTCCTACAAGTTGGGGGTATTCCCCGCCGACCTGAGCCAGGTCCTGCCGGGCGGCTTGCTCACCCAGATCCAGAAGGGACTGGCAGCCTTCGCGGGCAAGATGCCTGGCTTCCTGAGCGCAGAGGCGATGGTTTTGGCAGCAGAGGCTCGCTGCTCTTCGCCGGTGCGTATGGTTCGGGAACGCGAGACCCGGAGCATGCCCGGTTTTCCGGCCATCTACCCGATCGGAGAAGGGGCAGGCTATGCGGGCGGCATCATGACCGCGGCCATCGACGGCATCAAGTCCGCGCTGGCTGCGCTCAGCCAAGCCGGCTGAGCATCCCCGTCTGCTCCGTACTTCCAGAGACGGCCAAACGTTTCATAGTCGCAACGATGCGACGAAACCCCCGGTACTTGAAACACAATCGCATGGCGCAGTGCGCCATGCGCAGAGATCTCAGGCCTCCGTTCGAGCTCCACGCTTGGAGCCACAGGCCTCTCGGCAAGAATCTGCAAAAAAATCCGAGTGCAGGCATCTTTGGCACGCCCCATGCATCGCAATCCGCCGGACAGACCGATTCTGGATCGTACACCCACCGCCGCGCGGCTGCGCGGTGACACGCAAATGTTGCGTCTGCTGGGGATCCCGTCTCGTCCAGCTGTTGACACTCTTGATAATGGGAGACACACGATGAAACGGATCATGACCGCGCTGCTGGGGGGCCTGTTGCTGCTTCCCCTGGGCGCTAAAGACATCGACACCGCCGAGATCACCTACGAAGAGGGTACTCTCGTAGGCCGCATGGCGCGCATTCCCTGGGCAGGCCAATGGTGGTCGCAGTCCGGTGGCAAGATGATCAAGGGTTGGAATGGCGCCGCTGCCAGCGTGAGCTGGGACGCCGACGCGAAGGAGTGGGTCCGGGAAGATGTTGCCGACATGAACCTGGCTTCTCCGCTGCGCAAGGCATCGGAAGTCATCCGCCTGCAGACGGGGCAGGACCCCGAAGCGGACCTGAAAGAAGACCACGTGCTGAGCCCCATACAGAAGGCACGCTACGACAGCCTGGGCATCAGCTATGGCTGGTGGGGACATTGCAACGGCTGGGCCGCCGCCGCGCTGACCGAGAAGGAAGTGCTGGCGCCCGTGACCGTCGAGGGCGTGCGCTTCGACGTTGCAGACTTCAAGGCGATGCTCTCTGAAGTCTGCTACGGCATGGACAGCGACTTCTCTGGCTCGCGTTACAACGACCCGCGCGACAAGACCGCCCTGCGTGATCGTGCCGAGACCCTGCTCGCTTCGTTGGATACCGACACCCCGAGCCCCAAGGAAGACTTCAAGCAGTGGTACGAGGATCTGTACAACGACTGGTACGATCGTGACGACTATGAGTACACCAACACCAGCTACACTGCCTCGACCTTCAAGGGCACGATGGAATGGTTCGTCGGGTACTACAAAGAGAAGTTCATCGACGCCAAAGCCGACATCCACGCCCACGTCTTCGACGCCATCCTCGTCACTCTGCTGGTCAACCAGGGCCGCGGCGCGGTCATGGACATGGACTCGGGCCCCGAAGTCTGGAACTTCCCCTTCCACGCCTGCGAAATCGTTCGCACCCTGAAGGAAGAGCTGGATAACGGCGGCAAGCGTTTCGCCATGCAGACCAAGCTCTACTATCAGAGCGACGGTGTGGACGAGTCGATCCTCGGTGTGCGTGAGCACGTCAACGACTACACCTATGAGATCGACGTCGACGCCGACGGCAAGATGATCGAGAGCCGTTGGACCGGCGACAGCGTCGAAGATCACCCCGACTTCATCTGGTTGCCCACCTACAACTCCGACCAGCCCACCGGCGACGAGAACCCCGGCCTGCCCTATGGGACCGTCAAGGAGTGGATGGCGAAGGACCACGCCTCGGCAGACGCCCGCGTTGTCACCTTCAAGGTCGGCGGAGTCAAGTCGGACGAGCACCGCACGGGCCGTCAGGCGCGCACCATCGCCAGCCCGCTGGACGCTTCCGGTGAGCTGCAGTTCAGCGTCGAGCTGCTCGACGGCCACGGCGTCGACAAGGTCTCCTACTACCTCCAGAACATCGCCCACCTGAACGGTCAGTCCTGGAAGTCGGTCCAGGGTGACCTGGTACATGTCGGCGACGGCAGTGGTGACGAGTTCGCTCTGACCCACACCCCGACCACCTCTGGCCGCAAGATGTTCGTCGTCAAGGCTTTCAATGGTGACGAACTGATCAGCATGGACGAGCTGACGGTCATGTACACGCCTGGTACGACCACCCCCCCGACGCCCACGGGCGACGACAGCTTCGAAGAGAACAACAGCCGCTCGACCGCTGCGCTGGTTGCCGCCGGAACCTACTCCGATCTGGAATGCAACGACAACGACTACTACAAGATCGTTGTGCCCGCCAACGGCAGCCTGACCGTCAAGATCGCCTTCAAGCACAGCACGGGCGACCTCGACATGCGGCTGTACAGCCCGAGCAACAGCAAGATCGCCGGTTCGGAGTCGACCAACAACGAAGAGACCGTCAGCAAGACCGACCTGAGCGCGGGCAACTACTACGTCCGTGTATTCGGCTACAACGGTGCCAAGGCCCCCTACAGCATGACCGTGACCGTCAGCGACCCCGGCACCACGACCCCGACTCCGAGCAGCGATGACAGCTTCGAAGAGAACGACAGCCGCAGCGAGTCCCACGCCATCAGCGTCGGCAGCTACTCCGACCTGCAGTGCGATGACGACGACTGGTTCTCCTACACCGCCACCGCCGGCCAGGCCCTGAAGCTGCGGATCGAGTTCGCCCACAGCGACGGCGACCTCGACCTGTACCTGTACGACAACAGTGGCAGCGAGATCAAGAAGTCCTGGTCCTCCAGCGACAACGAAGAGATCACCTACACTCCCAGTGCTTCGGGCGTGCTGTACTTCAAGATCGAAGGCTACCAGGGTGCCCAGGCCCCCTACCGCCTGATCGTCGAGTAGTTCCCCAAACACGCCTGCAGACGAAGGGGCAGATCCGCGGATCTGCCCCTTTTCCACAGAGGGAGATTCCACCATGCGCTTGAGATTCCTGATGGCGGGTGCTCTGATCGTGGCCGTCGCCGGCCTGATCCTGCTCTTCGTCGATTTTAGAGCCCCCGAGAACCCCGACACCCAACGCGGCAGCGGCAACAGCAGCGCCGCGACACCCGAGACCCCAGGCAGCGACAGCGACGCGCTCGCCCTGCCCGACGCTGGGGAACCAGCCGCTGAAGATGACGTGACCACAAACGCGGGCCAGGGCCAGGGCCACGACCACGGCGCCGAGCTGCCTCCCCTGCCCGGCGGCGACATCCCCAGCCCCGACGCGATCATCGAGGCGTCGAACCGAGAACGCGCCCCGATGGAAGTCCAGCCACGCTGGCGCACCGGGGACGTCTGGGTCGTCGAGACCTACGTGCGCCAGATCCAGACGCCCGAAGGCAACTGGTCCCGCGTACCACGCCGCTACCGCTATGAAGTGGCCGACGAGACCCGCTTCAACGACCGCGAGGTCTTCCAGCTGAAGATCACGATGCTGGCGGCCGAAGATGACACTCGGGTTGAAGACTTTCCCGAAGAGACCTTCTACGTAGATCGGAAGAGCTACGCGCTGGTCGGCCTGGAGCGGACCTCCCGCGAGGGCGGCAAGGACGTGCTGCGGGAGCACAGCTTCGACCACCCCAGCGACCAGGGCAGCTCGTCCCAGTTCACCAGCGTGCCCTACGACATGCCCCCGCGAGGTCTGTTCGGAGAAGTCGCCCCGTACGACGACGCCTTCACGGCGCTGAAGTTCTCAGAGCCCGGCGCCCCACGCGTACCGGAGGCCGAGCTGGTCGGTGCCGGTGGCAACATCATCGAGGTGCACTTCAACCGCTCAAGTGACGGTGGCGCCGTGCATCAGCGCTGGTCGCTCGCCGATCCTCGCTGGCCCGTCGAGACCGTGACCGCCAATACGCGGTCCTATCTGCGCCGCTAGGAGTAACCGCGAACCGCAACCGCCCCGCTCAACCGCGCTCGCGGAGGATCGAAAGCAAGCGGGTACGCAGATTCTGATCAGCCAGATAACCCAGGAAAGACTGGTCGCTCGCCAACTCGGCGATCGCGGCCAGCCCTTTGAGGTGCTCGTGGGCCTTCCCGGTCGGCGAGATCAGCAGAAACACCAACCGGCTCGGCTCCTCGCTCTGGGCGGTGTTCGGCAACCCATGCAACACGTTGGCAACGAAGCAGACACTCCGCTGCACACTGTCGTCATAGGTGTGGGGGATCGCCACGCCCGAGCCGATCGAAGTCGACATGGTCTGTTCGCGTTCGAGGATTCCTTCGAGGAGCTTGTCGACAGGCATGTGTGGGTGTTTCTGCACCGCGGCATTCAACAGAGCGGTCACAACCTGGGTGAAGTTGGGGTTGGGATGGTCGATGATCACCCCATCTTCGATCAGCCCTTTGAAGTGCGCGATGCGCCGATGCAGCACCACAGCCGTGCCGCCGTCGGGGCGACCGGGGTCCAGAGGTTTGGTCAGGATCCGGACGTGCCCTTTCTCGACCCAGGCCAGGGGGCAGAAACTCGGCCCGAAGCGGCGCGCATCATCGTCCCCGCCGGACTCGATCACGTCGATGGTCAACCTGCCGTCGGCCAAACCTGACTTGAGGCTCTCCTCTGCCGGGATACCCTCCCAGATCCCCGTCGCACCTTGGATCTTCGCAAGGCTCGAGCTCTCATTCAGCCACAAGAAGCACGGCAGTTTGCCGTGCAGCTCGGCCCAGTGCGCCCAGACTTTAGCGTCGGCCGCTGGATCGACGCACAGCAGCGCCTCGACGTCGCCCAGGCGAGGGTCCTCAGCGGACTCCGGATTCAAGGGATCGATATCCATCGCATCGATGCCATGCTTTTGCACGAATTCCAGATCCGCGTCGGTATCGGTCGCGACCAGCGTGAGCGCACCCGCCTGCCTCAAGCTGGTGCATAGGGGAACCGCCAACCCGGGCTGGCCGACCACCAGCAGTGTCCCCTGCTCGGGTTTCTTCAACCCCAGGAAGCGCGCCACGAAAGGCGCCGAGAGGCCCTGCAGCAGCACGGTCGTCGCGATCACGGCGTAGGTTCCGGTCTCGAGCAGGCCCGCCTCCGGATGCTTGTCGATCAACCGCAGGGTAAACAGGCTGGCCATCGATGCCGCCACGATGCCGCGCGGCGCCAACCAGGACAGGAACAGCTTCTCCGGAAGCGAGAAGTTCTGCCGCAGGGTCGACAAGAAGACATTCAACGGCCGCAGCACGAACAGCACGATCACCAGCAGCGCGGGCAGACGCCAGCCATACTCGGCAAACTGCGAGAGTTTGAGGCGCGCTGCCAACAGGATGAACACCACGCCCAGACCCAGCTCGGTCAAATCGAGCTTGAAACGTTTCAGCTGCTTGAGTTGCGCCGGATGTTGCAGATTGATGGTCAACCCGGCCACGATGACTGACAAGATGCCCGACTCGTGCAGCAGCAGGTTCGACACCCCAAAGCTGAGCAGGGCCGTCGCCAGCACGCTGACATTGACGTGCTCACGGGCAATCCACTCGTGCTTCAGGGCATAGCCGACCAGCAGCCCGACCAGGAAACCGACTCCGACACCAACCAGAAAGCGCAGGGCCAGCATGCCGACGGGCCCCATCGCATGGTCGCCCTCAGGCAGCGTCGCCCACTGGAAGCAGAGCAGCGCGATAAAAACACCGATCGCGTCGACCAGCACTCCTTCCCAGTACAGCACCTGCTTGATGCGCTCACGAACTCCGACGCGCCGCAGGATCGGCGAGACCACGGTCGGACCCGTCACGATCAACAGGCTGCCTGCTACCAAGGACAGGTCCCGGTTGAGGCCGAACAGAAAATACGCCCCGCAGGCCGCACCTATCCAGGTGATCAACACGCCGATCGTCAACATGAAGAAGATCGCACGCGGCGCCCGTTTGAACCCGGTGATGTCGAGCGTCAGGCCACCCTCGAACAAGATGATGGCCATCGCCAGGGCGATCACGGTCTCGAGCTCGGGCCCCAAGAGCTCGGGCCGTACCCAACCGAGCAAGGCCGGTCCCAACAGCACGCCGCTGACAAGCAACAGAGCGATCGAGGGGATCTTCAGCCTCTCGCCCATCGCGACGCACACCGACCCAAAGAAGGCCGCGACGCAGATGGTGACGGTCGCCATCTCTGGATCGATAAACGAATTGACGCCGACCGCAAGCATGAGCTCGGACACGAGGTTGAGCATGATTCCTCAAGCGTGGGGGGACGCCAAGCTCAGGCCGGGCTCTGACTGGCCACGGTTTCCTGCTGCTCACGAAATTCTTGAGCTTTCTCCTGCAGGCCCGCCTTGAGGGCTTCATCTGCCTCCAGCTGCTTGCGGGCAGCATACTCACGCACATCCTGGGTGATCTTCATGCTGCAGAACTTCGGCCCGCACATCGAACAGAACTTCGCCAGCTTGTGGGACTCATGCGGCAGAGTCTCATCGTGGTATTTGCGGGCAGTCTCGGGATCGAGCGAGAGGTTGAACTGGTCTTCCCAGCGGAACTCGAAGCGCGCCTTGGACAGCTCGTCGTCACGCCTCTGCGCTCCTGGATGGCCTTTGGCCAGGTCGGCAGCGTGGGCAGCGATCTTGTAGGCGATCACCCCGGTCTTGACGTCGTCTTTGTTGGGCAGGCCGAGGTGCTCCTTCGGCGTGACGTAACACAACATCGACGTCCCCATCCAACCGATCATCGCCGCGCCGATTGCCGAAGTGATGTGGTCGTAGGCGGGCGCGATATCAGTGGTCAAGGGGCCGAGCGTGTAGAAAGGGGCCTCGTGGCAGAGCTCGAGCTGCAAGTCCATGTTTTCTTTGATCTTGTGCATCGGCACGTGGCCGGGCCCTTCGATCATCACCTGGACATCGTGCTCCCAAGCGATCTTCGTCAGCTCGCCCAGCGTGCGCAGCTCACCGAGTTGGGCCTCGTCATTTGCATCGGCGATGCAACCCGGACGCAGACCGTCTCCGAGGGAGAAGGCCACATCGTACGCCTTCATCAGCTCGCAGATCTCGGCGAATCGGGTGTAGAGGAAGTTCTCCTTGTGGTGCGACAGGCACCACTTGGCCATGATCGAACCCCCGCGGGACACGATGCCGGTGATGCGGTCGGCGGTCAGCGGAATGTAGCGCAGCAGCACGCCCGAGTGGATGGTAAAATAGTCGACACCCTGCTCCGCTTGCTCGACCAGGGTCTGCATGAAGATGTCGAACGTCAGGTCTTCGGCCACCCCGTTGACCTTTTCGAGCGCCTGGTAGATCGGCACGGTTCCGATCGGCACCGGAGAGTTGCGCAGGATCCACTCACGGGTCTCGTGGATGTTCTTCCCGGTCGACAGGTCCATCACGGTATCGGCTCCGCAGTGGATCGCCCAGCGCATCTTCTCCACTTCAGCCTCGATCGAGGACAGGATGGCCGAGTTGCCGATATTGGCGTTGATCTTTACCTTGAACTTGCGGCCGATGATCATCGGCTCGGATTCGGGATGGTTGATGTTGTTGGGAATGATCGCACGCCCACGCGCGATCTCACTGCGCACCAACTCGGCGTCGCAGCCTTCGCGCAGGGCCACAAACTCCATCTCTTCGGTGATGATGCCGCGCCGGGCGAAGTGCATCTGCGTGAGATTGCCCACGCCGCGGTAGATCTTCTTGCGGGAGACTTTGCGCAGGAAGGTCCGCTCGGTCTCGTGGCTCTCCAGCTCGCTGCGGCCCGCGATCCAGTTCTTGCGTAGCGGCGCAAGACCTTTGTCGATGTCGATGACGCAGGCGGGGTCGCCATAGGGCCCGCTGGTGTCGTACAGGGGAACCGGTTCGGCCTGCGGATCCGAGAGCACCACCTCACGGAAGGGGACTCGGATTCCGGCACGACTTCCTTCCAGATACGCACGGCGCACGGCGTTTTGGCTGCCCATAGACTGACCTCTCTGTGCTGGAGATACCCCTTAGAAAAGCGGAGCCATTAAGTACAGGATGGCCGTGTCTTGTCCAGCAACAAACTCGGAAGCCCCGCCACGGGGCGGGGAGAGCAGCCCAGGGTGGTGCCCCGGGCAGAGCCGACAAGTGCTACCTCAACGACAGGAACCGCGGGTTTTCTCGATCTGTTTGTAGGTTTTGGAGTCGCGCCGGACCATGCGGGCGGCGTTCAGCAGGTGGAGCTTGCAGAAGGAGCGCCCATCGGTGGTGCGTTCGCTGGGGTTCTGTGTCGCACGCCGCATCAGCTCTTTCGCCTTGCGCTCGAGCGCTTCGAATTGGGCACGCAGGGCGGTCAGCTGCGGGCTGTGCCGTTTCGCGACGGAGAAATAGGTGAAAGCGGTGGAATACTGCTGGCGCCCCAGCTCGAGCAGGCCTTTGCTGTAAAAACACAAGCCCAGCAGCTCATGCACCTTTCCGACGTGTGCCTGTGCGAGCCCCCCCAGGGCCTGGGCCCGGACCAGAGCCTCGTTCAAGCGGACCGTAGCCTTGTCGATCTCGCGCTGGCTGTAAGCGCTCGAGCCGCCACGGAAGGCGACCACGAAGGCCTTCATCTTCTGGTGGAGCGTCTTGTCCTGGCGCCTGGCCGCGAGGGCCAGGGCCTCATCGAAACGGCCGTTGGCGAACGCGAGCACAGCTCCCATCCGCCCGCCTGACGGACCTCCAGCTCGCGAGCTGGTCCATGTGCGCTTGCGTGCGTCCAGACGAGCCTGCAGCTCGCGGATCTTGGTACGCAAACGTTCGATGGTCTTGCTGGGGTCCTCGCTCATCCGGATCTCCTCCGTCCCGCCATCTCCGGCCGACAACGTAGATCAGTGCATTAGCAAGCGCCGTACCGGAAGCAAGTGCCGTACCGGAGACCTCCAAATGCGGTTTGGCGGGCTTCCAGGGGCGCCGGATGGATCGAGACCGGCAACAGGTGCCCGGAATTCGAACAGATGGACAAGACGGCATGAAGGCGCAACCGGTGACCAGAAGATGACAATACCCCCAACCAGATGACAAAGCGATGACACAATCATCCACAATTGCGCAACCATAACAGCTTTCGAAACACCTTGTGAGGGCTCGGCCCATGCCCATCGAAGTGCGCTGCGAGTGCAACAAACGTTACCGCGTTCCTGAGCGCTATGCCTCGAAGAGGTTTCGCTGCAAGGCTTGCGGAGGCGCGATCCACGTCCCGGGCAGCAAGAACACTCCCA
This sequence comes from Planctomycetota bacterium, assembly GCA_029260765.1. Taxonomy (GTDB): domain Bacteria; phylum Planctomycetota; class J058; order JAJDCP01; family JAJDCP01; genus JAJDCP01. Next base: position 115,854 of record JAJDCP010000133.1, read on the forward strand.
AAGTGCAGAAAGCGCGCGGGCGGCCCGCCAAGAAGTTCAAGAAACCTGAAAAGGGCACGACCTCGCGTCCCCTGGACCCGGTTGTCAAGCGTCGCAAGCAGGCAGATAGCGTGGTTCCCAGCGAGGCGATTCCCAAAAAAGCCAAGAAAAAGCGTCGCCGCAAGGTCGCCAGTGAAGAAGCAGCCGAGCTCCGCAGCGTTGTGCCCGAGACCAAGCCTCGCAAGAGCAAAGCCAAGGCCAAGGCCCGCAAGAAGGAATTGGAACAACGCGCCGAGAAGCCGGCCAGGCGAAGCAGCTCGAAGGCTGCACGGAAGGCCCGCAGCGCTCCGGTTTCTGAACAGCCCCACGCGCCGAGCGGCAAGCCCCGCAAAGAAACCAGGCCCCGCAAAGCCCGGGGCGCTGCACGCCGCCCGCGCAGCGAAGAGTGCGAAACGGACGAGGCGCCTCAGAGCAGCGGCCGCGGACTGCCGATGCCGCTGGTGATGATCGGGGCCGCCCTGGTCGTCCTGCTGCTGGCGCTCGCGCTGGTCTTCGCCTTCAGCGACAGCGGTCCCGACCGCGCGCAGCTCACTGCTTTCGGCTTGAAACTCGAAAAGATCGACGCCGTGCTCGACAACGGCTTCATCGCACCCGCCGTCGACCTGCTCGACAAGCAGGCTGCCCTCGCCGCCGAGCTCGACCTCTCTTCGGACCCCGAGCTGACTCGAAGCTGGCAGGATCTCGAGCGGGCCCGCGAACCGCTGGCCCATCTGGCCCGGGCGGCCAAGGACGTCGACGGGGCAGGCCTGGAGGCCGTGATCGAAGCGAGCAGCCATGAGCTGCCCAGGGTCCGGCTCGCCGCGGTCATGCTGCTGCGCGATGTCGAAGAGGAGGGCGTCGACGAGGCATTGTATGCCCTTGTCGAGGAAGAAGATGAGCGGGTGCGCGCGGCACTGCGGCAAGCGTTCGTCGAGCGGGGTGGGGAGGATGTCATCGTACCGCTGCTGGTCGAGGCTCTCGACCAACATGCCAACCTCCAGGCGGCAGAGCGGTTGCTCGCATACAGCGACAGCCTCGCTCTGAGCGCACTGGCTCGCAATCTTCCGGAAATGACCTACCATCGCGGGATGCTGCGCAGGACCATCGCGCACCTCGAGGAACACGGGAACAGCGATCAGGCTGCCGAGCTGCTTTCCTTTCTTGAGCTGGTCCACAAGCCCGGCATGCGGCTCAGTCCGCAGCAGCTCAAGGACTTCCAGAGTGAGGTCGAGACCCTGTCGCGCGCCCTCGAGTAAGCTTCTTGGACACGAGTACATCTTTTTTGAAAACATTCCGCAGGATGACCCCGGGGGCCTGCGTCTCACTTCCAGACGCGAAGGAGGAACGTACAAATGAGTAAGTGGTGGATCATTCTTTTGGTTCTCGGACTGACGACCGGCCTGTGGGCACAGACCCAGACGGGCGGACACACCGGAAGTGGCAGCGGAAGCGCGGGCAACTACTCGGTCGATGAAGGCCTCGACAAGTCCTTCGGCGCCGAGATGAAGGGCGATATCTACGACCCGGAAAAAGAAGAAGAGGAAGAGGAAGAAGAGGGTCCGGAAGATCCGCCGCTCCCTCCGGAACTGTACGGTGAAGAGCTGCCGGTCGAGACTGCAGAGATCGTCTATATCATCGACCAGTCCTGCTCCATGCACTCGCAGTACCAGACCTTCATCAACGAGAATGGCCAGCAGGTGTCCGGTTACCGCATGGACCGCGCCAAGTCTGAAGTCATTACCTCGATCAATCAGCTCAGCAGCAACTTCAAGTTCGACGTGGTGTCCTATGACTGCAGCAAGCGTATCTGCTTCAACGTCATGACCGACGCTACCGAAGGCAACAAGATCACGGGTTCTGGTTGGGTCTCCGGCCTGTCCGCCACGGGTGCCACCGGCACCGGTCCGGCCTGCGCCTATGCTCTGACCAACCCCGGGTACTCCAGCTGCATGACCTATGTGCTGGTGACCGACGGTGCTCCGAACTGCCTCGACAGCGCCGGCTACGGCTGGGCCTCTTCGAGCGCTCACCGCACCATGATCGCTGGTGCCAACGGCAAGGGTGCGACGATCCACGTGATCCTGATCTCACCGAACTACGCCGACATGATCAACTTCGGCACCGGCGTCGCCGCCGACAACGGTCCCGGCCAGGTGACAATCGTCAACTGATCGCGCCGATCCTGCTCTGAGCCAGACTCTCGAGTCTGGCTCTTTGCATTTGTTGGGGAAGCCCGGAGACTGCCAGCTGCTACACTTGAGAATCCCCCGCGGAGGAAACGCTGTGCCCGGTCCCTCATCGTCCTCCGAGAACGAGCAGCGCGTCGCGCTGGAGAAGAGCCTCAACCTCAACTCCGCCGGATTCGACGACTGGGGGCTGCACCTCGAGACGGCAGACCGTGCGATGCACCGGCTCGGCTGGCTCTACCACCGTTACTTCCGCGTCGAGGTCCAGGGCATCGAGAATGTGCCTGAAGGCCGCGTCTTGCTGGTCGCCAACCACGCGGGACAGCTGCCCTTCGACGGCATGCTGATCTCGATGGCGATGGCCTTCGAAGCCTCCCCCAAGCGCATCGTCCGTTCGATGATCGAGCGTTGGTTCCCCTCGCTCCCCTTCGTCATGTCGCTGTTCAGCCGTACTGGACAGGTGGTCGGAGACCCCCACAACTGCAGGGAGCTGCTGCGCGCCGAGCAGTGCGTGTTGGCGTTTCCCGAAGGCATCCGCGGCTCCGGCAAGCCGTACAGCCAGCGATACCAGCTGCAGCGCTTCGGGACGGGTTTTCTGCGGCTCGCCCTCGACACCCGTTGTCCTATCGTGCCGGTCTCGGTGGTGGGCTCCGAAGAGACCTACCCGGCGATGTTCCACTTGCCGCTCGTCTCACGCTTGCTCGGACTGCCCTACTTCCCGATCACGCCCTTATTCCCTGCGCTGGGTCCCCTGGGAGTGGTGCCGTTGCCGGTCAAGATCCAGCTGATTTTCGGCCAGCCCATACACTTCGATCTCGAGCACGATGCCTCCGACGAGGCGGTAGAGGGGGCCGTCGACCAGGTCAAGCAGACGATCACGGCGGGGCTGCAGCGCGCGCTCGCCCACAGACCGGGCCTCGATCTGCTGGCGCGCATCTTGAATCGGGTGCGCCGATGAGCCGCAAGACCGCATGGAAGCAGCGTCTCGCCGAAGGCTTGAAGCTCAATTCGGCCGGTTATGACGACTGGGGCTTGAACCTCGAGACCGCGGAACGTGTCTACAGCCTGTGCTACTGGCTCTACCAACACTACTTTCGGGTCCGTACCCATGGAATCGACGCAGTCCCCACCGGCCGCGTGATGCTTGTCGCCAACCACGGCGGGCAGATCCCCCTCGACGGGGCGTTTATCGCTATGGCCCTCGCCTACGAGGCCACACCCCCCAGGCTGGTGCGTTCGATGGTCGAACGTTGGTTTCCGGCGTTGCCCTTTGTGAGCTCGGTCTTCACCCGCACAGGCCAGGTTGTCGGCGATCCCCGGAACTGCAGGGCACTGCTGGAGCAGGACCAGGCTGTGTTGGTCTTCCCCGAAGGAGTACGCGGCTCGGGCAAGCCTTTCCAGAACCGCTACGAGCTACAGCACTTCGGAAGCGGCTTCATGCGCCTGGCGCTGGAGACCGATACGCCGATCGTGCCCGTCGGTGTGGTGGGCTCTGAAGAGATCTACCCAGGCATCTTCCACCTGAACGGACTGGCGCGCATGCTCGGGCTGCCGTACTTCCCGATCACGCCGCTGTTTCCGCACTTCGGGCCGCTGGGCATGCTTCCCCTACCGGTCCGCGTCGACCTGCACTTCGGCAAACCGCTGCGCTTCGACTTGAGCCCCGAGGCCAGCGACGCGGAAGTCCAGACGCAGGTCGAGCGCGTCATGCACGAGCTCTCGGGCCTGCTCGCCCACGGGGTCTCACAACGCCCCGCCCTGCACCTGATCTCGAGGTTGTTGCGCCAGAAGCTGGGCTAGTGGGCCTGGTGGGTTTTCTTCCCACTGCGACGAAGGTACGCCGTGTAGCGCCTGTCCAAGGCCAGGCTGACGCTGTCGAGCACGCTCCTGCCACGACGCTTGGCATAGATCCTGATCAACACGAACATCACCGCGAGCAACACGTAGTGCCCCCAGTGATCGAGGCGCAGGCCCCAGGCGGTCTGTGTCAGGGGCCAGAACGGGTAGATGGGCCACTCGCTTCCCGAGCCCACAAAGTCGCTCAGACAACGCAGCAGCACGGCGAGCGCGGCGAAGATCGCCACACGCAGCGGGGGCGCTGCCCCGGGCACGGACTCCTTTCGCCTCGCCTGCACCAGGCACGTCAGTGTGAGCACCACCAGGGCGAAGAACAGCCCGAGGCTGTAGACGTGATGGATGCGCGTCCAGACTTTGTCGAAGGCGTCCTGCACCGAGCCGTACCGGATCATGGCTCCCAGGCATCCGCATCCGGAAGGATCCCTGCCCAGGTCACGATCCTCCGGGCCCGCAGGTCCTCTGGACCATCCTGCGCGGCATCTGCGGCGGCAAGCAGGCCCGTGCGGGACCCGACTTCCGCCAGTCCCCAGCTCAGGATCAGGTGCTGCGCGAAATGCATTGTTGCCTCTCCTGCCCCCTTGGGGTAGCCGATGTCCAGGCGAGCAGCGGCGAAAACTCACAGCTACCAACATTGTGCGTAATACGCACAAGCCGATCTACGGAGATTCGAAATCATGCGCACTTCCTTCCGCTCGCTGGGAGTCTTGACACTGCTGTGGGCCAGTGCTTGTCTGGCCCAGTCAGCCCCGAGCTTCGAGCACCAGCTTGACTGGGGCGCGGCCGCCGACGGGCGACTGACCGTCCAGCTGAAGCTGGGAGACCTCGACCAGACAGAGCTCGGAAGCAGACTCACATTGAAAATGCCCAACTGGACTCCGGGAGCCTATGGATTCCGGGGCTATGGAGAGCGCGTGGGCGAGCTGACGGCCCATGCCGGATCTGTGGATGGGGCGGAGCTCGAGGTGCAGCATCCAGAAACCGACACTTGGATCGTCGAGCGCGGCGACGCGGTCACGGTGGTGGTCTCCTACAGCTTGCCCCTGGGCGGTCGGCGGCGGCGGACGAGCAGCGCTGGTGCCCACTTCACCGGGCCCGACACCTACCTGTACCTCGCGGGGCACGAGCGCATCGGCAGTCATGATGTGCGCATGCTGAACCTGCCAGAGGGCTGGACTCTGACGACGGGCCTCGAGCAGCTCGAAGGCGCTCCCCATACCTACCGTGCCCACGACTATGACGAGCTGGTCGACTGCCCGGTCAGCGCCGGGCCGCTGTTCGTCGATACGGTCATGGTGCGGGGCTGTCCCATCGAGCTGTGCTGGCAGGGAGACCGCGAGCTCGCCGAACGCGCCAACGCGCACTTGAAAGACGACATTGCCCGCATCGCTGCCTGGCAGTTCGACTTCTTCGGGGAAGTCCCCTTCGAACGCTACCTCTTCCAGTTCGTCGTCAGCCCGGGCGGGCGTGGAGCCAGCGGCCTCGAGCACCGCAACTCAACAGAGATCAATCTGTCCGAGGCCGCCATCTTCGACAGCAAGGTGGGGTTGAGTGTGATCGCGCATGAATTCTTCCACCTCTGGAACGTCAAGCGCATCCGCTCGCAGACGATCAACCCGTTCGATTACACACGCGTGCCGCAGATGGACGCGCTCTGGTTCCACGAAGGCGTAACGGACTACTACACGTCCGTCTGCCTGCTGCGCACAGGCATCTACAGCGAAGAGGAATACCTCCGTGAGCTGGGCAGCTCCTGGGCGAGCTGCAATCAGACCGATGACTACTACACAAGGGGCGCGGCCTGGGGCTTCGCCCTCGACCTGGAAATCCGGTCAGCCACGGACAATCGGCGCTCGCTCGATGATGTGATGCGCCAGATGAACTGGATGTACGCCAAGCCTGACCGCGGCTTTGAACAATCCGAGGGCATCTTCTGGCTGATCGACGGCGTCGCCCAGAGAGACCTCTCCAGCCAGTGGTTGCCGATCGTTCTCGATCAACAGGACGCCGACTTCGGGCCCGTTGCCAGCCTGGCCGGAATGAGCTTCAAGCTGCGAGAGATCTCGCGCTCGCCCTTTTTCGGGGTGGTCGCCGACGCGACAGACGAAGGCGGCATCGTCCTGCGCGAAGTCGTCGCGGGAACCTCTGCGGACAAAGCTGGCTTCCTGGCCGGGGATCGGTTGTTGAGCCTCGATGGCGAGGCCTTTGACGCAGAGAATTGGCAGCAGCTGATCCGTGCTGCCGAGCCAGGTTCGGACATCGAGGTGCGTTTTGTGCGTGGCGAGCAGGAGCGTGAGGTACGCTTCGCGATGGGCTACCGTGCGCGCCAGGAAGGACGTCTTGAGCGCGATCCGAGGGCTTCCGCCGGCCAACGTGAGGTTCTCGCGCAGTTCCTGACGACCCAGCCCTTCCAACCACTCAGCGAGCCGGACGCTGAGCCGACTCCCGAGCAGAGCCCTGAAAAGGTTCCGGCCGGGGGCTATTTCTGAGAACAAGACCTGCCCTTCGGAAAAATCCTCGACACCACCCTGCAGTGCGGCACAATCGGGAATTTGCGGAGTCCCGGCATGGCACAGCCCGATCTGCTGCTCTACATGTATCCCAGCTGTCCGTATTGCGCTCTGGTCCTGCGAGCGATCGAGCAGCTCGGCGTCGAAGTCCCGACACGAGATATCCGTGCGGACCCCGATGCCTTTGAGGAATTCTCTTCGCGGACTGGAGGCCGGACTCAGGTCCCCTGCCTGTTCATCGACGGCAAACCGATGTGGGAAAGTGCGGATATCGCGACCTGGCTCAAGAAACAATTCAGCTGAGCTGTACTTTCCCCGACCGCTGCGCGCCGCCCATCTCCATCGAGGCCACAAGACGACCCCCAGCGGCAAGCGCGGGGATCAGGCGGGCTCGGCGTTGAAATCTGCACATCCGCTGGAGTATGATAACGTTTTCTATTGAGTGCGGACCTTCTATCGAGGTCCTGGAAGTCAACGGAGCCGGAGGCTCCACATAAGAAGGGGAAACCGATGCGCCACTTGTTCCGTGTGAGCCTCCTCGCCCTCGCAACGACTCTGTTGCTCGGCTGCAACGGAGTCACAAAGCCCAGCGGAGAGCCCCCCAAGATCGTCGAGCCCAAGCCGCCGATGCTCCTGGACTGGCCCGACTGGACGATGGCCCGCGACACCGACGGCTTGACCGAGTTGGGCGACGTTGCCTTGCGTGACAGCCAGGGCAGGCCCTGGATCCTCAGCCGCCACAAGGGCAAGGTGATCATCATGCAGGCCGGAAGTGCCAGCTCGCCGGCCTACCTGCGCTCGCTCGAAGCGTACGGACAGCTGATGGCCCATGAGGGTCTCGAGGATCTCCTGCATGTCACGATCTACAGTGAAGAGGCGCATCCTGAGCTGATCGGTCCCGCCAACCCCAAGTTGCGTTGGGTTTTGAGCGCAGATGACCGCGCAGCTCTGGCGCAAGCTGGTAGCTACAAGCTGGTTTACATGACCAGTGGCGGCAAACAGACAGTCATGGGCACGCGCGCCGAAGGGCAGGTCGTGTTGGTGGACTACCTCGATCAGTCACGCCGGATCGAAAACGTCTGGGGGCTCGAGCTCGGCTATGGCCGTGGCGCCCATGAGAATCCCGTAGTGGTGCTGGATGCTGAGGGCAAAGTCGCTTTTGCTGCTGCCGATCTGGGATCGAGCATGGACGCTCTGCATGACTTCCTGCACGAGCACTTCGGCCTTGCGAGCCACGAAGCGCCGCCAGCAATCGATGAAGTCCCGGCTGTCGACCCCGCTGTCGATGAAGTTCCGGCTGTGGATCCCGCTGCCGATGAAGTCCCGGCTGTCGACCCCGCTGCTGACGAAGTCCCGGCTGTCGACCCCGCTGCCGGCGAAGTTCCGGCTGTTGAGCCCCCCGCTGTCGACCCCTCTGCCGACCAGCCCTGATTCGACTCCAGCCAGCTCGCACAAGAACCCCGCTGCCGCGCGCTGCGGGCGTTCGCGCAGGGAGGAGCGAGGCGCTTGCAATGTCCCGCCTGTAGCAAGTCGAATCCCCCCGGAGCAAGCTTCTGCATGGGCTGTGGAGGCGCGCTCGCGGCGGAGGACTTGTCTGAGCTCATCCTGCGTGAGGGGTACCGCTGCCTGCAGGGCAAGACCCTCAACGGCTACAAGATCCTGAAGCCTCTGGGTCAGGGAGGTATGGGCTCGGTCTTTCTGGCCGTCCAGGTCAAGCTCCGGCGCCGCGTGGCTCTCAAAGTGCTGCCTCCCAAGGCGGTGGAACGCGAAGGCAGCTTGCGTCGCTTCGAGCGTGAGGCACAGAGCCTGGCACGCCTCGAGCATCCGGGAATCGTCGCGGTCCATGACCTCTTTCAGGCACAAGGTCTGATCTGCATCGCGATGAGCTACGCCAATGGAGGCACGGTCCGCCACCTGATCAAGAAGAGAGGCAGCATCAACGAGAACTGGGCGGCGGACATCATCTGCCAGGCGGCTGCAGCGCTCGCGGCGGCGGCCAAGAAAGGGATCGTGCACCGGGACATCAAACCAGCCAACCTGCTGATGATGGACAACGGTCAGGTCAAGGTGGCCGATTTCGGGCTGGTGAAGTCCCAGAAAGAAGGCTCGGGACTCACGATCAGTGGCACCGTGATGGGGACGCCAACCTATATGGCGCCCGAACAGATCCGCGACTGCCGCAACGCAGATCACCGTTCAGACCTGTATGCACTGGGTTGTGTGTTGTACGAGCTGCTTAGCGGTAAGCCCCCGTTCGCCAGCAAGGACGTAACCAAGGTTCTGCTCGCGCAGCTCGAAGAAGCTCCCGACCTCGACAAGCTCAAGGTGAGCAAGACCATGCGACGGGCGCTCGAGCGTCTGCTTGCCAAGGACCCAGCCCTGCGTTTTCGCGATGGATCTGCCACGATCCGGGCCTTGAAGAGCCTCAGCCGCCGCGAGCGTGTCGGAAAGCAGAGCAGCGGGAAAACCTCCCGGGCCCGTCGGCCTTCTCCGCTGGCCGAGCTCGAAACTGTTCACGAACAGCCGCCGGAAGTCTCGTCCAACGCCCCCACCATCGAAGAAGCGCCCGAACCCGTGGGCACACCAGCTAGCGCGCGGCAGCGAAAGCTCGAGATCACCATGGCAGGACGCCAGGCCCGGGCGCGGCGCTGGCCCTGGTTGCTGCTGCTCGTGCTGATCGTTGCCGCCGTAGGGGTGGTCTCCAGCCGACCGGAATGGCTGGGTGTCCGCTGGGAAGCTGCCCGACATCGAGCGATCTCGGCCCGGAATGCCTGGCTCAGGCAGGGTGCGGCGCACAGCGCGGATCAGGACGACAGCGCTCTGGAATGGCTGATGCAGGGAGACGGCTGGGTCGTCGAAGGCCGTCACCGGCAGGCCCTTGAGGCCTATCAACGTTCGGAGTCGCTCTACCTGCACACCCGCCCGTAGGCGGGCTCAGTGTGCTGCGACTAGCCCAAATGCTCCGCGATGGCCGCCTTCTCGCTCTCAAGCTCGGCGACAGTCGCGGCCAGTTTCTCTTGCCCAAAGGCGTCGAACTCGAGGTTCTGGACGACCTGATACTCGCCATTCTCGATCGTGCAGGGCATCGAGCAATACACTCCTTCAGGGACGCCATACGAACCATCAGAGGCGATAGCCATGCTGACCCAGTCGCCATCTTCGGTGCCGTGCACCCAATCGCGGATGTGGTCCACAGCCGCGTTGGCCGCCGACGCCGCCGACGACTTGCCACGCGCTTCGATGATCGCGGCGCCACGTTTCTGCACAGTCGTGATGAAGTCTCCACGCAACCATTCTTGATCGCTGATGACCTCAGAGACCGACTGGCCGCCGATCTCTGCGTAGCGGGTATCAGGGAACTGCGTGGCCGAATGGTTGCCCCAGATCGTCATCTTCTTGACGCTGGTGATCGGCTGACCTGAGCGTTGCGCCAGTTGCGACTTCGCCCGGTTGTGGTCGAGGCGCGTCATCGCCATGAATCGGTTGGCGGGAATGTCCCGCGCATGGCTGGCCGCGATCAGGCAGTTGGTGTTGGCTGGATTGCCGACAACCAGGACACGCAGATCATCAGCGGCCCGGTTCAGAGCTTTCCCCTGGCCCACGAAGATCGGGCCGTTCTTGTGCAGCAGGTCTTTGCGCAGCATGCCCGGTCCGCGCGGGAAGGCGCCGACCAGGATGGCATAGTTGGCTCCATCGAATCCCTGTGCGGGATCATCGGTGACGACGACATCGCGCACGAGCGGAAATGCACAATCCAGTAGCTCCATCACGACGCCCTCAGCAGCCTTGACCGCTTGGGGGATCTCGAGCAGGCGGAAACTGACAGGCTGGTCCGGTCCCAGCATACTGCCACTGGCGATCTGGAAGATGAGGCTGTAGCAGATCTGACCGGCAGCACCGGTGACTGCAACCTGAACGGGCTGTTTTTCGGACATGCTGTCTCCTCCAACGGGTTTTGCCGCAACCCTACCCGATTTCGTGTTGGAAGGAAAGTTGCACCACGATTCCCAGAGCCCGGACGCGGAGCGCTTCTGGGCCGAGCGGGGCGCTACCGCCTCAGTCCAAGGCAAGGAAGCTGGTGCTTTGCGGACTCAGTCAGCCGGACAGCATGGCGCTTGGGGTAGCGCAGACGGGGGAGACTTCCGATCAGGAAACTCCTGGCGCAGCGGACCCCGCATCAACTGTGTCCAGGCCCCGTCAGAAGCGGGATCCAGGGACACCGCAGGAGCCGCCATCGGCCCCGGAGCGCAGCACTCTCGCTCGCGAATTGCACAGAACAGACTCGTCAAGGCCAACAGGCTCAATGCCACGATGATGGTGAACAGCAGAGACGGAGCCTGGGCCGTGGGCACGGGAGGTATCGTGGACGCACCGGGTGAGACCGGCACGGGCTTGGCGGCGCACGCATGGCAGCGCACGCGCCGGGCGACGATCAAGCATGAAGAACAGAAGGGCCGGTCGCAATCGCCGCAGCTGGTCACAGCTGGTGTGGACGGATGGCGTGTGCAACGCATGGCATGCTCCCGACACAGTACGAGCAAGAAAGCCCTGGCGCTGAAGAGAGTACGCCAGAGCGCGCCGTACCGAACGATCCTGGCAACCGTGCCAGTATACACTGAAACGCGCTACCCGCGCCACAGCATTGCCCATGCAGCAGGACACCAGCCCACCTGCTTTAGGATCTGGAACAGCCAGCGAAGCTGTTCGGGAGTGCTATTCAAGCTGGGCAGCCCAGAGCATTCCAGGCTGAATCTGCGGGACACATTCAGCATTCTACTGTCATAGCCCCATTGTAAGGCGATTAACTGCCCTGGAAGGCCGTCTAGAACCCATCTCTGCAAACACTAGCGCCCTCAAACAACAGGTAATCGATGTGTTTTAGCCACTCTTCAAAAAAGAGACTTGCACACATCTCCCCGCATGACTAGATTTCAAGTGTGTTGAAATATTTCACCAGACATTCATATGTTGATTCGGAGGGGCCATGTCGACGATCAAACTTTCTGTGTCTCGTGGCGACTGCAACATCACCGTTGAAGGCGACCGCGACGAAGCCCGAGAAGAGCTGGACCGCCTGGCTGCGATGCATCTTGATGGCCCTACTGCTTCTCACGGAGAAGAGTCTTCGGCTGAAAAGACGGCGGATTCCTTCGCAGAGTTCTACAAGAACTCCAAGCCCAAGCGCGGTACGCAGGGTTTGATCGCTGCCAAGTACTTGACCGATGTTCTCCATATCACTGAGATCCGCATCGCCGACTTCAAATCTGTGCTCGAAGAGGTCGGTGTGCCTCCTTTGAGCATGCCGGCACGTGCCAACCTGGTCGCAAAGGGCTGGCTCGAGCGTCCCGGACGCGGCCGGTACATCTTCACCGACACCGGTCGTGGTGCCTATGACAAGCTGGTAGAGGGTGCGTCATTGCGCGAGTTGCCGGTATCTGAGGTCAAGAAGCAGCGCGGCAAGCGCGGCGGCATCTTGAGCAAGTACAAACATGCGAACAAGCCCACCAACATCATCACCTGCTTGATCAATGAGAAGGGCCCGATCGACTTCAGTGGCATTTCGAAGCTCTACGACAAGGCATTTGGCAAACCCCCTGCGAATCTCAAACTTCTCTTGAACAACATGACCGGCAGCAAGATCGGCACGGCCAAGTTGGCCAGTGGCAACTACACCCTGACCGACAAGGGCAACAAGCTGGTCAAGAGCCTGCGGAGCTGAGTCTCACCTGTTTCCTGCGCCCCAGGGCACTCCACGGGAGTGCCCTGGTCCCATCGCAGGTACTCCGGCTGAGAGAGCCCGGCCCGCTCAGGGCATGCTGGTGCCGAAGAAACAGGAACTGCCTGTCTACCTGAGCCCCCTCGCCAAGTTGAAGCGAAGCCTACGGGCGCGCTATGCTGAGGGTGTCCAACACTTGACTGGAGGAGCTTCGAGTGCCTGGGCTGGCAGACAAAGTCCTGGTTCTCAGCCGCGGTTGGCGTCCGATGGGCGTCGTACGCGCCCGGAAGGCGATCGGCCTCGTCGCGGTCAGCCATGCTGTCATCGTCTGCCCACAGACGTATGGAACGTACTCGCTGCACGATTGGGCGGGGCTGCCCGCGCGTGGCAATGTGCCCCGTATCCAGGCTGTGCGTTTTTCGTTCGACCGTCCGGAGGTGATCGTGTTGTACCGGACGAACCGGCGCGCCCACCTGCCGATCCGCTTCAGCCGACGCTCGGTCTTCCAGCGCGACCGCTACACCTGCCAGTACTGTCTGAGGGTGTTGCGCCCCGAGGCGTTGACCATCGACCATGTCCTCCCCCGCAGTCGGGGAGGACGCACGAGTTGGGAGAATTGTGTCGCGGCCTGCGTATCGTGCAACCTGGCCAAGGGAAGCAGTTCCCCGGGCGATAGGGTCCCCAAGTTGCGGCAGAGACCCCGGCAGCCGCATTGGACAGCGTTGCTCGAGAACCGCCCCAGCTGGGACAGTTTCCTGCGACGCGCTCGGTGCTCATGAACCGGGCCGGGTCAAACCCGGCCCGTAGCTTGCCACCATAGCCGATGGCTGCCTCAGCGGAGATGCACGACAGGGAATCTCAGCCGAGCACCTTCATCAGCGTGTTGCCGATGTCAGCAGGCGAATCGGCGACCGCCACGCCACATTCGCGGAAAGCCGCGACTTTCTCTGCCGCTGTGCCTTTGCCCCCGGCGATGATCGCCCCGGCGTGGCCCATGCGCTTGCCCTTCGGTGCCGTCTGGCCGGCGATGAACGCGACCGTCGGCTTGGACATGTTGTCCTTGATCCAGCGCGCGGCCTCTTCTTCATCGCTGCCACCGATCTCGCCGATCACAATCACCGCATCGGTGCCGTCATCCTTCTCGTACAGCTCCAGGCAGTCGATAAAGCCCATGCCCCGTACCGGATCTCCGCCGATGCCTACACAGGTCGACTGGCCCAGGCCCAGATTGGAGACCTGCCACACCGCTTCGTAGGTCAGCGTTCCACTGCGAGAGATGATGCCAATTCGTCCCGGCTTGTGGATGTATCCCGGCATGATGCCGATCTTGGCCGCACCGGGGGAAATCACTCCCGGGCAGTTCGGTCCGACCAGGCGCGCCTGGGTCTGTTTCAGGTATTGCTTGACCAACACCATGTCACGGACGGGGATCCCCTCGGTGATGCAGCAGATCAGCTCGACGCCGGCTGCTGCCGCTTCGATGATCGCGTCGGCCGCGAAGGGTGCGGGCACCATGATCATCGTCGCGTTGCAGCCCGTGGCCTCGCGGGCCTCTGCCACAGAGTCGAAGACCGGGAGCTTATTGTGGGTCTGACCACCCTTGCCCGGCACCACGCCACCGACGACGTTCGTACCGTATTCGCGGCATTTGCCCGTATGAAAGCTGCCCGCGCCGCCGGTAAGCCCTTGCGTGATCAGCCGGGTCTTGTTGTTCACCAGAATCATGGTCTGCTCCTTACTCGCCCTTGGCAGCGGCGACGACTTTCTCGGCTGCGTCGGTCATGTCGTTGGCGCGGATGATGTTGAGACCCGACTCTGCCAGCAGCGCGCGGCCCTGCTTGACATTCGTCCCTTCCAGGCGAACCACCAACGGCACGCCCACACCGAGCTCGCGCGCGGCTTCGATCACACCAAGAGCGATGACATCACACTTCATGATGCCGCCGAAGATGTTGACCAGGATCGCCTTGACGTTGGGATCGCCCAGGATGATGCGGAACGCAGCCGCCACCTTTTCCTGGTTCGCCCCGCCCCCGACATCGAGGAAGTTGGCCGGCGAAGAGCCGTGCAGCTTGATGATGTCCATCGTCGACATCGCCAGGCCAGCCCCGTTGACCATACATCCGATCGTGCCGTCAAGACTGATGTACGAGAGGCCGTACTTCTTGGCTTCGACCTCTTTGGGGTCCTCTTCGCTCAGGTCGCGGTAGGCTGCGATGTTCTTGTGGCGGTACAGGGCGTTGTCATCGACGTTGAACTTGGCGTCGAGTGCCAGGACGCCCCCTTCTTCGGTCACAATCAGCGGGTTGATTTCGACCAGGCTGGCGTCAGTTTCGACACACAGACGGGCCAGCTTGATGAAGATGCCGCTGGCCTCTTTGAGACTCCGCCCGCTCAGGCCGAGAGCCTTGGCTAGACGACGCGCCTGGAAAGGCCGCAGACCATAGCGGGCATCGATGGCCTCTTTGAGGATCTTCTCGGGAGTGTTGGCCGCCACCTCTTCGATGTCGACGCCCCCTTCGGAGCTCGCCATCAGCACGGGCATGCCGATATTTCGATCGAGCACGACGCCCGCGTACAGCTCAGTGGCGATGGCCAGCCCCTGCTCGACCAACACCTTGCTGACGGTCTTGCCCTCGGGGCCGGTCTGGTGCGTCACCAGCTGCATGCCCAGGATCTGGGAGGCAACCGTCCGCACCTCGGACTTGTCTTTGACGACCTTGACGCCGCCGCCTTTTCCGCGTCCACCCGCGTGGATCTGCGCTTTGACGACCGCGACACTGCTTTCAAAAGAGTCGGCGATCTGCTGGGCCTCTTCGGGGGTGCTCGCCACTTTGCCTTGCGGCGTGGGAATCCCGAATTGGTTCAAGAGCTCCTTGGCCTGGTATTCGTGAATGTTCAAAACATCCCTCCCCGTGGTTCGGAGGATAGGGGCCGCGCTGGGTGCCGACCCAAACATCAAAGGAGTGGGCGCGCACCCTGGTGAGGGTGCGCTACAGAGTTAAGAGGCCGAATTATAGGGACTGAGGTACGGCCCGTCAATCAGCACTCGGCGGCGCAGGCTGGGGCCGACCGGCCCCCGATCCGCTGCCTCAGCCGCCTGCCTTGGCCGCGATGCCTTTGAGGCGGTAGGTCCCACCGAAGCGTCGTTCAGCAACTGCCGCCTCGACTTCAGCGTAGCCATGCCACATCGTGAGGTTGATGCTGATGGCGTTGCCCTCGGCATCGCAGAAGCTGAGAGTCTTCTCGAGGTCGGCGTCCACGAAAGGACTCGACGCTCGCACACTGCTGATCTCTACGGTTTTGATCTGATTCCAGGCGAGTCGGCGCGTCGTGAAGGCGCTCTTCAACCGCACCCCCATCTTGTCGACCAGCAGGTTGCTGCTCAGGTGGGTCACGGTCAGCAGCGCAAAGCCGAACGAGAGCAGGCCCAGAATCCCCGCGAGCTGAGGCAAACCGTCGCGGTAGAAGGCAGCGGCCCCACAAGCCAAGCCGACACAGAGCGCGACCGGGCCCAGTGCGCCTCGCAGCGCAAAGAACTTCGGACGCGCGCTGACAGGCTCGATCACGAGATGCCCTGGTTTGAGTTATTCTGCGAGTGCTTGTGGTCAACCGTCACCGAGAGGCTACTGAGCAGCTTCATGATGCGTTCTTCGACCGTATTGATTCTCACGACATTGTCGAGCACGATCGGACGGTCGGCCCCTGGAGGGAAGATCACCAGGCGGCCTGACAGCAACAGCATGTATTCGAGCACGTCGGTGATCTCTTTGGTCACCTGGGTGCCCGGCGCCGGATAACGCTTGACGTCACCGAGGAAGCCGTGCTTGTGCAGAATCTCATTGGGCCGGAATTCCCAATAATCGAAGCGCGAATCGATGAAGACGCCGATATAGATGAATAAATGGATCGCGAAAATCACATAGAAGAAGTGACTGTTCGCCTGGGGCTTCAGGTACTTATAGAATTTTCCGAGGGTCTCGAAGATACCGTAATGCTGATTGAGCAATATTAACGATAAGGTCAGAGCAAACAGGAACAAGACGATCGCAATGGTCGAGAAGCGGTTGAACTCGAACGCGATGGTCAACAGGTTGAGCGCGAAGATCGCGAAGAAGATGATGGCGATCGTGCTGACCCAGGTCTCATCCATCTTGAACTTGTCCATACCCAACAAGATCGCGGCGACCAGCGAGAACAGCATGGTCGGGTACAAGAAGACGATCTTCGGGTAGGGCCGGACGATGATGTGCTTGGGCGCATGCTTGTGAGGCTTCGAGCTGGCTGCGGGTTTCGGAGGGGGAGCCGGATCGCTCATGCTGATCTCCTGCGAGAGCTGGGGAGGCGGGGGGCCTGAGGAACCTGTCGCTGCCCGTGAGGGCAGACCACAATTCTCGACGATACCGCGGCATGTCTCCTCGCGTCAACCCCGCATTCTCCATCTCTGGAACGGGATCGTAGTCCGCGCGTGCCCGCCTGCCATCGCCGCTTCGCAAGGTCCACGCGGGCGTGGAACCGGTCGGAGCGGCCGTAGCTCTAGCTTGCCCCTGCAAAGGACTGGCCTATAATGGAGAGTCTTTCACAACTCGGGAACAAGCATGCCGCGTTTGATCGTGATCGACGGGCCCAAGGCCGGCGAATCCTATTCCCTCGAACCCGAGAACTACCTCGGGGTCAACGGTGTGGAGCTCGAGTTCTCGTACTCGGGAGACATCAACAAGCCGCTCGCCATGGTCGTCCGTGGCCGTGATGGCTTCGAGCTCGTCAGCCTCGCCGAGAGCGAAGAGGTGTTGGTCAACGGCGAAGCGGTGATGCGTGCCCGGGTCAATCACGGCGACATGATCGCGATCGCCGACGCCGTTTTGATCTTCGATACCGACGAGTCCGAAGATTCACACAGCATGCCTCCGGTGGGCGCCACATCAACCAATCTGCAGAAGATCGACACACCCCCTAGCGGTGCCTGGACCTCAGTCTCTCTGACCAGCCTGGAGCAGGTCGAGCACACTCCCTCAGATCTGATCTTGCAGACGGGCGATTTCAACCGCGGCACCGAATCGCACATCGAATACCGCATCAAGCCCACAGAAGACGCTTCGGGCGTTCCCCAGCTGCTGTCGAACGCCGAGCGTGACCTGGCGACGCTGCTCAAGATCGCCAACACGGTCGCCAACGCCCTCGATCTTCCTGCCTTGTTGCGGCGGATTCTCGACATCATCTTCGAGGTGCTGCCGGTCGACCGCGGCGCGATTCTACTATTCGAGAAGAAGCGCCGTAAGTTGAAGACGATGGCCTCCAAGAGCCGTGTCGGCGAAGACCGGGTGCTGGTCTCCAAAACGATCGCCAAGGAAGTGTTGCGTAAACGCGAGGCCATCCTGAGCCTCGATGCCATGTCCGACACCCGCTTCTCGACGCATTCCTCAGTGCATGAACAGAACATACGTGCGGCCATGTGCGCACCTCTGCTGCGCAAAGACAAGATCATGGGGCTGATCCATGTCGACAGCTACACGCAGCCCAAGGCCTTCTCCCGCAGCGACCTGGCCCTGCTGACAGGCATCGCACAGCAGGCATCCATCGCGATCGAGAACTCTCGCTTGTATCGAGAGGTGGGCGAGCGCGAGCGCTACAAGTACGAGATTTCGCTGGCCACGACCATCCAGCGTGAGTTGCTGCCGCGGCGTCTGCCGAGCTCCAAGAAGATCAGCGTCTACGGCAAGATGGTGCCCGCCAAGGAAGTCGGCGGTGACTATTTCGACTTCATCGACCACGAGACCGGGCGCTCGGTCTACATCTGCGTCGGCGATGTGTCCGGCAAGGGTGTGCCGGCGGGTTTGATCATGGTGATGGCGCGCAGCTATCTGCGTCCGCTGACTTTGTTGTCCACCTCGCCGCGACGCGTGCTCTCCCAGACAAACCGCTTCATCCACGCTGACACCCGGCGCGAGATGTTCATGTCGGCCATCCTGCTGCACTGGGACGACGAGACGGAGAAAATGGTCTACAGCGGCGCAGGCCATGAGTACTTCATCCACTACAAGAGCCACCAGCGCAAAGCTGAAGTGATCCGCGCCGGAGGCATAGCGCTCGGACTGTTGAAAGAATCCGAGAACTTCTTCCAGGACACGACTCTTGACTGGAACCCCGGCGATGCACTCGTCCTGTACACCGACGGCCTGATCGAAGCCTGCACATCGGTGGGCGAGCCATTCGGCATCGACCGGCTGCTGAAGACGGTCGTCGAGCACGGGGAAAAGCAGGCCAAAGAGCTCCTGGAAGGCATCGTCGGAACCGTGCGCTCGTTCATCGGCAACCGGCCACAAAAAGACGACATGTCCGTCGTGACGGTCAAGCTTCACGATTCGCTGCGTCTGAGTGGGTCTTGAGCACCTTCCGCAGCGCGGGAGCCCTGACCGGGCTACTGATTGCCGGGGTACTCGTCGTCGGCCTGATCGGCTGCAACCCTCTGCCGGTGCCTGAGATACTGCGCGAGCGTCTGCACGACGAATGGCACGTATTCCATACCCCCGAGGGGATCTTCAAGCTGCGGGCCGACGGCAGCGAGCGTGTCTCGATTCTGGGCATCGAGGGCGAGGGAGACACGGTGTCCGTCGGCCTCTGGCCTGCGTTGCATCCGGGAGGTGAGACGCTGGCCTGTGTGTGGGCTGAAGGTGTAGACCGGCGCTGGCTCGAGCGGGACGTCTTCAGCGCGACGCGTCTCAGCCTGCGGCTCGTGTGGGAGGGGGGCCAGCGCGAGATCCTCAGCGCCCGCTCACCGATCCCCATGTTCGCCGATTCGTTGGAATTCGCCCGCTCAGATCCGCGCAGCTGGAGGTTCCGCAGCGATCAGCTGAACGGGCTGGCCTTCTCGCACGACGGGAAGCTGGCCTGCATCGAGCGCACGCTGCTCGACGGCGACCTGGTGGTCGTGGTGCGCAATCCCTCGGCGGGACGCGAAGCCGACATCGTCGAGTTCGGCTCGGGGCCACGCAAGGCGCGCTTGTCGGCCTGGCGCGGCTTGTCCTTCGACTCCGACGGCCACACCCTGTTTGTGCCGGGTGACGAATACCGGCTGCAATTGCTCGACACCAGCAGCGAGACGCCCCAGCCTCGGATCATCGGCTACGGCCTCGAGGCCACCGGCTCGGTCAACGACGACGTGGCGATGGTGGCCGTGGTGGCCGAGTCGGTCGGCATGCCCCACGGCGGTGCGATCCAGATCACCAATGCCGAGCGCGACCGCGCGCTGAGCTACCGGATCTTGATTCGGGACGCCCTGGGGATCTCGCATCTACGCTGGAACGCCGATGGCGGTGTGCTCCTGTTCGAGGCCCATCGGGCCCACAGCTTGATGCGTGGCGTGCGCAGCCGCCAACTGTACGCGCTCGACTTGCAGAGCGGGCAGCATTACCACCTGGCGGACCTGGAGTAGTGCCCCTCTCAGCTGCCCAGCAATGACTGGATCAGCGTCGAGCCCAGCACGAAGAACAGCACCACCGCGGCCAGCAGCAACACCAACAGGGCCCGCTGCGACCAGACCTTTCTGCTCTGCTCACGGTTGGCTCGGACACCCAGCAGGAACATCGCCGACGCGGCCCCCAGCACGATCAACACCAGGTTGGTGACGAACAGCTTGATCGCCTCCTGGGTACCCTCGAAGCGCCCGAAAGCCATCAGGAGGCCCGCCGTCGCGATCGGCGGAACCAGGGCCGCCGCGATGGCGACTCCAGGCAATGAGCTCGAGAGCCCCGAGCGGGCATTCGCGTACGCCGCCGCAAAGCCTGAAATCAACGCCACCATCAAGTCGAGCACACTGGGATGGACGCGCGCGTCGAGCTGCTCGATCAACCTGGGAAGCTCGCCCGGCGCGTTGATTGCCTCCAGGTCCAGCACACTGAAACCGAGCACCCGTGCCACCCCCCCGGCGCACAGGCCGATACTCAGGGCGAGTAGGAAACCGAAGAAGATCGAGCGCGCGGAGTCTCGCGCCAGGAACGGGTTGCCCTGCACGATCCCCAATCCCGCGCCGATCATCGGGGTCATCAAGGGGGCGACCAGCATCGCCCCGATCACGACCGCGGCCGAATTCTGCAGCAGACCCAGAGCTGCGATGGCGGTCGCGAGCCCGGTCAATGTGTAGAAATCGAAGTTGCCGCGGGAGCCGTCCTGCAGGCGCGTGAACAGATCGATCCGCTCTTCTCTATTGAGCTGCGGCACGCGCCGGCCCACCCAGTTCTCGAAGGCCTTGCGCAGGCGCATCCGCAAGGGCTGGCCACGGCGCACCATCGCGACGGTCGTGCCTTCGGGCCGGGTCATCAACCTCTCGGGTACCGTTCCGAACAGGATACGCCGCAAGGGACCGCGCTCGGAGGCACCGAGGATCAACAGGTCGAAACCCTCTTCGGCGACATTACTGATGCCGTCAAAAGGGTTGTCCGCCAGCTTGACACGGGGAACGATCAGCTCGTCCATCGGATCAATACCTGCCGCACGCATCGATGCCTCGATGATGCGGATGCCCACATCGATCGCATTCTCGCCGATGTCCGGCTCGATATAGACCGCCGCCACGTGCGCATCGTTCTTGGCTGTGGTCTGTGCGGCGGCGACCGCGCTCGCGGAGGTCGCAGCAGGCTTGTCAGGCGTCCCGTCGCTCCCTTCCGGGCTCTCGGCAGGCGCCGCTACCGCCTCGGCCTCCAGCGGGTTGTCCGCCCATCGCGGCGGCGTGGTCAACATGCCCCGCCCCAGCCGCAGAGCCGACCGCGCGTGCGGCCCGCCTCCGACCGGAACCAGGATGCGGCGGCAGCGCTGGCCGCTTTCGCTGCCCGGACGCAGCAGCACCACCTGGCTATGGACACGCTCGAGCAGATTCTTGCGCCATCTCTCCCGTGACTGTCCGGCGCCGGACTTGCACAGAATCAGCTGGCGGGCGCCGTGCTGCCGCATCCACGCCCGCACCGCGGTGTCGTAGCGCTTGTGTCGCTGGAAGAAGAGCCGGAACACGACCCCGGATTCTTCCCCAGCAGTCTTGATCTCCGCCGCGAAGCCTTCCACCTCAGCGTCGGCGGCGATCTCCACCGCATCCTCAGGGGTTTTGGTGCGCTGCAAGGCCAGCACACACAATGGAAAACCCCGTGCTGCGGCGAAGCGCGAGCTCCAGCGCAAGAAGGGCACGATGTCGGATTCTCCGGTCACCACCGCCAGCGTCGTCATGCCGGATCCTCAGTCTTGGAATGCCAGAACATACCAACCCAGGGGGTGTTCGCGAAAGCTCGACTCAGCAGCCTACTGGACCGGCTCCTTCGGGGCGGTACAATCGAGGCAGAAGAGGACCCCCGCGATGAAAAAAGTCACCATCCAGTTCGGCTGTTTCGGAGCCTGGTTGCTCGGCCTGCTGCTGATCCTCAGCGCGAGCTCTCCCACGCCCACGCCGATACCCCAGGGTGGCGGCTGGTTGCGGCTGCAACGGTGGGACGAAGGCCTCGCGCAGATCTGTCTGTACGAAGGCCGCCAGCTCAAATACGGCAACCTGGTGCCCAGCAGCCTGGAGATGATCACGATCCGCGAGACCATGGACCAGCTCCGGCTGGTCAAGGCGGCCGATGCCTCCGCCGCCTGGCCGGTGATGAAGATGAACCTCACCCGCCGTACCCGCACGGGAGTCTACGAATACGTGCAGATGGCGAGCGTTTTTGTGCATCGCGATACAGGGCGCCTGGTCAAGCTCGCCACCACCAGCAGCGAATGGTGTGGCACCAGCTTCACACAGCTCGAGTGTCCCGAAGGAAAGGCCGAGTTGCTGATCTCGAATTACTTTCCCAGCGGAGGAACCAGGCGTGAGCAGCTCGATCCGGACGCCCTGCCAGTCTTCTATGACCAGCTCCCGCTGTTCCTGAAGCAACGCCTCGACAGCCTCGAGGCCGGTGAGGCGTTTCAACTCGCCGCGCCCCTGCTCAGCCACAAACCCAGCTATTCCGTCGCCCCCGCGCAAGTGCTCGAGGTTGAGACCGGCACCGAGACCCTGGCGGACGGCAGCGCGGTAGACGTGCGGCGCGTCAAGTTGCGAACCGAGACCGGCGACGAGACCTTCGCTTTCGCCGAGACCCCGCTGCGCAGCCTGGTGTATTGGGAGAACGAAGCGGGGGAGCACTACCGTCTGCGCAAAGAGATGTTCCTCGACTACTGGAACCGCAACCAACCGGGCGATGAAGCCCTGCTCGACTGAGAGGTATCCAGATGGCCATCGCCAGCGAAGCGGCTGCGGCGCGCGTCGAACCGCGCCTACTCGAAAAAGCCCTCGACGCCGCAATGGCTCGGGGTGCGGACTACGCGGACATCTTCGTCGAGCACAGCCGACGCTCATCGATCAACTTCCTCGACCAGCGAGTCGACAAGGTGGTCGATGGCCGTGATTGCGGCGCTGGCCTGAGGATCATCCGGGGTACACATTCGATCTACGGCTACACCAACGATTTGCGAGAGGACTCCTTGCTTCGGCTGGCACGCCTGGTGGCTGCGGCCGAGGGCGAGCCCGTCCCTGAGCGCCCTCCGCTGCGTCTCGAGGCGCAAGACCTGGCAGGCGTACTGGAAATAGGAGCGTTAGCGGGAATCGCAAAGCGGGAGAGGCTTCCCGTGCTGGTGGCCATCGACCAGGCTTGCCGAGCCCATGGACGGGGTATCGCGCAAGTCGACTTGACGATGGCCGAAGCCACCCGCAGTTTCCAGCTCGCGACTAGCGAGGGGCGGCTGCTCGAGCACACCCGCCAGTACGTGCGCTTCGTCTGCACCTGCACGGCCGAGAAAGACGGGGAGAAGCAGTCGATCTCCCACTCCCCAGGAATACAGGGAGACTTCAGCTTCTTCACCGGACTCGATCCAGCGCGCTTCGTCGAGTATGCAGCCGACGTCGCCTTGAAGATGGTGGCCGCCGGGTACCCGCCTCAAGGAGAGATGCCGGTGATCATCGGCTCCGGTAGCGGTGGGGTGATCTTTCACGAGGCCTGCGGCCACCCCCTGGAGACCACCGCGATCCAGAAAGGAGCCTCGCCCTTTGTCGGCAAACTGGGGCAACAGGTCGCAGCGCCGTGTGTCACCGCGATCGACGATGGCACCCAGAGCGGCCTGTGGGGATCGCTGCCCATCGACGATGAGGGCGAGCCCAGCCAGCGCACGGTACTGATCGACAAGGGCGTGCTGAAGAGCTACATGGTCGACCGTCTCGGCGCGCTCAAGACCGGCTTCGCCCGCACCGGTAGCGGACGCCGCCAGAGTTACCGGTTCGCGCCGGCATCGCGGATGCGCAACACCTACATCGCCGCCCACAACACCAGCTTCGAAGAGATGGTCGCCTCGACCGAGCGTGGTCTGTTCGCCAAGAGCCTGGGAGGCGGCTCGGTCACACCGGGCACGGGCGACTACAACTTTGCGGTGCGCGAAGCCTACCTGATCGAAAATGGACGCCTGACGCGGCCGGTGCGAGGCGCCACGTTGATCGGGAACGGGCCGGTGTCTTTGTCACGGATCGAAAGTGTCGGAGATCAACTCGAACACTGGGCGGGGATGTGCGGTTCGGTCTCGGGAGCGATCCCGGTCACGGTCGGGCAACCAGCCATCAAGGTCTCATCGATCCTCGTCGGAGGTCGCGACCAGGCCGTCGATACGGGCCAGATGTCCATGTGACAGCTTCCAAAGGAGACCACCATGCCACTATTGGATGCCGCCGCCCAGACCGCGTTGCAGGAAGGAGGCCGGCTGGGTCTCGACGGCTTCGAGGTTTTGATCAAAGGGGGCCGCAGCCTGTCGATCAAGGCTTTCGATGGCAAGGTCGACGAATTCTCCACCTCCGACACCTGCGGCCTGTCCGTGCGTGCTCTGCGCGCGCAACAGGAGGGCTACGCGTACACCGAAGACTTGCGGCCGGCCGCCGTGCGGGCTGCCGTGCAGGCGGCTGCTGAGAACGCGTTGTTGGTTGCCGACCCCCAACCTGTGCGTCTGGCGGTGTTCGAAGGCGAGCCTCAGCAGCTCGAGCTGTTCTGCCCTGCGTTGGAAGCGAGACCGGCCGCCGAGAAGATTGCCCTCGCGCTCCAGACCGACGCCGCCACTCGGGCGAGCCCGGAGGTCCTCGCCGTGCCCCATGTGGGATACTCCGAGGGAACGGCTTTCCTGCGCCTGCTCAACGACCGGGGTCTGGACCGCGGTTACCGAGTCAGCGCCGCGTTCATCTATTCCTACCCGCTCGTCGGGCGGGCCGAGCAACGCAAGACCGCCTTCGAGTTCGAGCGCAGCCGGGACGGGGCCCATCTCGACCCCGAGCGGGTCGCCAACGCTGCTGTCGAAAGGGCCCGCAGTCTGCTGGCTGCCGAAGAGGTCAGCAGCGGTAGCTATCCGATCGTGTTCGAGAACCGCAGCGCCACCAAGATGCTCGAGGCCTTCGCGCCGATCTTCAATGCGCAGGTTGCCCAGGAAGGACACTCGGTGCTTTCCAGCGAGCGTTTGGGAAGCCGGATCGGCAGCGAGCTGCTGCAGTTGATCGATGATCCCTTGCTGGCAGCTGGCTGGAGCAGCCGACCCTTTGACGACGAGGGCTGCCCTTCACGCAGGCTGCAGCTGATGGGCGACGGGATCTTCCAGCATCAGATGCACAACTCCAAAACCGGCCGCAAAGCAGGCTGCGCGAGCAGCGGCCACGCCAGCCGTGCGATCCGGGGAACGCTGGGCATCGCCAGCTCGAACCTGTTCCTCGAGCCCGGGACCCAGCCGGTGACAGCACTGCGCGCCCGGTACCCACGGGCGATCGAGGTGACCGAGATCGTGGGTCTGCATTCGGGCAGCTCCTTGAGCTCTGGGGACTTCTCGGTGCCCTGCAAAGGATTCCTGCTCGAAGCCGGCGAGCGCAAACAAGCGCTGCAGGATTTCACCATCAGCGGGAACATCCTCGAGACCCTGCAGCGCATCGAGGCCCTGGGAGACGACCTCTACTTCGGACTCTCCGGGGTGGGCTCCCCTGCTTGGTTGGTCTCGAAGCTCTCGGTGGGGGGGAAGTAGGGAAGAGCCGCAAGCGGGCAGACTTTTTTTGCCTCCGCGACCGCTCCTATCTTCGCTTGCGCCCAGGCTTTCTGCGGACCCACGTCAGCAGAAACACATGCACGGCCAGGGTCGTCAACACCGAGATGACGACCGTCAGCACGAGTTGTTGGCGCCCGCCGTCGATCGAGCTGAGGTCGTAGTCGATGCGCAGGTAGGCCAGCGGCTGTCCGGCGGCCCACAACGGTGCCAGGTAGACCAGGCTGTGCTCATCGATGAATCCGTGGGCGGTATCCTGGGCGCTCTCGGCCTGTTGCACCCAGCTGGTTGCGAGCGCCCCGGGCGTTTGTGCGACAGCGACGCCTTCGGCCTTGGCTGCCCCGGCCAGGGGCTGGAAGGTCGGACCATACAAACCGACGGCGAGCAACTCAGGCCGGCTGCTGACGAGGTCCGTGCAGCTCTCGACCATAGCCTCCGGAACGCCAGAGAAGACACGGTCGATCAGCTCGCTCTCATCGCCGCGGCGCAAGGTCGAGAGAGACACAAACGCGGACTGACGCTGCTGCTCTGCACGGCTCATCGCCAGAGACCGCATGCCCAGGCCGAGACCTACCGCGACAAGGAAGAAGGTGGCGGCCGTCATCAGCAGCTCGCGGGGTTTCACGGGACATCCCCCAGCACGGCCTCGTGTTCGAAACGGAACATTCCCAGCCGCTCGATGAAGACGGGTTTGACGGCGTCTCCCTGCGGATCGAAGGCGATCGTGCCTGTCACGCCGCGATGCCCCTCGAGCGTTGCCAGACCTGCCTGCAGCGTGCTGCAAAGCTCTGCTGGCTTTCCTTCGAGCAGCTGGCCTGCCAGAGCACTGGCCAACACCTGCACCGCATCGTAGGCCAACGCGCTGGCTATGGTCGGGACGCGCTCATAGCGCAGAAAGAAGGCTTCGACAAAGGCGATGCTCTCGGGGCTGTCCGATTGCTCGCTCCAATGTGTGCTGAAGAAATGGCCTCGAGCCGCAGATCCGGCCGCGATGAACAGGTTCGTATTGCCCCAGCCGTCGCCTCCCAGAAAGCGCGCGCGCAACCCGAGGTTCTGGGCTCGGCGCAACAGGTCTCCGGCCTCGAACACATACATCGCTGCCAAGACCACGTCGGGGTCGAGCTCAGCGAGCTGTGAGATGACGGCCGGCGTCTCCGCGAGCGCCAGCTCAGCCCGCACAGTACCCCCCAGAAACCGGAACTGTTGATTGAAGCTCTCGGCCAGGCGGATGTTCGAAGGGCTGCTCTCATCGGTGACCAGTACGGCGTTGCTCGCTCCGAGCCGCTCGCGGGCGAAGCGGGCGAGCACCTTGCCCTGCAGGGCGTCGTTGTGGCAGACCCTGAAGACGTGCGGACTCTCCTGGGTCAACTCGGGATGGGTGGCGAAGTGGAGCAGCAGAGGCACACCCGCCGCCTCGAAACGGGGCACTACCATGCGGGCCTCGGCGCTGCGGGCCGGAGCAATCCCAGCCAGCAGCGGTTGCTCCAGAGCCGCGGCCGCCGCCGCATCTGCGCCGTACAGGCTGCCCTGGGTGTCGACCTCGAGCAGGGCCAGATTGCGGCCCTGCAGGCCCCCGCCCGCATTGATCTGCTCGATCGCCAGGCGGGCACCATCGAGGGTATTGTCGGCGGTGCGTTTGTATTTCCCGGTGTAGGCCTGGATCACAGCGATCGGCAAAGCACCGGCCGGCAAGGCCGCTGCCGCGTCGAGCCCAGACTCGACCTGGCCGCTGCTGAGCTTCTCACGGTAGACCTGGGCCGGAGGCTCACAGGCTGTCAGGCACAGCAGACACAACAAGAATGCGCGTTTCATACCGCCGATGGTAGCGGTTTGCTGGCACAAATGCATGCACGCAGCAAGGAGACAACCCGCTCAAGGTATGATCTTTACCACGGAGCCGGCGCTGCAGAATGCCCAGATCTCTCGCAACGATTCGGGAGGAACGCAGAAACTCTCCTCGACATCGCGTCCGGGGTGCTCATCGAGGGCATCGTCCTGGCCGCAGATGCCGATCGTGCCATGCTTCGCATTCTTTTGGATCGCGCTGCTGAGGTCGCCATTGCGCATCGAGCGCAGGACAGACTCAGAGTCGAGGAACAGGCTCCCCCAGAGATGGGGCCGAGCACCCTGCTTTCCCCGGACACAGACGAAGAGTCCACTGCGCTCGACCGTTGGCTTGAAGCGAGCAAACACGGGATGCTCAGAGATCTGCACGCCGTTTTTGAACAAGAACAAGCGCTGCTCTTTGCGGTCGATCAGCACGTCAATCGCCAGTTTGGCCGGTGGCGGCCTGGTACTGACCTCGACACTGTCGGCCGGGGCTCCGGCCTGGTTCATTTCCGCCCCATGCCTGGTGGTGTAGCTCAGCAGAACGAGCAAGCCAGCAAGCAGCGTCAAAGTGCTCCAGATCCAGAACTCCGGGTCGAACTTCAACCGAATCAAGCCGGTCTCCTTCGACATGAGCCCTGACTCCAGCATAGCATGCGTTGCAGGAATGTCGCAAGTCACGCCGTACCTGCAACCATCCTGAAGCGGCTGGCGGATAAGCCCGCAAGCCGCCAACCGCGCGGCGACACCGCAAACCTCTGCATGGCAGGGGGCTTGAGAAGAACCTCCGCCCCAGCCCGCTTGTTGAGCGGTGATGCCGAGATCGTGTACGATGGTCCAGGGTTTGCGCTACAGCGGCTGGACCCTGCATCCTCACAAAGGAGAAGACAATGCGCACGTTCCTCCAGACACTTCTGCTGGCGGCAGTCCTGCTCTGCTTGAGCCCGGGCTGCACTGTCCATCGTACGGGTGGTGGTGGTGGTTCCGGTTCTGGTTCCGGCTCCGCACAATGCAAACACAGTGACCATTGTGGCCATCACTGGGACGGCAAGCGCTTCGTGTTGGTGCGGGGCCATGTGCACAAGGCCGGTTGCGGCCATGCCAAGAAGAACGGACGCTGGGTGATCGTCGTGCGGCGTTAGGAGCCCACGGGAGGGGCTAAACCCCTCCCCTACCAAGAAAAACCGTTAGCCGTTCCCCGGTTCCACAGCCTCGGCCCAATTTGAATTCGCCGGCTGTGCGGGCTCTGCGTACAGCCAGACGGCCTGCTCGAGGACGGCCCGGGTCGTCTGGAAGGCGTGACGGCGGGTGGCGCGGTCGGAGGCCGCGCTGATCGAACGGATGAAGTAGCGCGCCTGCCAGGTCTCGACCTCGTAGGCTCCCCTACGCCCAACTCTGGTACGCCCACGCACGCCAAAGCCAGGGATCGGTGTGGGCCAACCTTGCTCGTGGTCACGGTAGAAGCTGCCCGCTTGCTCGGCGTCAGGCAGTTCGAACACGAAGATCTGTACGGTATGGCCTTCGCTGGAATAGCTGCGGGTCGCGCCCGCCACCGCCCGCTCAGCCTCGTCCATGCCCGCCTGCTCGGCCAACACCTCGATCCCGGGCGCGTCGAGAGCCAGCTGCAGCTTGCTCGCAAGCATCCCCGACAACTGGTCGGGCAACATGCGCGCGAGCTCGGGGGCCTTGCTGGGATCGGACACCAAGCCCTGGCTCGAACAGCTCAACAGGCTCAAACAGATGGTAGAGATCCAAAGGCGCTTCATGGTTCTTCTCTCAACCTCAAGGCTTGTTCCTGCGTTGTGATGAACAGGGTTCCCCCCATCACCACCACCTCCCAACCCTGATCCCGCAACAGTCCCTTCAAGACATTGCCCAGGCGCTGATTGCGCGAGTTGTAGGAAATCGTCGCGGCCTGGGCTGTCTCAGTCAGCTCGCCATCGAGTACCAGAGGCAGCTCAAAACGCTCCTCCAGCTCCTCCAGGGCTCGCAGCAGACTCACTCCTTCAAACTTCGCCGCCACCCGATGCTCTTTGAGCACCAGCTCCAGAGCCTCCGCGGTCCAGTTCATGCCGACGGGCAGCCCGAGGTCGCGACGCAGCTTGTTGCATTCGGCCGGAAGCCCCACAAATACACGCTCTTCACTGAAGTCGTAGACGATCGAGAGCTGGACCGATCCGGCCAGATCGGCCAGGACATCCGCCAGAGAACGGCCGCGTACACTGTAGTTCAGGCGTCTGGAAGCCAACTTGCGGGCTGCCTTGTCTCCCAGCACCACCTCTGCCCCGCTGGCTTCGGAGATCGCCGCGACGACTTCGGACAGGCTGCTCTGTTCGAGCTCGAGGTCGAGCTCGAGCTCATGGACTGCCGCGCGGAACGCGTCTTCGCGCTCCGCGGCTTCCCGCCGCCAGAGCTCTTCGGCCACCGCCCAGTTGCCAGCCTCGTCCCGCACGTAGCCCAGGCGGTGCCGAGCCTGCTCGTGATCGGGCTCTTCGAGCAGAATCTGGCGCAGCTGCTCTTCTTCTTCGTGGCGCAGGCGTTGGGTCCGACACCAATCGGCCAACTCGATGCGCGCCTCAACCTCGCCGCTGGGGATCTCACTGGCCCGACGGGCATATTCTTCTTCGGGCGTCAGACTGTCGATCCATTCAACGATGTCGCTGCGCTCGACGACCAGGGTCGCCATCCCGATCCGCAGGGTCAGCTGTGTGCCTTCCTCAGCGATCACCTGGCCTACCAGACGCCGGCCGTCCTTCAACAGGAACTCATCGGCAGCCAGCCAGGGCAGCACACACACTAGCATCAGCGCAATCCGACGCACATGACCTCCGGGTCGCCAGACTCAGTCTTCCTGGGGCTTGGTTACCTGTTCGTAGACCTGACCGAGACGCTCGGCGTCACCACCCAGACGCACAAACTCGCGGAAATGCTGGCACATCCGCTCGCTGTCCCCTTGCTGCTGGTAGAGATTGCCGAGCAAAAAGTGGGCCTCTCGGTAGTGGCTGTTGGACCAGTACTGGTCGATCTTCTTGGGCTTGATGGTCAGGCAAGCCAGCAGTTGTTTCCGGGCCTCGTCTCGTCTGCCTTCCATCAACAGCGCCCGCCCCAGGCGGAAACGGGGCTCGGTGTCGACAGTGTCTGGCAGGCGCTCAAGCAGCGCGCGGTAGTAATGCGCGGCGAAACCGTACTGGCCCCTGCGCTCGTAGAACTCGCCCAGGGCGAGATAGTTCAACGGATCGTCGGGAAAGCTCGCGATCCTCACTTCCAGCTGCTCAACGAATGCTTCGGGATCATCGGGGCTGGTGGGTGCCTGCGAGGTCGCCTGCCTGGGAGCAGCGCAGCCGATCAGCAGCGCGCAAGCCAGCGCTGTCACGCATCCCCTAACCATTGGGAGTCAACAACTTGGCCAACATGGTCTGGATGCGGCGCTCTTCGCCTCCGAAACGCAGGAACTCTTTATAGTGGTGCACCATCAAGCGCGTGTCGCCCCGCTCGTGGTACAGCGTGCCCAGCAAGAAGTGGCCTTCGCGGTAGTCGGGGTTGGCCCAGTACACATCGGGGACCCGTTGCTGCACGTTCACGCAACGCTCGAGCTGCACGATCGCTTCGTCGAACTCGCTCTCGAGCGCAAGTTGCCGTCCTAGACGGTAGTAGGGTCCGGTGTAACGGTCCGCCTCAACATGATTCACCAGCTCGCGGTAGTAGTAGATCGCCAGCGTCCGCTTGCCCATCTGTTCGTAGATCGTGCCCAGATCGAAGTAGTTCTTCGGATTGTCGGGCTCGGCCAGGACAGAGGCCTGAAGCTCGAGAATACGTTCTTCGGGACCGATGGTTTGGCCAGGCAAGGCCAAGCCGCCGGCATCGCGGAATTTGTAGTTATTCTCCACGCGCGTGGTGGTCTCCGCGCAGCCGGCCACAAACAGGGCACAGGCGAGGACCAGGGGAAGAACTGGACGCAGGGTCAAGGTGCTGAGCATGCTCTCTCCGCCTCTAAGGCAGCAAACAGACCACCGCGACGGTAGCCTGCCAGATCGATGGTGATGTGGATGTACCCAGCCGCACGCACTGCGCGCAGCAGAGTGTCGCGGAGCTCAAAGGCCCGTTCCATCTCATCGGGTGCCAGAGCCAAGCGGGCCAGCTTGCCGTGATGACGCACGCGAAACTCTCGGAAACCCAGCTCACGCAAGGCCGCCTCCGCCCGTCCGATACGCGCGAGCACCTCCGGGGTCACCGGCGTCCCGAAAGGCACGCGTGAAGCGAGACAAGGGCTGGCCGGTTTATCCCAGACGGGCAGATTGAGCCGCTGCGCATAGCCCCGCACCTCGTCTTTGCTCAAACCTGCCTCGAGCAACGGACTGCGGATCTTCTGCTCGAGCGCCGCGCGATGCCCGGGCCGATGCTCACCGAGATCGGACAGGTTGGTGCCCTCGACGATGGTCTCGAGCTGCAGCCCTGGCAGAGCCTCGGCGATACGTGCGAACAGCTCGCTCTTGCAGAAGTAGCAACGCTCCGAGCTGTTGGCCCGGTAGTTGGGATCGTCCTGCTCGCGGGTCTGCACTTCGACCAGGTGCACTCCCATGGCGCGCGCCGTGGCGCGGATGTGCTCGAGCTCTGAAGCCGCCAGGCTCGGGGAAACCCCCGTGACTGCCACCGCGTGGCTGCCCAGCTCATCGGCGCAGACCTTCAACAGCAAGGTGCTGTCGCAGCCACCCGAAAAGGCGACCGCCGCGCTCCCCAGGCCGCGCACCAGCTCTCGCAACTTTTGGAATTTTGCGTCCAATGGAGACTCCTCTTCAAGAGACAGTATAGGCGAAATCGGAGCGGGAATCCATGTTGCCCGCTCAGGACAAGGGATCCGGGATTGGATGCCGAGCCGGGGCGGCTCGACGGGTTCCTAGGCTAGAATCTGGCGCTTTTCCCTCGACTGGGACACGGCCACGTAGCCGGAGAAGGCTTGCCGGCGGTCGGAAGAATGCGGACCCCTCTTGGGAGAGCCTGCGCCAAAAGTCACGACGTCAACCAGAGCCAGCCTGTCTGTCCTCTGCCGCATTCTCTAGTGTTCTCACCCAATGTCGGCTCGCGTAGCTCGCCCGACATTGGGTTCGTAAGCGGTTTGTCCCCGCGGCCAGCCCGGGAGAGTCTGGCGCTTTGGGCCTGAGGGCACAAAGCGCCAGACTCCAGGCAAAGGCAGCGCAGGCTCGGCCGCGGTGGGAAACGGCCCGGCCCCGCAGCCGGCGGAGGGGAGGG
>JAJDCP010000134.1 GCA_029260765.1 Planctomycetota bacterium
GGAGACGGTGCCGTCGCCCCGACGCTGACGACGGACGATGCATTGCGCGAACCGGAATCGCAATTCGTCGATGGGCGGACTGCGCCGTTGGACGCTGGCTCCTTCAAGGAGCTTCTGCATGGGCGGGACACCGATCTCCTCATGCTTCTGTTTGTGATAATCCTCCTCAACCCAGGCGAGAGTGAAGCGGTTGAGCAGTTCCAGGGTCAGGGGCTCGACCTTCTCGAGCAGCTTCAGCATGCGCCCCTCGAGCGTGCCCCAGAAGCGTTCCTGCTTCCCATTCTGATACGGGCTGTAGGCGAGCGTGGTGGCGTGTTCGATGCCGCTGGACTTGAGCCCGTTGACGGTCTCTGCGGCGAGCATTGCTCCGCCGTTGTCCGTCATCAGTTTCCGTGGCAGACCGCGCTTCAGGAAGGCCTGACTGAGGCAATGGAACAGAGTCTCGGCTGACTCCGACGGATACCACTGCACATGACACGCGAGCCGCGAGTTGTCGTCGAGAACCGCACACGCCTGGGGAGAGAACCACGTCCCGTCTGGACCCAGCACGCGTCGGGAGGCCTCGTGGAAGTCCAGATGCCACAAAGCGTGTACGTGGGTCGCGTCGAAGCTGCGCGTTTCGAGTTTCTCCAGGCGCTCCGCCGCCTTCTGCTGGCCGGGTGTCCTGGCGTTCTTACGCTTGAGCCAGCCACGCTGACGCATTCTGCGGCGTACGGTCTGGTAGGACGGCGCGGGTCCCCACTCCGGGCGCTCTTCGATGAGCGCACGGAGGTTGTCTGCGTGCAGCTGGAAGCTCCAGCTGGCGTGGTCCCTGTACTGCTTCTCCAGTGCCCGAAGAAGTTCCTGGCCGAAGACCCGTGAGGAGCCGTGGTCCTTCCGCACCGCGCGCCGGAGCGCCTCGACGGGGTTCTCCGCATCGCGGGCGAGGTAGAACCAGCGCTCGATCGTCGAGAAGCCGAAGCGGATCGGCTCGCCGGTTGTGGGATGTCGATAGGTTTCGGCAGCCAGCCCGGTCAGTGCCCCATGGAGCTGCCCTCTTGGCGGCGGAGCTGCGAGCAACGGACTGATGATGGCAAAGCGCAAGAGCGTCCAAGGGTCGATAGGCTGCGCGTCGTCACCCACGGGCATAGCCTCCTCCGGCGTCGACGCACCAGAACGCCGACATTGCAACGGCTGACGATTTTCCTTTTCCTCTCAGATCATGCCCAACCTCAACTTCTGCGGATCTGTCAAGCCCCTTGGAGAGCGCGGTCACGGGGGGCTCGCGCCGGTTGTCACGAGGGCTACGGTGTGGACGATTGCCCCCGTAGGGTCGTCGAGATTCGAGGCCAGCATGGCAGTGACCAGCGAGGAGGGCAGCCGCTGGTTGCACACCTCGGCCGAAAGATAGCCGCGGGCTTTCTGCCAGGATCTGGAAGCCGGGAAGACCTCGCGGAACCACCACATCCAGCGCTTCAACGTCTGGTCGGAGACGTTCAGCAACAGACCTAACTTGCGGAAGGACCAGGTCCCCGGTGTTTGCTGGTGGAAGGCGATGAGAAGAACGACAACGCACGCGTAGTAGACGCGCCGCCCGAGGAACACTGCCGAAGGCGGCAGGGACCGGCGTCTGCACCCTTCTTCGGCACAGCAGAAACTCCGGCGCCGTCTGTAGCGTTCCTCGAGCTGAATCAGCGCGCCGCGAGGCTTACGAAGGTAGTCGGAGCTATGGAGCGCACCGCCACAACGCGAGCAGCCTTCCGCGCGGTGGCGCGCGGCCAGCTCGGTGTCCAACACAGCAAGAAGTGCAAAGAGCCTTGGATTCGAGAGGTACTTCCGCAACAATGGTCCCCGTCCTTCTGGACAGGGGAGCCTCCTCGGAATCCGCCAAGATCAGTGAGGGGGCTCCCGCCTTTCCCCTCATCCATTTCGGTCAGAACCCTCCGGTTTCCCCTCAAAGAGCTTGGACGGTCATAGCCAGTCCATCTCTTACATCAAACGCTTTCCAGCCGCCTGCCAGGCCGGTTAGACTCCTCTTCGCTGCCCAACGATCGGAGAGGACATGATCCAGTCGGCCCATCCGTCTGCCCTGTACGTAACCAAGAGCCCGGCAAAGCTCGCCGATGGCACGGTTTGCCACTACGCATACCTTCGCTACGATCTGTGGGACGAGAAGAAAGGCCGCAGGCAGCCGAAGTCCCTGGCCTCGCTGGGTCGGGTGGAGAATCTCGATGAGGATCGGGTTGAGAGCCTGACCTGCTTCCTGAAGCAATGGCTACGCAAGGACAGCAAGCTCCCCTTCGAAGCCTTGCAGCAGCGATTCCGAGAACAGGAGCGGACCTTCCAGATCCTCTGCTCGCGCGACTTCGGCCTGCGGTGGGTGATCGAGCAAGCCTGGGCTGAGCTGGGCTACAAGGAAGCCATCGAGCAGATCACGCGGTGCCGTGGCCATGAGTTCCGCCTGGACCTGGCGATCTTCTGTATGGTCGTGGTGCAGCTCGTCTCCCCCCGTAGCAAGAGGGGGATGGCCCACTTTGGCGGCCTGGAGGTGTTCCTGCCCGAGTGCGAAGGTCTCACGCTCCACCAGCTCTACAAAGCCATGGACGTGCTCGAAGATGGTTACGCCGAGGTAGAGCAGGCACTGGCCGCGGCGCTGCGAGAGCAGGGCGTCCAGACCACGCGTCTTTTGCACGACACCACAACTCAACATTTCCACATTCGATGCGACGACCTGGAGCGTGAGGAGGAGCGATTCGAGAACGGTGAGGTGCAGCGCTTCGCAGTGATCAACGAGCCGGCGCTGCGCCTCCGCGGGCACTCCAAGTCCAAGCGGCGGGACCTGCCCCAGGTCGTGCTCGAGGCGGTGGTCGGGGCAGACCACGGTCTGATCGTCCATCACCAGGCACATCCTGGCAATACGAACGATCTCAGCCTGGCTCCGGACGCAGCGGGCGCCTTGGCGCAGCTTGGGTATCGCGCGGTTGAATGGGTCGCTGACTGCGGCCTGAACACCGCAAAGAGCCGGGACTCTCTGCGGGCGGAGCGCTTCGAGTTCGTCCTCGGGGAAGGGGTCTGCAAGACAGCAGCAGCGAAGGCCATGGTGCGATCAAAGGGCCCCATGCAGCCCCACCCCGAGAAGCCGCACCTCTGCTACCGAGCTCTCGTCCAGGAGGTGAAGGAGGGGCGAAAGAAGCGCAAGCGCCTCTATGTTCTGCGCCTGAACAAGCGCAA
>JAJDCP010000135.1 GCA_029260765.1 Planctomycetota bacterium
CCGACCCGCATGGAGTCACCCCAGATCTTCGGAGCAGCCGCTGCGGACGCGGCTCCCGGCGCTCACAGAGCGCCGCTACAGCGGGAGGAACCGCTGCCGAAGCGGCTTGCAGCCGCTGTAGCGTCGGTCCAACACCGACCCGCATAGAATCACCCCAGATCTTCGGCGCACCCGCTGCGCACGCGGCTTCCGGCGCTCACAGAGCGCCGCCACAGGGGCGAGGAACCGCTGCCGAAGCGGCTTGCAGCCGCTGTAGCGTCGGTCTATGAGCAGGGCCCTGGCAGGGGTCTCTGAGGGAAACTCGGTTCATCCGCGGAGATCCGTCTCGCCGGCGGTGTCGAGTAGGCCGGGACGTTCCCGGATGGCCGGGTCTCGCTACCTCGCTTCGCCACGTTCACCGCACCCCTTGCCGAGAGGCATTCCTCAAAAGTATTGGGCGTCGAGCTCGCACACCGGTTGCTGCCCGCCGGATAGCCTGGCGGCCGATCCCCGGTAATCGCCAAACTCCAGGCTAGGGTTGTGCATCCCAGCCGGCCTCACGGGCGACCCCCTCGAAGAGGGCCTCGAAGCTCGGCAACGCGCGTAGACTCGCCAGGTCGGCGTCGGTGTCGCGGACAGTACGCCAAACTTCCTGCAAACCCGGGCGCGTGTCCGCGTCTGCCCGGCCAATGGCTCCGACAAGCTCGGTCAGCCAGACCTCCAGCCACCGCAAGGCCTGGGCCTGAAGATCTGCCGCGTGCTCGCCTTCATGGCCCGCGGCCACGATCGCTGCGGCGCGGGCCGCGGTCAGAAAGTCTTGGGGGACGGCGGGCGCATCGAGGCTGAAAGCCCGCTCGAAGGTCTGCACGGCCTCGATGAGCCGCAGCGAGGAAAACTGGTCCCGCGCCAGTTGCAGTCGTTCTTCTTCGTCGACGGGCTCGACCTCGCCTGTGAGCAGCAGCCAACGGCGCTCTTGGACGCAGAAGCGAGCGAACGCTGCCCGCCGGACCTCGAGCTGCTCTTGACGGCTCGGGTCGAGCGCGATGGTGCGTTCGAGCCAGACCAGGCCCTGCTCATAGAGTTGGCGGGCAGCCCCGAAGTCGGCCCGATGATGCGCAATCGTCCCGCGGTTGGTGGCGATGGCCGCGGCCAGGAAACGCAGCGACGCATTGTCATACCCTGCTGCAAAGACCACATCGAGCTGGGCACGGCTCTCGAGTAGCGAGGTCACAGCGAGGTCCAACTGGTCTGCGCCGATGGCGATATGGCCGAGCTTCAACAGCGAGCGTGCCAGCGCGTCCCGGGCGTCGATGTTCAGGCTGTCCCTTTCCACCAGGCTGCGAGCGAGCTGCACCTCCTCTTCACGGATGGTCCAGGCCGGATCGAGGCTGCCGAGAACCTCGTAGGCATCGCCCAATTCGGTCAACGCGGCGTGGAGATCGACGGCATAGTTCAGATACTCCGGCTGCTCGGCGCTCAGGGCACGCAGATCGGCCACCATGGCTTCGAGCTGGGGGACAGCCTCGGCAGGTCGCCCCTGTTCGAGCGCCAGGCGGGCGAGGCGGATCATGAAGCGATGGTTGAGGAGCCGCAACCGGTTCTCGCGAGGTTGCTGCCGACGGACCTCAAGCAGCGCCGTCTGGCCCGCGAGCAGGACTTCCCGTGCAGCACCGTGATCCCCTAGCAGCTTGAGCAGCGCCGCATGCATGATCGGCAGCTCGAGTCGCGGGACAAGCATCTCCGGAGAGCTGGGCCCTGCCAGCAGCGCCAGCGCTTCGTCCAGGACCGGCTGCGCCGCCTCGAGCCAACCTTGCTTGAGCATCAGCGCCAGCTTGTTCGTCAGCGCGCGCAGCTTGGTGGGCCGCCATGTCAGCTCCTCGGCATAGGCCGGAAGCAGTCCGAGCAGCGCATCGAACACCACCAGAGCCTCTTCCGGCCGCCCCGTTCCCTGCAAGAAATGTGCGTGGGAGAAACATGCGCGTACATGGACCTTGACCAACGGCCGTCCGGCAGCCCTGATGCGTGCGAAGTCCTCCCTGCAGGAGAGAAACAGACTGTCCGCCAGCGCGCGGTTGTGCCGCAGAGCCTCGATCTCAGCCTCGACCAATCTGGCCCAGACGACTTGCTCGGCGATGTCTGCATCACCAGAGCGCTCGCTCTGCAGGCCTTCCAGCAGCCGCAACCCCTCTGCACATAGCGTCGGCGCCGTTTTCCAGCGGTGCAGGATCCCCTCGCTGTCGGCGAAGTGCACCAACGCATCGCCCAGTAGCCGGCGATAGACGTGACTGGCCGGGTCGAGCTGATAGAGTTGACGGACCAGGGCGAGCTGCTCCTTCAGCACGCGGTTGTAGTCGAGGTAGTGGCCCCGTTGCGCGTACAGCTGCGCACTCCCGCCATAGCACCGAGCCAACCCGTCCAGCAGAGCCCGATCCTGCGGACGCTGGGCGAGCAACTCCCGGTAGAGACGCATGGCAGTCGCGAAGGCGAGCTCCGCTTCATCGTGCCGGTACAAGTGGCTCAGCATCTGCCCCTGGCGGTGGAAGCTGAAGGCCAGTACACGTTGCATCAGTAGATTGGACGCATCGATGCTCGCCAGCTCGCGGTCGTTCGCCAGACACTCGAGAAACAGACGGCTGGCTTCCTGGTGATGGCCCAGGAGAAGCAGATGGCTGGCCAGGTCGTCCAGCGCCAGCCCAAGGGCTTCCCGTGCTCCAACGCCCAGACTATCCTGCTCGACAACCTGGCGTTGCAGCGCGAGATTCTCGCGCAGCAACCCATCGACCTGGCTCAAGTCAGCGCCCTGCCCCGCGATGGCTGCCATTCGGCGCAG
This sequence comes from Planctomycetota bacterium, assembly GCA_029260765.1. Taxonomy (GTDB): domain Bacteria; phylum Planctomycetota; class J058; order JAJDCP01; family JAJDCP01; genus JAJDCP01. Next base: position 2,810 of record JAJDCP010000135.1, read on the forward strand.
ACAGTCGCCGAGCACCTGGCGCCGGCGCGTCTCCTTCGGGGCACGGGCGACACGCTGCCGTTGGATCTGCAGCGCTCGCCCAGCCAGCTCCGCCGCACGCACCGCCGCACCTTGTTCGAACAACAGCTGCGAGAGGGTATGAAACAGGTACACCTGGCTGGCCTGCAGACGGTCCGACGGGCATTCCTCTTGCAGCTTCGCGAGCTCGTTCAAGCAGGACTCCAGCTGCCCGACGGCCGCTGCTTGCGAACCGCGCTGGGCCGTGATGCGGCTGCGCTGCACCTGAATGTCGATGAGTCTGAGGCGCATGAGACGCTGGCTGGGGTCGCGCGCGACCCGGGGCCGGAGCAGGGCCGCCGCACGCGCGAGAACCTCATCCGCCGCATCGTACTGCAGCTGGAAGGCAAGGATATAGGCCTGGGTGCGCAGCACATCCGCCAGCTCGGCTCCCGCGGCGGCACTGGTCGGACTTCGTTCCACCGACTGGTCCTGAAGCTCTAGAGCCTCCTGGCTCAGAGACTCGGCCTGCCGCAGCTCGCCGTGGTCCATCTCGAGGCGGGCAGCCCTGACCAGGGCATCGAACAGATCCTGACCAGCCTGCCGATTCTCCGGTTCCCGCCGGTACAGGTCGCGGGCCCATTGCAGAGCTTCGTCCGACAGCGCGCGGGCCTTGCCGTGCTCGCCCCGGCTGGTCGCCAGGTTCTGTCCGAGCAATACGGCCCGCAACAGCCTCCGCAAGTCGGCAGCTGTAGGGTAGGGAACCGCACACAGACCGCGACGGATGCCCAGAGCCTCAGCGCAGAGCGCCTCTGCCTGGTCATATCGATCGAGCAGGTCGGCGGTGCCCGCGAGCGCAAAGACGGCCTCAGCGCAACGGCGTTGCAGGCGTTCATCTTCCGGGTCGCTGGCGAGCTGTGCGCGACGATACACCACGGCCAGCTCGAGCAGCTGGGCTGCCTGTTCGGACTCGAGCTGAGAGTCCAGCACCCAGGCCAGCTCGGTGCGGGCCGAAGCTTCCAGCTCGCGAGCCGCAGGGGTCGCCAGGGTCGAGACCACCTTGAGGCAGCCTTCGATCACGTTACGCGCCTGAAGCAGCTCGCCCCGTTCGGTATAGCAGCCACCTGACCCCAACAGCGCCTCGGCATACAGCAGCTCGACGTCCGGCGTGCGATGCTCTTGCAGCAGGGCCGCCAGGCCATCGATGGCTGCCTGGTACTCCCGCAGGGCGGCGTCGACCTCCCCGTCGATATCCAGCAGCAACTTCGCGAGCCGCAGGCGCGCCAGGTTCGTGCCCAGACCGATCTGCTCGGCTGCTACATCGGTGTCACGCAGGCGCTCCCAGCCCTCCCGGGCACCGGACAGGATCTCGCGGGCCAGCTGATGCGCGCGTTGATCGCCCAGCTCATCGACCAGCCGCTCCTGGACCTCCAAGACCAGGGTGTTGAGGGCATCTTCTGCGACCTCACCACGCTCGGCGGCGTAGTCGTTCTGACGCTGCACCTCTGCCGCCTGGCGGTCGAGCACGACCAGGCCGACGCTCAAGCCCACTACGATCAGGGCGATGGCGAGGGCCAGCCCCCCGATCAGGCGACGTTTGACCTGGCGCTCGCGAGCCTCCGCCCGACGCGCGGTGGCGAGGCGCCCTCGCAAGACCCGTTGGTCCTGCGCGCCCTCTCCGGGGATCTGATCGAGCTGCGCCTCGGCCAGCCCCAGGTCTCTCTGGCACAGCGCCGTGCGCGCGAAGCACAGCCGGGCCTCCAGCTCTCCTCGCGCCGCCCCCGGGTTCCCGGTCCACAGCTTGCGCGCCTGGCCAAAAGCCGCGATGGTCTCGGCAAAGCCCGCGTAGATCCGATTGCGCTCAGCTTCTGCCAGGCTCCCGCCCTCGGGCACTTGCGTCGTCAAAGCCTCAAGGCGCTCGCGGGCTTCCTGGCTCAGGGTCAGGCTCTGGCGATGGCGTAGATGATCCTGCAGCGCCTGCTGGAATTCGGCCACACTCCGAAAGCGCGCCTCGGGCTCGGCGGCCAGTGCGCGGGTACAGATAGCCCGCAGCTCTTCGGGCCAGCTGTCCGCCAGAGGAGGAAACTCGGCCCGCGCGGCACGCAGGATCGACTGCACGAACGTGTCCGACCGGAACGGAGGGTTGCCGCTGAGCACTCGGTAGAGGATCGCGCCGAGTAAGAAGACGTCCGTCCACGGGCCGATCGCAGGTCCATCTCCGTTGGCGAGCTCAGGAGGCATGTAGCTGGGAGTCCCGAACACCCCCTCGACAGCGGACCGCGCCCGCAGCCCCTCGGGAGGTTCGGCGTCCAGACTCAGGGCCAGTCCCCAGTCCATCACCAGGACCTCGCCGAAATCCCCCAACATCACGTTGCTGGGCTTGAGGTCGTTGTGCACGATGTTGCGGTTGTGCGCGAAAGCGACCGCGTTGCAGACCTGCAGCAAGATCCCGAGGTGGCGCTCGAGATCGAAATCGAGCTCGCGCTCCAGCAGCTCGGACCAGGACTGCCCGACGACCTGCTTCATCACCAGGGCCTGGCTGTTCGGCCCGTCATCGACCAGGTCGTGCACCGGCACGATGTTGGGGTGCTCGAGCTGCGCGTTGATCAGGGCTTCGGCGAGGAAATTGGCGCGCGCATGGTCGCTGTAGTTCCCCAGCAACAAGCCAGGATGCAGCTTCTTCAGCGCGACATCACGGCGCAGGCTGGCCTGCCGGGCGCGCAACACCACGCCCATGCCGCCCTGACCCAGCTCGCTGAGGATCCGATAGGGCTTCCCCGGGCGTTCGGTACTGTCCGCGCCCGGAACAAAGCTGGGCCGCACGCTGGCGTCCGGAGACACCGTCTCGAGCAAGGTGTCTTCGCTGACCGATCGCCGCCACAAGTCGAGCAATGACTCGCGGTCCATGCTGCCCCCGGGTTGCGTCCGGGCTCAGTATAGCACTAGTGCGCGACCGGGCAGTGGGGCCCTCAGCTCAAGGCTGCAGAATGGCGAGTTGCCGGCCACTGCGGTCGGCACCGGAGGTGATGTACTCGTTGAGCTGCTCGGCGTTCATGATCTTGTTCATGCCCTTGTAGCCCCCTGGATCATGGATCACGAACTCACTCTTCTCGTTCATGCCGATGATCAGCATGAAGTGCCCGCTGGACTTCCCCTCTGAGCGCTTCCAGGGCCGCGTGCGGAGGTTGCCACTCAAGACCACCAGGCAGCCTGCCTGCAGCTTTCCTTGAATCCAGGACACGGTGTTCTTGTCGCCCTTGGTGCTGTGTTCGGTCTTGAGCCCCGATGACTCGGTGAGCTTGCGGTTCTTGCCCAGCGAGGAGCCCTTCTTCGTGACTCCCCCGATCTCGCATAGCTTCATCATCAGATCGAAGTCGCTGAGATCCTTGAAGTAGGCGGGCTTGAAATAGCGGATCGCCATCTGGCAGCTGGTCGGACCACAGGTCCAGAACTCCTCCCAGCCTTTGGGCCGCCCCTTTGGCCGGTGCTGGGGAATATGGGGAGGCTTGCCGCAGTGAGGAGTCGGCAGCTTGCTGGGATCGGCCGGCGGGAAGCTGGGGTTGCTGCCGCCCGTGCTCGCGCCAGCGTTGCCCGCCGCTCCAGCCGTTCCCGCAGCGCCGGCCGGGTTGCCTGCCGGCGCGGCCACTCCGATATCGACGAAACAGCTGGCCTTCAGTACGTCGGGCATCAGCTTGTAGCAGACGTTGCCGTGGTTGATGCCTTTGACATGACCCGTGTGCTGCCAGTTCTTTGCGCCCTTGACGGCACGCGTGACCTGCTCGCTGTTCTTGTGCGGCGGGTTGTGCGTCGTGCCCAGGCTGCGCACCATGATCTCGGGGTTGGCTTTGACGAAGTTGATCACGGTCGATGCACCGACGTACAACCCGTCCAGAATGATGTACTCGCGCAGCTGCGACTTCAGGTCGCCGATCGTCATCAGCTTGGTCATGCCGACATAGCCGCCCGCGGAGTGGCCCGAAGCGATCATGTTGCCGATGCCGGGTTTCTGCCCCTTGTACGGCCCGTGCTCGCACAGGAACGCGATGATGCGTTGGACCCAGGCCCGGTAGCCACCCGGCTTGCAGTTGTTGCCGATGCGGGCGTCCCGCCCTCCGCGGGACATCGCGAAGATCACGTTCTTGTTCCCGCCCCGGTGCATCTCGTCGAGCTTGTGCTTGGTGACATAACCCTCAAGCTTGACGTTGCTGCGGTTGAGGCCGTGGAAGTGCGTCCAGATGTCGACGTTGTCTTGCGGCACGTAGCCCTTGGGCACGTAGACCATCGTCCGGTTCGGGCAGCCGGCCTGCTTGTAGTCGTCCTTGAAGAAGTAGAACTTGCCGTGGGCGGCCTCGACCGTGTTGTCGACCGCAGCGGCCTGCCCATACCCCTCAGGCGGAGCGGCGATCGGGTTCTTGCAGTTCGATTTTCCGGCTGCCCCAGCGCCGGGAGGCGTTGTGGCTCCAGCCGTGCCAGGAGTGGTTCCCGTGCCTTCGCGCATCTCCTTGCCGCACTTGGTGCAGTGGGCCGCGTTGCCCGAGCCCGCGGGCGGAGGAGTGCCCGCGGGAGCCGGAGCGCCCGCGTCGGGCTTGCTGTCGCCTGAGGTCTGCGGCGAAGGCGTCGTGCCGGGCGTCGGAGTCGTGGTGGCCGCCGTGGGCGAGACGTCCTTCTGCTCGTACTCGAAGTGCATGTAGTCGTGGTAGTAGCCACCCCAACCAAACCCGAAGTCACGGAAGATGGCGACCATCCACTTGGGAATGTCGAACGGCTTGCCGGCCTTGTAGGGATTCGTGGAGGGGTTGATGTCGACGGCCGTGCCGAAGCTGTGGTTCGACACCTTGGTCCACTGCACGGCGTTCCGGCCGTTGTCGTGATGCAGCGCGAGGCTCGACCAGCCGCTGGCCCACTTCGAGCCATGCTGTGTGCGGGCCGCTGCGTAGTTGGCACCGTCGCGGATCGAGTTGCGTGTGCCAGAATTCTTCATGTAGCGCACGCACAGACTTCCGCAACTGTAGATCACATAGTCCTGATTGACTTGTTTGATCTTCTGGAACATCTGCTCGACTTTGTCGGCGATCTTGGCGTGCAGGCGCAGCTTGCGGGTGCCGTTGCGGTCCGCCCCCAGGCCGACGACGGTGATCGACTTGGTGGCTCCGCCCTGCAGGGGGTTGCCCCAGAAGGAGGCCCGCTCGCTGCCACGGATCTGGCGCGGCAGGTTGTTTCCAAAGGCAGCAGTCACGTCCGCCTTCGTGTTGCAGGTCAGCTTGTACTTGGCGTTATGGCTGTGTCCCAAGGCACCCTCTATTCTGCGGACGCAGCGTCTGCGTGCACGAGCAGGCCCGTGTACTACCCGAGATGGTAGTGAGCGGCCTGTAGCACCGTCAACCGCGCCGTGAGGGATTGTGGATGATCTGTGTGTCGGTCTGGTCCTTGCGGAGCAGCAGCAGGGTCATGTCGTCGTGCTGCTCCAGACCTATCTGGAACTTCAGCACCGCATCGAAGATCTTGTCACGTAGCTCGTCCAAGGGCAACGTGCCGTGTTTCTGCACCAGCCGCGCGAGCCGATCGAGACCGAATTCCTCGCCCTGACGGTTCATGCTTTCGGTGATGCCGTCGGTATAGACCACGACCGTGTCTCCGGATGCCAGAGGCAACTCGACCTCGGTCAGCATGGTGTCGAGGTCGGACAGCACGCCGAGCACAATCCCTCCGACCTTCTTGACCTCGGTCGTGCGAGACAGGTGCCGGTAGATGATCAAGCACTCGTGCCCCGCGCCGGTATAGGTCAGCATCTGGCTGTCGGAATCCCAACGCATCAACAGGAACGAAACGAACATCTCTTTCTTGAGGTCGGAGGTCAGATGCTTGTTGACCTGCATGATGATTTCAGATGTCGACTGCTGACCGTGAACCAACGGCCGCAAGAGGGTCCGCAGCATCACCATGATCAGGCCCGCGGGCACGCCCTTGCCGGAGACGTCACCGATGCCCAGATAGAGATCGTCGCCGACCTCGATGTAGTCGTAGTAGTCGCCCCCCACCTGCCGGGCAGGGATTGTCCGTCCGCACACCACCAAGCCATCGACCTCCGGATCGGAGCGCGGCAGCAGCTCTTTCTGGATCGAGCTGGCGATGCGCAGCTCTTGATCCTGGCGCTCCTTCGTCTTGGCGCTCGCCAGCAGCTGCGCGTTTTCGATGGAGATGGCCGCCTGGTCTGCAAACGCGAGCAACAGATGCAGCTCATCTTTGTCGAAAGTGCTCTCGTGCAAGCGGCTGTCCAGATACACCGTGCCGAGCACGCGCTCTTTGACTTTCAACGGAACACATACCAGCGAGCGTAGCTCGAGGTCGACGATGCTCAGGTACTCACCGAAATCGGTCTGGGCATTGGACGACATCACCGGCTCGCCGGTGTCGAGTACCTTCTGGATGATGCTGCTCGAGGTGGTGAACTCGGGAGCGAAGATCTCCACCTTGTCGATGTTTCTCGCCACCTCGTAGGTCAGCTTGCCGGTCTGTTGATGCCGAGTGATGATGAAGCCCCGCTCTGCCGAGCACAGCTCGATGGCGCAGTCCATGATCTTCTCGAGCAGCTTGCCGCGGTCGAGCTCACTGTTGATCGCCTTGTTGAGCTCGAACAAGGCCTCGTAACGCTCGACCCTGCGCTGCAGGCCAGGATCGGCCGCGCCCCCTGCCTCTTTTGCCATCACCAGAAAGATGCTGGCGGCGCCGATCTGCACCTTGTCCCACAGCTCCAGGCGTTGTTCGCGCACCGGGTAGCCGTTGACGAAGGTGCCATTGAAACTCTTGAGGTCGCGCACCTGGAAGCCGTCGTCGCGCGGCTCGATCACACAATGATGCCGTGAGACGCCGTCGTCGTCGAGCGTCACAGAGTTCGAGGGGGCACGCCCCATCGAGACTTCCCCGGCTTTCGGAAGGGCGAAGAAGTGATGCTGATCGCCTTGGATGATGACCAGTCGGTACACGAGCACTCCCCGAGAATTGGGATGCCGTCGAGGTTACGGGCTTTTCTCCAACGCGTCAAGTGAGGCCCGGCAGCCCCCGACCTGGGGCGATCCGCTGCATCGTCACCGATTGCGTGCCGCGCGACAGGTACCTATAGTGGGGCTGGCAGTCCGCCAGGAGTGTGTCCGATGAGCAGCCTGCATGTTGAAGGGGGACGCCCACTGCAAGGCCGCGTCGCGGTGCCCGGCGACAAGTCCATCAGCCATCGTGCCCTGTTGTTCGCGAGTCTGGCCGACGGCACCAGCCGCGTGCGCAACCTGCTGCGCGGTGGGGACTGCCAAGCGACGCTGGCCTGTGTGCGGCAATTGGGGGTACTTGTAGCACAAGACGCGGCGGGCACGGTGTCGATCGAGGGGCGGGGCCTGCGGGGTCTGGTCGAGCCGAGCAGCGTCGTCGCTTGCGCCAACTCGGGCACCACCATACGCCTGCTGGCGGGGCTGCTGGCGGGTCAGCGCTTCACCAGCTTTCTGTCGGGCACGCCCCAGCTGCAATCCCGCCCGATGGGCCGCATCGTCGATCCGCTCAGGGAGATGGGAGCGCGCATCATCGGCCGCCAGTCGGGCAGGTTTGCCCCCCTCGCGATCGAGGGCAGCCCCCTGGCACGGCTGCACTACACCCTGCCGGTCGCCAGCGCCCAGGTCAAGAGCTGCCTGCTGCTGGCAGGTCTGTACGCCGAAGGCGGCTGCGTGCTCACCGAGCCCGCCGCTTCCCGCGATCACAGCGAGATCCTGCTGGCGCGGATGGGCGCCGAGCTGGAGATCGACGGCCTGCGCGTGGCGATCACGCCTCCTGAGTCCTTGCAGGCGTTCGAGCTCGATGTCCCGGGCGACCTCTCTTCGGCCGCATTCCCCCTGGTCGCGGCCGCGCTCCTGCCCGGCAGCGAGCTCTGCCTGAGCGGAGTGGGAGTCAACCCACGCCGCGACGGCCTGCTCGAAGCCCTGACCTCGATGGGCGCCGTGCTGCGTCGGGAGAGCCTGTGCGAGGCCGGCGGCGAGCCTGTCGCAGACCTGGTGGTGCACCCCGCACAGCTGCACGGGGCCGAGATCGGCGGCGCGCAGATTCCCCGCATGATCGATGAGCTGCCGCTGCTGGCAGTCGCCGCCACGCAGGCCCACGGAGTGACGCGGGTGCGCGACGCGGCTGAGCTGCGCGTCAAAGAGACCGACCGGATCGCGACCACAGTCGCCGAGCTGCGCAAGCTCGGCGCGCACATCGAGGCAGCCCCCGATGGCTTTGTGGTCGAAGGACCCACGCAACTGCGAGGGGCCCCGGTCAACAGTCACGGAGACCATCGGCTGGCGATGGCCCTGACCATCGCCGGGTTGCTGGCGGCGGGGCAAACTACGATCATGGGAGCCGAAGTCTGTGCTGACAGCTTCCCAGGGTTTGTAGACCTGCTCCGCACGCTGGGAGCCAAGCTGGCAGAAGTGGAGGCATGATGGCTGCGGAAACCGACGCTGAAGTGCGTGCCCTGGGCCGGCGCAGCGTTGGCCTGATCGGCTGGCCCGTTGCCCACAGCTTCAGTCCGCAGCTGATGCAGGCCGCCTTCGAGGCCTACGACCTCGACTGGTCCTACAGCCTTCTGCCTGTGCGCACCCAGCCGCGTGAGCGCCTGGCAGAAGCGATTACCGGGCTGCGCGCGCTCGGCTTTCGTGGTGTCAATGTGACGGTTCCGCACAAGGCCGCGGTGTTGCCGTTGCTCGACGAGCTCTCGCACGCGGCACGCAGCATCGGCGCCGTCAACACCATCTGCCTTGATGGCCATCGACTCTGGGGGCACAACACCGACGCTCCGGGCTTTGTGGCCGACCTGCTCGCCCACGGTCTCGAACCGAGCGTGCTGCGGGTCCTGGTGCTGGGCGCGGGAGGCTCGGCGCGCTCGGTCGTGTACGGCCTCGCCGAGGCGGGTTGTCCGCAGATCGAGATCCTCAACCGCACGCCTGCGCGCGCCGGAGGTCTGGCCCGCGAGATGGCGGCGATCTTCAATGATTGCCGCCTGGCGGGTCTGCCCTCGCGCGCTCTGGCCGAAGCTTCGGTTCGCTGTGACTTGATCGTCAACTGCACTCCGCTGGGGATGCAGCCGGCCATCGACGGCAGCCCCTGGGACCCCGACGTGCCGATGCGCCGCGGACAGGTGGTCTACGATCTGGTCTACAACCCCTCCCAGACCGAGTTCCTGCGCTGCGCCAAGCGCAACCACTGCCAGGTGCTGAGTGGACTCGGCATGCTCGTGCAGCAGGCCGCCCGTGGCTTTACCCTCTGGACTGGGCTCGAAGCGCCCCTGAGCGTGATGCACAACGCCGCGCAACGTGCGCTGAAACGCGCGCAGGCCGGACTATGACCGACATCGTGCTGTGTACGCTCAACGCTCGCTATGTCCACTGTGCCTTCGGCCTGCGTTACCTGCTCGCCAACCTCGGCCCCCTGCGCAGCCGAGCCCGCATCATCGAGTGCACCATTGACGAGCGGCCGGCCGACGTGGCCGAGCTGCTGTTGGCCGAAAAGCCGCGCATCATCGGCCTGGGGGTCTACATCTGGAACGCTCGCCAGACCCACGAGCTGGTCGCGCTGCTCAAGACCATTGCCCCCGAAGTGCTGCTTGTGCTGGGCGGCCCCGAGGTCAGCTACGAGACCGGGACGCAGCCTCTCTGTCAGCTGGCGGACGCAGTGGTCTGCGGTGAGGGAGACCGGGCCTTCGGGCCGCTGTGCGAGCGTCTGCTGGCCGGAGAGCGGCCGGCCTCCCCGTTCATAGCGGCCCCGCTGCCCGACACGGCAACGCTGGAGCTGCCCTACCACCTGTACAGCGATACGGACTTGAAGCAGCGCGTGGTCTATGTCGAGGCTTCTCGTGGTTGCCCTTTCCGCTGCGAATTCTGCCTGTCGGCCCTCGATATTCCTTTGCGCAGCTTCCCTTTAGCTTCGATCATCGCTTGCCTGCAGAGCTTGCTCGATCGCGGCTTGCGACAATTCAAGTTTGTCGACCGCACCTTCAACCTCAGCATCACCACCTCGCTGGCCATCCTGCGCTTCTTCCGCGAGCGCTACCAGCCGGGCCTGTTCTTGCACTTCGAGATGATCCCCGACCGCCTGCCCGAGGCGCTGCGAACAGAGCTGGCTGCTTTCCCTGACGGCGCCGTGCAGCTGGAGATCGGCATCCAGACCTTCAACCCCGAGGTCGGCCGACGCATTTCCCGCAAACAGAACCTCGAGCGGCTGCGCGACAACCTGACCTTCCTGCGCAATGAGACGGGCGTGCATCTGCACACAGATCTGATCGCGGGCCTGCCCGGCGAGGACCTGGCGAGCTTCGCGGCCGGCTTCGATCAGCTGGTGGCGCTGCGGCCGCACGAGATCCAACTCGGCATCTTGAAGCGCTTGCGGGGCACCCCGATCGTGCGCCACGAGCAGGAATTCTCGCTGCGTTACAACCCCGAGCCTCCTTACGAGATCGTGGCCAACCGCGACCTCGATTTCGGCACCCTGCAGAGGCTCAAGCGCTTTGCCCGCTACTGGGACCTGATCGCCAACAGCGGCAACTTCCGCGAGACCTGCCCCCACATCTGGGGAGAGGGCTCGGCCTTTGAGGGCTTTTTGGCCTTGAGCGATTGGTTGTTCGAAGCGAGCGGACGCACCCACGGCATCGCCCTCACACGGCTGGCCGGGCTGCTGTTTCAATACCTGACGGAGCAGGCGGGCGGCGACCCGCACCGACTGGCTCCGCGGCTCCTGAGCGACTACCGCCGCGGCGGCCGCCGCGATGTGCCGGTGTTTCTCAGGCGCTGGTTGGGCGCGGACCGGCCCGGGGTCCCCGCCGCAGCCGACACCGGCTTGCCGAAGCGCCAGGCGCGGTTTTCGACGGCTCTTGAGGAGGGGAGGTCTTAGCATGTGCCGCAGCATCAAGACTCTGCACAACTTCGAACCACCAGCCAGTGACGCTGAGGTGCGCGCGGCCGCTCTACAATTTGTGCGCAAGCTCAGCGGCTGTACCCGGCCATCGCGGGCCAACCAGGCGGCCTTCGAGCGGGCCGTGGAGCAGATCGCAGGGTCCGCTCGGACGTTGCTGGACAACCTGGTCAGCCAGGCACCCGCGCGGGACCGCGAGGTCGAAGCCGCCAAAGCGCGGGCGCGCTGGCAGAAACGGGCACGCTGAGGCGGCCCTAGACTCCCTCCAGAGCATCGCTGACACCATCCCAGATCAACTCGCCCTCCAGCTCGAGCAGCTGCTGGCAGCGCTCGCTGGGGCGGGCGCGTAGCAACTGGGTCGCCAGAGCGAACAAGCCCCCGGGGTCTTCGGGCAGCTCGAGCTGACTCCGCACGTCGTCAGGCAACTTCTGAAGCTTCTGGTCGATGCGGAAACGCAGCATCGCCAGGTTGCCGGCGAAACGCACCGGCTCGCTGTCGAGCCACTGCACTTCGGCCCGAATATGGGGCTGCTCGGCCAACAACCGCACGATGCGGAAGCGCCTGCGGCCTTGGACCACCAAAGCCAGCAGATCCTGCTTGACCTCTTGGCTGGCGACGATTCGGGCCTCGCACCCGACCTTGTGGGGAATCGCGGGTGCACCGACCTCATGCCCGCTTTCGATCAGGCAGATGCCGAAACTGCGTTTTTCCGCAATGCAGGCCGCGATCATGTCGAGGTAGCGGCGCTCGAAGATCTTCATCGGCAGCATCTGGCACGGGAACAAGACCGCACCGAGAGGGAACAGGTCCAGCTCTTCGGATTCCATCTCCAGTCTCCCGGGGCAGCGCTGCTCCATTGTCGCCAAAGCGTGAGCGGCCGCAAGTCAGCGATCGATCTGGTATCATGCGTTCCGCGGTCGCAGAAACGTTGTTTGGAAAGATGCAGGCGGGAGGAAAACTGATGGCGAGCTGGTCATTCGGAGCATGGACAACCCTCGACAAACTCGACGCGGGCAACCTGTTCGAGACCCGCGAGGGCCAGCGGCTGTTGAAGACGGCCTATCCCGTGGGGCGCTTCCAGAAAAAGCCCTCCGAGACGATGATGATCTGCTTCCAACTCGAAAACGGCGAGGACTACTTCTGCCCGAACAGCTGCGAAGTACGCAAGCTTGTGCTCGAATGAGCCTCGCGACCCAAGAAGACACACTGCGGGTGCGCCTGCGCCGCCGGGTCAGCAAGGTGCTGGTGACCGCCTTTTTCCGGGGTCTGACGGCGTTGGGGAAGTTGCATCCGCGCGCCAATCCAGCCCGCCACGGGGTCGAAGTGCTGTGCGACATCCCCTACCTTCCCACCGGACTGCGTGAGCACCGGCTCGACGTCTACCGGCCGCGCAAGCGAACGGGGCCGCTGCCCTGTGTGTTTTTCATCCACGGGGGCGGCTTCCGCATCTTGTCGAAGGACAGCCACTGGATGATGGGGCTGGCCTTCGCCAAGCGAGGCTTCGTGGTGTTCAACATCAACTACCGGCTGGCACCGCAGCATCCCTATCCGGCGGCGGTCGAGGACAGCTGCGCGGCGCTGCGCTGGCTGGCCGCCCACGGCGCAGACTACGGGGCCGACCTCGAGCAGCTGGTGTTCGCGGGCGAGTCGGCCGGCGCCAACCTGGCCAGCGCGCTGACGGTGGCCAGCTGCTACCGGCGGCCCGAACCCTTCGCCCAGGAGATCTTTGCGCTGGGGATGGTGCCGCGGGTAGTGATCGCTGTCTGCGGTTTGATGCAGGTCAGCGACTCCGCGCGCTTCGCGCGCCGCAAGAAGTTGCCGACCTGGCTGCAGGACCGGCTGTTCGAGGTCGAGAGGGGCTACCTGCCGCTCGAGCTGCAAGGCGGTGAGCTGCCAACTCTGGCCGACCCGCTGTTGATCTTTGAGCACCCTGAGCTACAGCCAGAGCGGCCGCTGCCGGCGTTTTTCCTGCCCGTCGGGACCAAGGACCCGATCATGGATGACACCCGGCGCATGGCGCGGGCGCTCGAAGAACGGGGGGTGGACAACCAGATCTTGTTCTACCAGGACGAGGTGCATGCCTTCTACGCGATGATCTGGCGGCCCCGGGCGCGGAAGTGCTGGCGCGACATCTTTGCTTTCTTGAAGCCGCGGCTCGCGGCCAGCCCAGCGCGCAGCGGCTGAGTCAGGGCGCCGACGACAAGCGCTCGAGCAGTTGTTGCCAGCGGGGCTCGTCGTGGAGCGGCGCAAGCTCGGGCTGGCCGGTCAGCCTTGCGAGGTCTACCAGACCGGCCTGTTCTGCGCGCTCCAACCAGACCAAGGCAGCCTCGAGACGGGCGGCGGCTTCGGCTTCCGGGCCACGCTCGGCCCATTGGATGCAGAGAACCGCCGCCATCAGCGGAGCGCTCGGGTCGGTCAGACCGACCTCCTCCAGATCGGCCAGCGCGGCTGCTAGATCTCCGCGTCCCCACAGCAACTGCGCCCGCATCAGACGGGCGCTGGGCTCGCCAGGATCGCGGGCGACGGCGCTGTCGAGGTCGCGCAGGCTCTCCTCTGTGCGGCCCAACAAGCCCAGGATCTCCGCGCGCACCAGGTAGCCGTAGGCCTGGTCGGGATAGCGGGCGATGTGGCGGTCCAGGGCGTCGAGCGCCGGGTCCCCTTCGTCCAGCTCACACCAGTGGACGGCGATCTGGATCAGGATGTCATCGATCTGGCAGCCGCGCTCCAACGCACCCTCGTAGTCAGCGATCGCTTCCCGGTGCTGGCCGAGCAGGGCCCGCGCATGGGCGCGGTAGTACCAGGCAGAAGCCAGGCTGGGCATGAGCGCGATGGCCCGGTCGGCATCGGCCAGAGCCGCCGCGTGCTTGCCCAGGGCGTTGTGGCAGTTCGAACGCACGGCAAAGGCACCCGCACGGCGCGGATCGAGGCGCAAGGCTTGGTTGCAGTCTTCGAGGGCGCGCTGGTAGGAGCCGCGCATGCCGTAGAGGTATGCGCGCAGCTCGAGGTTGTCGACGTCCTGCACATCAAGCTCATGGGCGCGCATACAGGCCGCCAGCGCCTCATCGGCACGCCCGAGCTGGGACAGTGCGCGCGCCGCGGCGGCGTGGCCCTGGGCGTCATCGGGGAAACGGGCGATCAGCTCACGGGCGTCGGCGAGGGAACCCTCAGGATCGCCCTGTTTCAGGCGCAGTTGCGCGCGGTTGGCCCAGGCTTCGCGCAGTTCGGGGTCGTAGCGCAAAGCCTGGTCCAGGTCGGCCAGAGCCTGCTCGGGGTCGCTGACCTTGAGCAGGTTGGAGCGGTTGTTCCAAGCGGCGGCGTTGGTGGAATCGAGCGCGATGACGGCACCGTAGTCCGCCCGGGCGCGCTCGTTCTCCCCCAGTTGTCGGTATTGCACGCCACGGGCCAACCAGGCGTCGGACAGCTCGGGATCGAGGGCCACGGCCCGGTCGAAGGCTTCGATGGCCGCGCGGGCTTCGCCATAGAGCGACAGCTCCACGCCGTACAGGTAGCACGCCTCGGCGCTCGCCTGGGGTGGCGAGGGCCGGCGGGGCAGGCGCCCGAAGTCGCGAGCGATGCGTTGCCAGACACGGCTGTCAGCGCCCAGCCGGGCCCGGGCTGCCAGCAACACCGGCACGGCGTCGGCGCTGCCAGCCCCACACAGTGCCCGGCCACACGTCACCGTAAGCTCGGCATCGGCGACCACCGCCAGGAAGCTGCTCAAGGCTTCAAGACTCACTTGCGGCAGCTCGAGCTGCCCCAGAGTCAGCAGCAGCAGCTCGAGCAGATCCCGCTCGGCTTGCGTCCACAGGGCTGCTCCCCCGCCCTGGGCGGCGCGTTCGGTGAAGGGGCGCAGCTCGTCCGCCAACAGCTGAGCGATTTCGACATGCCGGAAGCTGCTGATGCGCTGCACGTAGTCGGCGGGGCTGACCGCCCACTCGGTTCTGCCCTCACGCTCACGGCCGCGCTTCAAGTCGGCGATGGCCTCGCGGGTCTGGGCCCGGCGGCGGTTGACGGTGGCTGCGCGGGCCTGGTCGATGCGTGCGCGCTCGAGGGCTCTCGCCGCTTCGGACAGACCCATACCGTCGACGATCAAGCGGGCCAGATCGAAGGAACCATTGCGCAACGCCAACTGCAACGCCGCCTGCCGCTGTTCGTCGATGAAGTCCTGCAGGGCCGCACGTTCGTCCGCGGGCAGGGTGGGAATCTGCCGCTCGCCGATCGGCTCCGCATCGAGCTGCTGCAGGCGCTCCCGCGCGCTGACGCAGGCGAGCAGGCCGAGCACCGCGTCGCTGTGCGCCTGGCGCTGCGCGAAGCTCAACTCTGCTGGAGCGCTGGTGTCGGCGCTGGGTAGCCTGGCGAGGCTGCGGGCACAGCCCAGCGCCAGGGAATCGGGGTTGAGGCGGGCGATCTCTGCCCGCAGGCTGTCGATGGCCAGGTGACGGTCGGCCACCTGCTCGCGCAGCTGCCAGCGCTCGCGGAGCGCGAAAAAGGCCACAGTCGCGACGACCAGCAGGCTCGCCAGCGCCAACCCCACCCGCAGGCGACGCCGAGCGCCCTGGTTGCGGCGCCGACGGGCGTGTAGAGCGGCGATGCCGTCCCGCAAGGCTGTCAGACGCGCTTGCTCCGCAGCGCCGAGCCCGGCCGCCCCCAGCAGCGCAACCTGCGCCTCGGCAAGCCCGAGGTCGGCACGGGCCACGGCCAGCTCGGCCAGGGCCAGCCGCGCCGCGCTCTCGCCGCGCTGTGCTCCGGGATTCTGCTCCCACAAGCGGCGCGCCGTACGGAAGTCTGCCACCGCTTCGGCCAGCCCCTCGTACAAACCCGTCTCTTGCGCCGGGCTCCCTGGCTGCGGTTGCCTGCAGGCAGCCAGCTTGATGTGCGCCGCGCTCGTGATGCTCAGGCTCTCGCGGTGGGCTAGATAGGTGCGGATGCCGGCCTGGAACTGCGCGACCTCGGCGAGGCGCCGGGAGCGGTCGGGCTCAAGGGCATGATCGACCAGCCTGCGCAGCGTCTCAGGCTGTTGCTCGCTTAGCGGCTGATAGTTTCCCTCGGCCGCGCTGAGCACCGAGTCGAGGTAGTTGGCCTGCTGGTGGGGAGCGCGGCCTTGCAGCACGCGGTAGAGCATACCGCCGAGCAGGTAGAGATCCGTCCACGGCCCGATCTCTTCGCCCATCCCCTGGGCCAGCTCGGGAGCCATGTAGTGCGGCGTGCCGCAGGGCGCCTTGATCTCCGACCGGTGGCGGAAACCCGCAGGCGCCATCTCCCAGCAAGAGACCGCCAGCCCCCAGTCGACCACCAGCACCTCGCCGTAGGCACCGAGCATCACATTGGCGGGTTTGAGATCGTTGTGGACGATGCCTCGACTGTGGGCGAAGGCGACGGCGTTGCTGACCTGCAGCAGGATCTCCAGCTGCTCGGGCAGTTCCTTCGCAGCCATCGTGCCCAGCCGGTCCTGCCAGGTTTCCCCAGCCACCAGCTTCATGGTCAAGAAGGGGTCGCCGTTCGCCAGCGTGCCGAGAGAGTGGACGGGCACGATGTTGGGATGGTCGAGGTTGCCGCTGAGCACCGCTTCGGCGAGAAACAACTCCTGGGCCGCGGCGCTGCTGCCCGGCCTGAGCATCTTCAGCGCCACCTCACGCCGCAGACGATGCTCGCGGGCCCGGTAGACCAGTCCCATGCCGCCCTCCCCGAGCGGCTCGATCAAGGCGAAATCGTCGTGGTTCGGGACTGCCTCCTGCGGAGGTCCACTCGCCAGACCCTCCAGCTGCAGGCGCCGGCGCTCGACTGTGTCGCCCGGGTTGCGATGCGTGTCGGTCAGATCCTCGCCCAGCAAAGACGACCAACGGGCGCGCAGGATGGCTGTTTGCACGTCAAGACCTCTCAGCGCTTGTCAGCCTTCAACAGTGCGGACAGGCGCGGAACAGTGGTCTTTTCCATCCAGTGTTGCAGAGGACGCAAGGCCGCGGCCAACCCCTGAGCCCTGGCTTTCTCGGAAACGCCCCGGTCGAACAGGATTCCCTCGACCTTGGTGGCCAGAATCCCGTCTTCCCGCGCCGCAATCCTGCGCTGCACATTCTCGAGCGTGCCGTCCTGGGGCCGGGTCAGCACACCGAGCGAGTGGAGCAGCCGCCCGATCCGGATCAGAGGGACCTTGCGGGCCTGGATGGCGATCGCCTTGTTCAGCTGCTCACGGGTGGCCATGCGGTTGGCGAGGGCCGCCTTGGCGTAGAAGCCATCGCGCCGCAAGCGTGCGCTGATCTCGACCAGCTTGCGTACGCGGGCCAGCTGGCGATGGTTGAGCTGCCCCGCTTTCTCCAAACGCTTGAGCAGCTTGGGCGGGCCGTCCGCGTGTTTGTCCGCCAGGGCGACCAACTGCTCGACCGACAGGATCCGCAGTGCGCTCACAGCAGCGATCAACAACAGGTCATGCTCGAACAGGTGACGGGCACCGCTATGCACCTGCGTGGCTGGAGCCTGCGGAAGCGGGACCGGCACGGGAGAAGGGCTGCGGCTTTCGGTCTCGGCGGCCTCGGGCGGTGGACCGAAAGCGACTTGCTCGATCGCGGCGACCACCTCGATCGCGGTCTGAAAACGCCGCTTGGGGTGCTTCTGCAGCAGGCGGGCCACCAGCTCTTCGACCTGCTCGGAGATGCCCGCCCGGAAGCGCTTGAGCGGCGGCGCCGGCTCGCGCTCGTGCATCGAGAGGATCTGCTCGGGTTGGGGAGCGACGAAGGGAGGCCGGCCCGTCAGCATCTCGAACAGGATCGCCCCGAGAGAGTAGAGGTCGGAGCGCCGGTCGCCCGAGCGCTTGCCACAGAGCTCTGGAGACATGTAGCTGGGCGTCCCCAGGACCCAGCCGCGGCCGCTCGGCCCGGTCGCTTCGGCGGCCGCCGCTGCCAGCCCAAAGCCGCCGATGCGGATGCCGCCGCGCCGATCGACATGCAGGCGGCTGGGGCGCAGGTCGAGATGGGTGACACCTTCCTCCGCGGCAAACTGCAGACCCAGGCAGACTTCGCGAGCGATCTGCAGGGCAACGGCGGGCAAGAGGCGGTTGCTCTCCTGCAGGAGATCCCGGACAGTCCTGCCCGAGCCGCGGGCCGTGACCAGGCAGAGCGCGCCATCAGCCTCGAACAGATCATAAACGGGCAGAATGTGGGGGTCTTCGAGCTGGGCAATCACGGCGATCTGAGCGCGCAAACACTGTGCTGCCCGCGCATCCGCGGAGATCGCGGGCGCCAGCACCCGGAACAGCACCTTCCGCTTCAGACGGACCTGCAAGGCGTTGTAGACCATGCCGGTCTGACCCCGACGGATCTCGTCCTCGAGCACGAAGCCGTGATGCACGACCGGTCCGGGCTCGGGCTCAGGTGCGGGAACCGGGGCCGCTCGCGGCGCAGGCTCGCGCCTGGGAGCTGGTGCGGGGACTGGCACCGGGGCTGGCGCGGGCCGAGGCGCCGGCTGGCGCGCCACGGGAACAGGCGCAGGGCGAGGCATGGGCTGGGCCGCGGGCGCAGGCGGCTCATCGCCATCCAGCTCCCAATCCTGGGGCGTGACCATCAACTCCGTCGCTTTGTGCTGGAAGGCCTTCCGCCGAGCCTCCGTGGCCATCTGCGCGACGTCGTCAAGGCCGAAGGTCAGAGTCCCCAGGGCGTCCTCTTCGACCTGGGCCGAGGCAGGAGGGGTGGGCTCGACCCGCGCCCGCACTGATCCCAAAGAGACATCCGAGCCGACGGGCGCAAGATGCCACTCACGGCCGATGCCCTGGCCATCGATCAAGGTGTTGCCGGCCTGGCTGAGGTCGATGATCCACACGCAGCCGTCCTTCAGCTCGAGCCGGGCGTGCTGTGGAGAGATGCCCGCGTCACGCAGCGTCAGGCCCATGTCGGTACGCGCGCCGATGCTCAGATGATCACTGAATGGAATCCGTTTGCCCTGATCGAGGCCGTTCAGGATCAACAGGCTGGCACTCGGCATCGCAACGCCTCAACGATCTAAGGATGCCCCATTCTACGCGATGTCTTGGGAGTGCCGCGAGCCGAGCGCGGACAGGGGCCGAACTGCGGGCCCCGAAGGCCGCCTGGCCAGGGCGTCTGCGATCAGGGGCCCATGTAGGTGAGCTTGACCGCGTCTGCCACCACCACACCTGAGCTGCCCTCGTTCGTCAGCCGCACCTCGGCGTTGCCGCGCGCAAAAGAGAAGGTTCCCAGGTAGCGCCACTGCTTGCCGTTCGTGGTCTGGTCGACTGCCAGGTCGGTGCTGCCTGCGGCATGCTCGACCGTGAATTTCGTGGCCGACGAGCGGTTGGCGCCTTCGACGTACCAGACGAAGACGTCGTACGTGCCTGCCGAGCCGACAAAGGGTGTGAAGCGCACCATCGAGCCGCCCTGTGCGCTCGATCCCACATAGCGGTAGTCGTTGTCATACCCGCCCGCCGAGCTTCCCGAAGACCAGCCCCCGACCTCGACGTAATCAGCGTCGCCGTCGTCGACGATGATGTCGCTGATGACACCGCTGCCCGTCGTAAAGCTCAGAGCCGCACTGAGAGTCTTATTGCCCGCGGCGTCCGAAGCTTCAATCACAACCTCATACGCGGTCGTCGGAAGCAGGCCTGTCAGGTCGAGCGCGTGCTCGTAGCCATAGCCGGGCTCGAGCACGTCGGGCTGCGGGCTGCCGCTCTGGCTGAGCAACAGCCGCGCCTGGGTCTGCTCGTCGGAATGCCAGCGCACCGTCGCGGCATCGCCGGTGACGCCGATGATCTCGGTCTCACTCAGTGCGGGCGCGACCTGATCGGGACTGCCGTCGATCCAAGGCAGCGGCGGGAAGTCCACCGGAGTCGGGCAGAGCGCGTCGATCGCAGCCCAGTGGTTGGCGGTCAGGCTGGTGTAGTCGAAGATGCAAAAACCCTCGACGCCGCTCTGCCGGCACACTTCGATCTGCGCACCGACATCGACGCTGCCTATGTACGAAGCGATGCCCGGACCGACCAGGCGTCCGCCCGAATTCTCATGATAGGTATCGGCGTAGCCCTGCAGGGTGCTGTCGTTGGAGGTGTAGGTCATCGGCAAGATCATGTCGAGGTCGCCGTTCTCGAGCCAACCATGCACGTCCTGCGACTTGGTGCCGGTCACCGCGCGGGCCGCTGCCGAGGTGACGCACAGGGGTCGATGGGCCTTGACGGCGGCGTCCATCTCTCGCACGGTGCGGCTGATGGTCTCGAAGCGGAAGGCGATGAAGTCCGGGTCCGAGCCATTCGGCGCGCGCCCGTACTGCTGAGTGAAGTGGTCGACGTGCGCCTGGCAGTAGCAGTAGTCGTCCGACGGCGTGCGGATGTAATCGAGGTGCAGGCCGTCGAGCTCGTACTGCGAACCCAACTCATCGGCGAGCGAGACCAGATAGGCTCGGTAGCCAGCGAATTCGGGGCAGAAGAACGGCCGGTCCGTCAAGTCCATCGCGAGGCCGTTGTCTTTGACCATCACCCACTCAGGATGCTGGGCGACGACGTGGCCCGCCGGGTAGCTGGAACCGCCCGTCCAGGCCAGGTTGATGTTCAACCAGGCGTGTACCTTGATGCCCTTGCCGCGCGCGTAATCGACCGCATGCTGCATGCTGTCGAAGTTGCCGCTGACCAGACTGGAGCGGGGCGCGACGGAGGAAGCGTACAGGGCCTGCCCACTCCCATAGACCTGCAGTACCAGGGTGTTGAGGTTGTGAGCCACCATGTCGTCGATGCACGTCTCGATCTTGGCCGCGCTGTTCGCGTACCAGCGCGACAGCCAGACCGCCCGGATCTCGGTGTTGGCCGGTGGTGTGGTATTGCCCGCATTCCCGGTGTTCCCGGTGTTGCCGGTGTTTCCGATGTTGCCCGAGCTTCCGCCAGGAGGCGTGCTACTGCTGCCGCTGCCCGAGCTACTGCCCGAGCTTCCGCTGCCTCCGCAGCCCCCTAGAAAAAGCAGTGCCAGGCACAGCTGTAACAGTTTCCAACGCATGGCATTCCTCGACTTGTGACGCATATGGATGGTTTAGCCGCCAGACAGCGCGTTTCGTGCCGGAATTCCAGCCTGCTGCATCCCTTGACGAGTGCGCACGTGAGCCCTACAATCACGACTTCTTTGGTTTGAGATCCCATGACGTCCAACACCAGCGAAACCCAGCCACACGCTCCGGTTCAGCAGATCGCCGCGCTGATCGACGGACTGGTGACCCACCTGCAGCGGGTCGAGGCCTCGACCTTTCCCGCCGACCTGCTCGAAGACCTGACGCTCCATGAAGCCCACGTGCTGAAGGCCATTCCGCCCACCGGCATCCGGATGAGCGACCTGGCCAAGGCCATCGGCATCAGCAGCGCCTCGATGACGGTCGCGATCGACCGCCTCGAGAAGAAGTCCTACGTGACACGAGAGCGCAACCGCAAAGACCGGCGCGTGGTGATGGTCTGCTTGAACGCCCGCGGCAAGAGCGTCAACACCGAGCATGACCGGGTGCACAAACAGATCGCCGAGCACATCCTCAAGAACCTCTCGAAAGTAGAGCGCGTCTCGATCCTCGACGCGCTCAGCCACATCCTCGAGGCCCTCGAGACGGTCGACTAGCGCTCCACTACCCCGCGGCCACCTCTGCCTTCGGCGCATCTCCTGCCAGGCGCGCGATGTAACCCAGGCAGTAGGACTTGGTGTTGTGCATGTCGTTGTACATCGCGGTCTTCAGCTTCGAGAACACCATCAGCCCCGGCACGGCGATCGGCGTGAGGATCAACACGATCTTCTTGAGGTAGTTGAGCAGCGCCGGATCGATCGGGGTCGACTCCAGGGCTGACGAGACGATCGATTGCACGAGCGCCCAGTAGAAGACGACGGTGAACAGCAGCCAGAAGTAATTGAAGATCTTGAACAGGCGCTGCTGCTGTCTGAGCAGATCAAAGCTCTCTAGCAGGGCTTTGTGGTCGTCGATCTTGACCTTTGCCTCGTCCAATTTCTCCTGCACGTAGCTCATCGGACCCGTGATGAAGGAGTGCCAGACCAGTTTGGTCCAGCCCAGTCCGGCCTTGAGCTTGTTTTTGACGTCGGGCATGAATCTCTCCAGGGTTTTCGGTGGAATGCCCGATTGAAGCCGCAGACGCCACACGTCACAATAGCCCGTGCGGATTTTTGCGGGGGTTGCATGAAGGTTGGGAGCCTGTGGGCATTGCTGGTCTGTCTGCTCGGGCTGGGCTGCCGGGCACCCTACGCCCTGATCCGGGTCGAGTCTCTGCCCGCGGGTGCGGACATCTACCTCGACAGCCTGGCGACGGGGCTCAAGACGCCCGCCGAAGTGCAACTGGACCTCGAGCAAGCCGCCTATCTGATCGAGTGCCGTAAGCCTGGCTTCGCCGCGATGCGGCAGGAAGTGCGGCGCGTGCACGAGGTGTACACTCCCACCACCGTGGAGCTGTGGACGGTCGGGCTGTATTCGCCGTGTTGCCTGGGACTTCCGTTGCTTTCTTTCCTGGTTCAGCAGCAGAATCCACTCGGCTACTACAACCCTATGCTCCTGCAGCTGAACCTGCCCCTCGATGGGCAAGGAGCCGTCTTGCGAGGAGCTCCGGAGCTGGCGCGCCTGGAGCTCGATGGAGAGGACGCGGGGATCTGGCGCGAGGACGGGCAACGCCTGAATTTGGAACCCGGCCGGCATCACTTGCGGATCATCGCCCAGGGCTCTGCCGTGCTCGATTATGCGCTCGAGGTCCAGCCCGGCAGCTATCAGAGCCTGGCGGTGCAGCCGCGCCCGGACGGCCAGGGCATGGTGCTCAGCGGGACCCTGGGCATCCAGGTGTGCATCGACGGGGGTGGTTGGCAGGCGCTGTCCCGCGAGCCGCAGCGCTTTGCCCTGAGCGCAGGCAGGCATGAGGTCGAGATCGCGCGCGCGGAAGGCCACGAGACCCGGCACTACGCACTCGAGGCGGGCAAGGACCTCAACGTGCATTTTCGCTAGCCGCTCAGGCCTTGTAGAAGCTGGCCAGGCAGCCCTCGGTGTCGCAGTCGCCTTGGATGTTCAGCCGCCGCAGGTTCTCCCGGGCCTCGACCCGCACCATGCCCTCGGCCGACACCGCGAAAAACACCGGGATCCAGCAATTGGCCGGTAGACCGGGGGGAAGCTTCAGCACCGTCGCGGCCAGCAGCGAGCCATCGTCTTCGATCATGTCGAAGTCGATCGCCTTCTGCCCGGGACGCTGTGTGGCCATCACGATGCGGGCTTGCGCCGGCAGCCGATCACCTTCCCTGACGACCTCCTGCTCGCGCTCACCGTGTCGGATCTTGAGCCCACAGGGCGCGGTCTCGGGCATGGATTTCCTCAGGTCTGGTAGAGTCCGAATTGGAAGATCGATGAGCCGCAGAGGATGGTATCCCCCGCGATAAGCTCTTCGAGCTCGATAGGCTGGGGATGGGCGTTCATGTAGGTGCCCGACTCAGAGCGATCGACGATGATGAAGATCAGCTCGCCTTCCCGCATCAGGCAACGGATCTCGGCGTGCACTGGCTCCATGTGTTTGTCGTCTGCGAAGCTCACCTCACAGCTGGGATCTCGGCCGATCTTGCAGGAGCTGAACGGACCATCAGTGGGAGGATACAGGTCGAAATCTGCGCCCTCGAAGACTCCGCGCTTGCACACCAGGTAGGCGAGCGGCGCGACCTCAACTTCTTCAGGGAGCTCGTCGTAGCCTTCCAGCGGCGGCACACCCCGGTCGCCGAGGGGAACAACGGGGGGGGCGCCCAGCTCCTGGGTCTGTTTCTTCTTCCGGACAAGCGGCCCATGGGGCAGCGACACAGTGGGAGTTGGCCCCAGCGGTTGCGCGGCGACCAGCGGTGCTTCCATGACGACTGTCTTCTGGGGCATTCTTGAGCGCGGCTTGGGACCCGAAGAGGCGCCGGCCTCTTTCGCACAGGTCGGGCAAGCCACGAGCTGTGCCAGATAGGTATGCCCCGCAGGGCAGGTCTTCTGATTGAGCCACGAACCGGGCTGCATCCGTCTCGTTTCCTTCCTACTCGGTTCCGTCAGGCCAGTATAAGTCCATCCGTGCATCCGATGCCAGCCCACATCCCGAGACCCTTTGTGGCCTAACCGGATCCGTCACCAGGATCGTAGCGAGGACCCGCATGGCCGAGAGAATTTGGGCTTGAGCAGCGCAGACGCTACGCGTGTATCTTCGAGCAGCGAAAGGTCGAATTCGCCGGTCAGGCGGGGCCGCAGCAGAGACTGGTGACGGATTCGGGTAGGGAGATGGGACGACAGCAGGTAGGATTCAGGCGTTGCGTGCGCGCTTACGAGCCTTCTCATCCAGCAGCTTCTTGCGCAAGCGGATCGACACCGGGCCGACCTCTACAAGCTCATCCTCGGCAATCCACTCCAGCGCCTCTTCGACCGTGAAGCGGATCGGCGGAGCCAGCAACGCCTTCTTGTCGGTGCCTGAGGCGCGGAAGTTGGTCAACTGCTTGGTCTTGGTGACATTGACAACGATGTCGCCGTCTTTGCAGTGCTCGCCGATCACCTGGCCGATATAGACGGGGTCGCCCGGTTCGACAAACAGCTTGCCTCGGTCCTGAATGCTGTTGATCGAGTACGCATTGGCCTTGCCCCCGGCCATCGTGATAATGCTGCCGTTCATGCGATGGGGAATCGTGCCCTTGTGGGCTGCGAACTCGCTGAACTGGTGGTGCATGACCGCCTCGCCGCGGGTGGCATTCAACACCTTGGTGCGCGCGCCGATCAAACCACGCGCCGGCACCTTCAACACGATGCGGCTGATGGCCCCGTTCTGCTCGACGCTGACCACCTCACCGCGGCGGTTGCCCAGAATCTCGATCACCGATCCCATCGACTCACTCGGCACATCGACCACACATTCTTCGATCGGCTCGTGCACCTCCTCACCGACCATCTGGGTGATGACCTCCGGCTTGGAGATCTGGAACTCGAAGCCTTCGCGGCGCATGGTCTCGATCAGAATGCCCAGGTGCAGCAGCCCCCGGCCACTGACCTTGAAGGAGGTGGCGTCGTCGGTGTTCTCGACCCGCAGGGCGACGTTGGAGCGCAGCTCTTTGAACAACCGCTCTTTCAACTGCCGGTTGCTGATGAACTGCCCTTCGCGGCCGCGGAACGGAGAGTCTGTCGCGATGAACAGCATCGCCAGCGTCGGCGGGTCGACCTTGGTCGGCGTCAGCGGCTCCGGCGTATCGACGTCTGCCACCGAGTCGCCGATGTCGACATCATCCAACCCCACCAGCGCACAGATGTCGCCGGTATCGACGAGCTCGCACTCACTGCGCCCGAGGTTGTCGAAGACGTAGGTCCTCTTAACGGTGCGTTGCAGTTGCTGACCGTCCGCCTTCACCAACAGCACCCGCTGCGTGGCGCGCAGGGTGCCATTGCTGACCCTCCCGACCGCGATGCGGCCGACGAAGTTGTCGTAGATGATGTGCGACACCAACATCTGCAGGGTGCGGCCCGGTTCGAAACGGGGTGCGGGGATCGCGCTGAGCATGCTCTCGAGCAGGGGCTCGACATCGGTGCCCACGGTATCGGGCTCGAGGCTGGCCCAACCTTCCTTCGCCGAGGCGTAGACGACGGGAAACTCGAGGTCATGGTCCTCAGCCCCGAGGTCGATGAACAGGCTGTAGCACTGTTCGAGCACCTCGGCGGGCCGCGCCTGCGGACGGTCGATCTTGTTCAACACCAGGATCGGTTTGAGCCCGTGACCGATCGCTTTGCGCAGCACGAACTTGGTCTGCGGCATGGGGCCTTCAAAGGCGTCGACCAGCAGCAGCACGCCGTCGGCCATCTGCAGCACCCGCTCGACCTCGCCCCCGAAGTCAGCGTGGCCCGGGGTGTCGATCAGGTTGATCTTGACCCCCTTGTAGTTCACGGCGATGTTCTTGGCCAGAATCGTGATGCCGCGCTCGCGCTCGAGGTCGTTCGAGTCGAGGACCCGCTCTTCGACCTTCTCGTTGTCGCGGAAGACCCGGCAATGCTGCAGGATCTTGTCGACCAACGTGGTCTTCCCATGGTCGACGTGCGCGATGATGGCGATGTTGCGGAGGTTCGTCTGCTCAGTCATGTTTGCTGCCGTGGTAGTGGCCTGCGGCTCGAGGACCTGGGTGGACATGGGAGCGGGGCTCCTGGGCAAGAGGCTGCCTGCGAGCCGCCGTCGCCGCTCGGTCTGGGGGTCACTGCTTCCCCACAGATGGGGCACCAGTGCAGACTGCGCCGGGGAAACCGGCGCAGTCATGACGTTGGGAAGCTCCACCTCCCGACGTCCAGAGCCTTCGGCAAACCGCCGCCGGCCGGCAGACAGTGAACCCCGAACAGGGTGGCGTGTCAAGGTTTGCGGAGCGAGCTTTTGTGGATGGGGGACTGCTCCGGGCCCCGCAGACGGCGGGGAGGGAAACCCTGAGGGCGCGGTTGCAGAGTTTTGCAAGCGAATGTTGTCAACGCCCCGGAGCGCGGCTAAAATCCGGGCCGCTTGCGGAGTGTAGCTCAGCCTGGTTAGAGCACTTGCTTTGGGAGCAAGAAGTCGGTGGTTCGAATCCACTCACTCCGATGAAAACGAGAGGCCCGCCGGAAGGCGGGCCTTTTCCTTTTTCTTGCTTTTCGAACCGGGATCTCCATGGAAACCCCGCGTCCCCGAAAATGCGCGAATGCCCGGACCATGCGCGAACCCGAGCTTCGAATCCAACCACTTGTTTTGTCATCGGGTAGAATCAGTAATGAGACTTGACCTGAGGCATAGCAATGAGGACCTGCTGAGCCGAATCACGAACGTTCCAGGGGTCTTGACAGGCAAGCCGACCATACGAGGCATGCGCATCAGTGTTGAGCAGATTCTCCGGGCTTTGGCGGCAGGTGTTCCAGAAGAAGATATCCTCCAGGACCATCCAGAACTGGAAGCTGCTGACATTCGAGCAGTTCTCGCATACGCCGTAGACCGCGTCGCAGAGGAGAGGGTCTCTCCGATCGCTGGTAGCAGGACTTGAGAATCCTTGTGGATCTCGGAGTTGGCAAGGCAATCGAGGACTGGCTGGAATCGCAGGGTCATGATGTTCTGTGCGTCAGTGATCTGGACCCGACGATGCCCGACACTGACATTCTTGACAGAGCCAACGTCGAGCAACGGCTCGTCGTTACCATGGACAAGGACTTTGGGGAGTTGGTCTACCGTTGCCGGCAGGGCCATGCAGGTGTATTGCGGCTGCGCCTCGATGAAGCTCGAATTGCCGAAAAGCTTGCCATCGTTGAAGCGGTCTCTGGGGTTTACTGTGGTGTCCCACCCCCGAGTGTCGTCCCAGAACAAGCAACGCGCCTTACTGCGCTCTTGCGCCAGGGCGGGTTGCTGGGACCGAGTCTGTCAGCAGGCGACACACGGTGTTCACGTGACGATCGCACACCTCGACTTCGGAAGGCCATACTCCAAAGGCAAGACGGAAGATTGCTGTTGCTCGGCGGGCTCTTCGCGGAGAGGCAGGGATCGTATCAGCTGCGACCAGCGGGAGGCTTGGCGCGTCGAATCGCGGGAACCGCCTTCGTCATCAGGCCGACGAGGACGTTGTTGTACAGGGCAGTCTTGGCATACAGGGGGGATTGTCGCTTGAGCAGATATTTAAACATGAATCCTCTGCTCATCGAGCTGAAGTCTATCTCGTCGATCTTCTTGTTCATGTAGTGAGCGGTGGGTCCGATCGCACCATTCAGCGACGTATCGAGGGCCGACAGGGCGCCTTTCACGCCGAGCAACAGATACCAGCCTTGATGGCTTCCCGTAGAAAACTTGCTTGGGCCGAATTTCGCCCCCAAGATTCCGGTCAGATAAGCCGACCAATGAGCGTCGGTAGAGGCATTGACTAGCGTAGCGGCAATGGCGCGGCTCACGACACCGATGATGGGGGCTGAGACGCCAAAGCCATAGCCTGCAAACACGCCAGAAACAGCCATCTTGATCAATGAGGCCCATCCCATTGTGATCGCGGTGACGCCGACCTGGATCGACAGCGCGTCCTCTACACCATTGATGACCATAGCCAGTTTCAATGTGCGCTGGGACTTCTTTACCAGTGGACGCAGTTTGCCAAGCTGTCTGTTGTAGCGTTCAATCTGCGACAAGACGGCCTTCAGGGCCACGCGTTTTTGTCTCTCGAAGTCCACTACCTGCTCAACAAAAGTTGGAGTCTGCCCAGATTGTAACCACTAGGTCCAAGAGCCTGGATTGGAAATCTCAATTCGACCGGTCGGGCAACAACGGCAGCGGACCATAGCGCAACCGCGCGTGCACCGGTCTCATAGTCTCCACCTGCGGCGACAATGTGTGGGGGCTCTCGTTGCGTCTCTCGTCGATCCCGACGCGCCGGGCTCTCAGCGCGCCAGCTCACCCACCACGGCGGGCCCGTCCTGGGCCGCTGCCTCGACGAGCTCGTCCCACCAGGCTCGGGGGCGCGGATCTTCCGCCGTCCGCGGCAGGGAGGCGCACGCCGCGGCCTGTTCTTCGGCCCAGATCGCCAGCTGGTTGAGGCAGCCGTCGCGGAAGGCAGGCGGGGTCGACTCGATGGGGAAGCTGAAACAGAAGCCACGCCGCAGGCCAAGGGTGAGGGCCAACCTCTGAAAGCGCGGCCCCTGGAGCGGGATCGTCTGCTCCTCGGCCGGCAGCGGGCTCGGGCCGGGTGGCTGAGGATCCGTGGGCATGAGCGCCGCCCGCACCCGCGGCAGGACGTGGTGCTCGAGGCCGTCGAGAGCGTGGTAGATCCGCTCGAGATTCTTCCGCGCTGCCGATGCCGCGAAATCCGTATCACCCGGGGTGCTCCACCACATGGCGTAGCGGCCCGGCTCGAGCTCCGGGTCGACCGCCATACTGCCGAGTTGGAGGGTGGACAAGACCTCGGAGACCTCCAGAGGCTCGACCTCGGGCAGCTCCCCCCGCGCGTAGAAGACCGGGTCTGGCCACTCGAGGCTGGCGTAGAGACGGCGGATCGTGGCCCAGCGTGTGGCCGCCTCCGCGGTGCCGTCAGGGAACCAGAACACGCCATACCGGCTCGGGCCGTCTTCGACCAGGAACGGGACCAGCAGCACCCCCTGGGGGAAGAACAACTCCCAGTCGCCCGCCACCAGTTGAAGCCCTGCCTCCTGGAGGGCCTTCGCGAACACGATGTTGTTCAAGAGCTCGCGGTTGGGATGCTGCGGAGGCGCCAGGTGGCAGGCCTCGATCTTGAGCGCTCGCCAGCCCTCGGGCGCGTTGCTGGTCAGGGTGAGGAGACCCGCGGTCTCGCGCTCGCCGAGCGGGTCTCCTCGATGCAGAGCCCACTGGCTCAGCTCGGCCTGGGCCGCGCCCAGCGCAGCCTCGACACCTGCCGCCTCGCAAGCCGCAGCCAGGGCTTGACCTGCCCTGTGCTCGACCACCCTCGAGAGCTCCACCTCGTTGCCGGCGCCCTGCCGAGGGACCATCGACCAAGCAGCGCTGTAGGCCGCGGAGGCCACCGCGCGCAGAAGTTCGTTGCCCGTGCCGCTGGCGTCTCGAGCGCAGCTCTCCGCCGCCCCCAGCACGCGCTGGAAGACCATGTTCCTCTCGAAGGAAGACTCCAGACCCATGAGCTTGGCTTCGGTTTCTTCAACCGCCCGCAGGGGGCGCTTCTCGGCGTGGAACAGATATAAGTGGCTGACAACCGCGCAGCGCGCGGCCGCGACCGCAGCCCGCTGCAGGGCCACGACCCCCCAGCGGGAGAGCTTGGAGATCCAGGCCGGGGGCTCCAGCTCAGGGATCTCGGTCGCGGTGGCAAGAGCCGCTGCCGGGTGACCACAGTGTACCGCCAGCTCCAGCTGCGCGCGCTCCAGATCTCCGGCCTCGACCTGGGCAAGCAGCCAGGCTGCCTCGTCCTTGATCGAGCCCGATTCCCGCCAGCGCTGCTCCAACATGCGCACGTCCTCAGCCGTCATGCCAACTCCTCTCATGGCCTGCAGGCTCACTCGCGCCGGCAGGTTGTAGCGATCTGTTCTGCCGGCCCACCCTGCTGCCTCCAACCAGGTTCCGAGGTTCCTGCCCCCGAGCGGGCCTTCTGCGCGCCGTTGCTTCGAGAGCAGGTCAAGGAGACCACGGCTTGAAGAGGTCTACTCCACAGTGTTGAAAGTCTGAGACGTTGCGGGTCGCGATACCCGCGAAGCGGCAATGGCGGCGATGCCTCAGATTGGCTGATGCCCATGCCAGCTTTTGGTCGCGCTGAAGCGTGGACGGTGACCATGGTACCGCACGACCGCCCCTTCGGCCAATCGGCCGAAGGGCTTTCTCCATCTCGGGGGTACCGTCACGCCGTCGCGTCTGAACGACGGCTGCGACGAACCAGCGCGGTTCTGAAGCTGTCCAGCCACCAAGAAGACTGACATCCGCCCGCCGGTCGGAACCCCCGCTCAGGCCAGCACGACGTCTGCGTAGCGGCACAGCACAGTGATCGCCGCGGCGGTTGCTTCCTTGTGGTCCTTGCGCCACGGGGGCCCGAAGGGCCGGCCGAGCTCGTCGACGAGGCTCACGATCCTCTGCCGCGGCACCGCCAGGGCCTCTGCCGCGCGGGCGAAATGATCGCTCTTGCGCGCCGTCCGAACCACGTCGAGGCCAGCGGAGCCGCCAGCGACAGCCATCGCCTCTCGGTACAGCATGCCGTCTGCCGCGTTGGTGAGTCGTCTGGACTGCAGGATGGGGGCGAGGGCTTCCGGCAACTCGGCAAACGGGCTCGCCTCGATCACCAGCGCGCGCAGGGCATGGCGCTGACTCAGGTCGGCCACCGCGCGCTGCGCGCGCAGGAGCACCGACTGCCGCACCTCGCAGACCAGCGCCATGGCCTGCTCGAACGCCATCTGCAACGCTTCATGGTGGTACGGGGCGCGGGGCAAGCCCGGCTCGATCAGCAGAATTCGAGTGCGCTCCAGCAGAACCGGCGCAGTCTGGCAGACACTCACGACCACGACTTCTGCCCGACCATAATGTGAGGCTGCAGCGAGCACACAGGGGGCTGCCCCAGGTCCCCGCGGCCGCATGGCTGCCGTCGTGCCGCCCACCTGTGGACTCCTCCTCTTCGGAAGCAACCCCGCGGGAGGACATCAGCGCGCTTCGAACCAGCGAGGAGATCAGTCGCCCCGCGATCCTGAGCCGCGGACATTCCCCCGGCTGCCCCCCCTGCCGGGCTCCGTGGGGCGCCTCAGCGGTGTCGGGTGCGGTTTGCGCGCCCCCGTCGAGGGCACACCCGCGCGGGAAGCACTCCCGCCCCGCGCCCTGCGCGCCAGAGTCTTTTCGACCAGCGTGGCCACGAGCCTCTCGAGCTCGGCGGGGCGTTGTCCGGCCGGGGCTCCTTGGGGCAGCTCTTTGACGGCCTGCTCCAGCCGCACCAGACGTTGTGCCAGCGGCTCCAGCCCTGCGGGGGCCTCAGCTGAGACGCCTTCGGCCTCCGCCACGGGCGTGAGAGACTCCTCGGACCCGTTCTGTTCCGCCTTGCTCTCTTTGATCGCATCCCGGGTGAGCACGTAGCGCTTGACGATGCGGAGGACCCGCTGGTCATCGCGCAACTCCAGGGCCACCTTCTCGATCTCCTGCCGAACCCAGTCTCCCAGCTCGTACCGCAGGCCTTCGGCCGCCTTGGCGGCGCTCTCGGCAGCCAGCTCCTCGAGCTCGGCACGCTCCCTGAGTAGAGTGCGGCGCAGAGTCTGGCGCAGCACCGCTCCCCAGCGCCGCACCTCGGCGCGCGCTTGAGCAGAGAGCTCAGTGCGGAAGACTGCGAGCTCAGCCTTCACCAGCTCACGCACCCGCCCCTCGACGTCAGGCGCCCTCGGCAGACCACGTTGGACCCGCTCTGTCACCGCCTCCAGCCAGCGGTGCTGCCCCAACGAACGGAGCAGGAAGCGCTCGACGCGGATCTCGAGCGGATCGGGCAGAGAGGCCGCCTGCCCCTCGGCCTCGAGGAACGCGCGCAGCAACACCAGCGCCTCCTCCAGCTGACCGAGGGCCAACTCAGCCCGCCCCTGCTCATGAAACATCTCCGCGGCCAGCAAGCGATCGGCGATGGCGGAGGGACGGTAGCCGCAGCGGTCCAGGGTCTTCTGTGCCCGGTCGAGCCAGACCGCGAAAGAGCCCCCGTCGGGCAACGGGTCCGCCGGCCCCCTGGACTCTCCGTCGGGCCTGGCCCGCGAGCTGCTCACCGTCCCGAACGCTTGTTCTCACCCCGAGCCGGGGCCGCGCTCGCGGGCTGACTCCGTGAAGAGCCATGCTCTGCGCTTCGGGCCCGTGGCGCAGAACCTGCGGCCGGCATCGATGGACTCGATTGGGGCAGCGCCATCGCCTCGGCCAGGGCCCCCTGCATTCCGGCCAACTCGGCCGCGAACTGTGCGCGCATCTGCTCGAGCCGGTCGTGCTTCTCGCGCAGGCGGGTGACCCGCTGCTCGAGCTCGCGGTTTTCCTCCTGCAGCTCGTCGACGCGGTTCTCGAGCTGTCCAGCCAACGCCTTCTCGCGCTCGTTGCGGGCCACTTCCTTTTCGAGCGTCTTCTCAAGCTCTGCGAGCTTCGCGGAGCTCGACGCCTTGATCTCCCGCAGCTCGTCGACGCGGTTCTCGGCGAGCGCACAGCGCTCTTGCGACTCCCGGATCTGTTCCTCCAGCTCATCTTGTAGCTGTTCCAGACGCTGTCCGGTCGAGAAAAGGCGCTCGGATTCACCCGCCAGGGCCTCGTTCCGTTCGAGCAGCGCCTGAGTATCTTCAACGGTGCTCTCAATGCGGCCGACGGCAGCGCTCAGGTTGTCAGACGCCGCCCGCAGCTGCGCGACGTTTCTGTTGCCATCGCCAACCAACGAGTCCACGGAGCGCCGCACCTCGGCGACGCTCTTGGCCAGCTTGCGTCCATCGTCATCGACAGCCTTGGGGCGCGGCGAAACCGTCTGCTTCGGGTGTGCCTCTCTCGCCGGCTTGCGGGCGTCATCGCTCGCCGGTCTCTTGCGCGCGCCTCCGCCGCCTGGCGGCACAGGTCGGGCCTCGGCTCGGTCGGCGCCTGCGTGCGGCGTGCCACGAGGTCGGTGTCCTTCGGACGCGTCCGGGCGGCCGGGGGATGCGGGCTGGCTCATGGGATTCCTCCAGGCGGATCGACATCTGGCGGCTCCAGACACGCTTCTGCCAGTCAGGTTATGGCTGCAAACGCCGCCTGCTGCAAACCACCTCCGTGTGGGCCCCGGTGCCTCGCCGCTCGTGCGCCGCAGGAAATCGAATTCCCAGGAGCGCGCATCCGCGTAGCAAGCGCTGCCATAGGCTCAGCGAGAGGCTCCCAGGAAACCACTCTCTGGGGGCACACTCTAGCCAGCGATCCATGCCGCCCCTGCGTTGCCCGGAGCGAAGCGCCCGGCAAGTGCGTGATGTGCCCGCGTTTCCTCGGCTCCCCCGCAGCCTCAGGACGCGCCACCGGCCTGCTCGAGCAGCGCGCGATGCTTGCTCAGGGCCGCTTCATTCCACAGCACGATCTTGAGGTCGGGCGACTTCAGCACATCCAAAGGATCGACGAGGCCCTCACGCTCGAAAACAACCGGCACCAGATTCTGTTTGGACGCGCCGATGCGCGGTGCTCGCGGCCCCAGCGCGGCCCTGAAGAACTCGCCGACCAGCTCGGAGCAGTAGTAGGCCTCATTGCCGGGCGCGAAGTCCCAATCGTAGGGCTTGCCCAGCAGACTCTTCAGCCGGGCGATGCCCGCTTGCGTCTCTTGCTCGCGAAGCAACGGACTGCGCATGATCACATAGCAGTCGCGCTCGAAGCGGTCGAAAAAGCCGTCGACAGCCTCGAGCAGCACGCCCTGCCGGCGCTGTTTGACTCCGAGCGCCTCGGCAACCCGCTCGGCAGGTGCGGTCACGACGTCGATGATGCGCCCCCGGTGGCCGCGCATGGTCTTCTCGGTCGCCATGCTGTGGATCATGAGGCCGCCACCGATCGCCATCATCACATGGGAGATGCCGCCGTTGTTGCCTGACAGGATCACATCTCCGGGAAGCAGATGCGGCAACATCTCCTGCCGGATCTGCGCGCCCGTCAAGCGCGGCAGCCCGTCGATGGCATCGGAAGCGCCGCCCAGCCCGAAGTTGTACCAGGTCAAGAAGTGCCGCAGCACGCGCCCCAGCCCGCCCCCCTTGCCGTAGTCAAGCATGTTCTCGCCCGCTTGGGGGGCGCGCACATCGCGCCCCTTGTCGAGAGCGTCGAGAGCGCGCTGCAACTCGCTGCCAGACATTTCGTCGTGCAGCGCCGCGCGCAGAGTCAGCCAGCGTTGCCCGTACTTCTCGGCGAACCGCTTCTCCAGTGCTTCGCGGTGGCGCGCGTCGCGGTTTTCCAGGATCGCGTAGATGGCCGCTTCATCGCTTCCCAGACCCCGCATCGCGGCCAGCAGCGCGTCGACATCCCGCTCGACCTGCGCGTCAGCCATCGCCGACCCCCTTTGCACGCTGCATCAAGTGCACTCCAACCCCTGCCCAAGCTGAAGCGAAGCCTCAGCGCGCATCGGCTCCAGCCCCAAAGCGCCGGTTGACGGCCCGTTCGAGGTCTTCGAGTCGTCCAAAACCGTACACCCTGTGCAACGCGAACTGCAAGGGCAGATCGTTGACCAGCATGCGCCCGAGCAACAGCAGATCTTCAGGCTCGCCCGTTTCGGCGAGCAACGCCACGACGACGTGGGCGTACGCGACTTGATCCTCCGAAGGTTCGCTGCTCAGGCCGATCAGCTGCAAGAGCGTCGGATCATCACATCGGCAGACGCGGCGCGCGAAGATATCGACGAATCGTGCACGGGCCGTCGCCGGCTCGAACAGCGTCGCTACGCCCTCTCTGAGCCACAAAGGGCTGTCGCTGCCATGCACGGCATTGCGCCACAGGACGTGCGCGACAGCGTGGGGGATCATGCTGTCCAGCAAGCGCGGGGCGCTCTGCAGAAGGTCGATGCGGCGCGGCTTCACGGGCCCTCCGCGACACACGACCCCGTCGGCGAGGGCGCAGCCTCCCGCTTTGAGGTAGCTGGCTTCGTCGCTATGGAGCACCACCTCGATCTTCTCGGGAGGCTCACGCCAGCCCAGAGCCTCCACGACCTTCTGGCGCGCGCTCTCGAGGGCATCGGCGACCTCAGCCACCACCAGCTGGTTCTTGTGTTCAATCCGGAAGTGCTCGCTGGAAAAATGCTCCGGCCGGGCGGAGGTGGTCTCCTGCCAACGCGCCTGCCGCCCTCCGACAGGGACGCCCAACAACTCGGAGACCAGCGCCTCCGCGCCGGGGTGCAGAGCCCCGAAGTCGGTGCTGTGGGCGAGGGGATGCCCCGCGGGGAACAGCCTCTGGTACAGCAGCAAGGCGGGCGCAAAACGCCCTTCGCGCCGGGTCAGTAGCGCATCGAAGTACACGCCTACCCGTGACCCTGGGTACTCCCGCCGCAAGTGAGCGACACGCGGGCGGGCGGATTCCAGCGCCCCAGCGGAGATCAGCTCCCGGATCTCGAGTCCCCAGGCATAGACCAACCTGTCGCCCAGCGAGGCGCTCAAGATCGGAGACAGCTCCAGCGCCTTGCTGAAATGCGTCACTGCCGCCTGCCACTGCCCGTCACCCAGGGCGTCATCTCCCAGCCGGGCCTCGCAGAGGGCATAATCTTCGGCGAACGGCTCCCATGCCAGCGGAGCCGCCAGAGCCAACGCTTCGAAGCGCTCAATGGCCCCCGCATAGTCCCCTCGAAGTTGTCTGCGCAGAGCTTCGGCGGCCAGGGAGTCGAGCGCGTCGAGCCTCACGCTGAGCGTCTCCTCGAGTGCCTCCCAGACCGGGGCTGACGGAAAACGCACGCGCGCCGCGGCCAGCACCTCATCGGCCCGGTAGGGCTGGTCGAGCGCCAACAGACGTGCAACCCAGCCCCGGTACGCGCGTTGCAGCAAAGCGTTCAGCTCGGGATGGTCTGGTTCCTTGGCCAGGGCAGCCGTGATGTGCTCGACGGCCGTCTGCCAGGCTCCGATCCGCAGCAGCTCCGAGGCTTCGCCCAGGCCGCCGTCGTCGACGAGCACCACGCGCTCGAGCTCTTCGTGCAGGATCTTGATCCGGCCACGGCCCGCGACCGCCAGCCAGAGACCGTCGTGCTCTTCGGCAACCACGGTGCCGTGGAGCACCGCTCCGTTCTTCAGATGCACTTCGTCGCCGCAGACTCCGATGGCTGCGAGCAGAAGCAGTAGGGTCGTGCGCATCTCTGTCTCCAGCTTCCTCCCCGACATCGTAGTGCCTCAGCGCACAGATTGCCGGTGCAGTTTTGTGCGGAGCCCAATTTCGCTAGGCAGCCGACGCGGCTGTCGGATATCCGGTCTACGCGCATGCTGCCCGCTGAGGTGGGCCCGATGACGGGCGCAGCGCGGCTGGCCCCCTGGTCTCATGGGAGTATCGATGGCGACGCCCAGCAACGCGCAGCCGGCCCGGCCTCCGTCGCTCGTGGTTCTCGGGACGGCCCAGGACGGTGGTCATCCCCATCCCGGCTGTCGCAGGCCCCGCTGTCGCGTCGTAGCCGGGGAGGACCACTTCCCAGCTTGCCTCGGCATCCTCGACCCCCAAGCAGGCCTGCGCTGGCTGCTCGAAGCGACCCCACGGCTCGGCGAACAGCTCGCCCTGCTCGACACCGCCCAGGCTCTAAGGGACCCTGCCGAGCCGGACCTCGACGGCATCTTCCTCAGCCACGCCCACTCCGGCCACTTCGCCGGACTCCTCCAGCTCGGTCGTGAGGTCCTGGCGGCGCGTGCGCTGCCGGTCCACGCCATGCCGCAGTTGGCCGCCTTCATCGGGTCGAACGAGCCGTGGGCGAGCCTGATCCGACAGGGGAACATCGACTTGAGGCAGCTGCAGGCCGATCGACCCGTCAGCCTCGGCGCAGACCTCGCCCTGCGACCGGTGCTCGTCCCGCATCGCGACGAGCTGAGCGAGACGGTCGGCTTCTTCATCACGGGGCCGCGCCGCCAGGCCCTCTTCCTTCCCAACATCGTCAACGGGCAGTCCTGGCAGTTGCGGCTCGAGGAGGTCATCGCCTGTGTGGACCGGGCTTGGATCGATGGGACCCTATTCGACGTCGGTGAGTTCAACGGCAGAGACGAGGCCGAGGTCCCGCATCCAACCATCCGGCGGACGCTGGGCCGGCTGGCCGAGCTTCCCGTCGAGCTCCGCGGCCGCGTCCGTTGCATCCACCTGAACCACACCCACCCGGCGTTCGACCGGCAGAGCGCCGCTGCGGCCGAGACTCGGGCGGCGGACTGCGGGATCGCGCATCAGGGGGAAGTCTTCGAGCTGTGATGGGATCTACGGCTGGGCCGCGGCAACCCGTCGGAAGAGGGAGTGCTTGATGCGCTGCGCCCGGTGCCGGATTTATCGCGCTGCGGCCCTAGACTTCGATGGGCGCTTCGCCGTATTCTGCAAGCACTATGAAACCATGGCGTCGCAACGAGTTCCGGGTCCAATTGTGGCTCTCCCTCCTGTTCGTGGCCTCACGTCTATGCTTCTACGCGTCAGGTGTCCGCTTTGACACTTCGAGCTTGCAGTACGGTTGGCAGCTACTCGATCTCCCGCTACTCCAGCATGATCTGGTCGCAAGCCTCTGGTATCAGCACGGCCAGCCTCCCCTGTTCAACCTGTTCGTGGCATTGATGGCAAAGCTCGGACTGGCAACGCCCTCAGGGTTTGCACTGGTCTTTGCAGGCCTGGGCCTGTTTTTGTGCCTGGGAATTCACAGCATCCTTCGGAATCTGGGAGTTCCAAGACCCACACCCTCCGCTGCGGCCCTGGTCTTTTGTGTCAACCCATCGGTCATCTTGTACGAAAACTGGCTGTTCTACACCTATCCGATTGCTGTCCTTCTGCTGTTGAGCACGCTCTTTCTCCATCGAGTCTGCAAGCAGGGTCAACGTACGGACATGGCGATCTTGTTATGCCTGTTGAGCACGTGCGTACTAACCCGCAGCTTATTCCATCTGGTTTGGCTGGTGTTGATCTGTGCACTGGGAACCTTCTTGCTATCGAGAAACCGTCGTTTCTGGTTTCTGTGCGGAACCTGCGCTGTGGCAGTCTGTGCTAGTGTGTATGCCAAGAATGCCCTACTCTTCGGTGTGCCGAGCAGTAGCTCATGGTTGGGACTATCGCTCGCCCGCATGACGTTGCAGCGCGTGCCTCCGGACGAGCTGGAAGAACTGATCGCACGTGGCACGTTGTCTGCCCAGGCGAGAATCCGCCCCTTTTCCAGCCTTTTGGAACACCCAGGGCACGCTCTGGCTCCGCCCGGTTCCCACATCGTGCTGAGTGCTCGGCAGACAGGGAGCGGTTCACCAAACTTCAATCACTGGGCGTACCTGAACATTTCGAGGCAGTACCGCCAGGACAGCGTAGCATTGATCCGGGCGCGTCCGGAGATCTACCTAAGGAGTGTGGGTGCAGCCTGGGAAGTGTTTTGCACCCCCCCCTCCGGCTACACTTTTTTGCAACCCAACCGGGCCCACATCAAGCGCTACGAGAGCCTTTTCAGCCGCTTCGTTTTGGGAGCTCGATCGGGGCAGGCTGAGCCAGATGGCAACGTCCTGACTTCGGAACACATACGCTCCCGCTTCTGTTACATCTGGGCCCTGCTCGTCGCCCTCTCCTTGCCCTGGGCCGTCTACCGGGGCTTTGTGGGTCTGCGGAGCAAGGAGGGACAATCCGACCGCGCCCATGGCATCGTCCTGCTATTTCTGGCAGCCAATGCGCTTTTCATCGCTCTGATCGGGAACGCCTTCGAATTGGGGGAGAACCAGCGCTTCCGCATGCTGGCAGAGCCACTCCTCTACTGCCTGGTGGTCACTTGTCTGGCCGCCTGCTGGCGAAGAGCGTGGCCCTGGTTGCTGCGTCTGCGGACTTGTTTTTCTCGTGGAGCCACTGTCGCAGGGCCTTGACCTGGCCCTACTGCCCCTTTCGCTGAGTCTCGCAGCGCTGGATGTCGATGGATGACTGACAATGCGCCATCCGCCGGCTACTGCACTGGCCTCTAGTGCAATTCACGCTCAGGGGTTTGCCGTCGCAGGCCTCTCCCTGAGACGGAAAAGGCCGGGGCGCGCAGCGACATAATGGCCCCGCTGCCAACGCCTGTCGTTGCCCTCGAACGCACACCGGGGCTCGATCCAGACCTGGCCCGCGACCCATGTCCCAAGCCAAGCCGCGAGAGAGCCGATGGACTCGACAACGAATGCGGCAGCTGACATGTCGACCAGGGCCCCGGATTCCGCTGGACAATAAGCCAGCCACCGGTTTTCCTGCAAAACTCGCAGCCCTTCGACACACTGCTTCGCAAGGAGACGCGATGGACAGCGCCGCCGAAGTTCCCCAGTCCCCCCGAGACACCGGCCCGCTGAGTCTGCGCCGTGCCTGCTACATCCCGACCACAGGTCCCGCCGGTGACGGCGCGCGCTCTCACTTCGGCGGCCGCCCCTGGTTGCATGCCGGCAGCCAAGCTCCCGCCTGCAG
Source organism: Planctomycetota bacterium (assembly GCA_029260765.1). Lineage (GTDB taxonomy): Bacteria > Planctomycetota > J058 > JAJDCP01 > JAJDCP01 > JAJDCP01. Next base: position 42,240 of record JAJDCP010000135.1, read on the forward strand.
CTGCGGGCAACCGATGCCCCTGTTTCTGCAGCTCGAGCTCGCCGGGCTGCCCGCCCAGCACGGAGAGAGCTGGGGAAGTGGCCTGCTCCAGCTCTTCTACTGCACCAACAAGAAGCCGCCTTGCGAGCTCAAACATCGCGCCTGGCAGGCGTTTTCTGCGGCGATGGCGGTGCGCGTGCTCGACGGAGCCGACCCGGGCGGGATCAGCGCCCTGGCATGCCCGGGCGAGCTGCCGTGCAGGGCCATCATCGGTTGGCAGGAAGGCCAGGACTTCCCCAATTCCGAAGAACGCAGCCAGCTCGGCGTCGAGCTCTCCGGATCCGCGCGCGAAGACTGGGAAGTGAAACCCTTTCCCCGACAGGGCCACAAACTCGGTGGTTGGCCGTTCTGGGTGCAGGGCATCGAGTACCCGGACTGCCCGCAGTGCGCCACCCGCATGGAGCTGCTGTTCCAGCTCGACTCCGGCAGCGAAGCGGACCTGCCCTACATGTGGGGAGACGCGGGCGTCGGCCACATCACGCGCTGCCCGCAGCATCGGGAGCAGCTCGCTTTCGGCTGGGCCTGCAGCTGAAGTCCACGCCGCTCCAGCCCGTTGCATGCGTGCTGCCTCGAGGCTACCCTGCTGCCTGCCAGCGGCCCACAGCCGGAGGAATACTTTGGAAAGCGAGATGGAAGCAGCCGAGCACGACCCCCGCCCAGTCGGCCTGGCTGCGCTCTTCCGGCCCCAATCGGTAGCGGTGGTCGGCGCGTCCCGCGATCCGAGCGCGATCGGCTTCCAGCTGGTGGCAAACCTGTTGCGCGGCGGCTTCCAGGGGCCGATCTTCCCCGTCAATCCCAAGGCTCGCGCGATCCACAGCGTCCCCGCCTACCCGTCGCTGCGGGCGCTGCCCCAGCAGGTCGATCTGGCCGTGATCACGGTGCCGCGTGACCTTGTGCTGCCGATCGTGCACGAGGCCATCGCCACAGGTGTGCGAGCGCTGGTCACGATCACGGCGGGTTTCAAAGAGGTCGGCGGGAAAGGCAGCCAGCTCGAGGCACAGATCCGCAGCCTGCTGCGCGAGCACGGGGTACGCATGGTCGGCCCCAACTGCATGGGCTTGATCAACACCGATCCCAAGGTCAGCCTGAACGCCTCGTTCTCGGCGAGCCAGCCCCACCCGGGCAGCGTGGCTTTCGCCAGCCAGTCCGGCGCATTGGGCGAAGCCATCCTCGAGACGGCGGCCTCTCTGGGCCTGGGGCTCTCGAGTTTCGTGTCGCTCGGCAACAAGTGCGACGTCTCGGGCAACGACCTGCTCGAGTGGTGGGCTCAGGATGCGCGCACCCGGCTGGTGCTGCTGTACCTGGAGTCCTTCGGCAACCCGCGCCGCTTCGCTGCTCTGGCACGCCGCCTCACGCGGGAATGTGGCAAGCCCGTGCTGGCGGTCAAGTCCGGCCGCAGCCGACGGGGCGCGGAGGCCGCCTCGTCCCACACCGGCTCGCTCTCTGGTGCCGACGTGGCGGCCGATACCCTGCTGGAGCAGTGCGGCGTGATCCGGGCCGACACCGTGGCGGAGCTGTTCACCCTGGCGCAGGGCTTCGCGAACCAACCGATCCCCGCGGGGCGGCGGCTGGGCATTCTGACCAACGCGGGCGGCCCGGCCATCATGGCGACCGATGCGGCCTGCACCGTCGGCCTGGAGTTTCCGGAGTTGGCGAGCGCCACGCGTGAGGCGATGGCGCGCGTGGTGGCCCCCGAGGCGTCGCTGCGCAACCCGGTCGATATGATCGCCTCTGCCGGTCCCGAGCAGTACCGCGTCTGTACGGAGGCGCTCCTGCGCGATCCTGAGGTCGACGGCGTGGTGGTGATCTTCGTCTCGCCGATCACCATCGACGCGGCCGCGGTGGCCGCCAGCATCGTCGAGGGAGTGCGTGCCAGCGGTGCCGTGAGCAAACCCGTTTTGTCCTGCTTCATGGGCAAACATGGGGGCGCCCGCGGAGTGCGCATTTTGACCGAGGCGGGCATTCCGGTCTACGCCTTCCCCGAAGCGGCAGCCCAGACCATGGCGGCGATGGCGCGCTTCGCCGAGCTGCACAAGCGCGCTCCTGGCCGGGTACCTCTGCTCGAGCCGCCACCGAAGCGCGCGCTGGCGCAGGCGATCATCGCAGCAGCTCCCGCCGGCTGGCTGCGCTTTCCCGACGTGATGGCCGTACTCGAGGCCTACGGCATCCCTTGTGCTCCGTGGCGCTTGGTGGAGACTCCCGAGGACGTGGTGGCGTTCGCCGAGCAACACGGCTACCCGGTGGTGGTCAAGGTCGACTCCGACACAGTGCTGCACAAGACGGAGCTGGGCGGTGTGCAGGTGGACTTGCGCAACGCGCGCGAGATCAAAGGTGCCTTCTGGGAGATCCAACAGAACCTCGCCGGACATCAGGGAGAGCATCGCCTGCTCGTGCAGACGATGGTCCTCGGAGGTCTGGAGACTCTGATCGGGGCGACGGCCGACCCGGCGTTCGGGCACCTGATCGCCTTTGGACTCGGGGGCGTGTTTGTCGAGTTGATGAAGGATGTCGTGTTCCGGATTCTGCCGCTGACCGATCTCGAGGCGCAACGCATGATCCGCGCGATCCGCGGTTTTCCGTTGCTGGAAGGAGCGCGCGGCAGCCAGCCCGTCGACCTTGAGGCCCTGGCAGACACCTTGCTGCGGGTGAGCGCACTGGTCGGCGACTTCCCCAGGATCGCCGAGCTCGACCTCAACCCCTTCATCGCCCACGCCGACGGCTCCAAGCAAAAAGCCGTCGACGGCCGCATACGACTGGCTGCCCCCGACTGACACTAGTCGGCGCTCAGGCGATCATCTGTGGTAGGCATCGACACCCGTCAAGGTCGTGCCTTGGGGACTCTGGGCATCGAGAGGAATCAACTCCGCCATGCCGATGGCCATCTCGCCGGCGCCGCTGTAGAGCAGGAAGAGACGCCCCTCGTCCAGGAACAAGCTGGGGTCACGCAGCTGCTGGACTTCGACGGCCGAGCCGTCTAATGAGGGCAGGACCGGAAACTGCCGCCCTTCCCAATCATGCTCGCTGCGCAGCAGCTCACCCACGCCAGGGCTCACCCGCCATGTGCCCTGAGTCCCGCTGGGACGCAGGTGTGAGACCAGCAGGCGCTCGGGCGCATCACCCACCCAACTGTTGATGACCTCGAGGACCTGGCCATCGGGCAGACTGCGCAAGAAGCCGTGACGCGGTTGCCGGCCGCGCCTCCACGCATCCAGCCGCCCAGCAGCCCGCGCGGCGCGCCAGAACGGGTTGCCCAGCGCTTCAAACAACATCTTCGGGGGCTCTTCACGGCCCAGCGCCGGACGACGCTCCAGAAAGTCCTCGAAGTCCGCGCTGGCGAGCTGATACAGCACGCCCCGGTTGGCGAGACCATAGACCTGATCTCCCAGCCAGCTCAGCGCGAGGTAGGCAGCGCCCAGCGGCCGGCCGATGATGCCATGCCCGGCCTGCCCCCCGTCCGCTGGCATGTTGAAATTCAAGCCATCGGACGAGGTGGCGAGAAAAGACAGCTGCTGTCCCCAGCCCGTCGAGGCGTGGAAGATCATCAGAAACTGGCGCCGTTGTTCATCGATCAGCACCTGCGGCGAGGCGATGTGCGCCCAAGAGCCGGCTCCGCGCAGCACCACTCCATCCAACTCGGAAACATCACTGGGCGGGACCACGTCGATGCGCCACGGGGTCCCGCCCAGCGCCATGTCGAGGACACCCCTGCCAGGATGCGCCGAGACATCGAGGTCACCGGCGTTGAACAGCACGAACGGCCCCTCGCGCTCCGCCGCCCAGGCCATGCGGATGTATGCGCCCCGATGGTGTGCGAAATACAGGTAGTAACGCGCCGAGGGGTCGGCTCGATCCTCCTCCGCGACCCAGTCGGGCAACTTGATCAGGGAAGGTCCATTGATGTTGAGTCCGTCGTCGGGAATCCCCGCCCGGTCGAACAACGCGCCGCTGATGACCGGACCGGATGCGAGCCGCTCGACGCTGTATTGCCCGATCAACTCCTGAGCGCTGAGCGGCAAGACCCACAACCCGATCATCAACAAGAGACGGAGGGACACAGTGCGAGCCTCGGAGTTGTCAGGAGGGTAGATATTCGTGGAAGATCGAGCTGGAGTAGCCCGTAACGACCATCCGCAGGGTGTTCTTGAAGTTGTCGCTGATCTCGTTGAAGGCCTCGCGTAGACGACCCCGGCTGAGCAGGTAGTTGAGCACCGTGTCGAGCGTGCCGGCCTGAGCGGCGCGCTCGAGCAGACGCAGCATCGCCTGCTCCTCATCGCGGTCGACGATCACGCCCTCGCTGCCCTCGATCTCGTTGATGATGCGCGTCGCCATGCGGGTGGGGTCGGTCTCTTGATGGGCAGCCACCTCGACAGTCCCCCCACTCGTCTCGGCGAAGCCTCGTTGGGCCATCGCCACGTCATTGGCGCTCGGCGAACCGAAGTACGAGAGCCCCTTCCAGGCATAGATCAAGGTCATCATCCCCGACTCAGGGGAGCCCATTTGCTTGAACAACATGCCGATGAAGTAGTAGTTCACCTCCATCGGGTGCATCATCGTGCTCTCGAACATGTACTTGTCATTCGGAGCGCTACCGGGCACCGTGCCGGCCTGGGAGAGCGTATGAAGCTCCTGATACAAGCCCTTGTAGCTACTGTCCCACTGGGCAGCCAGCCGTGGATCGTAGACCGAGCGACGGATGCCGCGCTCGCGGCACCAGGCATCGAGCGCGACCGGGCTCTGCAGGATTCCCAGCATACGGGAGACTTCGGTCTGGAACGCCGCCATGTCGTAGCGCTTGGTACCGTCGTTGTCGATGCGCAGGAAAGTACGCAGCCCGCTGACATGCTTGAAGACAGGATCTGTCGCCAAACTGAGCCCGGCGACCCGCACAGAGGTCGATCGGCCGGAGCGTAGAGGGATGCCTCCGCGGGTTTCGTTGAAGTGCAGCTCGCGTTCTTCGTCAGCCAAAGTGCGGCCCGTCCTTACAAGCTTCGAACTGTCCATTCAGAATAGGAAGCGCGCACAGACTTGCCAAACAGCTTTTTGCCGGTTCGTTGCTAGGCTGGAGTTTGGCGCTTTCGCTGGCCGCGCTCCGTAAGGCAGTCCCGCTACAGGGGCGAGGAACCGCTGCGCACGCGGCTTGCAGCCGCTGTAGCGTCGGTCTATGACCGACGGCAACACCGACCCGCATAGAGTCCCCCCAGATCTTCGGAGGAACCGCTGCGCACGCGGCTTCCGGCGCTCACAGAGCGCCGCTACAGCGGGAGCAACCCCTGCGCACGCGGCTTCCGGCGCTCACAGAGCGCCGCTACAGCGG
>JAJDCP010000136.1 GCA_029260765.1 Planctomycetota bacterium
CCGGTCCGATGCGCCTGGGCAGCCTGCCCCGCCCATGTGCCGTTTCGCCGTCGCCGCGCAGCGAAGCGGCCCAGGGGGTCGACCCGGAGGCCTGGCGCGCCGGGTTGGAGGGCTCTGCAGCAAGACGGTGTTGGCGAGATCGCGTGCATTCACGTTCTTCGATGAGTGCGCCCATGCCCATGAGCGCCCGATGGACCGCTGAGGTACTCGGAGTCGAGTGCGCGAGACAGCCGCATGACGCTCTCGGATCGCCTCCGAGGCCGACTCAGATCGCGAGAGCGAAGCCGGCCAGGCCGGAGGCCGCCCGTCAGGGCTTGCCGCCACGGCCGTGGGTGAGTCCTCGCTTCGCTCGGCCGCTCGGCCCGGCGCTCCTCCGTGCCCCTCCCCCTCGTTCCTCGGAGGCCTGGCCCTTCGGCCGCAGCGCTGTGTTCCTCGGCGCGCGACCTCGCTGAGCAGCATGGCCAGGACACGGTCGAGCAGTTCCTGGGCATCGACTGTCTGACGATAGCTCAACGTCCGCCAGGCAACGGCCACACCTGCGGCCGTTCGCCATTCCTCGCTCGTTCCACGCGCAGAAGAGCTCACTGACGCCACAGTTGGTAACAACGAACGCCCCCGCTTTCTTCGTCGACGCGCCCAGCGCGACGATTGCCTTCGGCGCTGTTCAGGGGAACGGCCGAGCCAGCATCAGCGCAGCGGCCGAACACTGGTGCCCCGGGCAGGACAGACCCATCAGCAAGGCGCAGCCCCCGAGCTCGATCTGCCGGTGTTCGAGCGCCGCCCGGAACCGTGCGAAGCCCTCGAGCGGTCGCTCGAGGTGGACCCTGCGCGGCGGCCACCTTCCGCGCAGAAGGCGCTCACCTGGCTCGAGAGGGGCGCTGATGTTCGGTGAAGACCTTCGCAGGTCCTGTGCCAGAAGACTCCGTTGCGCGCTGTTGCTGTCGAATTTCGAGTGCAAAACTCGATCTCTCTTACCCTGTACAACGTTGAGCAGAGCATCGAAGTAGAGAGGGGAGATCATGTCTGGTGTGTTTCGACAGGCGATCCAGATCGCGTTCGTTGTATGCTGCGTGGTGGGAATCGAGCCGGCCTTCTGCCAGGCCGATCTGGCTGGGACTCCGCAAGAGCAGCTGGCGCGGATGAACAAGATCCTGGCCGAGCTGATCGCTCTGGCCGACGGTGGAGACCTGACAGCCCGGTCGGTCCAGGGCACCATCGACGGACTGCGGCGGCAGCAGACGAATGTCGAGGGAATGCTGCCTGCGATCTGGGGGGTCGGCTACCACGACTGGGCGTGGCAGCTGCTTCTTGTCGACAGCGAGCTCGAGAGTGTGATCGGTGTCGACGCCGACGATGTGCTGGCGGGCGTGGATTCCCACATCGAGGTCGCCTACGACGCCATCGGGCACCTGATCACGCTGCTGATGTCGAGCCCGGACAAGGAGGCACAGGAGGCGGTCGAAACTCTCAAGGGCATGATGAGCTCGCTGCTGGCGGCGGGGGACAAGTACAAACAAGGAATCTGGAACAAGGACGACCTCGACCGGGTCCTCAAGGACGTCGTACGCCGCAAATACGCCCTGATGGACGGGCTGCCCACCATCCACGGACACAGCTTCCAAAGCTGGTATGAAGCCTTCAATGCCTTCCGTGCGAGTCTGTTGCGCGTCGCCACGACCGCGGCGATGGCCGGAGACTCGGTCCCGGATCTCAGCGAAGGCCTACGTGAAGCGAAACGCCACAAGGAACGCATCGAGGAGATGTTTCCGGAGCGTTAGCAGCCTGCCGGGAAGATACCGTCTTCGAGCGACGCCTGCCAAGATGCACCCCACCACCTGCAGTCTGGAATCACCCTCAGGCCGACATGGAGTTGCTTGTGTTGGGTCTCCACTGCTAGATCCCTCTTGTGCCGCGACGTCGCGCTCAGCTCGATCTCCAGATGGACGGGCCCGGTCAGGCCGTTCCCATAGGAGAGCCTGTGGAGGTCACGCTCTTTCCGCGGCAGTCAGGTTTCGGGAGGCTTCAGGCGCTTTGCTGGGAGTTGAAGGTTACACATCGTTGCGATTGCGTGCATTTGACGGTGAGCATGGCTCAAACCTCAGCTCCGGGCTTTTCGAACTCCATGCCGAGTCAGTTGATGGACAAGGCGTTCGCCCTGACTGCGTTAGCGCTGCTCTCCCTTCATTTGGGCTGTCCTTCATTCGGCGCGAATCTTACGCAACCATGGTCCCGGGTTCGAGACAATCGGGGCACGCGAGCTGTGGATGAGAGAATGCAGTCTGGGCCAGTGATCGAACAGGCATCTGGCTTGATCGGTTGTCCGCTGCCCGCCATCAGCTGCTCCTCTTGCGCAGGGAGTTTTCGAGGTCGATCTTCAGTACCTCTTCCGGGGCCTCAGGCGTCTCCACAGGCCGTTTGGGCGACCAGAGGCAGGGCCCGCGCCGGGCCAGGAAGTCCCGAGCGGCACGCCAGTCCTGTGGTGCGGCCGACTTCCAGTCAGCGATCAGGGCAGTCTCTGCGGTGGCCTCTGCGGCCTGCACCCGCTCGTAGAACTTCCCATAGGCCCCGCTCTTAACGGCCCCGCCCTTCTTCAGCCAGCGGTAGTAGGTGTCGTGGGGGATGCCCGCATACACGGAGGCCACGCGCACGAAGTTCCCCGCCCTGATCGCCTTCAGGAGCTTCCCGCAGGTCTGAGCATTCCACTTCTTCTGGCACCGATCACCGGGGACCCAGCTCTCGTAGGTCGCCACCCGCTCGTCCTGGACCACACGGCGCGTGTAGCCGGCACGGAGCGCGCGTAGCGCCCTCGCCAGGCTGCGGAGCCCGGCTGGGATCAGCTCGGCCTCGTAGAGCTCGCGCGGCGTCCCGAATACCAGCACGATCTCCTGTTCGCAGATCGGGCCGAGTCGAGGCCGCGGTCCGCCCAGAACCAGGTGACGCACGTGAAGGGATCGTCCTCTGCCACGCTCCAGCGGATCGCTTCAGGACCGCGTCCACTTCAAGTCCTTGTGTCAGGCCAACGACTCCGAGATCGGCCCGGCAGAGTGCGGGTCCCGCCGCGAAACTGACGATCAGGGCCAACGGGATCGCCTTCCGGAGTTCGATGTCCATCAATTCATCCCCTGCTTTGTCGATGCACGATCTCCAGTGTAACGGGTCCACGTGGGCGGGCCCATGTCTGTCGGCTTCAGGCAGCGGTGCGAGCATCCGCCCGAGGTCTGTCAAACCAGCTTCAGCGACCACTCGCGCAGGACAGCTGCCCTCCAGCGGGATGCTGCCATCAACCGCAGAAGTGCTAAACTTGAGATAGAATGCCCGTCACGAGAGCATGTTCAACACCCGCCCCAGGCCATCCATCCCACCCAAGAGCCCACGATGGATTCATCTGGGCGTCGCCGTGCAGCGAAGCGGCCCGAAGGGTCGACCCGGAGGCTTGGCGCCCTGGTTGCCTCCGTCGGGGATGGGACCCCCCTGTCAAATCAGAGATTGTGAGGTTTGCGAGAGCAAGCAGGTTGCCAGGGCGGAGGGCGAGCGGCAAGACGGTATTGCGGAGCCGAGGCTCGCTGCGCGCTGCGTGTAGCTACCGCCGCTGTGGTAGGCGTCTGTGACGTGCTACTCGAGCGCGACCCGTGCGGCATGTCTACGGCAAAGGGTGCAGATGGTCGGACGCGTACCGCAGAGCGTCCTCCGACTGCACCACCAGCCCCGCGGCCGAGAATGCCAGCAGCTCGCCATCGTGGCTCGGGATGCGCCAGAGGACCCTGCCGTCTTGTCTGCGTACACCTGGAGCAAACCTCTTCGCGGGCAGCCAGAATCAGAATTGGCCGTTCTCGTTCTTCCACGCGCTAGGTGGTGGGATCGCCTCGATCGTGTCCCAATGCTCGACCACCTTGCCCTCGGCGAGGCGAAAGCGGTCGTAGCACGCGGTGTGGGGGATCGGCGCCTCGGGGGCAGGTGGAGGGAGAGGTGCGGGCGCCGTCACTCCAGGCCCGTGTAGGAGATGCGCCAGGCGCCGCCGTCGAACAGCACCTTCCCGGCCCCAGGTCCCGACATCTCGTACTGGACCGCGCCGAAGGCGCCGTTCTGGAGGTCGAGGGCATCCTTCCCGGTGCCGCCGTCGAATATCAGTCCCGCGGGCGCCGGCGGCAGCGGATTCCCAGTCCCGAAGTCGAGGGTCAGGGTGTCGTCGCCGCCCCGCACGGTGATGACGATGCCGTCCGGGCCGACGATGGCGGCGAGGGGGAGCTCGACGGTGGAGGGGTCGATCTGCGTCGTCGACGTGCCCGCCAGGAGCGGCTGGCCCGGATCGTGGATCCGCAGGTTCCCGCCGACCAGGGAGAGGGTCAGCGCATTGGACGCCATGCCGTCGAGGTCGAGCACCTGCAGGTTCGCCTGGGCGTCCAGCCCGACGCGCGTCGGGAGGATGGTCGCCGTGTCCTCGGTGGCGGTGTCGTCGGCGGTGTCGATCCGCGTCTCGTTACTCGCCGTGACCGTGGCCGTCTGGCTGACCGTGGCCCCGCGCGCCACGCTGTCGTTCACGGTCAGCACGATGGTCAGGACCTCGCTGGCTCCGACGGGCAGGCTGCCGACCGTCCAGGTGCCCGGGGAGGTGCCGACGGGAGCGTAGGAGGTCGCGCCGCTCGGGGTGATCGAGTCGAGGGAGGCGCCCGCGGGCAGCGTGACGACCTCGCTGAGCTCGACGCCCGACGCGTCGGAGGGCCCGGCGTTGCGCACCGTCACCGTGTGGGTCAGGTTGCCCGGGCCGGGGCCGGCGATGACGGGGTCGGGGGTGTCGAGGGTCGAGACCTGCAGGTCGACGCGGCGCTGGACGGTGGTGTTCTCGGACGCCGTGTCGTCGCCGGTGTCGAGCAGGGTCTCGTTCGCGCTGGTCAGCGTCGCCGTCGAGCTGACGATCGCGCCGTCGGCGGCCGAAGTCCCGACCGTGAGGACGACCGTCAGCACTTCGCTGGCGCCGGCGGCGAGGCTACCGACGGTCCAGGTGCCGGGGGAGGTGTCGGGAGGGGCGTAGCTGGTCGTTCCGCTCGGGATGAGCGAGGCGATGGACACCCCCGCGGGCAGGGAGACGACCTCGCTCAGGGTCAGGCCGGAGGCATCGGAGGGCCCGGCGTTTCTCAGGGTGACTGCGTGGGTGAGGTTGCCCGCCCCGCTGCCTGCGGTGACGGGGTCCGCGGTGTCGACGATGCGGACCTGAAGGTCGACGCGGCGCTGAACAGTGGTGTTCTCGCTGGCGCTGTCGTCGCCAGTGTTGAGGCGCGTCTCGTCGACGCCGGTGACGGTGGCCGTCGAGCTGAGGCTGGCGCCGTCGGCGACAGAGGGCCCGACCGTGAGCACGACGGTCAACACCTCTGTGGCTCCGACGGGCAAGCTGCTGACCGTCCAGGTGCCCGGGGAGGTGTCGGCGGGGGCGTAGCTCGTGCTCCCGCTCGGGACGATCGAGGCGACCGAGGCGCCCGTGGGCAGGGAGACGACCTCGCTCAGGGTGAGGCCGGAGGCGTCGGAGGGCCCGGTGTTGGTCACGCTGACGGTGTGGATGAGGTTGCCCGCACCGCTGCCCGCGGTGACGGGGTCGGGCGCGTCGAGCATGCTGACCTGGAGGTCGACGATGCGCTGCACGGTGGTGTTCCCGATCGCGCTGTCGTCACCGGTGTCGATCGGGGTCTGGCCGACGGAGGCGACCGCGGTCGTCGTGCGGACGGTGGCGCCGTGGGCCGCGGAGGCGCCGACGCTCAGCACCACGGTCAGGGTCGCGCTGGCTCCGACGGGCAGGCTGCCGACGGTCCACGTCCCGGAGGGGGCGCCGGCGGGGGCGTAGGTCGCGCTTCCGCTCGGGGTGATCGAGACGACGGAGGCGCCCGGCGGCAGGCTGACGGCCTCGCTGAGGGTGAGCGAGGTGGCCGCGGAGGGCCCGACGTTGGTGACGGTGATCGTGTGGGTGAGGTTGCCCACGCCGCTGCCGGCCGTGACGGGATCGGGGGTGGCGAGGACGCTGACCTGGAGGTCGACCGTCTGCTGGACGGTGGTGGTCTCGATCGCGGTGTCGTCACCGGTGTTGATCAGGGCCTGCTCGCTGGTGGTGACGGTGGTCGTCGAGCGGACGGTCGCGCCGTGGGCGGTGGAGGCTCCGACCGTGCAGACGAGGGTGAGCGTCTTGCTCCCCCCGACCGGCAGGTTCCCGACGAACCAGATGCCCGGGGAGGTGGCGGGGGGCGTGTAGGTGGTCCCGGCGCCCGCAGTGATCGAGACCAGCGAAGCTCCCGTGGGCAGCGCGAACACTTCGCTGAGATGGACGCCGGAGGCGTCAGAAGGCCCGGCGTTGGTGACGGTGACGGTGTGTGTGAGGTTGCTCGGGCCGCTGCCGGCGGTGACGGGATCGGGGGTGTCGACGGCGCTGACCTGCAGGTCGATCCTGCCGCGGACCTCGGTTTCCTCGTAGGCGGCGTCGTCACCGGTGTTGATCTTCGGCTCGTTGACGCCGGTCAGGGTGGCCGTGGAGTTGACGCTGGCGGCGACCTCGGCGGAGGGCCCGACGGTCATCGCGATGGTGAGGACCTCGCTGTCGCCGGCTGCGAGGTCTCCGACGGTCCAGGTGCCCGAGGAGGCGTCGGGCGGCGCGTAGGTCGTGCTCCCGCTCGGGGTGATCGAGGTGATGGAGACCCCGACGGGCAGGGACGTGACCTCGCTGAGGGTGACCCCCGAGGCGTCGGAGGGCCCGGCGTTGGTGACGGTGACGGTGTGTGTGAGGTTGTTCGGGCCGCTGCCGGCGATGACGGGGTCGGGGGTGTCGACGAGGTTGACCTGGAGGTCGACGCGGCGCTCGACGTCGGTGTATTCGGTGACTGAGTAAGGAAAGTTGGTCTGCAAGACCGCGTCGGCCGTGGGATATTCGGCCACGAGGTCGATGACGTCGGCGCCGGCGGCGACCGAAGGCCCGACCGTGATCTCCATGGTGAGGGTCGCGGTCGAGTCTGGCTCCAGGGTTCCGACGCTCCAGTAGGCGGAGGGGTAGGACCCCTGGCTTGTGCGGACCCTGTGCACGGAGGCTCCCGCCGGCAGAGAGGCAACCACCCTGATCAGGGAGTTGGCGGCGTCGGACGGCCCGTGGTTGGTCAGGGTGACGGTGTAGTGGAGGTTGCCAGGGCCGCTGCCGGCGATGACGGGATCGACGTCGTCGTCGACGGTCGCCTCGAAGTCGACGAAGCTCGAGATCGTGGTCTGCTCTGTTTTGATGTCATCGTCGAGGTTGATCAGCGTCTGGTCGACATCATCGACGTAGACGCGGGTCTCGATGGCGGCATGGTGGGGCGCGGAGGGTGCGGCGGTATAGACGATGGTCAGGGTCCTGCTCTCTCCGACCGGGAGACTCCCGACGATCCAGGTGTCGGGTCTGACGTCCCAGGTCGTGCTTCCGCTCGGCGTGACCGAGGCGATGGAGACTCCCGCAGGGCTTGATGTTTGGCTCATGTCGAGCCAGACGCGCGTCGCGTCGGAGGGACCGGCGTTGGTGACGGTGAAGGTGTGGGTGAGGTTGGCTCCGCCCGCAGTCACCCAATTGGCGCCGACGGAGGTCACCTGGAGGTCGACCTCCTCGATCGTGACCTGCGCGAAGACCGCCTTCCCCGGCAGCCCCAGGGCCGCGACCAGCACCAGCAACGTCATCCAGCGAACCATCGCCGTCCCTCCGCTCTTCGGGGTCTCTCCATCTGCCCGCAAAGCCCATACCGACGCCGGACCGTCGCGCTGGCGCCGTTCAACGTCCAGGTGTCGATGACGAGATCGTAGACCTCCCAGGAATCCACCGCGAAGAAGAGCCCACTCCCCCCGGTGCGTCCTCAGAAGGCGAAGAGCCTGCCTCCGACGGACACCACCGCGGCGCCCCCTCGCGGGACGTGCATAGGATTGACCTCGACGCTGGCGGGCGCGGCGTTCCCGCGCGCGCATCGACCTCTGAAGGGAACTTCCCGCTCCGCCGCGCGTCGAGGATGTTACCGGCAGGCAACCACCGGCGGTCGGCGCCGCTCCCTCGCGTAACGCAGCGCAGGCGACTCTGGAGGCTCAACTCCTCGGATCCCTCGAGGTCGCTCGAATGAGAACGGCAAACATAGCCCCGAACGAGCATCCGCAGCACAGCCTGGCTCAGACCCGACCCGGACCGCTCCGCCAGAGGCGCCGCTCGCGAAGCTCATCGAGATCACATGCTCCGAGGACGGCCGCCCGTAGAATTCTATGGCCGCGACGGAGGGGGTGGTGGACGCCTTCAATCTCGCTGAGATGACACAACTGGCCTGAGCCGCACCGACGGTTGAGTCCTGCCTGTCGCGCGCAACCCTGCGTTGGGTCCGCCCGCGAGAGGCCAGGCCGCTTCACGCAGACGCGTCGTCCACCATGCGCTCACAGATGTGCGCGATGACGGCGTGTTCATCGTGATCTTCGAAGTCGATCTCCCAGTCCTCGTCGTCGGCCGCCTCAGCGGCACCGGCGCGAAAGTCGTTGCGGATGCCGGCTTGCGTGGAACGGCGCTCGCTGTAGCCGAAGGGCTCGCCCGTCGACCAGTAGACGAACAGGCGGGCGCCGACGGAGCAGCCCGCGGCCGTCCGCTCATAGAGATCATCGTAGCAGGCCGCGTGCGAAGTGCCCGGGTACGGCATAACGAGCGGATCGCCGCCACCCAGGGGCTCGATGACCGTGACATACGGAGCCTCCACCAGGGCGCTCAGGGCGGCTTCCCACTTCGGATCGTCGGGATCCAGCTCGCGAGCGACGTGCTCCGCGGCGTGGCGCAACCAGGGCTGAAGGCAGCGTCGCACCTCATCCTCGCTCAAGATTGCGAGGCTGCATGCGTGGGGGTAGCTGAAGAAACAATCCGCCAGGTGGCGTCGCGCGCCCGGCGATCCAGCCAGGAATGCAGCCTGCTCTTCGGTGCATCTGTCACCATCCAGGTGTCGGATCAGGATCCGACGCCAATGAGCTCGGAACGCCTGGATCAGTTCGCGCTCTGCCCTCGTGACAAGCTCCGTCTCGCAGTCGCTCATGATGTGTCTCCAGAAGGCGAAAGCCTGTGCGCCTGGCATTATACGCTTGCACCCGTGGCGCCCGCAGCGTGAGTTCTCCTTCGCGGGCACAGACCAGTTGCCTTAAACTAGACCGGGGTCACCGGAATGACGTATGTCGTGACGCGGCGTTCGATCCACTCGGCACGCCCCTCGACGACGAAGTTCTCAAAGCGGGGATCGACGTCGGGGCGCGCGGCTGCCTCGAAGGCTTCTCAGGTGTCGGTCACACGCACCGTGCCGTCGTCGCGGTAGAGCTTCCACCGGTCGTCATCAGTAGAACTCGGCGCTGTTCTCGATGAACGGACCGTCAAGGATTCGTCGGTCAGCGTACAGCGTGGAGGCCGGCGAGGCTAGGGCGCCTCGAGCACGCGCAGCGCCCGCCGCGCCGCCTCCCGCACTTCCGGGTCGGGGTCGTCGCCCAGCGCCCGCAGGCTCTCGACGGCCTCGAGCGGCCGCCTGCGCTCGCGGATCTCGTGGGCGGCGTACTCGCGCACCCGGGGATGGGGATCGGCGAGCCGGCGCACGAGCTCGTCGGCCTCGACGGTGTATTCCACCTCGGCCTCGGCGTCGATCGCCGCCAGCAAACCACCGGCCAGGCCGAACAACACGAGGCCGATGATCGCGATCGCGATCGCCCATTGCACCGCCTGCACGCGGACCAGCGAGGGGATCAAGACCTGCACCAGACACACTCCGAGGAAGACGAGGCCGGGCCAGACCGGGGGCGCGCTCAGACCGAGCGTGTAGTAGACGGCGCCGAGCCCGCCGGCGAGCGCGACCCAGCCGAGCGGGACGCAGACCAGCCAGGCGATCAGGCCCGCGACGAAGCTGCCCTGTGGAGGATCCTTCGTGATTTCGAGGCCGTAGCGGACGAGCAACAGCGTCGCTCCGAGCAGCGCGGTCACCAGCGCGAGCCAGCCGCTCTGGCTGAAGCCGATGCCGGGCAGCAGCACCGCGGCCTCCGGCTTCGCCGGGTCGTAGTACACCCGCACCGCCGGCGCGTCCCGCATGGCGTGCAGCGCGATGTTGCAGGCGATCAGCGAGTGGCGATGGCGCCAGCCACGGCCCGGCGTCGTCGAGACGTCGAAGCGGTGCCCCGCGTGCTGGCTGCTGTCGGCCGCGGTGTACGCGTAGCCGAGCTCGACCCAGACCTCCTCCTGCGCCGTCTCGTAGCTGGTCCCGTAGCGCGCCCGCCCGCGCTCGGCGCTCAGCAGCGTGCCCTCGGTCGAGGGCCAGCTATACGAGCGCACGGCCTCGTCGAGGCCGTCGCTCAGCGGGATCAGCACGAGGCCGAGGGCGCCGAGGCACAAGCAGGCACAGGGCAGCGCCCAACGGCGCGAGGTCGAGGGGCGGCGGGAGCTCTGCATCGGCGTCCTCGGTGTGGTGCGCTGGTGGATCATACGCAAAGCGCATTCCGGAGATGCCGGCATGCCCGCAGCGCGACCTCGCCGCGCGTCTCCGAACTTCTTGCGATTTCGTTGAGCGCAAGCGCTGCCCTCGCCGGCGATACCCCGAAGACACCTCCGATGTCACCCGGGGGGCTTGCCCATTTTTTTGGCGTTGGAACGCAAAGTTGCGCGCTAACATCACCGGTAACACACTTCACCGCGAAGGGGTTTCTATGTCTGTCTACGACCGGGCCAAGATATTCGGGAAAGCACCGATCCGTATAACCGGACAGCCAAAGAGCAACAAACGCGGAGGTAAGGTCACCTACACAACGGTGATCCAGATTATTGGCGAAGGTTTGTATCCCACGCTACCGGACCACAGGCGGGACTCCGAGGCCAGCCTCCTCAAGCGGCGCTATCCAGCAGGGACCTATGTCCTTCGTACCGAGGAGAAAATCGAGCGTATCAGAATCCAACTCTTGATAGACGTGCGCAAGGGGGGCTTCATAAAAAGAGTCAGCCGAGGAGTCTTCGGTTTGGGGTTCATTTTGAGTAAGGCTGAGATTCGCCGCCGGCTGAAGCTGGGGCTAAGTCTCTGACCATCGACGGGGACTCGCGCGCGCCGGCTCCCCGAGCACGAGCCGGCGAGAACGCTCGCACGAGAGAGAACACTGGCGCTGTGCTCATGTCGGGACTGACTAGCAGACCGCGGTCTTCTTCCATCGCGACCGACAAGGATCCTGGTTGACCGACTTCGTCTACTCCCGGACCTCAAAGAGAGCGCCCGCCCTCCTGACCGACGGCTTGCACCGCGCCCCCCACGCGCTGGCGCAGCTTCGACCTGGGGATAGGAACCTTGGCTCTCGCAGCCGGCTCAGGGAGGAACCAGTCGCGTCCGCAGCAGCCTGTCGAAGACGCTCGGGCCGCGACTGAAGCAGGGCTGTAGAGTCGCGAGCAGCCATCCGCCCGCGAGCCCGGCACCAGAGCTCCTGACACGGGTTCGATGCAAAGGGGCTGGAGGGGTTTTAGCGGCTCCTATCCGTTGCGACCGCTGGCTGTACCGAATCGAAGCCGTCTTCTGTGAAGGAGCTCTGGCGGAGGTTGTATCCAGAGGCTCTGGGTTCACCATACGGATCGATCATCTCGTCGGTCATAGACCGACGCTACAGGCGGCTCTCAGCAGATCGAAGGCATCGACCAAACCTGATCAAAGGTCCCGGAGCGAAGTCTCAATCAAGAGTTGTCCATGTCAGGAGCTCTGGGCACAGAGCCACCAACCGCCGGGCCAATAGGGGGCCGTCAGCCAGGCGATGGCCAGCGGGGCCCAGACCACAAGCTGGCGAGACAGACGTCGGAGTCGGGATGCCGGCGGGCCGCTGCTGGTCACGACAAGTCCGAACAGCGCCAGGACAGGGCCATGGGGAAACAGCACCGCACACAGCAGGCTGACCGCGCCGATCAACAACAGTGTGGAGAGCGTGATCAGCATCGCGACGGCCAGGACTTCGAGGATGGTGGCCTCCCTCTCCCGCCTGCCGGCGGCGCTGGACCCAGGCCCACAGCACCGCCCTGATCGTGCAGGCCTACCCGGAGTCCCTCGAGCACCTCGAGGCGCTGTGGCGCACGCCCCTGGTCGACGGCTCCCTCGCGCGTTTTGTCGCCGACGAAGACCTCGTCGCCGGGCTGCCGGCCGTGGTCGAGGCCTGCGTGCACGCCCTCGACAGCCTCGCCGCCGCGGAAGCCGAGGGAGAGGTGGAGCGCGCCGAGGAGCTCGGGGCGCGGCGGGCGGCTGCGCGGGAGAGGCTCGGTGCGAGCGACCAGGCCGCGCTCAAGGATAAAAAGGCGCGCAAGACAGGCAGATTGGCAGGGTCCTTCCGTGCTCGCCAGACCATGTTGAGGTGCGCGGCTGCCATCATGAGGGAGACGATCGCCATGGAACCGCACCACCTGGAGATGGCACCGGGAAGCGCAGCGACAACGAGAAACTCTGCGGCTCCGAGAAGAAAAGGCAGGATTGAATCGGCGAGCGAGGGAATCCAGATCAGACTCGTCGCCCCCATCATAAACTCATGCCATATGGCGACGACCATCATGAAAGTGGCCGCTGAAAGTAGCCAATGGGGCAGATCAAAGCCTCCGTGTGCTTCGTAGATCGTGATTGCCAAGAACCCGAAGACCACGCTTTGGATGACACTCAGGACTGTGAGATACGTGGCAGTGAACTGTCCTTCGATACGCGCTCGAATCTGAGCTGACATGGTCTCTCCCTTGGGGCGAAGTCTCCGTTACGGTCCCCTTCTCAATTGGAACCATGGATGGCGCTTCAACTGTTTCGGCACCTGTGCCTCGATCTCTCCGGAGCTTGGCGAGTGTCGGCGGCACCATGGGCGAGCCCTCAATGTACCTCGCGGCAATGGTCTGTGCCGCGACCGTCGGTCGCGGCCTCCTCGAGCGCGCGCCGTGACAAGCTCGACGGCACATCGCAAGGTCGTCGACACGCCGCGGGCTCGGTGTGACGGTCCGACCCGGGTACGCAGCCCTCACGCGACGGAGCAGCCCATGACCCTCGAAGCAGCCCAGACCTTTTTTGGATATTGCAGCCTGATCAATGCAGGCATCCTGGTTTTCTCCTCCATCAAGATCGTCCTGATACGAAAGTGGGCGTCGAAGATCCACGGCAGAATGTTCAACATGAGCGAAACCGAAATCTCGCGTGCCTACTTTCAGTTCCTTGCGCAACACAAGCTTGCTTTCATTGTCTTCAACCTGGTGCCCTACTTGGCGCTTTCGGCCATGTCGGGGTGACGCAGACCAATTCGCTGGAGAGCATGGGCGCCTCCCATCAAATGTCCGATGGAGAAGCTGGCTAAGCGTTCAAATCAAGTGGATCGTTGGCGAACGGAATCCAGACACCCGGAACTCCGGGTGGGTCTGAACTAGCGTCAACAATCATTGGCCTCACCTCCGTGCGACGGGGATCTCTGGGAGACCAGGACTGAAGAAGTTGTCATGGACATCTCCCTTGCAGGTACTTGGGATTTCTCAAGGTGCGGTTCCTGAAGGAACGAGCACGGAGCCAGCTCTGAGCTCGAGCTGGAGCTGGAGAATGCTTCGCCGGACCTGTCCGCAGCGCTCCGGAGTGGAAGGGCTGAACTTGGACTGAGATGGGAAGGAGCGACGGATGGACATAGATCAACACGGATTGCCTCACAGCGACCGAGCACCGACTATGCTGTCCGCGTTCCCCGTCTGGTCCGTGTTTATCCGCGTTCATCCGTTGCGGCTCCCGGTCGGGCGCGTGCCGCGCTGGGACCGTTGCCCAGGTAAGCAATCTGGCAGGCACTGGCTGCTGGTGTGGCGGCTCCAGGCTTCCCGGAGGCCTCTTGAGGATGGCCCACCCCAGCTCAGGACTTGACCCCCAATACCACTCAAGTACAATTGTACATGTCTCGTGGTGGAGCAGGACTTGGGCATGGTCGTCGACACATCGACACTGATCGCAATCGTCGCGAACGAGCCCAAAAAGGCGGACACTCGTTCAGCGAACGAAAGGCCACCAACTTGTGGCACCGGCTTCGGTCCACTGGGAAGTCGGCAACGCGTTCAGCGCTATGCTCAAGCGTTATCGCATCACCGTCGAGCAGGCTCGACGGGCGATTGAAGTGTACAAGTCCATCCCTGTGCGGCTGATTGATGTCGACCTCGGCCACGCTGTGGAGCTGGCCGCCAGGCTCAAGATCTATGCATACGACGCCTACCTGCTCGCTGCAGCTCAGCGCACGGGAGCGCCTCTACTCACGCTTGATTACGGCCTTCGCCTCGCAGCCACTAGCGCCGGTGTGGACGTCTTGGAGGTCGCGCCATGAGAATCTAAACATACTCTGAAGCTCGGCAGCACCTGTCAGCCTTGGTCGATGAGGCCAGTAAACAAGGCGCGGTCGGCATCCGTAGACGCAATGGGCACACCTATGTCATCCGACCGGCGCCTGCTAGGGGTTCGCCTTTGGATGTGCCTGGTCTGGATCTCGGAATCACGACTGAGGAGATCCTTTCCGCGATCCGGGAAGGGCGCCGTCCAGCATAGTAGCTCTGTGCCGTGCTGAATGGCTCCCCCGGCGGGAGATTGTGCGATTTCAGCCCTGCAAAGGAGCCGGTGGAAGTCAGCGAAGAAGCACCCATGGCAACCAGTCTCGTTCAGAGATCGCTGCCCGGAAGCGGGCCGCGAACATGGGTCGAACCGATCGCCGAGCAAATCTCGTTTGGTCATCACTCGGAGAGGCAAACATGAGCTTGCGACACGCACACGTTTCGGGACAGTCGGGCTTCGACCTCGAAGACTACGTCGGCGCGGACTATTTCCTGCGCGTCGTGCAGGCCTTGCACGCCGCGGCCAAGGTGCGCGGTGAGATGAGCTGGCCGTTGACCGACATGCTCGGCGACGCATGGCCGGGCGAGGATCGCCGCTTCCTCCGCTTCGGCACCCCGACCGCGGCTGCCTTCGACGAGGATGTCCGGGAGCCGGTGTTGGTGGTGCAGTGGCCCGTGGTCTTCGCCAGGGCCGGGCGATTCACAGTCACGGGCATGGCGGATCCTGGGCGGGTGAGAGCGCTGGCGGCTGCGGCGGCCGCCGCGGCTGCCGCCGCGGACACGGCGACGCCGCCTGCGGCGGAAGGGCTCGAGCCAGCGGAGGGGCGGCGCCGCAACACCGTTGACCCCGCGCGCGCCCTGGGTCGGAGCACCAGTCGGGTGGAGGATGGCTCGCCGCTGGGCCCCGGCGGAGTTGCCAGCGCAGAGCCGCGCACTCCACGCGAGCGAGTGCGGCGGTCGCGGCACGTGGACCGGGTCACGCTTCAGCTCCGGCTGTCGCTGCGGGTCGGCTTGATGCAGCTCCACGTCGAACGCGCCACCCTGGGTACCGACCGAGACCGAGAGATTGAGCACCCGGTCCTGAGCTCTCTGTGGCCGACAATCCGGGCCATCCTTCGGAACCAGCTGGCGAGTGCTTTCCAGTCGCAACCCTTCGGCCTGACGGCCGGCCTCAGCGGCCTGCGCCGGCTGAACATGCAGTTCCTGCGCCGCGGCGACGGTTTCGCCCCATGCGTCGCGGCCTTGATCAACGTCGACATGGACCTCGAGGGGTACCATGCAGCGGAGGAGCATGCCACCCAGCGTGCTGTCGGGATGCTCTCCGTCTTGCAGGGACGCCTCATGTTCCACGAGATCCGCAAGGAAGGCGACGGCTTCATCACGCTGAATCTGCCGGCGGCGGAGGTCGTGGCCTCGCTCGATCGTAACGAGGTGGGCGGGCTCATGGCGAATCGAGGCTGGACGGCCGAGATCGACGAGAGCGACTCACGGGGCTTCGGGTTGCGCTTCCTGAGAGCCGATGGCAGGAGCGTCACGCCGAATGCAGCGCTGTCGGCCTGGACCGCCTATCGCAACCGCACCCCCTACGACCCGGCTCGCGGGCGGCCCGAGAAAATCGAGAACCAGCTCCTCGATGGCGAGGACATGCGGGTGGGGCTGGGGCCGGCTTTCTTTGCCCGCATGCAGCACGCCATGCGCAACGGCCTCACCGGCGGCTACTCCGACGAAGACGAGCCAAAGATCGAGCTCGCTGGGTGGGAGGGCAGGCTGCGCGAGCTGACCCTGCGCCCGCACGCCGATCGGATCGAGATCCTCCTCGAGCTGACCTTCGACTCGAGCAAGGGCGATCTCAGCTTCTTCTCCGTCTTTGCTGAGCACGGTTTCGGCTCCAAGACGGCCGAGCTGACGCTTCAGGTCCAGGTTCGGCCCAAGCTGAAGGCAGGGGTGCTGACCTTCAACACCGACCTGACCTCGGTCGACTTGCGCCACTCCTTCATCGATGCCCGGAAGCGCGCGGTCCGTATGGAGTTCACCGGGGAGCAATTGGGCCGGACCTTGGTCGCAGACGAGGAGCAGCGCGAGCTGTATACGGCACTTGACCTGGCCATGGAGGAGAAGCTCCGCGATCAGATCCAGCCATTCCTCCGCCAGAAGGTCGCGGCGGGCTTCCCGGCCCTGGACGCGATCCAGAAGGCAGAGATCGTGGTCGACTCGGGCGTGGCCGATTCCTGGCCGCTGTACGCCGTGGATGAGGTCCTTCTCCACCGGACCGCGAGCTGGGCCCTCGACGCGCAGGGGCTGTCCTTTGTGATCGAGGCCGGGACGCTGGCGCGCAAGAGGGGGCGGCAGGCCCAGCTTGTACGCGTCTCGCGGGGCCCCGGCGGCGACGACGAGCTCGGCGAGATGCGCGGGCTGGTCCTCCGGGCGAACGTCGGCGGAAGCTCCCGCCAGATTTCGCTTCGCAAGGCCAAGCTGCACCGCGAGCGGGGTTGGCTGAGCCAAATCCCGATCAGGCTCACCGCCATCCAGCGCGTGTTTGGGACTCCGGTCGCCGCGCGCACCTTCAAGGGCGTGGTGCTTACCTGCGCCGAGCTCCTCGAGCTGATCGAGCACGACATCGTGCGCGTGGCTAACGGAGTGACCCTCGAGGCTGGCGACGAGGCAAGCTCCACGTTCTATCGGCCCCCGCCGGAGCTGACCGAGTTCGAGGTCGAGCTCTAGCCTAGAGTTTGGCACTTTCGCTGGCCGCGTTCCGTAAGACCGTCTCGCTGCAGGGGGGGAGAAACCGCTGCGGACACGGCCTCCAGCCGCTGCCGCGTCGGTCTATGGGCAGGGCCCTGGCAGAGGTCTCTCAGGGAATCTCGGTGCATCCGCGGAGATCGGTCTCGCCGACGGTGTCGAGTAGGCCGGGGCGTTCCCGCATGATCGGGTCTCACTTCTTCGCTTCTCCACTTTCACCGCACCCCTTGTCGAGAGACATTCCTCAAAAGTGTTGGGCGTCGAACTCCCGCACCGCTTGCTGCCCGCTGGATAGCCTGGCGGCCGTACCCCGGAAAACGCCAAACTCCAGCCTGGGAATTCCTGGGGAATCTCACCTTGATTGTGCGCAGGAATGCGCGCCCAAAGGTCTCGCATAGAGGCTTCGCTCAAGCAGTCGACGGCCTTGCGGGAACGAAACTCGTACAGCAAGGGTGAGTGTTCGTGCTGGCTCGTATCGAACTGAAACCATCGCTCACGCTGCTCCGGCGACACTGTTCGGACGAAACTGACGATGAGATTTCGGCGACTGGTTGGCTTGGTGTGCGGCGCCCAAACAGTCTGAGGGAACGTGCCATCAACGAGCGCCGGCATCACCTCGTCCGATTCACGAGACGTGAGCCGCGCCGGGACTTGCATCAGTCCGCGGATGCGTTCCTCACCGGGTGGCAGGGCTCGAACCGCATGCATGGCGAACGAGACAACGCGTCCTGGCCATGTCTCAAGCAAGGCTTCGTCGAATCGCCAGGCCGCGGGGTGTGCGTGGTCGCAAACCCGTTCGAGGAGCTGAATACCCGCGTCGGCCTCGGGCCATGGGACCTGAGCGACGAACATGGGCACCGAGGCGGACGGCTCCGAGTCGGGGAGCGCACGCCTCAACTCCGTGGTGAGAGCGTCGCTGTCGATGGCGATCATCGGTACGGTTCCATGGTGACTGGCGACCCCTACACCTAACGACCAATCAGAGCAGGAGCTGGCGGGCGGTCCAGAGCTCGCCGCCGAGTGGGTCTCGAACCTCCCGCTATCTCACGCCAGGCGTGACTTGGCAGCGCTGGAAAGGAGACCGGCTGTCCGCAGCTGCTGCGAGCCGACCGGCCTCAACAAGGTGCCAAAGCCGGAGTACATACAGGACACGACGTTCGAGCTTCTGCGCCGCGCGCTCGAGCAGGGCACCGGCCGCTTCTACCTGTGCAAGCCCCACGCGAGGGCGCTCGCGAAGGCAGGCCGCGTCGCCGATGCGCGAGTGATCGCCCTGGGCCTGGCGGAGAACGCGGAGAAACAGGGAGAGAGCGGCTGGCAGCGCCAGGCTCTGAAACTGGCCGAGGAGTCCAGGCAGCTGGCCGAGCAGGCGGGTCAGCAGTGACACGTCGCTCCGGCCCGCGGGTGGATCGGTCTACAAGGTCTGCCGCGATCGGGTCAAACAGCCAGGGTACCCCGTGGAACTGGACGACGAGGTTCCCGAGGTCTGTGCCAGCAGCGTCACGTTTCTCGCTCACTGCGTGCCCGAGCCCTCTTGGCTGGACTGCTGTCCGAGACTGCTGGCGCGTTGGCAGCTCGAGACTACGACCGAGGCCCAGCTCCTGCTCCTCTGCGCCCTGGCAAGTCTTGGAGGCCGGAATCGGGAGGTCCAGGCGCTCCTAGGGCAGTCTTCGAGGATCGCGCCGGCGACGCCAACCTGCGCTG
Organism: Planctomycetota bacterium; assembly: GCA_029260765.1. Classification (GTDB taxonomy): domain Bacteria; phylum Planctomycetota; class J058; order JAJDCP01; family JAJDCP01; genus JAJDCP01. The sequence goes on from JAJDCP010000136.1 coordinate 18,770, forward strand.
GCTGGCAGCCTTCGGGTTGGCCTGGGCGGGACCGCCGCCGGTCGCCGTCCTCGCTTTTCTGATCGACCTGGTGGCCGGCCTTGCCCTGAGTCAGTCCCGGCTGACGCCGGGCACGCTCGTGTTTGCCCGTTGCCACCCGGCGTACCGCCAAGGTCCCTGGAGCCAGGCCCAACGCCACCGGCTGAGCCTGCCCCTGCTGCGGCTGTACACGGTCTGAGCCCGGACAACTCTGAAGCCTCTGGGGGTATTGTTCCGGGCGCGTCTGCGTCTGGCCTGCGCAAGGCCGCCCCATTCTTCGCTCCCTGGTTCGTGAAACGACCGCGGCCGGATCGATCCCCCCGGCACATCGTCTGGTCGTCCTCTATCGCCGCTGAATGCCGGGACAGAACACGCGCTGGCGGTCTTCTGGATCGAGTACACCATGATCCATGGCTCCGCGTGTGCAGGTCGAGGCACAATCCTATCGGGTCATCATTGCCGAGACTGATGACAACTTCGCGGGCGTCGAGGGAGTCGGCGACGGTTTCCATAGGACGTTCAACGCGCTCTTCGTCGCCGAGTTCGGCAACGTTCCGATCAACGCGGACGAAGAGTCGACTCCGCGGAGCACTCCTGCCGTCCTGCGTCGATGATCACCTCGTCGAGGTTGTCGACGTCGCACCGCAAGTTCACGCTCGAACCGCTTGACAAACCTCAGACGCAAGCCGAGACTTGTGGGCAAACTGTGACGAGTGATCGCGGGCTCTCCCCGCGCGCCGGTCCCCCAAGGCACCGCGCGTGCTCTGGAACCCCTGCCCCGCACTCTACACCCAGAGAGGAGTCGTGTCATGAAACGCCCCACCCTTGTCCTGCTCTGCCTGTCCCTCGCCGGTGTGCTCTCCGCGGACGATGTGATCAACGACGATCTGGCCGTCCTCGGGAGCCTGACTCTGGGTTTCGACGCGACACCCGGGCAGTCCTTCGGCTTCGACACCCTCATCCTCAACGAGAACAACCTGCGCATCCTATTCCGTGATACCAGCGGCGCTGCCTCCTTCCCGTCCACCGACTGGCGCCTGGTCTGCAACGACGCCAACGACGGCGGCGCGAACTACTTTGTTATCGAGAACGCGACCGCGGGTCGGCAACTGCTCAGGCTGGACGCCAGCGCGCGGACGAACGCCGTGTTCGCCAACGCGACCGGCGTGGGACTCGGCACCGATGCTCCGCAGACCGACCTGCATATCGCCTCCGGCAACATGCCAACGATCCGGCTCGATCAGGATGGGACCGGCGGAATCATCCGGCAGAGCTGGGAGCTCGGGGGCAACGAGCGGTCCTTCTCCCTCAAGAACGTCACCGCCGCCACGACGCCTCTGGTCGTCGACGACATGGGGCACCTCGGCCTCGGCACAGCGACCCCCGCCGTCGACCTGCACCTCGTCAACGGCGGCGCCCCCGCGATCCGCTTCGAGCGCGATGCGGCGGGGACCGCCCAGAGCTGGGAGCTGGTCGGGGACGACGCGAGCTTCCGCCTGCAGAACATCACCCTCGGCGGCCCGGCCGACCTGACCGTCGACCCGATGGGCAACCTGAATGTCCGCGGCAACGTGACCGCGTTGAACATCATGGTTCCCTCGGACAGGAACCTCAAACATGCCATCGAGCCCGTCACCGGCGCCCTGGTCCTCGCCCGCATCCGGGAGCTGCCCGTCTCCACCTGGGCGTTCCGCGAAGACGCGCAGGGCATCCGGCACCTGGGGCCGATGGCCCAGGACTTCCACGCCGCCTTCGGGCTCGGCGTCGACGACCGCCACGTATCGCCGCTCGACCTGGCGGGGGTCGCCGTCGCCGGCGTGCAGGAGCTCGAGGAGCAGCTGCGGCAGAAGGACGCGCGGATCGACGAGCTGCAGGAGCGGCTGGACGTGCTGGAAGCGCTGGTCCAGGATCTCGCGGCGCGGGAGTGAGGAGATGCCGACCATGCACAGGAGCCCTGGATCTCCGCTCTCCGGGATCATGATCTTCCTGGCCCTGGCCGGGGCCGTCCAGGCCCAGGTCAGCTTCAGCCAGTCCTTCGGCCCCGACGCGATCGGTCCGGGCAGCGCGAGCCGGCTGACGTACACGATCACCAACGGCTCCGGCGCGCCGCTGACCGACCTGGCGTTCACGAACGTCTTGCCGAGTGGCGTGACCATCGCCGACCCCCCCGTGGTCGAGGCGAGCTTCAAGCGCGACGCGTTGCTCAGCGCACCCGCCGGGGGCTCGACGATCTCCCTGAGCGACGGGTTCATGGGGGACGGCGCGACCGCGACCATCAGCCTGCTAGTCACCGCCGCCACCCCGGGGACCTACATGAACCTCACGGGCGATCTGACGTCCTCGGCAGGGAACCACGGCACGGCGACGGCCGAGCTGACCGTCGACACGGCGCGGCCGGGCATCTCTTTGAGCGTCAGTCCCTCGCCCGTAGCCTTCGGGGGCCGCGCCACCCTGACCTTCGTCATCGACAACACGGCGAACAGCGGCGCGATCTTCAGCCCCAGCTTCCTGCTCAGGCTGCCGCTGGGTGTGTCCGTCGCCCGTCCCTCGCGGGCGATGACCGACTGCACGGGCGGGACGGTCACGGCGGAGCCGGGATCGCAGCAGATCAACTTCTCGGCGCTCACCGTGTCCGCGGGCTCCTCCTGCACCGCCAGCGTCGACGTCCTCGGCCTGCGCACCGGCTCCCAGCCGCTCTTCGTCGAGCTGAGGTTCAGCGATCAGTTCTCTCTGAGCTTCTCTGCGGGACTCGGCGCCGCCTCCATCACGGCCGATCCGAAGAGCGACCTGTTTCTGGCCATCCGCCCGCCGGAGCCTGTCGCCCCGGGGGGCACGGCCCGTCTCAACGTCGAGATCACCAATCCCGTGGCCGCTGACGTCACCGACCTGGAGTTCAGCCTCGACCTCGGCGCGGTCCTCCCCGGACTCTCGGCCCTCGGCCTGCCGATGGCCGATGTCTGCGGCGCCGGGTCGATGCTCAGCAGCAGCGCCAACGTCTTGAGCTTCACGGGCGGCAACCTCGCGTCAGGGGCCTCGTGTTCCTTCTCCGTGGACCTCCAGGTCCCCGCGGGCGCGACCCCCGGCGACTATCTGTTTTCGAGCACGCTGGGCACCTCCGGCCAGACGTTCCCCTCCTCCGCCGCGCTGCTGATCGTCTCCAACGCCCCGATCCTGACCCTCGACTACGTCGACGATCCGGCGGGACCGGGAGGGACGGTGACGCTCGATTTCACCGTCATGAATGTGGACCCTGCATTCGACGCGACGGACCTCACCCTCACGTTGGATCTGACGCCGACCTTCCCCGTTTCCACGGGGGTCACGACGATTCCCCAGGCGGGGGACTTCGGCCCGGCGTCCACGTTCGGCTTCACCGAGAGCAACCCCCCCGCCCCGCAGGACGCCGAAGCGACGTTCACCCTCGCCGGGGGGAGCCTCGGCCAGGGGGCCACGGACAGCTTCGAGCTCACGCAGGTCCTGCCCGTCGGCCTGCCCCCGGGCACCTACACCGTGCGCACGGAGGTGCGGGGAACCATCGACGGGGTGGAGGTGATGAGCAACCCGGCTTCGGCCGAGCTCGTGGTGCTCTCCGGACCCGAGCTGGCCATGGAGTTCAGTGACGACCCGGTCGCCCCCGGAGGCACCGTCACCCTCGAGTACACCGTGAAGCACCCCGGGGCGGAGGAGGGCAACACCGCGACCAACGTCGCGTTCAGCCACGATCTCGGGGCGACCCTGGCGGGCCTGACCTTCGACAGCCTGTTGCAGAACGACTGCGGGGGCACGTTGTCGGGCGTCGGGACCGGCATGGTGAGCCTCTCCGGAGGCACCCTCCTGGCCGGGGAGCAGTGCACGATCCGGGTCCTGCTCAGCGTCCCCGCTCAGGCCCCTTCGGGCAACCAGACCAGCGCCACCAGCACCATCACGGCCGAGGTCAACGGCCTGACCACGATCAACGCCGCCGCCAGCGCCGAGCTCAAGTTCGCGGGCCTTGTCGTCACCCACGAGTTCCTCGACGACCCCGCCACGGCCGGCACGACCACCACGCTGCGCTACACCCTCGAGAACACCTCGACGCAGGACATGACGTCCGTCACGTTCAGCCACGACCTCGACGCTGTCATCGACAGCCTCGAGGCCACCGCGGGCCTGGGGAGCGTGTGCAACGGCACCCTGACCGGCATCTCCGGCAACACCTTCCTCTTCCTGACCGGGGCCAGCCTGTTGGCCGGGGAGACGTGCAGCTTCGACGTCACGGTCAGCATTCCCGCGGCCACGGGCATGGACCAGTTCCGGAGCGTGACGAGCGCGGTCACCGCCACCGTCGGGGGGAGCATCACCTCGTTCGATCCGTCCTCCGCGGTGCTCAACCTCAACGTGGAGCCCGAGCAGGAGATCGCGGTCGAGCTCGATGGCAACGACCTCGTGATCAGGGGGGACGACAACGACAACATCCCCCGGATCTCGATCGTTGGGGCTGACCTGGTCATCTTCGAGCCGAACATCGCGCTCGGCACTCTGATCGGCGGCGCGAGCGGAAGCGGCACGAACACCCTGACCGTCCCCCTGAGCGCCTTCAGCGGGAACCTCCGCTTCGAGGGCGGCAACGGGGACGACGTCCTGACGCTGGACTTCGGCAGCGGCAACTTCCCCGCCATCGTCGTCGTCGTCGACGGCGGCGACAACGGCTCCGGGGGTGACCGGCTGGCCCTCGACGGCGGCAGCTTCCCGAACCTGAAACACACCGCGACGGGCAAGGGCAGCGGCATCATCGAGCTCGGGGGCACGACGATCGAGTACTCGAACCTCGAGTGAGCCCGGGCCCTGAGGGGACGACCTCAAGGTATGTCCTGGTGCACGGTTCCGGTTGCCAGCGTTGGGGCCACCCGCAGCTCCCAGTCTGTCTTGCCCCCAGCCTCCCCCGAGTGGGCGAGCAGCCGCGTCAGCCTCTGACGGGCTGGCGGCTTCGCCCGACCATTCGGCGGATCAGTTTCGTTTTGTACGCAAGTGAATATGCTCTTCGCATTCGAGAACTCCAACAGCCCCCGGACTCAAGTAAAAAGGAGGCGACAACAATCCTGACACTGGAGGCCGGGGACATCGGTAACACTTTTGTAGACTTGGTTGATGTCTCCTTGCTACCGACCAAGCGCTGGTCGGAGGCTTGTGATCAGCCGGCCCTCCCTTCGTCTTTGTTCCCGAAGAAGCGCGAAGCGCGGCGTTGGTACAGCTGGGGAAACCCAAGCAGCGCTTCGTGCCTTATCGAGGCGTTCCCTGGTGCTTCGTTTTTCCCCAGATAGGGTCTCGCCCGTCTTCGCCCCCCACGGTGGGCCTTCGGGGTCGGGTCCGGATTCGGTGTCGGAACCGGCCACGGAGGCGGGTTCCGAGTCGGATTCGGGTTCGCCTTCGTTGCACCGCTCACTACGAACAACCTCACCAACGGGAACCAGCACAGCCCGTCGGAGAACCTCCCAGTCCACGCCTTTCTTCCCCGCCCCGATCGAGCCCGCCATGTGTCGTTTTGCGGTCGCCGCTCAGCGGAGCGGCCGGAGGGCTCTGCAGCGAAACGGCGTTGCGTCTCTCACGGTGAGGATGCAGGGCCGGAGGTCTTCGAGGGGCGGGACATGGCCAGCGACCGTCAGTCCGGCGGCTTGGTGCAGAAACGCGAGAAGCGGCTGCCCCAGCGGAGTACTGCGCTCCGGCCCGCGGTTGCAGCCGTGATCAAGCCGACGGCGAGGCACCCGAAACCGTGAGAGGCAGCCAGTGCGGGGAGGGACCTGCCCCAGCGCTTGTTGGCCGTGGGATCTCGAGCCCAGTGGTTGCCTCTCAGAGCCGGCAAGAGTGCCGAGTTGGAGAACGACGAGCACGTATCGGCTACCATGGTGTTGTTGTAGTTGGGAGGCACGAACGGTGAAACCGAGATCCCTTGACATGCACATTGTCTCGACGCCTGGAACCTGCGGCGGAAGACCCAGGATTGCAGGTCGTCGAATAACGGTGGACCAGATTGCGTTTTGGCACGAGAGTCTGGGCCGCAGTGCAGACGAGGTCGCCAACGACTACGACCTGACACTCGGGTCAGTGCACGCAGCTCTTGCCTGCTACTTTGATCATCGCGAGGAGATAGAACGAGACCGTGAAGAAGGTCGCCGGATCGAAGAGGCAATGGAGAGCACAACTGACTCCAAGCTCGCCAAGAAACTCCGAGACCGGCTGACCACGTGACGCGAGCGTGTTTCTTTGCTGACGAGCCCATCCCTTTTGCTGTGGTCCGTGGATTGAGGGCTCGCGGTGTTGACATTACAAGAGTGCAGGAAGAGGGTCTTCGAGGTGCTGATGACGACGCGCTCGTGCAAAAGGCCCACAGCGAAGGCCGCGTGATACTCACACAGGATCGGGACTTTCTGCGACTACACGCAGCAGGCGTGGCGCACTCTGGAATTGTGTACACACCCCAACAGCTTTGCAGACCGGCGACATGGCGGACGGTGATCTGTCTTTCGTTGCTGCGGGAACCCTGGTCGGGGCGCGCGAGGAGTTCTCCGGACGCCCAGGCCCGCGGCGGAGCTCTTCGGTTAGGGTCGGCGCATCGGACGGCGGCGGCTTCCGAGTCTCGAGCACCTCGCTCCCCTCGAGGTGCTCGGGCAGCTTGCGGGCTTCTCACCAGGTGTCAGAATCGGCTACAATCCTGAGCTGGCGCGGCGGTTCGGGATCGAGCCTCGGACGCTCCTGGAGCCCGAAGCCGGACTCACGCTGTGTAAAGTGCTTGGGGGCCGGCGCTGTCTACAGAGCAGGAAAAGCCACGCGGGTTGGCCTGGTGGCCCATTGGCGACGCCTGTTTACCTTGCACCTGAGCAGCCGACCGGGCATGATCGGAGCGTTCATTCCCGGAGGCCACCTTGTACGCTCGAAAAGAAGCGGTTCTGGTCGTGTCGGTCGGGCTCCTGTCCGCGCTGCTCCAGCCGCACTCGAAGGAGGGCAGCCCTCGCAGTGAGGAATATCCCTGCGGACCAGAGGGGCTGCAACGCCTGCGGGCGCAGCTCAAAGCCCTGAACCGCGGTCTGCTCTCCGAGGGGCTGCCTCCGCACGTGGAGCCGGTCAAGATGGCGGATGCGAGCTCTGAGGCGATCCCGGAGGAGGCTTTGTCGCTGCTCCGCCTCGCACAAGGCAGCGTCTTGGAGGGCGAACTGATTGCCCGCGCGCGACTCCTGAGCCAGGCTGACCTGATGTCCCTCTCCCGGGCCTCCAGCCGGCACCCCGACGCCCATCTGCTGCAGCATCGGAAGGCGGGTTTCTTCGTTCCCATGCAACTGCAGGCTCCACTGCGCAAAGCGGCCTTCCGCGGCGGTTGCCTGGGTTCGAGTCAAACGCTGTTGCGGGAGCTCCGAGCCCTGGCGCCCTGCCTGCAGATCGAGCTGGAGGGCGAAGAGTTGTCCGCAAGCGCCGCTCGCGAGCTCGCCGCAGCGGACCAGGATCAGCCGCAGCGGCTCGCATGGCTCCGCCTGTTCGAAGCGGCTCGCCGCAGCCTTGCCCACGGCGCCCTGATCGTCCTGCACCGCGGGTGGGCCCGGCCTCGCAGCCTGCCCCAGAATCATCAAGCTGACCTGTTGGCCCTGCATCGGGCGAAGAAGACGAAGGATCTCTGCAACGCCCTCGAGCGGCTGGCCGCGGGCGAGGCATGGGCGCCGTTGCACCCGCGGGTCGTCGAGCTGTTGGGGCACAAGCGTTTGTGTGCAGCGGCTGCGGAAGCTCTGGGCAACTGCTCGGATCCCGGCGTGGAGAAAGCGCTGCTCCAGGCAGCGCAGCAGCTGGAGTCCCCCGATTTGCTCAGCATCCACTGGGCCCTCACCAGCAAGGGAGGGCCGGCGAGCCTCTCCTACCTGGAGACCCAGGTGATGCATCCGAAGGTGGACGTGGCGATTTCGGCACTGGGTTTGCTCGGTCACCTGGGATCGACCGCTCAGCAGCCCAGTTTCCTGAAAGCCCTCGCTGATAGGCGCCGACAGGTGAAGGACTCCGCCCTGAAGGGGCTCGCCGCGCACGGCGATACAGCTGCCCTCCAACCGGTTCTGAAGCGCGTCCGCTACATCCTGGGGCGCAGGCGCAGCGACGATGACCGAGACCACGGTCCCGACTCCGCTCTTTGCGCTGGCTTGGAACTACTTTGGCGCCTGCGTAACGAGAGCCCCGCCGTCCAGTCATTCTTCGCGGAACGGCTGCCTGGTAGATTGGATCGTTTGAGCGTCCGCGAGCGGTGGCGGCTATCGGAGCTCCAAAAGGGCGAGGAGGTCCAGAAATGGACTGGCTGAGCTGGTCCGAGCGCCAGGCCGCAGGCTCCCCGAGATTGTAGACAGGTCCCTTGCTCGACTCTGCACACACGGCCCCCAGCGTTTTCTTGGCGCGCCAAGTAGCAGAAGGATGGTACCCGGACGCCCGGGGCGGGCTCGGTAAGTTTCGCACGCAACTCCTTGGCGCCCCAGGTCGTGTACTCCTTCTTCAGTGCAAGCAACGCCTGCACGACGGGGGTCGGGCGTCCTGTGAGGGAACCGCTTGGGCGTTTTCGCCTCGTCGTAGAGCGCCTCGGCACCCTTTTCTTGCCAGCGACGGAGTAGCTTGTACTCCGTCTTGCGAGAGATCTGAGACTCTCGGCACAGATGAGTCGTCCTCTCCGGCCTTCAGGCGGCTGAGAAAGTCCATTCGTTCGCTCACCACGTCGCACTCCTTTCAGGGCATGGTTCACTCCTCCGGCTGGAGAAGATGTGTAACCCATGCTCCCGGTAAAAAGTGTCACCTATGTACCCGGGTCGGACCGTTCCCCCGGTTCTCGGGCCTGCGGGGTCGGGCACGGGATCGGGGGCGGAACCGGCTACAGGGCCGGGTTCGGGACCGGAACCGGGGTCGGGGTCGGAACCGGTCACGGCCACGGATCCGGGATCGGATCCGGGTCCGGCGCCCTCTTCGCAAGCGTCGCCAGGCTCGAACCCCACCATCCGGAACCCGCGCACCCCGTCGAGGGCCCGGCGACCCACGGATGTCTTCAGCCTCCGAGTCAAGCTAACAATGGGTGGTCTGGGCGTCGCCGAAGGCGACCCGGAGCCTTGGCCCGGCGGTTGCCCAGCGTCCTTGATCGTCGCAAGCGCCGCCATTTGTTGGCGCGAAGTGGACTGGAGCAAGCGCCGGGCCGAGGCGAAGGGCGAGCGGCAAGACGATATTGCGGAGCCGAGTTCAAGGGTCTTCGACGCCGCAAGGTGGGCCGAGAGTCGGCCGAAGGCCGGCTCGTCGTGGTTGTCGCTGTCGATGTCGCTGTCGCCGCCAAGGGTGCGTCGCCGGATCCGGTCGCGTACGCGGGCAGTTACTGCTGAACGCAGTTTCAGTGCGGCCTAGATCTCTCGCAGAATCTCCATGCGCCTTCGCTCTAGCTCCAACTCGGTGATGACCCCGTCTGCCTTCAGCTTCTCGAGGGCGGTGAGGCGGTCTTCGGGGTCTTGATGCCCTTCGGTGGCCGAGACAGGTGGTGCGGTCACCTCGGGTTTCTCGCCAGCCAAGAACACGCCGAGGGCGGCGAACACGAGAAGCCCGGTACCAATGAGCGGCATGTATGCCCCGCCCCCAAGAGATGGATCCCCAATCCTGATGTTGCTCAGCTGCTTCGATATATCCGAGAGTATTCCGTAATGAAAGAAACCGCCGATCAACGTGAGCATAGCAGCCGCGACGACGCCGGCGTCTTTCTTCTGCGCCAGCGTGACCATACCAGCGAGAGCTGCAAGGACCCCAACTACGATGTAAGCGTAGGCGAGCACTTCCAACTTCTGAAAGCCGTCGACCCGCAACGCACCAAGCTGCGCCCAAGACAATGCCGGTGAGATGCCCCAGGCAACGCCACCGAGCATTGCGAGGGCACCCGCTGCAGCCGTGTTCGTGCCGTACTTGTCATTTTCCATCCTACTGTCCCCCCGTTCGTGCTATCGCGGCTCCGCCTTCGCGACGCGAGGCCCCAGGTTCAATCGGCATATCAGGAATTCATCGGCGTTTGATGCTCAAGTCACCGAGATCCCACTGAACGAGGGCGTCAACCCGCCTTCTGAGCACATTCGATGAGGCAGGGTGGAAGCGCCGCTCTTGGAGCTTGATCAGAGCCCTCCGAGGGGTTTCTCCTCCAATTGCCAGAACGAATGAGAACTCCATTGTCCCAGAAATCAACCGTTCGCGCGAGCGTGTACGAGCGCCTCGCCGTCATCGATATTGGCCTCGCTGAGGAATCCAAGCGCCGTGGCTGCCCACACTGCGGCGCGACGCTTCACCGTGCGGCGTTCCCAGGAGGCTGCGGGGAGTTCCTGACGCGCGCGGGGAGCACTGCAATGTGGCAGGATTCGATCGCGTGGCAGGATCCGACCGCGACCCCGACCGCGACGCCGACGCGCGATGCCAGAAAACTGACTGCGTGGGGACCGACCAAGGAGAGCCGAGGACCCCTTTGCCTGGCCACACCGCACGCAGGCGACACTGGATGCTCAGCACCTCGAATGCCTCAGGTCGGCCGGGAAAGGACGGCGAGTATGGTCCCGAAACTGCATTCGCAGAGCAGCCTGGCTCAGACCAAACCCGGCTCACTCCGGCAGGGATGGTGCTCGACAGGCTCAAATCGGCCCGTATGGCCACGCCCGCCACGCATGTAGGCGGTCTTAAAGCCGTTTGGGTTTACGGCCAAGCCGACCGCCGAGTGACCGGGTTGAGGTGGTCTTTTCTGGGGTTCATGTTGGAGTTGGAGGGAGGTGGCTCAGTTTTTCGTGGCCAAAGTGGCTCGGATCCTCTTGGCCGTTGACACGACAGGGCAGGGCGGCCGGACATCGCGGAACTCGATAGCACGGCGCTTGGGCACTCGCACCACGGTCTCGGGGTGGCGCAACCTCTGTTCTGGTGGTATCTCATCGCGAGACCCTTCGACGCCGATCCCGAGCAGAGCCCGACCCTGGCGGGAGGAACGAATCCGAGGGGGCCTTGGCTTGAGGATACAGATCGAAGTAGACTATCGACCTTGTCGGCTCAATCGCGATTCTTCCGACGTCTCAACAAGGGACATAGCTATGGAAACTGAGAGGCTGACCTGTGCGAGCTGCGGTGCGAGTCTGGACATACCCCGTACCGACTTCTTTACCTGTGGGTACTGTGAGACAACGCTCTCAATCAAGCGCAGCAAGTCCGGCTCGTGGACGGAAATTCACTCTCATATCAGGAGCATTGCCCAGAATACGGAGAGGAGCGCCCAAAACACGGGAAGGACTGCACAAGCTCTTGAGGTTATAGCCAAAGAAAGGCGTATTGAACGCCTTCGTTCCGACGTAAAGAGTGCTGTCGCGACACTGCAGAGCATTCAGGGGGAGTTGTCGGCGTCAAGAGCCCTGGACAAATCTAGGGAGTTAGATCGACGGAACTTGAACGCGTCCGGTTGCCTTCTGATCTTTGGCGTGGTGTCGCTAATCGTGGTTGGCTCACTAAATGAGAGCCTCAGACCTTTCTATGTGCTTTTCGCAATTGGAACGGCTGCCGCGTTCTTACATTTCCTCGCGAAGACGCGTGGGGTTGTTTCAAAAACACCGTCAATTCAGCAACGCATTCAAGAAGCCAAATGCGTGGTTGACCAAAGGAAGAAAGAGATCGCCGAGATACTGGCGACGCTCGAGTAGGTACCATCGGACTCAGAAGCGGGCTGAGCATCCGTTTGACTGTTCGTCGTGACCTCGCCTCCAAAGAAGGGCCTCGCGCCGGTTTCCCCTCGACGATTCATCAGTACCGACGAGGCGGCCAGGCGACTGACCAGCACAAGCCAGCCCCCGAGCGCCAAGACGATTGCGCGCGCATTCGAGACTGGCTGCCAGGACTGACCGACCAGCGAAGGCCAAAGGCCCTGGGAGGCGATCGATGGCATCACCACCGATGCCTGCAGCCAGATCGCGATCGACCGCCAACCTCCGGCCTCGGTCTTCACGGTCCTCGGTCTTCACGGTCTTCGGTCCCGACGGGGGTCGGGACCGGGCTCGGAACCGGCCACGGACGCGGGATCGGAGTCGGATCCGTCCTCGCCACCGCAGAAACCTGCACAACCTCGCCCAGCCGAAACCCGCACACCCCGTCGTAGCCACGAATCTCACGCCTTTCTTCCCCGCCCCCGATCGAGCCCGCAATGTGTCGTTTCGCTGTCGCCGCAGGCGACCCGGAAGCGCGGCCTGGCGGTTGCCTGGTGATCCTGGCCGGATATCGCCACGCAACCTGTTGGGACGTAGGAAAGTGTCGCAAGCGCCTGGCCGCGCTGGAGGGCTCTGCAGCGAAACGGTATTGTGGAGTCGACTGGATGCCCTCCAAGGGCCGAAAGGCCGGCCGAAGGCCGGGACTGACCGGCAACTTAGACATCCCGCTTCGGCCGTGATTAAGCGCATACTGGCCACTGGGGCGGGTCGTGAAGCGAATCGAATGCCATACCCTGCATTTGGGGCGGTCCGGCACGCCCCGCGCGCCAGTCAATCTGAGGGTCGTCAGAGAGTCATGTCTGGCATGGAAGGGTGCCCGGCGGCACAGTCGCTTGTCCCCCATCGGGTCTACGCAGGGCGCAGTCGCGGATAACCGTCAGGTGCTGGATTGTCTCAGGTGCAAGTGCCTCCTCGGGAAATACTGTCCCAGACGCGGCAATGAGTTCAATCCGACCACTTTTGGCCAGACGCAAAGAGTAGTCGGGGCTGCAGTCTCTTAGGCGTTGGCGTGTCATCGCAAGGGCTTCTGAAAACCTGAGGCGACGAAGCCAAATCGACGATTGCACAGAACATGATGGTGTGAACAAGCAGCGTCGACCCAATCGTCTTGAGACAATCTTTCTGTACGCGAAAATAAGAGCAATAGCCACAATCGCGAGACAACGATCAATCAGTGATCTATTCTTACAGCGGTTCCCCACGCGAACACCTCAAAGACCTGTTGGGTTCGACCAGTGCATCCTTGCCCATTGGCGACTCGATTCTGAAAGGAAACCCAGATTACCGCGTCAGCAGACAAGGCCAATCCGCTCTCTGTCAAGCGTGACAGAGCTTTTTGATAGACAGCGGAGCTACTGAGCGCTCTCGAGCAGCTCTCACTTTCGCTAGAAAACCCGAAGACTACCCGGATTGGAGTGTATTGGACGGAAAGACCGCCAGAGCAAACCAAAATCACGGGTTTCTTGCAATACCGACACAGGCGTGCTTCGTCTTGGATCTCCTGGGAGCAGTAGTAACAGTTCTTCATCAGCCGGCTCCAAAGAACGAGGTACCGACGCAAGACCGCGTTGGAGGTGGGAAAGGAGCCCTACAGCGAATGTCAGCGGCCTTAGCCGAAACCGACTCTATGCCGGTGCGGGCTCGTCGGAGAAGGACGTATTCAATTCGGCCTCTCTTGCTGAAGCGGCGGATTGCACTGGATCCAAGAGCCAGGGCGCCGTTTCGCGAGGGCTCAGGATTGTGCCGTCGACAAGATGCACAAGTAGCGTTCCTTCCTCTGTACTCGAAACAAAGTAGCCTGGCCGGCAGGTCGTCAATCTCCTTCCAAATGCTAGGGCACCTGCGACCAGACCGAGGTCTTTTGTGGTTCTGTAAACGTGTCGAGAACACGACTCTCGAAAGAGGCATGTGCGCCTGTTCTCACGAGGCCACACAAACCAGTAGAGCCGAATCAGGAGTAGAAACAGATATCTCATTGTCGACAAAACACCGCCATGGAAAAGGAGCGAACGATTGGGGGGGTCGCTCCAATACCAAGGCAACCCTCTTTCCCGGCAATAACCGTTTCGACTCGTTCCAAACGGACGTACGCGAACCCCTGGGAAGCAAAGTGGGCAATCATGGCTTCGAGCTGGGCAGCAGCGGCACCTGCTCCTTGTCGTGATGCAACGCTCGCGACGAACGGCACAACCCTGTAGACCATTTGGCTCTCCAATTATCGGTTTTGGGGGCAAGCAATTCCACCCACTCGCCGCTTGTTATCGATTGTATGAAGGTCGTCGACCGGCCGCAAGCGGATATCCACGACGGCATGCGCCCACACGTTCCCGTGTGGGACCACCCGATCCGCGAAACTGCACTAAGCCCATACCACCCCACAACCCCGGGGGTAGCGAACAGTGAGAAGTGGGCACGCGATCATGACTCCGAGACGACAAACCGCTTCGATCCTGGCGGATCAGCGGCCCTGTCCGGACCTTGATGGCAGACGCTGTCGCATCGCCCGTTTGCGCTAGGAGTTGCGGTTGCTTTGCGGCTCCGAATTCGCTTGCGTCTGCACACGGGTCGACTATCGAGTGCAAGGCAGTCCTCGAGCGGCAAAACAACTGCGCTGGCTATGCGAACCTAGCTGCGGAGACAGGCCGAAGAGGGACGCACAACGGCCCGCGAAGGCGATCGTCGGGCTCAATGCCGATGTTCGCAGCTTCATTGCGAGCCAATGCCAACCTCGGTCGTCGGTCCTCGCGGTCTCCGGGCTTCGAAAATCGGTCTCTTCTATACCCCCGCGAGCACCTGCGCCCCGCGAGCACGAAATGCCTTGAGGCTGGCCGCGGGGGCCCGATGCAGAAGGACGGAAGTCTGGGATGCCGGGCTGGCGACTGACGCGCGCCGCCGATTCTGACGGGCTCGCTGCGAGGGTTGGGGTGGGTTGCCTGGCGTCGACCTGGGCTCGTGTTGGCTGGTCAGGACGGACGTGGCAGAGATGGTGGGCTCATGACTGGGACATGGTCGATGTCGGTCGGACGAGGTAGCCGAGCAAAGGCAACAAGTAGAATACGAGCAACGACGACCTCAGACCCAGCCAGGTCCCGCCGGTGTCATTGCCAGACGAAAAGCCCAATCAGCTGGCATTGTCGAAAACGGGACCCCGACTGCGTGACCGAGCCCGACTGCGACCCCGACCCCGACCCCGACCCCGACTGCGGCTTCCGAGGCCCGATGCCGAGGCCCGAGACGGGCTGCCGAGAACCGATGCCGAGGCCCGAAGAGCGGACGACCGAAGACCGAAGACCGAACCCGAGCAAGACAGACGTTCGGCGTGAACCTCGGCCCTCGGTCTTCCGACCTCGGATCTCGAAGCTCGGATCTCGCAGCTCGGCCATCGCGACCGGAGTCGGATTCGGAACCGGGTTCGGGATCGGATCCGGCCCCCGGGGCCGGTTTCGGGTTCGGGAACGGATCCGAAGAATCAACCGAGCCTCAACCCGCCCACAACCTGAATAAAACCGGAGAACCCAGGCCCCGAGCCACCTCGCACCCACAATGCCCGTATCCCCGCCACCCCTGTCCGCAACATCCCTTGCTTCCCCGAATGTCCGACACCTCCCAAGAAAAAAGAACACACCAAACATCACTCCAGCCCCGCTCCAGCCCGCCCCACCCCGCCCACATCCTCGGCTCCCCCATCCCAGTCCCAACAACAAACACCAACCCGCACGACCGCCCCCCGGCGCCCGTCGGGCCTCCCGCATCAAATCCGAACCTACCCGCGGATTCTCACCCCCGCGGCAACGCCAGGAGACTCCGCGTCAGCACCTCCTGCAGCTGCTGGTAGAACCGCGGGCTCTCGATCCCCGCCGGCTCCAGCCAGGCCAGCACATCCTGCCAGTCCTCCAGCGGCGGCAGCTGCATCCGCACCCAGCCCTTCCGCTCCTCGAACAGCGAGATCCCGCCCAGCGCGAGCGGTCCCCGTTCGCTCTGGATCTCCACTCGCGCCCGGGCGCCCCCTCCAGGTGCCGGCTCGACAGACACCCGCATGCTGCCCACGCTGCCGGCCGGCGGCTTCCGCGTCCGCGCCGTCTCCCGCTGCATCCCCTGCGACGCCCCCATCAAAGCGTCGAGCGGGCTCTGCACGGTGCGCGCCACGGTGCGCGCTACTTTGGTGTAGATCACGGTCGTCTCCAGCCGGGCGTGCCCGAGCAGCGCCTGGATGAAGCGGATGTCGGTCCCATTCTCCAGCAGATGGGTCGCGAACGAGTGGCGCAGGGTGTGCGGCGTCGCCCGCTTGCTGATGCCAGCCAGGGCGACCGCCCGAGCCATGGCCCCTCCGCTTGCTCAAGTACCGTCCTGGCCGGTCGCCACGAAACAGATGGTCTTCCGCCCCGCTGAGCTTCTGCAGCGAGGCCAGCGTGCCCTCGAGACAATGTGGCAGAGTCGCCATCCGATCCTTGCGGCCCTTGCCCAGCCGGATGTGCAGCTGCTTGCGCTCGAAGTCGATGTCCCGCCAGCGCAGCCGCACGACCTCGCTGACCCGCAGCCCGCCCGCGTACAGCAGGCCCAGCAGCAGCTTGTCCCGCAGAGACGGCGCGGCCTCCAGCACGCGCACCACCTCGACGTGAGAGAGTGCGTCCCTCGGTTCCTCAGAGAACTCGCGCTGCTTTTCGGATCCTCGAACCTCCTTCCGGGCCGAGTACAAAGGCGACGTCACCAAGCTCTCCGAGGGCACCGCTTCCGCCAAACTCAGCCAGACCATTCCCGGTATCGGCGACAAGACGACCCTCAACCTCGGCTACGTCGGTACCGTCAACGCCCTGAACAAGGGCAAGGTCTATGGAAATCTGGCGGTCAAGATCTCCCCCAACACCAACCTGACCGCGGGTTATGAGAAAACACTCTCCGCACCAGGACACGGCACGGCCAAAGTGGGGTTGACCTTCAGGTTCTGAGGGTGCATCGCAGGCGGCCCCACAACGCGGCGACACAGACCAGGAAGGCATAGGGTCTCGCTCGGCCTCGCCTGGTGCCATTTGCCCGGGCAGCCAACCTTCCACAGGAAAGTCCCGGTTCGCTACAATACAGGGATCCCTCACAAAGGATCCCAAGATGGCTGATGAGATCGTCGGTTCCGGTACCGAGCCCACCCGATTGCGCACCGGCCGCCCTGTCAGCGTGCGCCTGGCGGGCAGGTTGAGCCCAACACAAAGGCTGAAGAAGCGCCTGCGCGACGACTACCGGGAGCGCATGAAGAAGCTGGCCACCGCCAAACCCGAAGCCTTCGAGGCCATGCTGAAGCAGATCTACAGAAAGAAGGTCGACGATGCCAAGGCCAAGGAGCTCGCGGACCAGGCGCGGGCCGGGGAGTTTCCCGTATCGAAGAACATCGAGTTCGTCGATGTCACGAGCATCCGGGGGCACAACGCCGCCTATGCGCGCGCTGACGGGGGCACTACCTACCTCAACGAGAAGCTCAAGCCCTCCTACGGCAGACTCCTCGACTCCTATTCAGAGGAAGCAGGCCACCACCTCGACGCCCTTTTGAAGGGCAAGGATACGCTGGGCGACGAGGGCAGCATGCTGGTGGCTGGGCTGGCCGCTGGCGGTCCCATCGAAAAGAAGGATGAGAAGAAGTACCGCCGTTGGCGCGACGCCGGAAAGCTCAACATCAAGGGCAAGGAGATCTACGTCGAGTTCGACACCGAGCTGCCCTTCAAAGACGAAAACGGCCAGAAGATCCCGCTCTTCATGCACAGCGAGACCTTCGCGAGCGCCAACCAGTCGGGGTGGTTCCGCGACGACGTCGAGCTCGAGGCCGCGATGACCCTGACCGGTGTCGAGGGCAAGCCACTGTTCGAGCTGCTCGAGCAGCGCAACCGCCGGAACTTCCGCCGCCTGCGGCGCTCATCGTACATGGAGGCCTACTCGATCGGCTATCCGATCGACGAGATCCCCTGGAACGGCAACGCCCACGACGTCCGTGAGGGGCGTGTCCCCGACACGACCTCACCGGTCGTGCAGCCCTATGTGTGGTTGAAGATCGAGCCCGGCAACTTCGAGATCGATCCCGAGCGCAACCGCCGGCGCCTCGATCTCGGCACCGACATCATGGACGATATCTACTACGACACCGACGGCTATATGCTCCTGGCGAACTCGATGTCGATCCGCGCCCGCAAGCGCTGGGACAGCGACACCGAGATGCGGCGCCTGCTCATCGCGCTCAAGGTCGAATCCGGTGTCGACGCCTTCGGGATCAAGCGCGCGGCCAAGACCGACGTGCGCCGCGACCGGCCGACCCCCGAAGCGATCACCGGTCTCGACGAGGCGGTGACACGCGGCCTCGACAGCTGGAACAACGACCCGGCGGTGCCCATGGAGCGCTGCTATCAGCGCCTGCTGCGCCGCAGCCTGCTCTCGGACGCCGAAGACTACAAGAAGGTGCTGATCCTCAAACCGAAGGCCTTCCTGCGCTCGGTGCGCAGCCGCTACCACTTCAACGAGAACAGCCTGAGCGAAATCCGCAGCATCCATGACCTCGGAAAGAGCCATCTCGAGGCCATAAAGCAGCTGGCAAATGCCGCACGCACGGGGGGAACCCTGCCGGCGGGACGCGAAGCAGCCGTCGAGGACTTTGAAAAGAAGATCGACCGCATGCTCGACCAGAGCCTGCTCAAGGGGCAGGTCAAATCCGCCCTCGCGGCCCTCGACCACGACGTCGAGGCGGCCGGGGTCGACTCCCTGTTGCCTGGTTCGACCGGACCTGGCAGCTCGAATGACCTCGATGACCTGGTAGCGCGCCGACCGATCCTCGAACGGCGGCGGGTAGTGGCTGAAGCGATCTCGACCATCTACCACGAGCTGGCACGCGACCTCGACGATGGCTCCTCGGAGAGCCTGCGACGCCTGATCACAGGTACCCTGGAGCGGCAACTCGACGACCACGCGGAGTGGTTCGTCGACTGGCAGAAGGAGACCAACATCGACCTCGCCAAGCTGCACACGCTGAAGCGTTTTGTCGAGCTCCACGCGGGCATGCAGGACGATCAGGCCCAGCTCGACGCCTTCAACACCTGGGGGCGTGACAACGAACGTCGCTTCAGCGACCTGAACATGGACAGCTGGAAGCTCCTGGCGAGCTATCTGAAGAACGAGCAGCTGCGTATCTGGCAGCGGCAGCTCGAGACCGCCGGCTCGGCGGCCCTGGGCCTGTGGTTCGACGAGGCGCGCCAGTTCTATGTGCCCGCATCAAGGCGTCAGACCGGCAACTTCCTGATCGACACCATCGACTTCGCCGCGATGTACAAACCCGACGTGTGGGGAGACATGCCGCCACCCGAGCGCAACGCCGCCGTCGACCTCACCGAGCCGCCCTACGTCGACAGCCTCTTCCACGCCAGCCTGGTCAACGAGGTGCAGATCGAGCTGCTCTCCGGCGGCGAGTACACCAAGCGCCTGAAGCACCTCGGCGCCATCAATGAGCTGGCTGGTCTCTTCATGCGCTGGGCGGATCAAGCGGGATCGGGCGGTAGCGAGGCGCAGTACAAGGCCCTGTTCAGTGAGCTCTCCGGTCTCGGGGATGAACCGCTTCAGGAGCGCCTGGCGCCCTTCAACGACTGGCTGGCAAAGAACGGCGGCCAGGTCACGTCACTCTCGGCCGAGGAGTTCAAAGGCTGGATCAAACCCGAGCAGCTGACCGCGGCCGTGCGGGATGGCACCGCCGAGAAGGACAAACGCGCCGAGGTCGCCATCGAGGGCACGCGCTTCGTCTTTGAAAAGTACCGCGACATGATCGGCTTCATCTCGCGCCTCAAGGAAGAGCGTATCCGCGACGTCATCGAGGACGCAGGCGGACCCAGGACCACGAACTGGGTGCCGGCCACGGGCTCGAAGGGCTCGATCGCGATCGGCATGATGCGGCAAGCAGGGGAGTAGGCATTAGAGGCCCGGACGGAGACCTGCCTTGCGGCGAGTGCCTCGACCATGCGCCAGCCCCGAATGGGATGGCAAGACCGGTCATGTTCTCTGTGCGGATGGAATGGCCCAACCCGACCGCGATGTCGGCATGCTGCTCCACAAGCTGGATGAGCTGGGCATCGCCGAAAACACCATCGTGATCTACTCGACTGCCAATGGCGCTGAGAAGTTCACCTGGCCAGGCGGAGGCACCATCCCATTTTTGAGCGCAACCGCAATGCGGCGGATCCGGTCTTTCAGGCCCGGCGGGAGGACCGGCTCAGGCAGGACTCAGGATGAGACCAGCACCACGATCCCCACGATGCCGGCGATCAGCAGGGCAGCGCCCAGCACGACCAGCAGGACCCGCCCGATCGAGATCGGTGCGCGCCCGTGCAGATAACCCGCGTCCTGGCCGGAGATGACCACCCGGAACAGCTTCTTGCGGTAGCGGTAGGCGAGGATGTAGGCGGGAAATCCCAAGCGCTCGGTGTGGAGCTGGCGCAGCAGCACGGACACGGCGACCTTGCGGAAGCGCCGGCCGGGGATGTGCCCGGCCTCGACACGCCCGGCCGCAGTCCCACGGATCGCCGCGGCGATCCGTTGGCGCGCGACAGAGCGCTGCACCTCGAAGTGCTCGATGAGCGGCTCGACACCCTCCTCCAGGAGCGCCTCCGACTGCGCGCTGGCCAGATCGTACGATGGAATCAGCGCGTCAGCCTCGGCCGCGCTCAACCCTCGCGAGGCAGAGACGACCAACTGCTGGAAGACCATGTCCGTGGCACCCGAGTGGGGCGCCCAGCGCGAACGGTCGGACCCCGCGTCTGAGTCCGCCGCCCAGCAGATCTCCGCGGTCGCCTCGAACATCCACCCCACCCACCAGAGCGGCTGCAGTGAGTCCAAGCGGGCCTCGCTTTGCAAGTCACGCGGGGCAAAGAAGCCACGGCTCCCCGTCCAGCGTCGCAGTGCCTGCTGCGCTTCGACAGCCGACACCGAGAAGGGCAGCCAGGCCTCGGTCTGCTCAAGAGGATCTTCGACCGTCTCGACCTGCATCACCGAATCACAGAACGCGCACAGCGGCGCGCGCTGTTCGATGTCATACGAGACCGCCGCGCTACAACCCTCGCAGCGGTGGATCTTCAGTGCCTCGGGCCGGTCTTCCCCGGAGTCCGCAGCGACCGGCGTGGCCGAGCCGCAGACTGCGCAGCGCAGATCCCCTCTCTCCAGCTCGCTGGCGCAGCGCTCGCAGTTTCCGATGGCAGGCGTCATGATCTGGCCCTCAGTTTGACTGCACGAGGAACACGATGAGTCCGATCAGGCCAGCGACCCCAAGCACCACCAGCAGGATCTTCAGCCACGACAGGGGAACCCTGCCCTGGACCCGACCGGTCTGGCCATTGACCAGCAGGCGCACGGGATCGCGCGCCTCGGCGTAGCGCACCGCGAACACCCAGATCGGCAGCAAGACGAGGTCGCAGACCTCTGCGGAGAAGGAGGTCTGGTATTGCAGCCCGCGGAAGCTGTCGCCGGGCATGAACGCGGCCAACTCGGCGCCGATGACCCCGACCGCCTCCTCGCGGGCCAGCTCGCTGCACTCTTCGAGCGACAGCGAGGCGTCCTCGGCGGGCCAGCCGGCGATCATCGCAGGCTGGAAGCGGCCCAGCGTGCCGAGCTCGAACGGCTCAATCGCCTCGAGCTCGCGGTTGGGAATACCTCGCGAGGCGGTCACGAGCACATCCGCGACGTAGCTGGCATGCTCGCCCGCGAGCGCCCGCCACTCGGTCTTGGTGACGGTGCGGGTGCGGGTGACGGTCTGGCCTTTGGAGTCGGTGGTCGTGTAGGTCTCGGTCACCTGGTAGTTCTCGCCGATTTCGGCGGAGTAGCTGGAGCGGGCCGTTGCCGAGTACAGGTAGGCGGGCAGGTAGACGCCCCGCACCTTTTCGATGGGCGCGCGCCGGAAATCTGAACGCGCAAAGATCTTCTTCCGGATCCAGGCGCGTGCCGAGGCGGCGGCCTGCTCGTGGTCGAGAAAGAAGCCGAGCACGAAACGCGGCTGCGGCCGATCAGGCGAAGGCGGACGCTCCACGACGGCGGGCGAATCGCAATAGGGGCATTCGGTGGTCAGCTCGAAGGCTTCGATGGTCAGGGTGGCCCCGCAACCCTGGCAGTTGAACGCACGGGTCTGGGCGGCAGTCATGTCGACCCCCCTTTGGTTGCCGTTGCGGGCCTTGTTGGCTGGTGCGCCAGTATACCATCGGGGCCAGCACTCCGCGCGGTGGCCATCCATCAGGGATGGTCCCCCGCGCTCCCGGCCAACGCCCCGACCGCGCGCCTTTGGATCAGCCGGTCGCGTCCCTTGAACACCTCTGCAGAGCGCCGGCCGGGCCGCCGATAGATGATGCGTGCCGAGCATCCTGCCCGGACCCTCAACCCGGACTGCATCCAATGACCGATGAGCTCGACCGCAGGACTTTTCTTCGCGCCAGCTTCTTGACGGCATTGGGCTACGGTCTGGTCGGTTGTGGGGCTCGACCACCAGCACAACAGCCCAGCGATGCGCTGCACGCAACCCCCGCGGCGCGTGTTCCGGTCTCTACCGATGGCCTGCTGCTCTTCCGCAAGGGCGATCAGCGCTACGAGGAGCTGCGGGGAGGTTTCAACAAGCGCATTGAGAAGCAGCCCCTCGTCATCGCCCTGTGCCGCGACGTCGCCGAGATCGCCACGGCTGTGCGCTATGCGCGCCAGCAAGATCTGCCGCTGGCGGTCAAGAGCGGAGGCCACAGCTTCGAGGGTTTCTCGAGCAACGACGGGGGCCTGGTGCTCGATCTTTCCTTGCTGGATCGCTTGGAATGGTGGGGTGACAAAGGAGCCATCCGGGTGGGCCCCGCCTTGACGCTCGCGCGCCTGTACGACCAGCTTCTGCCCCAGGGGCGCATCCTGCCCGCGGGCTCTTGTGGCAGCGTCGCGCTGGGAGGTTTGACCCTGGGTGGTGGTTACGGCCTGTTCAGCCGCCGACTCGGTCTGACCTGCGACAGTCTATTGGAGCTCACACTGGTCGACGGCAAGGGCGAGCTCCGCAGCACCCGCGACGATCCCGAGCTGCTCTGGGCCTGCCGTGGCGGTGGCAACGGCAACTTCGGGGTGGTCGCGTCGATG
>JAJDCP010000137.1 GCA_029260765.1 Planctomycetota bacterium
GCACCCGCGACGATCCCGAGCTGCTCTGGGCCTGCCGTGGCGGTGGCAACGGCAACTTCGGGGTGGTCGCGTCGATGACTTTCCGCACCTTTCCCGCGCCGGCTGGCCTGTTCAGCCACCGCTTCAAGGCATACAAACTGCAGCCGCAGCGCGCTTCGAGGCTGTTGGAGGCATGGTGCACGCAGGCCGCCAGACTGCCCTTGACCAGCTTCTCGGCCTTCGTGCTCAACGGGCAGAGTCTGACCATTTTGGTGACCGATACCGAGAACCGGGAGCCCGCGTTGCACAGCGTGCTGCAAGAGCTCGGCCGGATCACCGACAAGACCCACATCGGCAGCCAGCAGGATCTTCCCTCCGCTCTGCAGCGCTACTACGGCATCGACCACCCGCTGTACTTCAAGAATGCGTCGGCCGGCTTCTACGACGGCTGGGACGATATCGCGTCCGTCAGCGAGCCGTTGGCCGCGCTGGTGGGAAGCCGACATGGCCTGATCTTCCAGGTCAATACGCTGGGGGGCAACATCAACCATCCCGAGTTGGCGCGCCGCTCGGCTTTTGCCCATCGGGGCTGTCCCTTTCTGGCCGAGCTGCAGGCCTACTACGAGCTTCCGGAGCAGGAGGCTCCCCTGCTCGCGACCTTCCGCCAGGTGCAGGGCCTGCTCGCTGGCAATGGTGTGCGCAGGCATTACAGGAACTACCCCGACCTCGACTTCAAAGATTGGGCGCAGGCCTACTATGGGGGAAGTTATGACCGCCTGCAGGCGGTCAAGCGCCGCTACGATCCCGACGACGCCTTCGGGTATCCCCAGGGAGTGCGGCTGTAGGAAAGTGCTTCGCGGCTGCCCTGCCGCCAGGTGTTTTCAGCGGGCAATGGCAGCATAATGGCCGGAGGTCGACCGGAGTC
Organism: Planctomycetota bacterium; assembly: GCA_029260765.1. Lineage (GTDB taxonomy): Bacteria > Planctomycetota > J058 > JAJDCP01 > JAJDCP01 > JAJDCP01. The sequence goes on from JAJDCP010000137.1 coordinate 905, forward strand.
CCGTCCTGCTGCGCCCCCTATGCGTCGTCTCCGCTCTATGTCTGTTGTTGCCCCACCGCGCCCTTCGGGCCCAGGAGGCTCCCCGGCGCTTCCTCGAAAGTCTCAATCAACATTGGACCATGTCAGGAGCTCTGGACTCGGGCTCGGAGGGGCCCCACTTCCCTTCGACAGTCCCAACGCTGGCGGCGCCATCCCGTAACACGGACATGCACTCCCCCCGCGAGGACCCCCGATGCCCCGAACCTGCTTGTGGATCATCTGCCTGGCGCTCAGCCCACTGCTTGCGCAGACCAGCGACGCCACCCTCCCACCGGCCTTGGAGCGCGTCGCCGTCATCGGTGCGAGCGTTTCGGCCGGCTTCCGCGTCCAACATCCCGAGACGCGCGCACGCTTGTCGCTGGCGGACTTTCTGGACCGGATGCTTGTCGGCGAGCATGAGCTGCACGATCTGGCCGACGAGATCTTCGGCTTCGACCCGCCCCTGACCGGCAAGATCATGGCGAAGAACGCCCGCAAGCGCGACCCGCAGCTGGTGGTGGCGGTGGACTTTTTGTTCTGGTTCCTGCACGGCAACGCTCGGGACGAAGCCGGACGGCTCGAGAAGCTCGAGACCGGACTGGACCTGCTGGCCAGCTTCGACTGTCCCGTACTGGTCGGGCTGATCCCGCTGATGGCCGAGAGCCGCTCGTTGGCCCGCCGAGGCCTGCCCGCGCCCGAGACCCTGGACACGGCCAACAAGCGCATCCGCGCCTGGGCTCAAGAACACGGCGCGGTGGTGGTCGAGCTCGATGACTTCATGGCTCGCCTGCAGAGCGGCGAACGGGTGGAGGTGGGCGACCTGGCCCTCGACGACACCGGCGAGCTGTTGCAGGCCGACGGCCTGCACACGACCCTGCTGGGCCTGTCCGCGCTGGGCGCCGTCAGCCTCGAAGCGCTCGTGGCTGCTTGGCCGGAGCTGGCCGAGCAGGTGCGGCTGGCGCCGCTTGCCGTCGCCGCAGAGCTGAGCGCGGCGCCTGTGGGGAGCGAGTAGACTCCGGCCGCGGACCGTCGCCCGCGCCTACCGCTCCGCCCCAAAGTCGAGGACCAGGCCGCCCAGCCCCCCCGCGATCTGCCCATCCTCAGAGAGCAGGGCGAATTCCAGCCGGTAGCGTTGGTCGGCCCAGCGCGCATCGGCCGTCAAAGAAGCGCTCCCCTGCATCTCCTGCGCGCTGCATGCTTCCACGGACACGGGCGTCTCGCCATCATTGGCGAAGGCCCGGGCCTGCAGGGAATAGTCGTACTTCTCTGCCCAAGCCCCCGGGACGGCCAAAGGGATGGCGACGCGCTCGCAGCCTCGGTGCAGCCAACTCTCTAACGGGCAACGACAGGCATCCCTCTCCGCGCGCCGCAACACCAAGCGCAAGGCCTGGCCACCAGGGAGCACCTCTCCTTCCGTGGAACCGGAGCTCAAATAGAGGAGCTCGATCGAGTCGCCGGCAAGCTGTTCGACGCCTTCGGTCGGGCTGAAAACACTGCCCCCCACCGGCTGGAAGGGTCGCCCCCCGAGCCAGCCAACGATAGGGACCGGGAGGCCCACCGAAGCGGGCAGCTGGTAGGCTGCCGGGAAGATGTCGAACCGCAGGGAGGCTTCGGCGGGCGATGCCTTCACGGGCAGAGAGAGCACTGCCTCCAAGGGCATCGAATAGCGGTGTTTGCGGAGCTCGACCTCGATGCTGGACTGCATCAGGTAGTGGTTGTCGATCACATCGATCGTGGTCTCCCCGAGATAGACCTGGAAATAGGTCTGCCAGGCAATATTGCCGTTACAGTCCAAGCTCGGCTGGTTGTACTTCCAGAGGTAGCCCTCGTCGATGAAAGCGCCGCCGCGCAGGCAGGTCAGCAGGACCTCACTGCTGCCGTCCGCTCCCCAGCCGCGGAGGAAGGCGTCGACTGCGGCCTCCATCTCGGGGGTTCTCTCCCGCAGAAAAGCGTCGGCGACGATGCCCTCGACTTCCTTGGCAGGGAGCTTGACGCCAAAGCTGAGGACGCCGTGGCGGTCGTGTCCGCTCCACTCGAAGCGCGAGGCGACCTCGGCCCTGGGCGCTTTCCAGTCGGGGTTCCACGCGCCGTCGACGAACCGGATCTGGCGCCCGACGTCGCTCTTGTCGAGGAGGTAGACGACCAGGGTGTCATCGGCAAGCAGCGGGCAGCTCATGGCCGTGAGGGCGAGGAGGAACAGAGGGCAGCGCATGGAAGTCTCCTGCTCGAGGCTGGCGAGGAGGAGCATAGCCAAGTCGGGCTCCCCGATTCAACTGTTCGCTGCCTGGGCTGGAGAGACAGGTGCTCGGAGGCTGCATCGAGCTCGCCTTGAGTGCGCGTCGTTGCTCGTTGGCAGGCTGGTGCTGATCGGCAAGCGAGGGCTGATGCGGATGGCCGTTAAGAAGGCGGGCCCTGGCCAGTCTTTTTTTCGACCCCAGCTCTGCGACCTGCCATGGAGCGCGGGGAACCAGCCTGGAAAGCGCTCCTGCAGGTGCTGGACCGCGTCGCTGCCAGGTACTGTTTTCGCCCAACGGATCTCGGCTGTCCGATTTTTCCTGAGCCCCCTGCGCATCGCAGGAGAGCTAGACAGGGCGCACGCCGGATACACACCGGAAGCATTTCTGAACGATGTGCGTCCCGTCAGACGAAATCCCGGCAACGGGAGGGAGGAACCATGAAACGTCTGCTGATCAGTCTGCTCGTCGGAACGCTGTCGTTCGCTGCCGTCGCTTGTGGAGACAGCACGCCGAGCGGCAACACCGGTGAGACCGACACGAGTGAGAACACCGAACCGACGGGCCCGAGCTTTGAGGAAGAGCAACAGAAATTCATCGGGAGCTGGAAGATGGAGGGCTTTGAGAACAGCCAGATCACCATCAACTCGAAGTTCCGTTTCCGCATGACTTTCGACACGACGAAGGACAACGCGCCGCTCCTGGCGACCCTGGTCTTCAGCACTGTCGAAGAGCCCCTGCTCGAGCGGACCTACCGAAAAGTCCTGATCCAGTACGACGAAGGGCAAGAGAACGCCCGCACGGGCAGCCCGTACACGATCAAGTGGTCCGACGACTACAACACTTTCGAGATCGGCGGCCCGCGGCATACGCGCATCGATTCCGAAGACGACCTCTCGTTCTGAGTGCACCACTCGGGCTGCGACGTCTCCTGCCGGGTTTGGGGGCAGACCTGGGCGCGGACCTTCGGGTTCGCGCCCGTTTTTCGTCCTGTCCCGGGGCCGCTCCGCCTCAGGTGTTGGGCTGGGTCGCCGGCGTCGTTCCTGAGAGGCACAGCGCACAAGTCGTCCGGTTTCTGCGTGGTCGCCTTGCACTGCCGCGCGTGCCTTCCATGGCTCCACCGTCGAGGAGAAGTTCGCGTCCGCGAACACAACAAACAGGGCCGCGACCGAGGGAGAAGCCGTGTAGCCGGACCGCTACCCGGCGCGGCTCACGGGTCATCGGCGCGCTGCCAGCCCGCCAGGGTCCACAGGTCGCCGACAGCTTCGGCCCGGTACACCGCCCATCGGGTGGTGTCCGGCCGGGGATCCCCGACCTGCAGCTCAAAGAGCAGCGCGCCCGTGGGAAATGCCACTTCGAGGATGCGGCCGAAGTGATGGCCAGCGCGCACATCATTGCTCGGAGTCCCCTCAGCATCGAGGGTGCGCCCGCCGTCTGTAATCAAGACGCTGCCGCGCTCGGGCAACCAGTCCGCGTCGCCCAGCCAGGGAGAATAGAACGGCGCGCTCCCCCGGTAGCTCCATGTCTGCGCGACGCGGCCCGCGTTCTCATCGATGTCCAGCAGCACTGCGCGGCTGAAGCTCTCGGTCGCCTGTTTTGGCGGGTCGAAGGGCAGGGCGCGGAAGTTCCCGTTGTCGAACAGCAGCAGCTGCCCGTCGGGGCCGAAGGAGGGCGCGTGCTGATGGAAGGGCCAGAGGAAGTCATCCGGAGCCTCCAGCAGCAGTTCCTGCCACGGTTCCTGCCAGCCCTGGGGATCACCGAGGATCCAGCGGAGCTGGCCGCTCTGGCGGGAGAGCTTGACCAGGGCGTCCTGGTGCCGCAGAGAGACGATGTAGCTGTCGTCGCGGGCATCGAAGAGCAGCGCGTTGCCATGGGACCAGTCCGCAGTGCGCCGTCCGTATGCGCCGTTGTACAACCCGGACAGGGACAGGTAGCCCAGCCGCTGGGGATCCAGCAGCTCGAGCAGGGACCAGCGTCTCAGCACCGCGCCGGTGGTCGGGTTGAACTCGACGATGCTGTCTCCGACCACCCAGGTCGGAATCCGGGGAGACGCGGGGTCGATCTCACTGGTCGGGTAGTCGAGCCGGACCAACTCGGTGGACAGCACAGTCCAGCAGCTGTCGGATAGCGGCAGCAACTCGTGGTGGAAAGTGTCGCAGGCGACAGGCACGCTCTCCGGAGGTGCGTCATCGAGCAACCCCGCGGCATGCCAGCGCCGCACCGGCTGGCCTGCCAGGTCGATCTGCCAGGCCTCGTCCTTGCCGACCAGGCAGAGGATCTGCCCATTGGGGAGCAAGCGCGCGTCGGTGATCTTCTTCGGCGCGCAAAACAGCCAGCGGAGAGCGCCCCGGCCATCGACAACCACCAGCGTGCCGCGCTCGTAGTGCTCTTCCTGCATCAGGTTGAAGAGGATGCCCGGGGGCCCCGGCCGGGGATCCTCGCCCAGGACCGTCAAGGAGGGCAGCTCGATGCCTGCTGCGCGCGCTCGCAGATCCAGGCCAGCGCTCCACAGGCTGTCCCCGGCGCGCAGCTCGATGCTCAGTTGGTAGCGGCCGCCGGGCTGCAAGCTGGGAAGCAGCACGCGGTGCGGGCTTTGTGCCGCGGGGCGGTGTACACGGTAGGTCCCGTCGGGGCCCTGGCAGCGCACCTCGAGCTCGGCCTGGGCATCGACCTCCAGCCACGCGCTGAGGGGCGCCTGATCTCCGGCGGGGACAACCCGCGCACGGCCCGCCAGCCCTTCGGCGAGCCAGGCTTCGGGCGCGCCAACCGGCGAGGCTTTGGGCCCGACCGGGCCGGGCCCGTGGCAGCCCAGCGACCCTACAGCCAGCAGCAGAACCGCGATCCCTTGTCTCATGGCGTTTCCTCTCGAGGACCCGGCCCCGCCGGGGTGAGCAGCACGCCTTCGCGCAAAGCCTCCAACTGCCGGCCGAGCAGATCCAGGTTGATGGCCGCCCGCGGGTCACCCAGCTCGACAGCGCGCCGCAATGCCCAACGCGCGGCCAGCCAGTCTTCCCGGCCCGCGGCGTCGCCCGCCAGCAGCCGATCCAGCCCGCGGGCCGCGAGCACGGCGCCGAGCAATCCCCAGCTCGAGGGGGAATGTCGGTCGACGGCGACGGCCTCCTCGGCCAAATGGGCTGCCGGACCGTACCACTGCAAGCGTTCGAGGTTCTGTCCGCCCTGCAGCAACGCGCTGAGTGGATCAGCGCCGAGGGTGCGCAGTTGATGGCCATAGCTGGCCACCGAGAAGTCCGCCGGTTCCAGGGCCTCGGCCGCCAATCCTGCATCGGGGCCCCTGCGGTCGACGAACACCAGGTGGCGCGGCCCCAGCTGCACCAGGGCCCAGCCCGGGTCGGCGGCCAGAGTGCGCAGCAACGGGGCGCTCAGGCCTGTCGAGCTCAACACCACCACGCTGGCCGACTCTGCCCGCAGGTCGCGCTGACCGCGCAGCAGCTCGAGTTGGTGGCCGAGGTGCGCGGCAGGGTAGACGAAGGTGTTGGTGATCAGGGGCACCGCGGGCCGCCAAGTGACGAACCAGGACAGATTTGACGAGCTGTCGAAGTCTGTCCAGAGGCGTCCCTTCAGCGGCCGCCGGCTCAGCAGCTCCGCGGCCTGCAGCGGCAGGTCGAAGCGGCTGAGGCCCGGCGCGAGCTTCCAAGGTTGCTGTGGGCTGAAAAAGACGCCAGCCAGCAGAGCTGCCGCCACGCCCGCCGCGAGCAACCCGGCCAGGCGACCGGTCCAGCGCCGGGCCGGTCGCCGCCAGCGGCGCAGACGCTGCAGCTGGAGCAGCGCGGGCGGGGCCGCCATGATGGCCGCCACCAGCAGGCTGCGCCGCATCGTGAGTCCAACGCCCAGGGCTGCCAGCAGCAACAGGGCGCAGGCCCAGCGCCGCCGCCAGGCCGCCAACAGCAGCCCAGCAACGGCAGCGACCAGCAAGGCAGCGAAGGCGGGCGTGGCCCAGGAGGACACGAAGCCGGGGTCGAAGGGAGGCTGAAACTCACCGATGACGCTCCAGGGGTGCGCTGTTGTCCGTCCCACCTGATGCTGCGCGAGGAAGCGCAACGTCTGCAGCGGATACAGCGCCGCCCGCCAGCCCTGCGGATGGACGAAGGACGCCAGCAGCAAGCCGGCCAGCAGTGTCGCGCTACGAATGCGGCGCCGCCGCCGCACCAGGCTGGCGCAGACCAGCGCGATTCCCAGGCCCACGCCCAGCAGAGAGGAGCCGTGGAGGTTGACGGCGAGAACCTGCAGCGCCAGGCTCGCCCAGAGCGCGCCGCGGCGCAGCGGCCGCCCTGCCAACGCGGGGGCGAGGAGGGCGAGCTGCCCTGCCAGAGCGCAGCGGCCCAGCAGCGCCGGCCGCAGCTCGAAACGCTCGAAGCCGGCCAGCAGCACCCAGAGCGCGCCGAGCAACGCCCAGCCGGGTGTCAGCCCGAGGCGCCGTCCCGCGACCAGCATGAGGCCACACAAGCCGAGCACCGTGCCCAGCTGCAGCAGCCACAGGCCCGTGCCCTGCGCCACCCGCCAGGCCCCCAGCATTACGAGCTGCGACAGCCAGCTGCTGCTGACTGCGTGCAGGCGGCCCTCGGCGTCGCGCCAGGCTCCAGGGGGCAGCTCCCCCTCGAGCCCGCGCACGCCCCAGAGCTGGGGGGCGGTGTCGACCGGCCAGCCCTGTGCCAGGCTGGCCTCGGCGTCTGCCAGATGGTAGCCGAGGTCATTCGAAGCCAAGCGGCGGGCTCCGAGCAGCGCAGCGGCCAGCAGCAGGCAGAGCAGTGGGAGCAGGGCTCCTGGCTTGTTCCAGGGGGAACGCGGGGTCAGACTGGCTCGACGCAATCCACTCCTCGGCTCCGGGCAGGCCCGGTTGGGATCTCAGGCACCTCTGTCCGTGGATCGGGGTGAAGAACGACTGTAGTGGCTGCGCCGAGCCTTGTCCACATGTTGGGTCGGGAGGCCCGACCAGACCCTACGGTCACACGGATGCGAACATCAGCGGAAGCTAGCTCTCATGAATCGCAGACCTCGAGCCCGTAAGGTGATGCGCTAGGCTGGTGCCGTGTGCGAGTGAGGTGGGCAGGATGGTCGCAGCCGTGTGATGGGAAGACCGCCGCATGCGGGAACGAGCCAGCTCGAGGCGATCATCCAGTTTGTGACTGAGGATCACACGAAGCTGCAGAGACGCCAGCGAGAGCGTGTGGCTATCCTGGAAGGCCAAAACCGTATTCCACAGAGGAGACGGGAAGAGCCCGCAAGGTCGCGTGCCTCCGGCGCCGGGCATCGATAGATTCTCGCATGCGTAGCTTGTACCGGCGGAACGCACATCAGGAGCGCAGGCTAGCCACACAGGATGAGGCCGACCGGCCTATGCAAGCGAGAGTGTCTTCGACCCCAACTCCGTCTAGCAGCCTGCCAGGCTTCCGGGCGGTGTCTACAGCCGTGGCGTCGCCCTTGCGCACGCGCAGAGGCTGTGTCAGGCTGTGTTGGTGTCAACGACGCCTGGGAGACGGCGATGGGAGACCAGGCGAGCGCGTTGGAGCCAGCACCTCGCAGACTGGCCGCTTTCCTCGTGCTCAGCTGTCTGATTCTCGGAGCCTACCTCCCCCTGCTTTGTTGTGACAGGGCTCTCTACTACCGGGACATCACGAGCTTCTTCTACTGGACCGAGGGCCTCCAGCATTCCACCCAGGCCTCTGCTTGGCACCCGGGCTGGGAAACAGGTTTTCCTCTCGCTGCCCACCCTCTGTTCCAGGCCTCGTATCCGCCCAAGCTGGCGCTGTTCCGTGTCCTGCCCTTTCCGCTCGCCTATTGGCTGCTCTTTGCCCTGCACTCGCTGTGCGCGGGAGTCGGTGCCTTTGAGCTCGCTTTGCGGCTCGGCAGCGATGGGCGTGGCGCGCTGCTCGCTGGGATCTGTTTCGCCGTGGGTGGTAGTCTGCTCGGCGTGCAGAGCGACCCCAACCTGTTTTTCTCCGCGTGCCTGCTTCCCACATTGGCGCTGGCAACACTGGTCGTCTGTAAGCGACCCAGGCTCCCAGGCATCGCCCTCCTGGGCGTGGTCTGCACTCTGATGGTGCAGGTCTCGGTCCAGATCTTCGTGCTGGGTTGCGCCTTCAGCGTCATGCTCGCGCTGAGCCACATCGGTAGACGTCTGCTGAACCGGCGCTCGTTGCTGGGTTTCGGGCTCGGCCTTGGCCTGGGAGCGCTCCTTTCCCTGCCCATCATGATCCCCGTGCTCCAACTTGTCGGCCGGTCCAACCGCACGGGACAGTTGCGCTACGAGGCCGCAGATGTCTACTCGATGCCACCGCTGCGCTCGGTTGAGTTCGTGCTACCGCGCCCCTTTGGCGGGGCGGACGACTACACAGGCCCCAGGCAGAAGGACCGGGCCCCGTTCGTGACCGACCTCTATCTGGGACTGCCCGTGCTGTTCTGTGTGCTGCTGGCCGTGGGCAGGAAGCGTTGGGACCTCGCCTTCCTGCTGGCGGCAGCGGTCTTGAGCTGGCTGGTCGCGATGGGCGATTTCGTCGGTCTGTTTCGGCTCGTCCACGCCCTGCCCTTGTTCGGGCGTTTCCGCGTGCCCGAGAAATACCTGCTCATCACCGGGCTCGCGCTCGCGTTGCTGGCAGGCCTCGGCATCACCCACTTGCGCCGGAGCCGGGGGCTGAAGCTTTGGTTGAGGCTGGCAGCGACGGTTGCCATCGGCTGCGCGGCTCTGACTCTCGTGTATCGAATGCCCCGTACCGCCCTGTCGACCGAGCCGGGTCTTCTCGCGCTGCACGTCGTGGCTTCGAGCGTGCTGCTCGTCCTGATCGCACTGCACGCGGGCCCTCGGAGGAGCCTCTGGCTTCTGGCCATCGCCGCCATCGGGCTCTGCTCGGTCAACCGTCAAGCGGTGTACACGATCGAGGCCGAGGTGCTGCGGCGGCGATCGGCCGCCGCGGACTCGATCGCCGTGAAGCTGCGCAGCGCCGAACCATTCCGGATCGACTCCCGGGGATTCGAGCATGTGCGGATTCCGATCGGGCTCGAATTCAAGGGAGCGCACGAGGGGGTCTACGCCATGGCGATAGACCAACTGCGCTTCAGCTCTCCGATCGGACAGGGCCTCGAGATCTGGGACGCGCCGCACGGCATGCGCTCTCGACGGCACCACGAGCTGAGTCGCCAGATGAAGCAGAGCGCGCTCCTGCAGAGAAACATGCTGCGCGTGTTCAACGTCCGGTTCCACATCCTGCCCCCCAGATTTGACGAGGAAATCCCGGCTGGGTACCGCTTGCACAGCGAGGGCGAGAGCTTCGTCATCTGGGAAGATTCAATGAGCGTGGCGCGGGCTTCCCTACCGAGCCGTATCCTGCCCGCGGCATCTCTCGCGACGGCGATGCGCCTCCTGTCGGATACGAGCTTCGTGCCGGGGGAGGAGCTCGTGGTTGAAGGAGTGGAGGAGCGAGAATCATGCGGATCCGGTGAGATTCTCCAGACAGCCTGGAACCTCGAGAGCGTGCAGGTCGAGGTCGAGATGCGCGCATCCGGCTGGCTGTTTCTCGCCTTCCAATACGCGCCCGGCTGGCGTGCCACGGTCGATGGACAGCCCGTCCAGGTCTATCAGGGCAACGGCCTGGGGGCGGCGCTGCGGGTGCCGTCGGGAAGCCACGTGATCGCGCTGGAATACACGGAACGAACGCGTGGAGTCACGTGGGCCGCGATGTTGTGTGGGCTGCTGGGCTGGGTCATCGCCGTAGCTCTGTTCAGGCGCCGCTTTCCAGAGAAGGCTCGCTGAGAGCCTTCTCCGTCGGCGGAACAAGAGGAGTCAACGACCCGGCAGCCGCTGGGCTCGAATCTGGCGGACAGGGTGTTTTCTCCAGCTCACGAGCTCCTGTATGGACAGGTCCAACAGCAAGGAGTCGCTCCGCTCGGACGAGCACGCGCCGAAGGCGCGCGCACGACCCGGGGTCCAATCTGCCGCCGCTAGGGTTCCGTCGGTCCGATGTACTCGCGCGCGATCACGACGTTGTCGAAGGCGATCACGTTGACCCGCTGCTCGGTCCAACGGTCGGTCACGTAGGCTTCCAGGGTCAAGGCATTGGCCCACAGTGTCGGCGAGGTGCGCCAGTTGATGCCCGTGAAGTGGCCGCGCAGCTCGCCGTCGATCCAAAAGGCCTGTTCGCCGTCCGCCACGCCGGGCGTGTTGTGTACGAGCATGAGCTCGCAGCAGATCCAAGTGCCGCGGGCGATCGCGGCTTGCTCCGGTGGGCGGAAGCTGTTGCCCCAGAAGTTGCCGTCGCCCGACTCCTTCATGGTGTGAAAGTAGGAATAGAAGTTCCAGACTCCGGGCGGTGTCTCGCGTCCCCAGTCCCCCCAAGGCTCGAGGGCGGTGGAAAAGCGCAGCGCGCCGTCTGGCCGCAGACCGGCTCCGCCAAAGCCGGACCAACGCTCGCTGCCCTGCAGGCTCGCGTTGGCGCGCAGGGTGACGAAATGGTGGACATAGTCACAATCTTCGGCAAAGCGGGTGTAGAAGCGGATGAACAGCCGGGGTGCGGAGGCGAACCATTGGGTCAGGCCGCCGCCCGTGTTTTCGCCGAGCGTGGCGGTCACTTGCAGACAACCAGCCCCGAGCCACGCCTGGCCCTCGGGCGCTACGCGTGCGAGCACACCGCCGTCGTCCCGGACACTGTCCCAGCGCTCCTCCCACGCATCGCTGGCTTCGAAGCCATCCGCGAAGATGACCGCCGGATGCTCGCTGATCTCCCGGTCGTGAGGATAGGAGGCGGCCAGTCCGGAGCCCGCGGGCAGCTCCTGGGTCCAGGCCGTCGTACACAGGAGTAGGACCAGCGCCCTTGCTTGCATCGCTTGTCTCCGTCCGCTTCCGCCTGTCCATGCTGACGGCGATCGTTGATGAGCACACAATAATGCCCTGGCCGGATGCCCGCCGGTTGTTCCTGCCGCGAGCATCGGCGCGTTTGCTGACGCACGACCACGTATCCCCCGAGCGCATCTTCCTCAGCGAGCATCCGCACCCCTCTCGAGACAGGCGAGCGCCTGCCGCGCGGAAGCCGGCCGCCGCGCAGGGTCTACCTCGAGCATCCGCGCGAGGGCCTCGCGCAGTCCCGGGCGACGCTCGAACACCGGCAGATCGAGCTCGGGCACGGGGTCGAAGAGACTCGGCGCGAAGCGCCGCTTGCGCGACTCGAACACGTGCCCGGCGAGCAGCTCCCAGAGGATTACGGCGACGCTGAATACGTCGCTGCGCGGGCCGGTCGGCTGGCCGAGCAGCTGCTCCGGAGCGAAGTAGTACGGGCCGCGGTCCACCCAGTGATACAGCGGCCCGCAGCCCAGCCCCCCAACGCGCACGCCGGCCTTCGAGACGATCACGCAGCGCGGGCTGAGACACAGGTGCGCCAGGCTGTTCCCGTGCAACACCTCGAGCCCCTCCAGCAGGAGCCGGGTCCAGGCCAGAGCGCGATCGAGCGGCACCGGCCCACGCGAGATATGGGTCGCGAAGCTCGGCCCGGGGACGTACTCCATCGCCAGGAAGCAGCCCTCCGCCACGATCCCGGCCTCCAGCAACGGGATCAGCCGCGGGTGGCGTAGCCTCAGCAGGTTCCTGAGGGGACGGCGGACGGCGTCCTGCTCCGAAAACGTGCGCAGGGTCGGGTACTTGCGCAGGTACCGCCCCCGCGGGACCCAGCGCAGCGCGCACTCCGCGCCCACCTTGTCGACGACCTGGTAGATCCCTCCGACCTGGCCACGGGTCAGCCGGCGCTTGACGAAGAAACGCTCCGCCAGGACCGTCCCGAGCAGGGGATCCGGCCCGAGCCTCGCGCGCTCGAAGCCCTCGGGGAGACGCGTCTTCGGCCCGATCTGCGCCCCCCGCAGATTCGCCCCTTCCAGTGGGCTGCGCCGCAGGTCGACGCCCTCGAGGCGCGCGCGGCGCAAGTCCGCGCCGCGCAGGTCCGTCCCCTGAAAATGCGCACCGCGCAGATCCGCCCCCTGCAGCCGCATCCGTCGAAGGTCCAGGCCCTCGAGGCGCGCGTCACTCAGGTTGCAGTCCTCAAGCTCCTCCGGAGGATGGCAACTTCGCAGGTCGACGGCGACCAGGTTCGCACCGCGCAGCCGGGCTCCTCGCAGGTCGACCTCGGTCAACGTGGCCTCGCGCAGGTCCGCCTCGCGCAGGTCCGCGCCTCCGAGATGCACACGCAAGAGCCGCGCACGCCGCCAGAGACTCCTGCGCAGGTCCGCCCCCGCGAGGTTGGAGCCGCGCAACTCGAGCTCAGAGAAGTCGCCGCAGGGGAGGTAGAGCTCGCGCAGGTCCGCGCGCTCGGCAAGCGCCCTCGGGGCCTTGCAAGAGGTCGGGGGAAGCTCCGTGAAGGCCCGCGCGTGGCGGCCCCGCAGGCGGGACAGGGCGCACAGGGTGTCGAGGCCCTTCGCGTCGAGGGGCTTGGACAGGACGCGGACGAGGCGCGCCCGGATGGTCGCCTCGACGCCGCTGCTCGGCTGACTTCCGAGCTCCGGCAGGACGACCGGGCGCTCCGGGAGCCAGCGCTGGACCGCCTTGCGCAACCTCTGGAAGCGTCCGGTCGCGGTCTTGAAGCGTTCGGCCTCGCCCGCCTTCCGCAGGCTGCCGAACACCGTCTCGAGCTCTTCGAGGCCCGGGCGCTCCGCGGGCTTTTTCGCCAGGCAGCTCAGGATGGTGATCCCGAGCAGGCTCCAGACCCGCGACAGCCGCACGGGCGGGGCGGGACGCAGAAGGTGGGCCTCTCGGAGCGCCCGGACCTCCTTCTCGGGAAAGGGCCGTCGCCCGCCCAGCACTTCCCAGAGCAGCACGCCGAGGGCGTAGACGTCGGTCTTCTCGGAGAGTCCCTCGCCACGCCAGAGCTCCGGGGCCATGTACGGAGGGGTCCCGGCCGGCCGGTCCGCGCCCGGGCGCCAGGTGGTGCGCATGAGGCCGAAGTCGGTCAGCTTGGCCTGCTCGCCGGCGATCAGCAGGTTCGAGGGTTTGAGGTCTCCGTGGACGAAGTGCACCGAGTGCAGGCAGGCGTGGTGGAGGGCCGCGCAGATCTGCAGCCCGAGCTCCACCGCGTCCGCCGGCGCGAGGGGCCCCTCACGCAGCACCTCCGCCAGCGTCGGCCCGCACACCAGCTCGAGGAAGAGATGGGGCTTGCCGTCGAGCATGCGGCTGCCGTAGGCCCGTACGATGTTCGGATGCGGACGCAACCCGCACCAGAACGTCAGCTCCCGGACGAAGGCGGGCAGGATGCGCGCGTTGCCCTCGAAGACATCGTCGCGGAAGGTCTTGAGCACGAACGGCAGCCCCGCGCCGTGGTCGTAGCAGACGAAGAGCTCGCCCATCCCTCCAGTCAGCACCCCGAGCAGCTCGTAACCGTCCTCGAGCCAGCCGGGCGAGCCGTCACCGCCGGGCGGACGCGGGGCCGGCTTGCCGTCGAGCAGTGATGATGCCACGCCCCTGCCAGCCCCCCCCTCGGCGAGGGCGAGGACCCCTGAGGGGGGCGTGGAGCGCAGGGCGCCGATCACAGAGGCGAGCTGCTCGGAGCTCCCGTCCCGCGACGGCGTCATCAGGCTGCGCGCGATCCGTTCGCTCGAGCCGAGCAGCGACGAAGGCCGCGCATCCTTGCGGGCAAGCAGCCAGGTACAGACTTCGTCGTACGACGGCACGGACATGGGCGGCCTCCGAAACCCCGCAACCATTGTGCGCGATGCCCAGCGCGGTGTCGAACAGACACGGCGCCTCGCACCGTGGCAACGACTCGGCGACACCCGTCCACGCGCAGCCGGTGGCGAGGGGACGTCCCGCCCCTACACCGCGACGCTGTACTCGATCCGGTCCGGGAGACTGGGAAAGCCGTAGGGGTCGTAGCCGAACGGCTCGTCGTTGCGCCCCTGGGTGACCGCCCGCAACCACGGCTCCCGCGGTTCCCATGGTTCGGAGTTCGGAAGCATGAGCATCACAAAGAGATAGTCTGCCAGCTGCACCTCGAAGGAGACATAGTCCTGGCCCTCAGGCACGGCCACGGTTGCGGGTGGGTCGAGGAACCAGGGATTCCAGTCGCTCAAACTCACCACGCATCCCGCAGGCGCCGGCCACTGCAAGCGGATGTCGACGATGATGGGCAGGTCCCCCGCGGTGTCCCCGACCGAGATCCCGAACACGGGCGGCGGAGTCAGCAGCAGGCTCGGTCCGGGCTCGACCCTTAGCGGGAACGAACCCCAGGGCGTGGGCCTCTGTGGGTTCTCGGCTTTCAGTTTGATCTGGCCCACGGCCGCGGCGTCCACCAGCAATGAGAACGCGGCCGTGTCCTCGCCCTCCGGCACGACGATCGGACCCAGCGCCTGGACGAGCTGCTGGTCGCCTTCGCAGGAGACGACAATGCTCGCCCCTCCTTGCCGCGCGGGACGGGTCAGCTGCACGCTGGCGTCGACGGTCGATCCGCCCACGACGGGACTCTCGATCTGCAGCGTCTCCACAGCCGGCTCGAAGTACTCCGGGCTCAAATGTCCATGGCTGGGTGTCTCAACAGGTGTCTCCCCCTCGGACTCGGGCTCTGGAGCGGGGGGATCCGCCGTGGCAGGTGCGTCGTCAGCAGTCTCCGTGCCGGCTTCGGTCGCTGGAGCTGCCGTCTGGCCCCCCTCCAGCTCGAACTGCAGCTGATAGGCGCGCCGCGGTCCCGCCCTCTGTAGCGACTGTGCAGCGAGGATCCGGCCCGGCAGCTGGCGTCCATCCTCGGCTGTCAACATGAAGTCACGGCCTGCCAGCTTCAGCGCGCCGTGTCCTCCGTCGAACAGTTGCGCGCTGAGCTCCATATCCCTTTTCATACGCAGACGGTAGCGGCGTCCACTGCGCAGCCTGAGCGGGGCGTCCCCTCCCCATGGCAAGTCGATGACACCAGGCGCTGCGCTGGCGGACTTGCCCACAACGCGGCCACGCCAGCGGGCGGTCAGCCCAAGGTCCGGGCAGGTGACCTCGACGGTCAGCGGCTTCTCTTGCCCGTCGGCTACCTCTGGTAGCGCCACCATAGCTCGTTGTGCGGCCATACGGGCCGGTTCCCGACTGATCCAACCAGCTGCAACGATCCTTGCCGGGGAGGCCAACCAACGCAGGGAGATCGTCAGGGGCGCAACAGGCTGGTTGTCGGAGGATAGAAGCCCCGCGACGAAGGCCACCCGGCGGCCCGAAGGCAACGCGCAGCCCTCGGCTGGTGCCATGATCTCGAGCTTGGGTACAGGGGCCATGCGTCTCTCCCGGCAAGCGCGCTCGTTGCCTGTTCACTGGTCGACCGGCGGCATCCTCTGCTAGAGGTATCCACGCGGCGACACACGAGAGGGGGGTTTCCTCGAACCTTTTTCGCCCTGCGGGCGAGGAGCGCTGGAAGGAGCCCAGCGCCGCGCTACCCGCAGACCCCGCGGCGCGTGTTGGGGTCTCCACCGATGGCCTGCTGCTGTTCCGCAGGGGAGAACAGCGCTACGAGGAGCTGCGCGGAGGTTTCAACAAGCGCATCCAGAAGCAGCCCCTCGTCATCGCCCTGTGCCGCGACGTCGCCGAGATCGCCACGGCTGTGCGCTATGCGCGCCAGCAAGATCTGCCGCTGGCGGTCAAGAGCGGAGGCCACAGCTTCGAGGGTTTCTCGAGCAACGACGGCGGCCTGGTGCTCGATCTCTCCTTGCTGGATCGCTTGGAATGGTGGGGCGACAAAGGAGCGATCCGGGTGGGCCCCGCCTTGACGCTCGCGGGCCTGTACGACCAGCTTCTACCCCAGGGGCGCATCCTGCCCGCGGGTTCTTGTGGCAGCGTCGCGCTGTTAGGCTTGACCCTGGGTGGTGGTTACGGCCTGTTCAGCCGCCGTCTCGGTCTGACCTGCGACAGTCTATTGGAGCTCACACTGGTCGACGGCAAGGGCGAGCTCCGCAGCACCCGCGACGATCCCGAGCTGCTCTGGGCCTGCCGTGGCGGTGGCAACGGCAACTTCGGGGTGGTCGCGTCGATG
>JAJDCP010000138.1 GCA_029260765.1 Planctomycetota bacterium
CTCGGCGGAGTTGCCGAGCCAGGTCCTTGTCCACGCGGGCGAGCTTGACGATCAGCGGTCGCAGGGCTGCGATCAACTGGAGCGCGAGCTCAAAGGCTACGAATTTCATGAGCGGTCCTCCTGTGGCCGGCCCCCACGGCCCGCCTTCGCCCCGCGAGCGCGTAGCGCCTTTGAGGCTGGCTGTGGGGGCCGGCTGCAGGAGGGCTTGAGGTGGAAGCCTCTGGCAGGTCATGAGGTTGACGGGGTTGGGTTGCTGACGAGCTTCGGCCTGGGCAGGGGTCGCGAATCCTGTACCGTGATACCATTGGGACGCAGTAGGCCTATGTGTCGATGCGATGTCGTGTCGCTGTTCGGCACACAAGCTCTGGGCAGAGCGATGCGGACGTGCGACGATATGCGTGATCGCGTCGGGACAGCTGGCGAAGGGGGACAGATGAACGACGAAGAGCGCAGGCTTCGGGAGCTGCTCAATCGTGTCGTCGTAGCGGCGCGGCGGGGAAGTCCGGAGTACCCGGACATCCGCCGGGAGGCCGCCACCCGGCTCCGCGAGCTCTCCGGTTGCCCAGGGTTCGTCGCCTCGATCAAGCGGGCCGTCGGACGGGGCAAGTGGCGGAAGATCCATGCTTTCGGGTTGCTCGGCGCATGCGTGGACGTGCCCTGCGTCGTCGACCTGTTGCGCACATGGATCCGAGACCGAAACGCGGACACGAGGAGCCTGTTGATCCAGGCAGCAAGGAACGCCCGGATCGTGGAGGTCGGCCAGGAGCTGCACGACATCATCGAGTTGGGCGGAGACGCGTTTTGTCGCGACAGGGCCATCAACGCGGCCGGGAAGATGCAGTCGGAGGAGTGCTTTCCGCTACTGTTGCGTTGGGCCGATATTGTGACGGACAAGCACCTCTCCTGGAGGCTTGCCATGGCTCTCTGCGACTATGGGAAGGAAGAGGGCAGAACTGCGTTGACAAATTGGTTCCGAGATGATGACAGCGCGCATGCGTCGCGTCGCACGCTCGCGGCCGGCGGACTAGCCAAGCTCGGCGACGCGGCGGCCGAGGCTTTCCTGACGCAGATAGTGGAAGCGGCGGAGAAGGACGGCTGCTTTCCCGATCAGGCCTTTCGGGCAGCCCAGGTCCTGTGTCAGGCTCGCGGATGGCCGTTTGTCGGGAGTCGGGCGGGCGTCCTCGAGACCAAGCGACGATTACGAGAGGAACGCGCCGGCAGCAACGGTTGAGGCTTCTCGCGAAGACTACGTAGCAGGCCCAGGCCGCCGAATTCCGCGTTGCCAGATCTCTCACTTACCCATTTCTAGCCCCCTCAGCAGGGGCGGGCGAACGAAGCCCCCAAAGTAGCATTCGCAGAGCAACCAGGCTCAAGCCAATGCCGGCCTGCTTCGCCCGGGACAGCGCTCAACAAACTCGACAAGGGTCGAATGCTCGCGCCGCACAGGCATGACCTGGGCGTGCGAACGCGATTGGAGTTGCGGCCAAGAGGACTGTGGAAGGCTGGGAAGCCCCAGGCTCCGTTGCGACTGCGTTGCTCAATCCAACCCGAAGGTGTGGGCCGTGTGCAAAGAGCAGTGCCCGATGTCTGCCGGGCCGAACGCATCGGGGTGCGCACCCAAGCGCAGCGGAACATGCTCTCCCGGTCTGCTCAAGCCGCGCTTGGTCAGCCAGGCGGGCTCGACCGCCCGAATGCCTCGATGCAGTTCGGAGGGGGAATGCGAGCGCAGCCCCCAAGTAGCACTCGTAGAGAAACCAGGCTCAGACCCAACCCGGCCTACTCCGCCCGGGAGGCCGTTCGCCAAGGCCAGGCGGGCTCAAAGCGCCCACCTTGATCTTGGCCCTCTCTCGGTGGCTCACGACGCAGGAATAGCCGATGGCTGACACCCGCGAGCCACTCGATGCCGGCCAGAAGAAGAGGGCGGTCATAGCCCCCGAGTAGCATTCGCAGAGCAACCAGGTTCAGACCCAAGCCGGCCTACTCCGCCCGGGACAGCGCTCGAAAAGCGCAGCCCGGGCAGACAGCGAGCATGAGGAGACAGCCGAAGTTCATGGGATTGCACCGTAGATTTGGAGATCAAGAACACGCAGGCGACCGCTGCTGCGTAGGTTACGTCTCCCGTGGCGCCGTTTTTTGCCCTCGTCTCGGGCTACAATTCAATCCGCTCCCCTGGCCAACCACTCATCCCATTCAAGCGCTTCGTAGCCCTTCGGCACACGCTCATTTTTGAAGTACAGGTAGACATCCCTTTGCCGCTCGAACGTCTCTGGGGATGCCGTCCAAGCCTCGACTGACGATCGATGATAGGTTCTTGGCCCGCCCCCCGTGCGGCTCCACGCGTATAGGAACTTGTTGTCTTGAGTGTAGGGCTCCACGACGAGGTCATAGACCTCGTCTTCGAGCGTGCGGTACTTGAGCAGCAGCACTCGGCACATCTTGACAAGCGGCCAGATGTCCTTGTAACCGATCGCACCTTGGTTGTGGTAGCTCACCGATGTTTCGTCCGCATACCCTGCTTGGTTGCCGCTTCTGTCGATGGCAACCGGTTCGTAGGTGGGCGGGGCGGAGTCGTGAGCACGTCGTCGAAAGGCCAGGGACAGCAAGAGCATTAGCAAGGATGCCCCGATGATTGAGTAGGCAGGATGGGCCTGAACCCATGCCCAGACTCGATCTAGTCCACCCGATTTCGGCTGCCCCGGCGCGACTGGGAATGACGATGCAGGAGTCTTCGGTGTCGATCGCGCTGAATCTGTTGGCACGCTCGGCGTTACGTACAAACGCCCGTCGCCGTATTCGACTCGTTGTCGGTACCCGTTCAATTCGGTCAGCACCCATGGGCCGTGCGGTATATCGTCGGCAAAGACTCCGGCAGCCCGCTGCCGCCCCGACGGATAGTTGAATTCCCAGTAGCCTTGGCGCCGAGACTTCGAGTCATACTTACCCTTGGACTTGATGAGCCCCGTGTCGAACCACTCCGTCCACTCAATCATGTCGCCAACGATAACGCCCTGGTGCTTCCTCTGGCCGTTGGGCCAGGCGTCGCTGTTGCTGGCCTTCATGCCGGGCTTGGGCGGTGGTTCGAACTTAGGCTGGGGCGACTGTGCAGGCAACGTGCAGGCAACGACCGCGAGCACACAGGCAGCGAACCGTAGGCTAGCGTGCACCAAGTACCCCCAGTAGATGGATTGTGGGACCTTTTCGATGGTATTCGGATTGACGGATCATAGCAATGCGGGATGCTGGACAAGCGTGCATAGGCCATATACCGAAGTTCAACGCCTCGGAACGATCGTCAGCCAACCTCGGCCCTCAGTCTTCACGGTCTTCGGTCCCCACGGATCTCTGCCCTCGGCCCTCGGGGATCCGCTGTCGGGAACGCACTCGGATCCGGCCACCGAGGCGGATCCGGGGTCTGATTCGGATCCTGGTCCGACTTCGTCTTCGCTGCCTCGCTCAACTATCAATAGCTCCGCAGACCCGTGACCCGCACGCCCCGTCGATGCCTCGCCGCTCACGACTTTCTTCAGCCTCCAGTCAAGCCCACAATGGCCGAATGGCAACCAGGATGTCGCCAAGTACTCCCACCGCACCCGAATGGCCGATACCCCTCCCCCGGAACCTGCCTGAACCACGCCCTGGCGCTCGACCGCAGCCACCTCGCTCGCGGAAACGCCTACTTCCGTTTGAGACTCCACCAGCAGGCAGAAGAGGACTTCACCCGCGCGATCGCGCTCGAACCCGGCTGCATCGACGCCTACGAGCAGCGCGGGCGCCTGCCGCTCAGCTCAGGTCAGTACGCACACGCCATCGAAGACCTGACAACCGCCCTGCGCCTCGCTCCTTCGGGCGTCCAATGCCTGCTGGATCGGGCGAGCGCCCGGTGCAGCAGCGGAGCTCTTGCGGCCGCGATCGAGGACCTCGATGCGCTGCTCGCGTACGAACCTGACCACGCCCAGGCCTACGACATGCGCGGTCTGACCTTTGAGGGCCTCGGGGATGTCCAGGCCGCCTATAAAGACTACACCCGCGCGCTCGCCGCCGATCCCGAGAATTCCTGGTCGGGCGCGGCTTTTCGAGCTCGCGGGCAGGCTCGACGACTCAGGCAAAGGGCAGACTCGTAACCGCACCCAGCCTCTGGATCAGGAGGATGGGTAACTGGTAGCCGTCGAGGCGTTCATCCCCCGTCCTGACGGCGTCCGCGCACGTTCGGCCACGCACGTCCGGTGCTATAGCGCGCCCGAGACCTGCGCAGGCGCATGTGTCAGCGCACATGAAAAAAAGTTCTTTCTCTGGAACCCTGACACGCCGACCGGGGTCTCAATGGGTGACGTGACCGTGAGCTACTTCCCCCACAATCTATTGGGAGTCCAGAAGATGCGTTACCTCATCGCCGTCCTTGCCATCGCCGCCTGCAGTCTGAGTCTACAGGCCGATATCATGCCCCCCGCCTACGAGCCCTACGAGGTCGAGATCCCCGGCTACCGGGTGGAGATCCGCCGCAACGATGACGCGGACCCCGCGGTGGATTCCTGGACCCTCAGCGTCCTGCGGGTATGCAAGTGCCTCGAGCACACGGGCGAGCTCGTCTGGTCGGCTCCCTTCACCCACACCGGCTACACCAGTGGCCAGCTGAGCCCGGACGGCCAGTCTTTTGTCGTCGCCGATCCCTGGGAAGCCCGCCTCGAGATCTACCGCAACGGCCAGGCAAAGCTCGCATTCGATGCCAAGGCCCTCTCCTTTGACTGGAGCGCGGTTGAGCTTTTCTGCGGGATGTCCGCCTTCGAGAGCGTCGAGTTCCTGCGCTGCCGCTGCCCGGAAGGCCATGGGCACGTCCAGGTGGTGGGCGTGGACGGTCGGGTCCGCGACATCGACCTGCAGACCGGCGAGCTCGTGCTGCTCTGAGCCGCCTTTTTTGGCGAGCCGGCGGCCAGTATCCTGCTGCGAGTAGGATTCGATCTCGGCATGGTATGCCGAGATCTACGTTGACACAGGTTCCACAGACCAACGACGTACGCATTGCGCACGACTTCAGTGCCCGACGGCGCGCCAGGGCGCTTCACGACGCGGTCAACCCGAGTCATCTTCCGGACGTGCGCAAAGCAGCGATCACGGCCAGACCGCGGGGAGAGAGCCGATAGCCGATAGCCAGGCGCTCGGTCAGACCGAGCTCTTTCAGGCTGCGCACCCAGCGCTTGAAGAGCGCGCTCCAGGCCGAGCTGATCAGCAAGGGCGGCGGATCCTCGCCCGCAAAACCCAAGCGGATGCGGTACAGCGTTCCTCGTCGTCCCCGCAGGCTCTCCAGCAGCTCCTCAGGAGTCGAAAAACCCGCGCGGGTCGCGTCCGCCGCGTCGAGGTCGGCTCTGGCGCAAGCCTCGACACTGGTGATGCGAAGCTCGCCCAGCGGCGTGCGCTGGCGGCCCCCGGCCCTGGCAGCGGGCCTCTTCCAGACGCGGAAGACCCGGTCGATGCCTCCCGAGACAATGCCTCTTACGTTGGCAATCTTCAGCAGCATCGCCAGCTCCAATTTCCCAACAACCTCAGCCTACACACTGCAGCAAGAGAGTTTCCCAAGCTGGGATTCGATCTCTATGCAATAGACCCAGCGGAGTCGTAGCGGATGGTCTCCCCGTCAGGAGCCCCCCAACACGCTACAGGCCGCGCCGGCAACGACACGGCTTGAAGGGGTCCGATGCGGGGGAGGTCGCCGCTCCCGCGCTGGCTCCCTGCTCGATGGCTACACGGCCCATGTCTCAGCGGGCCTCCCGGGCGCCTGGTATCGCTGAGCTACCCGAATCTATTGTAGTCCGCGCCTGATCTTCAGCATGGAGGGCGGCTCGGCATCCGGCGCCGAGGGTGCCGCCCTGTCAGTCATTCGCAGAGAGGCCATCCTGCTTGCACGTAGCCGCAGATGGCCCGGAGGCCTGGCCTGGCGGTTGCGATGTGCTCCTAGCCGGTTTGTGCGCCGCAACCTGTTGGTCCAATGCTGGCTGCTTGATGCGCGCGTGCAGGACCGGCTCTGCACGAGGCGGGAACCGAACTTGCATCTGAGCGTCGTGATCTGGGAGAATCCTCAATTCCTGAAGCTGGAGTCCATCATGACCCAACTGGCCCGGATCGCAGTCTTCTGCTTCCCTCTGCTGGTCAGCCAGCTCTCCGCCCAGTTCGAAAGGCAGCTCCATACATCGGCCGCCTTCGAAGACGTGCTTCCGAGCGACCTCAGGTTTTCGGATGACCTCGAGCTCGGCCCTGCCATCCTGGACAGCGAGAGCCCCGTTTTCCGCTTCCCACTCGATACAGGCGTGAGTTGTCTGCCTCTATTGATGGCCAACGGAGGTCTGAAGACTGCCGAGGGGAGTTTCTTCCACAAGGCCGGTCTGGCGCTTGAGCTGGTGCGCCCCGGCGACCCGCGGCAAGCCTGGGAAGCCTACCTCGCCGGCGAGCTGCACTTTCTCGCTGGCTGCCTGGCCGATTTCGCTCGCAACGCGCCCGCTGTCGCCAAGCTGGCTCCCAAGGCTGCCCTGCGCGTCATGCAGATCGTCGACTTCGATGCGGGGTTGTGCATCCTGGCTCGAGAAGGCCTGAGCTTGGCCGATCTACTCTACCCGACGGAGGGGAGCCGCCCGCACATCGCTCTGCAGGCCACGCCAGAGGCGCGTCATTTGCTCCTGAACTTCCTGTTCCTGGCCCTCAGCCAGCCCGAGGAGAGTGCGCGGACCTACGTTTCAGGGGTTCTCGACCTGGCCGGGGGCGGCTACGACGCCTGGGTCGGACGATGGCCCGAAGAGCAGGCTCTACCGGAGGGCTGGCGGGTACTCCTGTCCGGGCGTCAAGCCTCGCGCGTCGTGTCTCACGCCTGGGCGGCCCGGGCCGATGTCGCGCAGGCACATCCCGAGGCGATGGCGTTGATCGTACAGGGATTCTTCGAGGGCATGCGGCTCTGCTCTGCAGACCCGGAGGGCTCTGCCGAGGCCTTCGCACAGGCCACAGGGCGGGACCCCGGCGGTCTGGCCGTCCGTCTCGAGCAGCTGTTCTGGCTGAACCACTTCGATGCGGCGCAGCTGTACGACGCGACCCAGCCGGGCGGTGTGCGGTGGCTCGGCGACTGGTTGGGCGGGATCTTCCACGGCTGGAAGCGCGCGCAGTCGAGCGAGGATCGGGACGGGGAGAGTCCGCTCGTGATCCAGCCCTTGCCGGAGCTCGACGGTTTCTACCGAGACGACCCCTTTCACGGCGGCTCACGTCAGCCGCAGGCGGGGCGGCCCGGCGCCGAAGCGGAGGGCTCGCTGCAAGAGCTGCTCTCGGTGCGCGTCTACATCCACTTCATGCCTGGCAGTGCCCGCATCAACAGCGACTACGATCCCGGCGCCGACTTTGAGCTCCGCAAGCTCGGCATGCTCATCGCTCAGTTTCCAGGCCTCAAGGTCCGCATCACCCGACACGCTGACCGCTCCAAGTACGAGCAAGCGCAGGAAATGGGCGAAGAGTTCTTCGCGGCCCACTCCCAACGGGTGTTGAAGCTCACGGAGTTCCATGCGGGGATGGTCTCGGTGGCGCTTCGCGAGATCTTTCCTTCGCTGGAGGGCTGCGAGCGCATCAGCACCCGAGGCGCGGGTTGGAGCCAGCCGTTGGAGAGCGACGCAAGAAGCCGTCGCTTCCAGGTCCAGGTGTTCGCGCCTCAGCCTTGATACCAGCTTTTTTATGGTTGATTCCTGTCTGCAGGCAGTGACCAACGAGCACTCTCCAGAGCGGGCAGTTGTCCAGGGGACTGTCACGGCAGGCGCTCCACCCGTGGTGCCTGTTCTTCTTCCACACACACCCAGACGGGCTCGCGGCCGTCGTTGGCGTCAGGAACCGTCCGTCTGCTACCCTACCTGCAGGCGCCCCCGCTTGCCGGGGGCCTCCATGGAGGTGAAAGTCGATGGGTCGTGCGCTCGTCCTGCGGCTCGCCGCCCTTGCCTGGGCCCAGGAGCTGCCCACCGGCCCCGGCTTGGCGGCCGGCTATCCAGGGGACCTTAGCATCTCCGAACACCCCGAAGTCCGCTGTTCTTAGCGACAAAGCAGCGCGACCGGTCAGCCTCCAACGCAGTAGACAGGAGCTCGACCGCCGACACCTCGGACATGGGAACGAAAAACAACCCGGCGCCCCTGACGTATCCCGTCCGGGTTCGACGACGCCCGGGATTGCCACCACCGATCTATCCAGCCGGGAGCCTCGATACCCGCTCCAGAAACCGCAGGACCTGCCCCCACAACCTCCACCACTGGGGCTCCGGCACCGCGTGGGGCGATCCCGGCAGGATCGACAGCGCTGCGTCTTCTCCCCGCGCCCGGAGGCCGTCGATCAGATCCTGCGTGGGCGGAAGCGGGATCACCTCGTCGTGTTCGGCGCTGATCGCAAGCACCGCCCGGCCCAGCAGCGCCTCGGGTGTTGTCGGGGGAAGACCATCGATCTGGGGCGTGCCGAGTATCGCCACCCCCGCCGCGAACCGCGGTTCCCGGGCGAGGCCCCTCCACACGGCGCAGGCTCCCAGGGAAATGCCTGCGAGCACGATGGGACCGCCCAGACCGTGCGCAGACAGCCCGTCCACAATGGCGGGCAACTCATCGGCGCTCTGCCGGACCAGGCGCGCCAGAGTGCCCTTCCGATCGCTGACCCAGTCCGACTCCCGGGACGCGTCATGGCGCCGCCCGTGGGTCGGGGCGTCCACTCCCACCGCCGACCAGCCGGCGCCCTGGAGCAGCGCAAGCTCCTTGAGTCCGGCGAGCGCGTCGGCGCCGAGCCCGTGGAGCAGCAGCACAGTGCCTCGGGGACGATCGGCACGGAGCAGCCCAGCGGGCGCGGGTCCCAACATCACAGGTTCCATCGCGGTCACTCCCCGGGGATCTAGTCGAGAGGCATGATAGGCAGGAACGTGCGCAGTTGGCTAGATGTTGGCGGGCGGGTAGATGGTCTCGAGCAACTTCTGGTCGTCGCCCGCACGACGGTCAGCCTTCAGCTGATTGTGATCGACGCGCCCATGCCGATAGCCTCCTGCAGCCCCGCGCGTAGAGACGCGCTGCCTGTCCTGAGGTCGGATGGCGAAACCGCGCATCGTCAGCGCTCCGAGCCTGGGACATGCCCATGCCTTCTGGGTGGGGCTGGCGCGACCGACAGGATCTCGCACAACCTGGGCCCGAGCAGAGCGGAGCTGCTCCCGCATGGAAGCCGTGTCTGCGTACGGCTGAACCTCAAAGCCTGGACAACGGCCAGCTGGGCCACGCCCTGGAGGCGGCTGGAGCACCTCGCGTGCGCGACTCTGAGCTCAGCCAGCCGGAGTGCCGGAGCCGCGCAGGATCTCTTGCGCCAGGCCTGGGTTCGCCAGGCCGCGCCAGCGGATCTCGCGCTGTGGGCCCTTTCTGCCTGCCGGCGGAGGGATCGACACCGCCAGGGTCGAGCGGCCGACGATCGTCGCACGCAGACCCTTGCGCCGTGGCCAGGACTCGAGCAGGTCACGGAAGATCCCCCTGCGCCTGTACAATGCCTGCCGGCTGATGGCGTAGTGCTGTGAGCGGTAGCCGGCGAAGCGCCACAGCTCGAAGCCAGCGATAAGGAAGACCAGGCCCAGCGGCGACACGGTGCCTCCGGAGTACGCCGAGCCTGGAGAGCTGCCATTGAACTGGACCGAGAGTCCGTCAAAGCTCCAGCTCGAGGTCTGGTAGCTGCGTGTCGGAAGCCACATCATGACGTACATGAAGACGAAGCCTGCGACGAGCAAGCCGTAGCCGAGCAGGCTGAGACCCGTCAGTCCCCAGCCCCCCGGCACGTCCTTCCCAGAGAACCTCGTCGCCCGCCGCCAGCTGCTCTTCGATACCCCGCACACCCACCCCAGCCCGCATGCCGAACTCCCTCGATGATAACGGCTCGCGTCCCTGCCCACCACGAGAGGCATGAAGGCTCACAGCGGGTCTCGCGCAGGCCAGCAACCTCCCTACGGGAGTTATCGCCCCAGGCAAGGAGCTCGCCACCATCAGCGCCCGCTCACTCCAACGCCGCGTGCCAGTCAGGGTCCCGCGGGGCTGCCAGAAGATCCCGCCGCATTCGGGACACATCGTAGTGGACGCCCCCGCCAGACCCCGGCTCCCCGAAGCGCGGTGGCGGCATCCCGAGCCGCGCGCAGGCAGCCGCGTAGAAGGCCTGGCGCGTGGGGCAGGGCGGAACCACCACCAGATAGACGGGCGCGGGCCGTGCCAGAGACAGGGCGCTCTCGACGGCCTGCGCGGCATCCCGGTAGGACACCAGCGCCAGCGGCCGGTCGGGGGGTCCTGGGGGCACCTCCCCGCGCCGGGCCAGCGCGGCGAAAGGGCCCCGCCCCGGACGATACAGCCCGCCGAGCCGCAGGATGACCCCGCGCGCCCCCGTCCACTGGCGGAAGCGCTGCTCCAGCCCGGCGATGGCCTGCGCCCGCGCACTGCTACCGGCGGGTGCGGACTCGTCGATGCGTCCCGAAGGCGTCCCGTAGAACCCGGTCGAGCTGATCAAGACCGCGCGGCTGGGAGCCGGCAGGCCGCTGAGCTCGGTCAGCGCGTCCGCCTGGGCGGCGTGGCCAGGCAGGCACAGGAGCAGGCGGTCAGCCGCCGCGAGCTGCGCAGCCGGGCTGCCGAGACGCGGCTCGATGCCGTGCGCGCTCAGGGCGGCGTGGCGTGTGGGGGTGCGCGTGAAACCCCAGGCCGGCGCGTCGGCAGCCCAGCTGCGGGCCACACGCCCTCCGAGCTCTCCCGCTCCCCAGACGACCAGGCGTGCTCCAAGGGTCATGGTGGTGGCCTCGAGAGGGGACGTCGGGAGCGCGGGAGTGGCACTCCTCTCTTCCAGAATACCAGCTTGATCCCAGAGCTCCTGACATGGGTTCGATGCGAACGGCGTGGAGCGGTTTTGGCGGCCATTATCCGTTGCGACCGCTGGCTGTACCGAATCGAAGCCGTCTTCTGTAGCGGCGCTCTGTGAGCGCCGGAAGGAGCTCTGCCGGAGGTTGTATTCAGAGGCTCTGGGTTCACCATACGGATCGATCATCTCGTCGGTCATAGACCGACGCTACAGGCGGCTCTCAGCAGATCGAAGGCATCGACCAAACCTGATCGAAGGTCCCGGAGTGAAGTCTCAATCAAGAGTTGCCCATGTCAGGAGCTCTGGGGTCGGGGTCGCGGTCGGATCCGGCCACGCAACCGGATCCGGCCACGCGCGCTTGGCCGCCGCAGTGACAGCGGCAACCATGACGAGCCGGCCTTCGGCCGACTCTCGGCCACCCTGTCGGAATCGTAGACCCCTGAACTCGGCACCGCAATACTGTCTTGCCGCTTGCCCATTGCCCTGGCACCCTGCTTGCTCTTGCAAACCTCATGACCTCTGATTTGACCGGGGGGTCCCATCCCCCACCGAGGCAACCAGGGCGCCAGGCCTCCGGATCGACCCTTCGGGCCGCTTCGCTGCACGGCGACGCCAACAGGGCTCCATGGGCGAAACCCGGATCGAGATCGTTGGGGCCGTGCGACCTCTGGCAGATTCCCAGACCTTGAGACGGTCGTGGACGCAAGCCCAGATCGACCCGGAGTGCACGTGGCGCGCTGCAGCCGAGCAGAGAGCCTGGGACCGGCGCCGCGACGGTGTATACTCCGTCAACCGGCCAGCGAGGAATTCCGATGCACCGCGCACTCCTGTTTTCGCTCGCCTGTCTGCTGTTCGGCTGTGGTACGGTCCGCCTGAGACTGGTCGACGACCACACGATCGACATGCGCATGTTCGAAGGAGGTTCGGAGTGGGCGGACTCGGGATTCGGAGGCGTGTCGGGACTGGCTTGGGATGCCTCACGGAGTACACTCTTCGCGTTGTCCGACGCCCACGATCAAAGCGGCCCGCCGCGCTGGTTCACCATGAGCCTGGCCCTCGGCTCGGAATCGCTGGCGGTCGGACAGCCCCGGGCCTGGGTCCTCGACGTGCCGCCCGACGCCGACCTCGAGGCGATCGCCCAGGACGGCGACACGGTCTGGGTCGCCTCCGAGGCCCAGGGATTGTACGCCCTGGACGCCCAAGGCGCTTGCCTGGGTGGGCGGCCCCTGCCCGAGGCCTACTGCAACATCAAATGGGACAAGAGTACCGCCCTGCAGGGCCCGCGGCACAACCTCGGTCTCGAGAGCCTGACACGGCTGCCTGACGGCAGCCTGCTTGCCTGCAATGAGGAGACTCTGATCCAGGACGGCGAACGCACCCACCTGCGTGGCGGCAGCCGCGTACGCCTGTTGCGCCTGGGCTGCGACGGGACCGTCGGCGAGGCATGGTACGAGACCGACCCATTGCCGCGCTCGGCCTGGCGCATTCCCGACACGCGGCAGTGCAACCTCGGCGTCGCCGACCTGCTTGCGCTCGACGGGCGCCGCGTGTTGGTCCTCGAGCGAGGCTGGGACACCAAGCAGAACCAGATCCGCATCTACCAGATCGACGTGTTCGGCGCCTTCGATTCCGGACTCGAAGGCGAGCCGGTGGACAAGCAGCTCGTGCTCGATCTCGAGGACATCCGCCAGCGCCTCGAGCCTGACGTGCTTGGCCGCAATCGGCTCGACAATTTCGAGGCGATGGCACTGGGACCGGAGCTCGACGGCAAGCGTACGCTGCTTGTCGCCAGCGACGACAACTTTGCGGGTCTCGAGGGACGCTCTCACCAGCGCACGCTGCTGCTCGCCTTCACCATCGAGGACTATTGACCCAGCCACGGTCGACGCAAGCTGCAAATGGGACTCGACCGAGCTCCCCGGTGTGCTGGAATTCAAGCAGAGCTGGCAGGCGTGGCTGCAATCACCCGCCCTTGAAGGCTTGTCTGGAAACCGGACGGCCGCGGGGATCCCTCAAATTGAACGGCCCGTTGCGCCTGATGCGGGCGTTTCGGCGCTGCTTCCAGGCCTGATCTCCGCCAGCGCCTCGAGCCGTGCCACGAACAACGGGCGCGCCATAGAAGGACTGCCGAGGGCGAACTGGGCGTCGAGGTCGAGTCCATCGAGGGGATGCTGCTCCACGGCCTGCGGGAGGATCCCCGCCCAGAAGCCGCTGCGCCGAACTGGCACAAACACCAGCGCGTCACGGCTCAGCCCCAGCAGACCGCGGCGCCCGTCCGCGAGCCTCCGCGCCGGCCAGACGATGCACACCGGGGGCAGACCGGGGCAGCGCAGCCACTGCTCCCGCCGCGCCTTGCGCCGCGCTTCGAAAGCGAGCAACAGGGCCGCCGACAAGCCGCACAGCACGAACCAGACGAGCGCGCTCTGCAGAAGCTCCACCAGGCGCCAGGAGAACCCGGCCAGGGCCAGACACGCGAGGCCGAGGCCGACCAGCATTGCGACCAGGGCGAGCAGCCCGAGCAGAGAACGCACACTGAACATCGGCCCGAACAGCGGATGGGCGAAGTAGCTGCGGACCAACGCGGCACGGCTGGCGGCCGTGCCCTCGGGGGTGCCCGAGCGGGCCAGGGCCTCGGCCGCCAGCTCTGGACGCACCAGGCCGCACAGCCGCAGCTCGCGTTTGCGCGCCTTCTCCTGGCGCCAGACCTGCAGCTCGCTGCCGTCGATGCGCCAGTGGTCGTCGGAGCCGCGTCGAAACAGCTCGAGATGCTCGAAGAAGACGCCCCAGCGGCGCTCGACTGTGGTCGAAGTGATGCGGTAGTGCTGGCTGCGCCAGGCGGCGATGTACCACAACCAGCCGAGGCCGGCCCCGACGTACAGGGTCGTGTGGTACCAGGGAGAGCGCACCATCACCAGCGTGCCGCCGCTCAGCATGCCGGCGAGCAGCGCGGCGCCGATTCCGACCGCCCACATGGAGCCCGGCCAGGTCTCGCAGCGCCCCTCCCACAGGCGCTCTTCCTCGGGCTCGCGCTCCACCGTGGCCTCCGCCTCGTCCCCCGTCTCCAGTGTACATGCTGGAAGATCCTCCGGAAGTGATCCGAGCCCATGCGGGTGCCACGCCTTTCGCTCAGCCCTCCCCGGCCTTCCCATCGCCGGGCTGTTCCCCACGCAACAGATGACCGACCGCACGCACATCGAGGGCCTGCTTGGCCACCAACCGCAGCAGGTCGACCACCAGCTTCCAGAGCTCTTCCCACAACTCGGGCTTCTGCGCGGCCTCCAGCGGCACGTCCACGGTGATGCTGGTGTCGTCCCGTTCGACCTCGATCAGGTGGGGCGACAGACCGCGCAGCATCGCGAACGCCGCGTGGTTGTCGGCCAGCACCATCGCCCTGAACCAGTGCACCTCCCGTTCGACAGCAGCTGAGATCAGGCGGCGCAGCAACAGCCTCCCCAACCCTCGGCCATGGTAGGCATCGACCACGGCCCCCGCGGCCTCGGCGACCTCGGGCTCTCCGACCAGGCGGACGAAACGCGCGACTCCCAGGCCCTCGTTGCCCGCGGGATGCGGGCGCAGAGCTCCGATCGCGACGTGGTCCTCACCGTCGGGCTCGGTCAGGTAACGCAGCTCCTTGCTGGTGAGATGGTGTTTGGCAGCGAAGAAGCGGCGGAAGCGGGAGGACGGGGAGAGGTGCGCGAAGCCTCGCTCGAGCAACGCCTTGTCGCTCGGGCGCACGCATCGCATCACCACCCGCGTGCCATCCCGCAGGGTCGCCTCTTCAGACCAGTCCGCATCGAACTGTCGCGCCGTCATCGCATCCTCCCCAGACCTGTGACCAGGATGCCAGCGCACGCTGCCCGCGTCCATCCCTTGTGTCCGCGGCCCCGAGCCGCTAAGCTACCAGGCCCCTCGCGGGAAGCACGCCCTTGATTCCTCTGCACAGACTTCGCAAGACCTGGCATGGCTTGTTGACCGAGCTGCTCTGCGTCGAGCCCTGCCAGGGATGTGGTGGCGAGGCCGGCCCGCTCTGTAGCGGCTGCTGGCCCGAGCTGGCAGAGGCCGGCCTGCAGCGGGACGGGTTGTTCTGTGCGGGCCTCTACCAGCACACCCTGAAGCGACTCGTGCTGCGCCTCAAGAACCGCAGCTCCCGACCCGTGGCTGCGGTGCTGGCCCAGCTGCTGCTGCCTGCGTTGCTCGGTGTGGGGCCGTTCGACAGTCTGGTCTACATCCCTCCTTCAAGACCTGGCCAGGGCTGGTCGGACGGACCGGTCCCGCTGCTGGCCCAGGAGCTGGGCGCCCGCCTGGGCTGTCGCCCGCGCGACTGTCTGCGGCGCGCTGCCGGACACCCACCGCAAAAGGGCCTGGGGGGCAGCGAGCGCCGGCGCAATGCCCAGGGTCTGTTCTCCCTGCGCGCGCCCGCCGGAGAGCGCGTGTTGCTCGTCGATGATGTCACCACGACCGGCAGCAGCTTGCGCGCCGCCGGCAGATTGTTGCGTAGCCATGGCAGCCACGAGGTCTACGCCGCCGTAGCCGCCTACCAGCCACTGGAACACGCCGGCGCTGCCGGCTTGCTTCCGCCCGCCGAGCTTCTTGGCCAACAGGAGTCGCCGCATGGATATTCTCGCGCAGATCGCTCGTGAGCTCGAGGTTCGACAGGAACAGGTCGCCCGCAGCCTCGAGCTGTTCGACGGCGGCGCTACGTTGCCGTTCATCGCTCGCTACCGCAAGGAAGTTACTGGCGGCCTCGACGAGGTACAACTCGAAGCTCTGCGTGATCGGGCGCGCTACTTCCGCGAGCTCTCCGACCGCAAGCAGACGGTGCTACAGAGCATCGCCGAACAGGGCAAGCTCGACGACGCCCTGAAGGCGCGCATCGAGACCTGCCTGGTCAAGACAGAGCTCGAAGACCTGTACCTGCCGTTCAAACCCAAGCGCATGACGCGCGCAGCCCGCGCTGTCGAGCGAGGCCTGCTGCCGCTGGCCGAGCGCATTTTGGCGCAAGAAAGCCAAGGGCCCAATGCCGAGGACTTGGCCGCGGCCCTGATCGACCCCGATAAGAAACTGCCGAGCGCCAAGCAAGTCTGGGCCGGCGCGCGTGATATCGTGGCGGAGCGCATCACCGAAGATGCCGAGTTGCGCGCGGAGTTGCGTGAGCTCTTCCGTGGCAGCGCCATGCTGCAGGCCCAGTTGATCGAGGGCCGCGAGGAGGCGGGCAAGAAGTACCGCGACTACTTCGATTTTCAGTCGCCCTTGCAGAACATCCCCTCCCACCGGCTGCTGGCGATGCGCCGGGCCGAAGCGGAGGACATCATGACCTTGAGCATCACGGTCGATGATGAGCGCGCCCTCGAGCGCATCCGCCGGCGGGTCGTGCGGGGCTCGGGCGGATACCTGGCCGAGCAGCTGCAGACAGCCCTGGGAGAAGCCTGGCGGCGCAGCTTGTATCCGGCCATGGTGGTCGAGATCCGCATGGAGTCGAAACAGCGCGCGGACACCGAAGCCATCGGGGTGTTCGCCAAGAACCTGCGTGCCTTGTTGCTCAGTCCCCCGATGGGGGCCACTCCCGTGCTCGCGATCGACCCGGGTCTGCGCACGGGCTGCAAGCTGACCGCCCTGTCGCAGACCGGTGCGCTGCTGGCCGACGGGGTGATCTTTCCGCTCGTGCCCCGCAACGATGTCGAGGGCGCGGCGCGCATGGTCGCGGCGCTGTGCAAGCAGCACGGCATCAAGACCATCGCGGTGGGCAATGGCACCGGCGGGCGTGAGGTCGAGAGCCTGTTCCGCCGTCTCAGTCAGGACGACCCACGTTTCGAAGGCGTGCTCGTGGTCAGCGTGAACGAAGCGGGCGCCAGTGTCTACTCGGCCAGCAAGGTGGCGCGGGCAGAGTTCCCCGATAAAGATCTGACGGTGCGGGGAGCTGTGTCGATCGGGCGCCGCCTGCAAGATCCTCTGGCGGAGCTGGTCAAGATCGAGCCCAAAGCCATCGGGGTCGGCCAATACCAGCACGATGTCGACCAACGCGAGCTGAAGGAGAGCCTCGACACGGTCGTGGTCTCGTGTGTCAACCAGGTCGGGGTCGAGCTGAACACGGCTTCGGGAAGTCTGCTGTCGTATGTGTCCGGCTTGAGCCCTGCGAGAGCGACCCGCATCGTGGGCTTCCGCGATGCCGAGGGCCCCTTCGCTGAACGCAAGCAGCTGCTGAAAGTCCCCGGGCTGGGTCGCAAGACTTTCCAGCAGTGCGCCGGCTTCTTACGGGTACGGCGCTCCGAGCATCCTCTCGACAACACGGCCGTCCACCCCGAACGCTACAAGCTTGTCAAGCGTATGGCGGGCGACCTCGGCATCAAGCTGAGTGAGCTGGTCGGCAACCCCGAAGCCGTGGGACGCCTTGAGCTGGCTCGCTATCTCGACGACGAGGTCGGGTTGCCCACCCTCGAAGACATCCGCGCTGAGCTCATGCGCCCCGGGCGCGACCCGCGCAAGAGCTTCGAGGCGCCGCGCTTCGATCCGAATCTACGCAGCCTTGACGACCTGTCTCCCGGGCAGGTGCTCGAAGGTGTCGTCAGCAACGCGACCCGCTTCGGACTGTTCGTCGATGTCGGGGTCAAGCGTGACGGACTGGTGCATGTCAGTGAGCTGGCCTGGCGTTTCATCGACGACGCCACCGAGTTCGCGCACGTCGGCGATAGACTGAAGGTCAAGGTGATGGAAGTGGACCTGGAACGCCAACGACTGTCCCTGTCCATCAAACAACTGGAGCCACGTCCGACCCGGTCCGGCGGCGGGCGGCGGCCCACCAAAGCTCCGGCGCCGCCCAAGCAGGGGGGGCGTGGCGGCCACACCTTGGGGCAGTATTTCCGCTGAGGGCTTAGCGTGGCAGAAAATCCAGACGATGAACCGGTCGAGGACGAGGAGTTCGCCCAGCAGGATGCCTGCATCCGCGGAGCAGACTGCAACCGCAAGCAGGGCCTGCAGTGCCCGGACAACTGCATCTGGATGCAGTTCGCGGGCGAACGCCATCCGCGTTGCTTTGGCTTCCATCGGGGCCGCGGACTCGTCACCCCCGGCACCCCCGAAGGAGCGCTAGCCGAGAAGACCTGTATGTGGTGCGCACACGAGATGGACTGCCTGGTCGAGACCTGCACACGCTTCGGCGATGACCCCGATGTGCTCGACAAATCGTTGCAGGAATACAGTTGATCGCAAGGAAGGGCAGATCCCAGGCGTGCGAATGGTACAATCTATGCAGGTTCAGTTTGAGGAAACGTCTTGGAGGCAACCCTCCTCAGCGGTGGCTACCAGAACCGGGGTACCTACAAGCCGGATATGTCCGGGTTTGTAGATCCCGAGCTGCAGAAACTGCTGGAGAAATACGCCCAGATAGCCGGCTGCGATCCCAAGCAGGTCGGCGGCGGAAAGAGTAGCGGCACCCTGCAGGGAGCCGGCGATGCCGAGCATGCTTCGGCGTCCGGAGTCCCCAACTGGCTCGACATCTTCCAGTCGAAGGCAGAGAGATCTCCCGAGTGGGGCACCAAAGAGCAGGCCTGGTCGCGCCTGATGGGGGCCTTTTTCAGGGCCTATTTCATCGACAAATACTATGCCCCGAACAACATGGCCATCCCTGCCAACGTTGAATACTTCTTGCTGCACCTGGGCAAGAGCAACCCGCTGGGGAAGGACTGGAAACCGAAGGCCCGCCCGGGCTATGTCGGCAATGGCGCGGCAAAATTCTCCGTCATCGGCGGTGGGGGCGCCAACTATTGCGCCGCGGCCTCGTCAAAGGCGCTGCTCAACGGCCTGGCCATGTACGGCTACAAGTGCAAGTTCATCGGCTATGCACCAGGTGGCAAAGGCGTCGGCCACGGCTGCCCGGCCAAGGCACGGCAGGGGCGCAGTCCGGGGGAAGCCAACCGGCCCCTGCCCGGTGATGTGCTCTCGATCCGCACGGCCATCGGTCCGACCTCGGGGCATGTGATCACGGTGGCCTGGGCCCAGACCGACGGCACCAAGAGCGGGGAGATGTGGTACGTCTCCGGGAACTCGGCCAATGCTTCGGTCAGCTGCGACTGGGCGAGAGTCTGCGATGCGGCCGGACGCCCCCCGCGGGGCTCGGTCGCGGTGATCAACGTCGTCGCCACCAACACACTGCAGCCGGACAAGCTCGAGAAACTCGACGACGCGGGCCTGTCGAAAGTGAAGATGACCCGTCAGGCGGGCGACTTCCCCAAAGCCCCCAAAGCGGGCGAGACCAGCTCAGGCGGTGCGCCGGCACCCGGGGCACCGGGCGCGCCAGGAGCCACGGCCCCCGGCGCGACGCCCCAGAACCTTCCTGATGCTCCCAAGCTCGAGACCACCTTGGGCTCAGGAGACGTGCAGACCTGTAGCGGAGCCGCTGCCGCAGGCTCGACCGTGGTCCGGGTCGGCTCGCGCACTTCCGAGCCGCCGCCGCCTGCCGCGCCCGGCACGCCCTCTGCGGCAGGCACGGGGGGAACCCCTGGCGCGCCCGGTGCAACAGCCCCTGGTGCCCCGGGTGCGGCGCCCCAGCCTGGCGCAGCGACGCCGCCTCCGAACAATCCGGCCGATCCCAAGCCTCCGCAGTTCCTCGAAGCGGTGAACCTGATGCCGATCCCCAACTCGGGCATCGCAAGTGCCACCGATATCGCAGGCATCGCACGTTTTGTCGGCCAGCGCGCCAAGCAGGGCATCGCCGATGTGTTTGCCTCGCCGCATTACAACACCATCGCCGACAGCCCTGCAGAGAGGATCGCCCGCGCGGTCGCGGAGTACCAGACCGGCATCCCCTACACGATGCCCTGCTATTTCTACAAAGGCGGCCAAAAAGGCGCCTTCAAGCTGATCAAAGAGCAGGGACACCTGCCCCTCGCCGGTCAATGCCAGCAGTCGGTCAGCACAGTGCTGGGAATGATCGGCTGGGATGGGGGCTTCGCCGGGGATATCGGCAGCGGTACCGGCACGCCTTCGGCCTTCCGCGGCGGAAGCGCGCGTTTCTGGAAGCCCTCGGAGGTTCCCAGCTCGTACGAGAAATGGTCGGAGACGATGTGGAATGAGGTGAAAGTCGGAACCTGCTTCATGTGGGCCAAGACCCCAGGCATCGGCCACATCGCTGTGATCACGCGCAAGCACCCGACCAAGCGCGCCGTCCAGACCTGGGACACCTGTGGAACTGCCACCCCGCCGGGTGTGGCGCGCGGAACCCTGCGGGAGAGTGGTTGGTTGACGACCCTTCGGCGCCACTGCGGCGGGCCGTTTCTGGGCCTGGGCTGCTTCACCAACCTCACTCAGCTCAAACACGCGAGTTACAAGCCGCGCGGCGAAGCGCGCCTGGCGATCTGGCAGCGTGGCGGCGATCAAGTCCACTACGCTTCCGACTGGCTGGACATCACCGCCAAACATCTTCCGACCACCTGGATGCTGCGTTCCCTGCGCGGAGCGCCGTTCTTCCCAGAGCTGGTGTGTGCATGGCTGATTCGTGGCACCAACAAAAAGCCCCTGCTGACTCTCTACGTGAACAAAGAGGGCCAGGCCTGTGTCTCCTGGAAGGACAAGAAGCACCCGAAGACCGGCAAGCCGCTTCGCTTCCATAGCAGCCAGGGCACCGAGGCCAAAGCCCGCTTCAGCGCAAAGACCATCGGCCAGCCGGCCGATCCGCTGGCCTGAGTCGCGCTCCCACACGCCCCGCCTGGAGCATTGGCTTCCGCCCCCGGGGCCTTTTCGGTATGGTATGCGGGTGCGCGCCGGGTGGCGTGCCTGAGAGACCCCCTTGGCCAAACCAGCAAAGCAGCAACCCGGCTTGATCTGCAAGAACCGTCAGGCCCGGCACGACTATGAGATCATCGAAACCCTCGAAGCGGGCCTCGTTTTGGTCGGCACCGAGGTCAAGTCGCTACGCAACAAGAACGGCCATCTGAACGAGGCCTGGGTCAGGATCAAGAACGGGATCGCGAGCCTTGAGGGCGCCTATATCGGTCTGTACAGCGAAGGCAACCGCCAGAACCATGAGCCGGTGCGCTCACGGCGGCTGCTGCTGAACTCCCGCGAGATCCGGCGCTGGCAGGGACTGTTGGACAAGAAGAACCTGGCCTGCATCCCCCTGAGCTTGTACTTCAAAGGTCCCTGGGTCAAAGTCGAGATCGCGCTCGCGCGCGGCCGCAAGAAGTACGACAAGCGCCACGAGCTCAAGAAGAAAGAGGCCCAGCGCGACATCCAGGTGTCGATGCGGCGGCGCTGAAAACATGCCTTCGGACTCCAAAGATTGGCGCGTGCGCCTGAAGCAGGTGGCGCGCAGCGTACGCCATTGGCAGACCAGGCCCCTGCCAGCGGACCCACTCAAGGGGGGGCGTCTGCTGTATGGACTCGACGTCGATGGGCTCTTCGACCGCAACCAGGTGTGTATCCATCTGTTCGGCCAGCGCCCTCTCAAGGGCGGACGCTTCGCCCGTCCCCAGACACGTTTCCTGCCACGCTCGGCGATCTTTGGCTTGCGTGACGCCAGCGACCGCGCAGCGCTGCGTAGCCTGGTGGCCTACGCCACCGATCCTGGCCAGCTGCGTGTCTGCAGCCTCAAGGATGAGCACGCCCACGAGATGTTGGCGCTGCTGTGCGCAACCGGCCGCTTCCACCGTCTGCGTGAGGGGGTGCTCGATGACGGGCCCCTGCGCTGGGACAGCGGCCCGGTCTGGCAGCTCGAGCTCCAGGTAGCCGAGCAGGACGACTCCTGCCACAGCGAGGCCTTCCTGTCTCGGACGGGCGAGCGGCTCCCGCTCTCGGCGCCCGAGGTGTTGTATGGCACCGGCTGGTTCCTGCATGAGAACACGCTGGCGCGCTTCGACGCCCGTGGCGCCTTCGGCTGGATTCTGGCGCTGCGCGGGAAGCCCGCCATCTCGGCTCCCAGCAAGGACATCGACGCTTTTGTCGACACACTCCTTGAGCTTCCGTCGCGGCCTCAACTCGACCTGCCCCAGCCGTGGCAGATCGAGGGTGCTGGGCGGCCTGCCGCTGGTCAGCTGCGGATCGGCCGCTCGAACCCCGGATCTCGGAGCCTGCCTGCCACGGTCAGCTTCCTGTATGGGGACACCAGCGTGCCCGGTGAGGATCCACGACGCTCGCTGCGCACGGGCCCGCGTCGACTGGTCGAGCGAGACCTGGCAGCTGAGACCGCGTTGCACGACAGCCTGTTCGAGGCGCCCCTGGGCCTGGTACGCAGCGCCGATGGAAGCCCCCAGCTGCCGGTCAGCGGCTTCAGCGCATGTGTGCAGCGTCTGCTGGATGCGGGTTGGCAGGTCCTGGCCGACGGCAAGCCCTTCCGCAGTGCTGGTGGTTTCCGCCTGGCCGTGCGTTCCGGTCAGGATTGGTTCGATCTCGAAGGCGGGGCGGAGTACGGCGGCCAGACGGTCGGCCTGCCCCGACTGCTGCAAGCGGCACGGCGCGGCCAACGCAGCATCGAGCTCGACGACGGCTCGCGAGGGATGGTGCCCGACGCGTGGCTCGAACGTTTTGGACCTCTGTTGCGCATGGCAGAGGGCCCGAAGGACAAGCTGCGCTTCGCCGCCAACCAGGGCTGGATGCTCGACGCATTGCTCGCGGAGCTTCCCGAGGTCTCCGTCGACACCACCTTCGCCGACTTGCGGAAGCGCCTGCAGAGCTTCAAGGGCGTGGAAGCGGTCGAGGAGAGTCCGGGCTTCGCGGGTACGCTGCGTCCGTACCAGCGTGCGGGCCTGGGTTGGCTGCTGTTCTTGCGATCCTTCGGGCTGGGAGGCTGCCTGGCCGACGACATGGGCCTGGGCAAGACCGTGCAGGTCCTGGCCTTGTTGCACAAGCTCAAAAGAGACGGGGAGCTGTCGGGTCCCTGCCTGATCGTGGCGCCACGCTCAGTGCTCTACAACTGGCTGCTCGAGACGGAGCGTTTCGCTCCCTCGCTGCAGGTTCTGCTCTACCATGGCAGCAAGCGCAAACGGCTGCGGGCCTGCTTTGCGGACGTCGATCTGATCATCTGTTCGTATGGCATGGTCCGCCGCGATGCCAAACATCTTCGCGAGACCCGCTTCGAGCTGCTCGTGCTCGACGAAGCGCAAGCGATCAAGAACGCCAGCACCCAGATCTCGAAAGCCGCACGCCTGCTGCAGGCGCGCCAACGGGTTGCCTTGAGCGGGACCCCGGTCGAGAACCACATCGGCGAGCTCTGGGCCCTGTTCGAGTTCCTCAATCCCGGTATGTTGGGACGTTCGGCGGTCTTTCAACACGTGCTCGCGGGCTCGGCAGAGCTCGACGGCCAGCGCCGGCAGCTGTTGCAGAGGGCGCTGGCTCCGTTCATTCTGCGACGGACCAAGCAGCAGGTGCTGACCGAGCTGCCCGCGAAGGTCGAACAGGTGTTGTATTGTGAGCTGCCGGACAGCCAACGCTCTCTGTATGACGAGCTACGGGAGCACTACCGGGCCCATCTGTTGGCGGCCCGTGCGGGACAGGGCAAGCTGCTCGTGCTGGCCGCGCTTGTCCGCCTGCGCCAGGCGGCCTGCCACCCGGGGCTGATCGATCCTCTGCGACGCGCAGAAGCGAGCGCCAAGCTCGACCTGCTGGTGCCGCTGCTCGAGCA
Organism: Planctomycetota bacterium; assembly: GCA_029260765.1. Classification (GTDB taxonomy): domain Bacteria; phylum Planctomycetota; class J058; order JAJDCP01; family JAJDCP01; genus JAJDCP01. Next base: position 23,472 of record JAJDCP010000138.1, read on the forward strand.
ACTGTGTGCGGAGGGACACAAGGCGCTGGTCTTCTCGCAGTTCACCCGCCTGCTCGGTCTGCTGCGCGAGCGCTTGCAGGTCAAGGGACTCGAGCACAGCTACCTCGACGGCAGTACCCGTAGCCGCCAGGCAGAGGTCGAGCGTTTCCAGACCGACCCTGGTTGCCCTCTGTTCTTGATCAGCCTCAAGGCCGGAGGCTTGGGTCTGAACCTGACAGCGGCCGGCTACGTCTTCTTGCTCGATCCCTGGTGGAATCCGGCCGTCGAGGCCCAGGCCATCGACCGCGCCCATCGCATCGGGCAGGACAAGCAGGTCATCGCCTACCGGTTGATCGCGCGGGATACCGTCGAGGAGAAGATCCTCAACATGCAGAAGGGCAAACGCGCCCTCGCCGAAGCCGTGCTGGCGAAGAACCGTTCAATGCTGGCGGGGATCTCGCGGGAAGATCTGGAGATGCTGTTCAGCTGACTTGCTCGAGAGCCTGAGCGGTGCGCGGACGTAGGGCGCTTGCCGCTTCCCCCCCACCCGACCAGCGATCGCGCAGATGCAGCGCCCCGCCGACGGTCACGCACAGTCCGCCGTACAAGAAGTACAGCCAGTGCAAGGGCAACGCGCGCAACGCGAAACCCAGCCCACGCAGGCGCAGGAACTCACCGTACAGGTCCCGCTGCAGGAACAGGACCGTCAGGCCACACACGCCAGCAACCAACGCCAGCGGCGTCCACAACCAGCAGAAGGCCAGGCACAGCACGATCAGGTGGACCAACACCAGGCTGAGCCGATGGTCCCAGCGCGTGTTCAGCGTGTCGTCGAAACCACCACTGCGAAGCGCCAGCCGCACCCAGGGAATGCCGCGGCAGACGACATCGGTGCGGATCATGTTCCACAGACTCCAGTGCTTGAGGTGCTTGCAGCGCACCTCCGGGTCGAGCACGATGGTGTGCCCCGCGCGGCTCAACCAGGTGCCCAGCTCAAGGTCTTCGATCGCAGGCCGGGTGTAGCGCTGCTCGTCGAAACCGCCCACCTCGAGGAACAGCTCGCGCCGGATCGCACCGCAGCCCGACCAGAAAGTGCCGATCGGCCCCGCTGAGCTCATGTGCACGTTGTGGTGCAACAGGTTCTTGTACTGAGAGACAAAGCCCGGATCGGCCGGCGCCTCGTCGTAGCTGCCGATCACCGCGTCGGGGGCGGGCACGCGCTCAAAAGCGCGCCGGAAGGCGGTCAGGGTGTTCTTGTGCACACAGACGTCGGCATCGATGAACACCAGGAACTCGCCGCGCGCCCTTTCTGCCCCGCGGTTGCGCGCAAACGATGGTCCGCTGCGCTGCGGCAGACGTTGATAGTGGAAACCTGCCGCACGCACGAGGTCCTCGAGAGGCTCCTCGGAGGCGTCGTCGATGACCAGCACCTCACACGCTGGCTGTTCCAACTCCCTCAGCGCTTGCAGGCACGCCTCGAGATCACGGCGCCCGTTGTAGACGGGCACGATCACCGAGAAACGGGTCGTGGCGATGGGCCGAGCCTCTGCCAGCGCTCGCGTCGAGACCGTCTTTTCCAGAGTCGGCGCCATACTCCGCTTGTTCCCCCACCGCACGTCCCCCGGATCGAGAGCCGACGCAGCTGCCAGTTGATGAACTCTGTATTCCCCTGACCGATATGTTGACGCAAATCATGGGAAATGTCTACGTTGGGGCAGATTTTTCAGAGCCGTCTTGGTGGGTTCGGTAGCCTGACTGGCTATTTTTCCTCATGATAGTCGGCTTCAGCATTCACCTGCCAGATGTTCGCCTTGTCCGTCCTTCCCGCCAGGATGTTGTCTACGGCCACCATCGCTGCCAGCATCGAGTGGTCCTGGTTGTTGTAGCGATGCATGCCGTTGCGCCCGATCAAGAATAGATTCTCGAAGCCATCGATCCAGCGCCGCAACTGCTCGAAGCGCTGGTAGCTTCCCAGGTAGGCCGGGTAGGTCTTCGGCATCCGGATCACGGTCGCATCGATCATGTGCCGGCGCTCAATCAAGCCGATGCGCTCGAGCTCACGGCCGGCCAGCGCGATCGTGGCGCGGTCGTCGAGGTTCCACAACGCGTCCCCTTCGTTGCAGAAGTACTCGAGCCCCAACCAGCTCGTGCTCGGATCCTGCACCAGGTACGGCGACCAGTTGTTGAAGACCTGCACGCGCCCGACCTGCACCCCGGGCTCCTGGATGTAGATCCAATTGTCCTGCAATAGCGGCACGCGCAGCTGCGAGAGCAACACGCCCACGGTGATGAAGTCGCGGTAGCACAGACCCGCGGCGATCTCCTGCATGTCCGGCGGGACCTGGCAGCTGAACGAAGGCACCAGCTCTTTGACGGGCATGGTCGAGAAGGCCAGCTCGGCCTCGAAGCTGCGGCGTTCACCGCTGGCGAGGTCGATCGCCTCGACCGCCACTACCCGTCCGCCCTCGACCACCAGACGGTCGACCTTCTGGCCGGTCAGGATCTCGCCGCCCGCCGCCTGGACCTCCTCAGCAACCAGCTCCCACATCTGGCCGGGTCCCAGCTTGGGATAGAGGAACTCCTCGATCAGGGAGGTCTCGGTGTTGCGGCTCTGCACTCCGTTGCCGAGCAGATTCCTGGCCGCGTGTTGCAGAGCCCGCAGAATCGACAGCCCCTTGATGCGCTGCACGCCCCATTCGGCGGGGATCTCGCGGCAGCTCACTCCCCAGACCTTCTCGGTGTAACTCTTGAAGAAGGTACGGTAGAGCTCTGCTCCGAAGCGGTTGATGAAGAACTGCTCGAGGTTGTTTTCTTCGGGAAGCGGAAAGGCCACGCTCTTCAGGTAGCTCAAGCCAATCCGCACTGAGGGCAGCATGCCCAGCTTGCGCAGCGTCGCGACGTCGAGCCGGACCGGATAGTCGAAGAATTGCCGCGAGTAGTAGATCCGGCTCTTGCGTGGTCGCAGCAGCATAACCCGGTCGACGGTTTCGGGGTCAGGGCCCTGGCCGACATCGATCGATCGCGAGCTGCCCTGGTAGCTGATCGTGCGCGCGCCGCCCGGCTGGCCCGCCAGAGGCATGATGGCCTGCCACCAGTCCATCACCCGATCGGACTTGCTGAAGAAGCGGTGGCCCCCGATATCGATGCGGTTGCCCTTGTAGTTGACTGTGCGCGCCAGGCCCCCCATGTAGCTGCTCATCTCGAGCACCAGCGGGCGGTAGTCGCTGCGTTGCAGCAACTCATAGGCGGCCGTGAGACCCGCGGGTCCGGCGCCGATAATGACCGCGGTCTTCTTTGCCAAGTGAAGCCTCGTCAGCGCCGCAGCCGCAGCTTGATGCCCAGCGCTTCCTGGATCCACCCTTCGGAGCCTTCGACACGCAGCTGCAGCTCGCCACGGTACGTGCCTTCGGCCAAGGCAGGACTGACACGAATACGCAGCTTCAGAGTCCGCTCCTGCTGCCCCATCGTGCCGCGCAGGATGCCATCCGCTGCGACCAGACTCCAATCTTCGCTGCTGACCAACAACTCGACATGCTCAGCAGGGATGCGGTCCCCCCCACTGGTCTCGAGGAAGCCGAGCTCCAACTCGACCGGGAAGTCCCGTTCTATCGGGAATGCCAGTGCCAAGCTCAGCTCTTCTTCAATCCATCCGTCCTCTTTGACCCGCAGCGACACGTCCCTCGGCAGCTGCCATTGCGGTTCGATCGCCAGCGCCACCTCGAGCAGCTCTTCGGACCAGCCATCCAACCCGCGGGCACGCAGGCGGAACTGTCCCAGGTAGCTACCCTGCACGGGTTGGGCGGGCAGCTGCAGGCGCAGCAGCAACGCGCCACCGGCCACGGGCAACGTTCCGCGCACACCGGCGAAGTCCTCCGCTTGTTGCACCACCAGACTCGTGTCGGCGGCCAGCAGCTGCATCGTCGCGGCCTCCAGGATCTGTCCCTGCGCCGCGACCAGGTCGGCGAGCTCAACTTCGAAGTCGACGCTAGCCAGATCGTAGCCCCCGATCTCGAGCGGCATCGCAATCTCGATCTGACCGGCAGCCGTCGGCCGGATCTGCAGCTGGGGCGTCAATATTCGCGGCGCGTTGTGCGCCCATGAGCTGCGTACCGCCCAGACGATGTCGCGCAGTGTCGGGCCCAGTCCGCGGATGGTGCGGATGCGGCAGCCGACCACTCCTTCAGGAGGATTCTGCAGCGTGGCCTCGTGGGGAGACACGGCTCCGGGCGGAAGCTTCAAGCGGATCGCTTCGCGCAGCGCATCGACCAGGCCATCGACGAGCTCACCGCCACTCGCCTCAGGCGACGCCAGGCTGCATTCCATGCCGCCGATGTCGCCGAGATCTTCGCTGCTGAGCGCCACCAGGGTGTTGGGCTGCAATGTCCAGAGCGCTGACTCATCAAAGCCGGGCAGCTGTGGATCGAGCAACAGGCTGGCCCAATCCCCTTCGGCCGCCGCCAACTGCTCGCCGTCGGCCACCGCCACAGCGTCGTAACCCGCCGCGTCGAGGGCCGTCACCAGCTCTTGCGCCTGGGGGCCATTCCAGGCGACCAGGATCTTGCGCCGCAGCTTGCCCACGGCCAGGAATTCGTGCGTCTGCCCGTCCTGGCTGAAGCTCAACACATCGCCCTCGGCATCGAGCAGCTCGATCTCATAGCCGATGGCGTGGTCGACCGGTTTCCAGCTGATCTGCAGAGATCCGTCGCGCGTCTTGCTCAGCGCGGTCTCATCCGGAGGCCGCATGATGAAGTAGAGCGTCAGGTCTGGCACATAGGTGATCAGCGCGAGGCCGATTCCCAGCAGGACGAGGAAGCCCAGCGATGCCCGGTAGAGCGTCCAGATCGGTTTGCGGAACCGCAGGCTGGCGATGAACAGATTCATGCCCACCGGGGGCGTCGAGTAGCCGATCTCAAGGTTGGTCAAGAACACCACACCGAGCAGATAGGGGTCGACCCCGAAGCGCGCGGCGGGCAGGATCAACAGGGGCACCACCACCAGGATGGCGCTGAAGATATCCATCAGGCAGCCGACGATCAGCAAGAATCCGTTCAGGGCCAGCAAGAAGGTCAAGGGGCTCTGGAACATTCCCTCGATGGTCGCCAGGATCTGCTGAGGAACCTCCTGCAAGACCAGCACGCCGGTCATCGCCGTCGCCATCATCAGGATGATCACGATGCCCCCGACCAGCACCATGCTGTTCTTGATCAGCTTCGGCAGGGTACGCAGCTTGACGTCGCGGTACAGAAAGCACTCGATCACCACCACATACAGCGCGATCACCCCCGCCACTTCGCTGGCCGTGCAGATGCCGCGGAAGATCAGGAACAAAATGATGAACGGGATCGCGATCTCGGGAGCTGTCTTGATCAGGGCTCGGACCATCGCTGCCAAGGACGGCCGCGAGGTCGGGACCTTGTTCTTGAAACCCACCCAGATGCCGCGACCGCCCATCAGCAGCACCAGCAGCACACCTGGGACGATGCCGGCTATGAACAGCTCTTGCACCTCGACCTGCCCGCCCGACAAGGCCCGACCGCTCAGGGTCGCGATGACCGCGTACAGGATCAGGGGCAGGCTGGGAGGAAACAACAGGCCCAGGCTGCCGCAGGTCGTCAGCAGGCCCAGGTTGAAGTTCTCCGGGTACTTCTGCGCCTTCAAGACCGGATAGAGCAGTCCGCCCAGCGCGATGATCGTGACACCCGAAGCGCCCGTGAAGGCAGTGAAGAAGGCGCAGGTCGCGACAGCCACCACCGCGAAACCGCCCGGCAGCCAGCCGAGCATGGCCTGGGAGAGCTGCACCAGCCGCTTGGGGGTGTTCGACTCAGAGAGCACGTAGCCCGCGAAGGTGAACAGAGGAATCGTAAGGAACAGCGGCTCGGCGGTGATCTTCGAGACCGGGGCGCTGATGATCGGCATCGCCCCCGCGGTCATGAAGTCAAACAGGCTGCCCTTGTCGATCATGTACATCGACATCAGCGTCGACAGGCCGATCACGCAAAACAGCGGCGCCCCGAGCAGCGCGTAGACGATGCCGAGCAGGGTGATGCCCAGCGCGGCCTCGACGCCAAAGACGGGCGCGAACCCGAACATCATGAACAGGCTGAGCAAGAGCAGCGAAGCGGTGGTGAAGCGGCGGTTCATCGCTGTTCCTCCCCATCGCTCTGCGGCCCGGAAGCCTCCGGTGGCTGCCCGCCCTGCGGCTGCTCGTCAGGTTCTAGCTCTGCCTCGGCCTGGGCCGGGGTCGCTTCGGCTGTTTCCGCAGAGGCCCCCTCGCCCGGGAGCTCGGGCCCCGAAGCATCCGAGGCAACCGCTGCGGGGGCGACCGCAACGCCGGGGAGCGTTTCGTCTGGCTCGGGCGCGGGGTCTGCGAACTCGTCCTCGTCTTGCACGTCGTACAGAGCCAGGCCGTGATCGAAGCGGCTCGCCAGCCGTCCCAGCGCTCCTCCCTCGGTACGCGCTCCCAACAGGTCGAGCAGGTGCAGGCCAAAGCGGAAGCACATCACCCACAACGCGATCGGCAGGATCAAGAAGATGTGCCAGTTGCGCACACGGGTATCGAGCTCGAAGTGGGCTTTCTCGATGGCCAGCCAGTTGCTCGGGAAGGGCGCACTCTTCGGCAGGTCGAGATGCAGGACCTCTGCGTAGACCTTCGGCCGCGGTTGCAGTGCCGACTGCGCCAGGGCCAGCTCGTCCATCGCCTTCAGGCCTTCGTCCCGTGCCGCCTGGAGCGCAACTTTGTCGACGGCATCCCAGCGACGCGCTGCCTTCAACACCACATCGAGGCTGTCGAGCCGCTGAAAGGCCTCTTCGACGCGTACCCGGGCCGCCTCGACATTGGGGCTCTCATCGAGCGCGTCGAGCAGGAAGTAGCTGGCGACGACGGCCATCATGCCCACGACCACAGCAGCGAACAGGTTGACGAACACTCCGACCACCTGCGCCGTCTTCTTGGTGGTGAACTTCGAGACCGCCTCGACGCTGATATGCTTGTTCTCACGGGTCGCCAGGCTGGCCCCCATCAGCCCGATCCACAACACGCCCGGCTTCAGCAGGGTCTCAAGCCAGGCGATGTTCATGCGCCAGCCCACCCGCAACACGATGTTCCCGACATAGAGCAGAATGAGCAACCCGGTCATCACCACCAGCAGCGCGATCTCAACACGCGCGATCAGGCGGTCGAAGCTGTGCAGGTCCTCGAGCAGGTGGGAACGGGTGTCGGCAGGAGGCTGTGCGCTCATGGTGTCCAACCGGGGATACCACACCAGCGACCGGGCTCCCCGTTGCCCGGCCGTCGTAGCACAGTGCGACGCTACAGGTCAGTCGTCAATGGCGTGCTCTTCGCGGAATTCGTCCTGCAGGTCCATCACGCGTTCCATCAAGCGCTCGTCCCACAGCTTGCCGGTCAGCTTCTCGGCGACCTCTTCGCCCTTTTCATCGAACAGGGCTGCGTCATCGGGATCGGGTTGCACGGACTCGACGCCCCGTTCTGTCAGGGTCTCGATGGCCCGCACGTTCTCTGCTTTGAGGAACTCGGTGATCTGGTTGGAGCGCTCGCGGCACAGCGTCAGTACGGTCTCGCGGTAGCGCTCGGGGATCATCTCGAAGGCCTGCTGTGTCATCACGAACGCGCCGATGGTGTGGACGATCGGGTAGTCGACCACGAAGTTGACGTGGTCGTGCCAGAGCAGACCGATCAGCGCCGAGGGCGTATTGTAGACCGTGTCGACCAGGCCGGTCTCGAGGCTGGTCAAGACCGTGGTCAGCGAGGCAGGGATCGGGTTGATGTCAAACGCCCGGAAGACCTCTTCAGCCAGGGGGTCGCCTTCCCAGATCCAGGGCTTGCGCTCTTTCATGTCTTCAACCGAGGCGACGCGTTCGGCCGAATAGACATAGACCGAGCCGGCTACATTCCAACCCAGATGCACGAAACCTTCGTTCTCGAACTGGCCGACAAAGCGGTCGGACAGCGCGGCGAGCACGAACTCGGTCTCTTCCAGCGAGCTGTAGAACCAAGGGATCTCGAGGATGCGCACCTCGGGGACCACCATTCCCAGAGCCACGCCCGTGAAGGCGGCGGCGTGGATCACCGGCTTGCTCGAGCGCATGTTGTCGAGCACGAACTTCTCATCGCCGATGGTGGCGCCAGGGAAGAACTTGAACTCGACCTCGCCGTCGGTGGCACGGGTGACCTCGGCGGCCATGTCCCGAAGCGCTTTCATCAGGGGTGTGCCGTCCGGCACAATGGTGGCCGTACGGATGACGGTCTTGGCCGTCAGCGGCAAGAGCATGAGCAGCCAGGCTGCGAGCAGTACGCGCACTTTCACGGGTTGTCTCCTCTCATGTTTTCCAGGATCTCAATCATGTCCAGCGGGAACTGCTCGTCGATGTCGGCCAGCATGGCCACGGCTTTCTGCTTGGCGATGGCCGTCACGAGTGCCACCTCGGGCGGCCCCTCGCCTTCGATCACGCGGTTGAGGGCGGCCTCGTACTCGTCGCGCACCGCGCGCGACAGCTCTTGATTCTGCAGTCCCTCCGCTCGGAAGACGGGAACCATCCACATCCGATTCGATGCGAAGCTCTCGGCTTTCGTGAAGTGCATTCGGGCTTTCTCGGGGCTGCCTCCCAGAGTCTCTGAACGGCTCGCGTAGAAGCGTCCGAGGAAGGTGTCCGGGCCGCCGTCGAAGAAGCTGCCATCGATCTCAGCCAGCCGATGCATCACCTGCACCAACCTGGAAAGTCCGGCCACCAGATCGGGCTGATCGCGGCTGACGTCGATCTTGCCGCCCGAGGCCGTGACGTACCAGAAAGCATGGGGCAGCTGATCGCGGTCGAGCTCTTTGAGGGCGGCTGCGAGCGCTTCGTCGTCGGATCCCACCAGGACCGCGTGCAAGTCCGGATAGTCGGCCAGCAGCGCCCGTTCAGCGTAATCTTGCGCCTTGGTGAACAGCTGGCGGGCCCAGGTCTCGTCTTCATAGCGGATCAGCACAATGGCCAGGCCGGCGTTCATCTCGGCGCCGAGCAACAACAGCTCGGAGTTCTCAGGGCTGGAGACGATGAACCCGTCCATGAACTTCAGCAGCGCCGGCGCGGCCTCGCGGGCTTGCTTGACCGAGGTCTCCGCGAAGAAGGCCTGCTGGTTGTTCTGGAGTTGCGGCACCATGCTGTCGGCGACGAACTTGGTCAGGTTGCAGCCTGTGGACATCAGGACCAGGACGGCAAGCGTCACGCGGTACGTCCAACGAGCCATGGGTTGCTCCTTTGGGGCAAGCGCGAAACGCGTGCGAGCCGGCTGGCCTTTGACGTCGCGCGGAGAGGATCGAATGATTGGGCATGATACTGGCGGTCGACCGGGCGTCAAGCCCGAAAACACGGGGGCGCACGGCATGTCGACCGGGACCACGGCTGACCGGGTGCGGCAAGCGTGGGACCGGGTCGGGCAGGGAGTCATGGAGCGGTCAACCCGACCCACAACGCCTCGACGTGCTCCACCGTCAACGCGGCTCCACTGTCGATGCCGCCGCGCGCCCAGCTCTGGTAGTGCTCAATGGTGAACGGCAAGCCCACGCGGATGGCGGGCGCGGTAAAACGGCCTAGCCGATCCTCGGCCGCGACTCCCGTGCGGAGCAGGGTGAGGCTGCGCCTGATAGCGCGCTTGTCCAGCTCGGGATGGCCGCAATCGGCGGACAGCTGGGCCCACGCTGTGACAGCAAACATATCGAAGTTTTTATAGCAACCTCTCGCATTACTGGCGGCGGATTGTCGCAGCTCGGCGATCGCTATGCAAGAGAGGTTCCACAAACCCCGGAGGCCTGTCAGTCGACGCGGAAGGCCAGCTCGATGCTCTTGAAGAACGCGTCCAGAGCTTCGTCGTGGCGCGCCAGGCTCGCCTCTTTGGCGACCAACTTGAAGTACAAGGGCCCTTCGGGTCCTTCCAGGATCGCCGCGCGCAGCCCGAAACCAGGACCCCCTTCGGCACCCGGCCCCATGCCACCGCCATAGGTCCCCGTGGCGCGCAGCCGCAGCAGCGCCATGCCTGCGACCTCGCCTTCGGTCTGTTCCGCAACCTCTGCGGTCTCGCGCCCATCGGGTTGGCTGAACTGGCCCAGCCAGCGGTCGACATTGCTGGCCGTATCGCCCGCGCCCTCGGCACCGAAGTAGTAGACTACCAGCACCAACGGATCGTCGCCCTCTTCGGCGCCGGGCAAGGCGAGCTCGAGGGCGCGCATCTCATTGCTCGGCTCGAGCACCTTCCAGTCTTCGGGCAGCGTGAGCCGCACAGCGCGGACGTCGGCGGTCTCCGCCATGATGCTCGGGGACAGGATCAGGACGAGACTCAGGATCAAACAGGCTCTAGGCATCGGAGGTCTCCTGGTTGTGGTGGGAGCAGTCTACCCGATGGGGCGGACCGATTCCGCAACTGCAACGGGTGAGGAGCCTCAAGGACCGCCGAGAAACAGATAGACAAAACCCGTCGTCCCGTCGTCCTTCGTCTCGCAGTTGCCGACCAGCAGATCTTTGTGCCCGTCGTTGTTCCAATCACAGACCTCGAGCCGCAGCCGGTAGCCGGGCAGGATGCGGTCTTCGCCCAGGCTCTCTCTCACGGCCCGATAGCCCGTCTGGACCAGACGCTTGCCGGTCAGCAACGACACGCCCGTCTCGAAGCTGCCGTCCTCAGCCCGACGGAACCAGGTGATGTCGCCCGCCTCGTCGCCCACCAGCAGATCGAGCAGGCCATCGTCGTCCCAGTCGACCGCAAGGGGATCGGACTTGCTGCCGACCTTGATGCCGAGGCCGTCCACCATCAGCTGACTGCGCGCGCCGAACCGGTACTCTCTGGCAGTGCCGAGGTTGAGATTGAGGTAGACCTCGCCGGAGACGTTGCCGACCAGCATGTCGAGGTCGCCGTCGCCCTCCCAGTCGACGAAGTTGGCGGTCGACATGATGGTCGGTCCGGTCCAAAGGGGTTCACCGTTTTCGTCCGTGGTGTTCTCATACTCAGCGATGACCAGCGGCGCTTCGAATCCCTCATCATTGCCCGCAAACAGCTTGACGACGCCAGGTACATACTGCCCCGAGATCACGTCGATCTTCCCATCCGCGTTGAGATCCACAAACTGTGGATCAAAACCGATGCATCACGCGCTCGGCATGATGGCATCTCCGCCACCTGCCTGCAGATAGGAGAAGCCGCTGAAGCGGGGCTCGTCATCGCTGCCCTGATTGAGATAGATGCGCGCCCGGCCGCCCTCAAACTCACCGACGATGAGGTCCTTGCGGCCGTCATTGTCTACATCGAAGACGAAGGGCGCCGCGTGACCAGACAGGGCCTCGATGGGCAGGCCCTCGGCCTCGATCTTGATCGGATCGCGCAGGAGGCGGAGCTCATCAGCCTGAGCCGCGAGGCCCAGCACTGCGACCAGCAACATGGGACGGAAGAAAATGGGTCTCATGGGTTGTTCCTTGGTTGGGAATGGTCTGGGCACAAGTACGATGGCCCCCAGCCATGACTCTACACGATCAAGCAGAGCCTGGTCGAACGCCAGGTTCGCCTCCCTTGACAGGTAGAAGCGCTGGCGGGCCGCTCTCCATTTTCCCGCCAAGCACTAGATCGGCCCTCTCGCTCAGCCTTCACTTGCCATGCATACGATACGCGGCGTCCCAGTCTTCGGGTGGAGGGCGCTCGGCCAGCTCCTCAGCCCGAGCCAGATGCAAAGCGGGCACGATATCATCAGGCGCGCGCTCGACGAGCCCGCGGAACACGTCCGCCGCCTCCCGGAAACGCCTCGAGACCAGAGCCTGCCAACCAGCCTCGAGCTCTGCCCGGGAGCTCGCCTTGCTCGCCCTGAGGCCTTCGGGGTCGCAGGCGAAGACCTCGTAGATGTCCAGGGCTGCCACACGCCCCTTGACCTGGACGCTCTCGACAAAGCGGCAGTCGCGGGCCCGCGGGTCCACCAGCCCGTCACGGGTGGCCGCGCTGATCAGAATGCCCGCCCGGTAGCGCTTGGTCAGACCCTCCAGACGCGAGGCCGTGTTGACCACGTCGGCGATGACCGTGCCCTCGATGCGCTGCTGCTCTCCGATGATCCCCAAGGTGAGTTGCCCGGTGTGGATCCCAATCCCCAGACGGATCGGGGTCTTCCCCGCCTGCACCCGCACACCATTGAAGCGATCGACGGCCGCGAGCATGCCCACGGCGGCCGCCACGGCTCCGTCTGGTACGCCAGGGAACAAAGCCATCACAGCGTCCCCGAGATACTTGTCGATGAAGCCTCCGTGCTCACGGATCACCGGCCCGATCTCGGCGAGCAGGGAGTTGACGAAGGCGAAGGTCTCGTCCGGCGTCATGCCCTCGGCCAGGGTGGTGAAGCCGCGCACATCCGCGAACAGGACCGTCATCACCCGGCTGCACTGGTCGCCGAGCTCAACGCCCACGATGGACTCCTGGCCGAGTTGCTGCAGGAAGGCCTGGGGTACGAAGCGGAAGGCAGCCTGCTTTGCGCGCTGCAGAGCCTGACGCGCAGCGTCGATCGAGTGGACCATACCGTTGAAGGCCAGGGCGAGGCGTCCGAACTCGTCGCTGCTGCCGGTCTGCACCCGGCTCTGGAGGTCTCCTTGCTGGACCCGCTCCACCCCCTGCATCAGCTGACCGATAGGCCGCAGCACCGAGCCCCGATAGAGGAAGGGCAGGCCCAGGATCAGAAAGGCCACGGTGGCGAGCATGATCAGGCCGGTGGACTGGGTCGCTGCCTGGATCTCGGCGCGCCATTCGGTGGCCGACCAGCCGACCTCGTACACCCTGCCCGGGGTTTTCCAATAGAACGCGTTGTAGCGTTGCACCGGGGACAGCAGCGCACCGTAGAAGCGGCTGCCAGCGCGCACGTAAAAAGGCTGGGGCGCCTGTGAAAAGGTCTCTCGCCAGCTGCGTTCGCGGCGGTTGCTCTCGACCAGATCTGTCGGCTGCAGGTCGTCTGTCTTGAACAGGAAGCGGGCCTCCGTCTCCCACAGTGCCGCGGAGTCCGGCCGCACAAGCACAAACCGAACCCCCGCGGCGGGCTCCAGACCATCGAGCTGTAGCGCGGCACTGTCCGACAGCACACCGGAGGAACGGGCGAGCAGCGCACGGATACGGTCTGCCTCGGCCTGGCGGCGGGCAGACAGGTCCGCCTCGAGGCCCAGGCCGAGCTGTGTGAGCAGCAGCGCCAGCACCCCCACCACCCCGGCCAGGGGTATGGCCACCAGCTTGAAGCGCAGGCGGGTCGGTTCCTGGGAGTGGTCGACATGGATCATCACCACTGCGCAGGTCACGATCAGGCGCAGGATCGCGCGGACATCGTCGATCCCGAGGAGAGTCGCGACCGGCAGTAGAACCAGCGCCAACATCGCCAGAGTGAACTTGCGTAGCGCCCGACCCGGCCGCGTGGCAGGCCGCAGCAGGGCAGCCAGGAAGTCCGCTCCTTGTCTGCGTTCGAAGCGGATCCACTTGCGGAAGAAGGTGACAAAGACCCAGCCATAGGTGACCAGCAGGAAGTTGCGGAACACCCCCGCGAGCACCGGGTTCCTCAGCAAGTCGTCGGGCGTGGCGCTGAGCGTTCGGCACTCCTGCATCCAGGGTTGGTAGATGGGCAGATTGGTGGCGACAGACACGATGAATCGACCCGAGGTCAGTAGCAGGAACAGCACAAAGAGCCCGGTCATCAGACGCCGTTCTCGGGGTCGGTCGTCCTCGAAGACGTGGTAGACGAAGAGCATCAGGAACAGTGCGACGAAGTCGCGAGAGACGCCTCCTATGGAGAGTGCCAGGTCGAGCTCCAGAGCAGACTTCAGCCAGACCAGAGCCATGGCGTTCAGCGCACCTGCCAGGGTCGCCAGGCCGAGGAGTCGTGTGGCACGGGAGCCTTTCGGCAGGGACAGAAGATGCCAGGAGATGTAGCACAGGACGAGACCGACAGCTCCCGAGGTCAAGACTTCGGTACGGTAGTAGATGGCGGTCCTCCTCAGGCCTGTCGGGCGCTGGTATCTGGTTCAAGTGCCCGCCCATTCGGTCTTAAGAGGAGGATAGCAACTGGGAGAGAGTCACGTGCACCCGAAGGGGCATCAGGCTCGGGTCGTGAATCCAGGAGAGTGGTTCGAAGTTGTGCGGATGCACGCGTGCTTGGACGTCGTAGCTCTGATGGGCGGTACGGGAGGGCCCCGTTGACTTCCGGCTGGATGGGAGCTTGGCCGCCAGCCGGTCGTTGCCCGTGCCGTGGGTGTTGGGGCTCGCGAGGGTCGATTCTTGAGCTTCTACGGCACAAAGGGGGATGATGTTGCAAGAGCCTGTGGGTAAAATGAAGGGATATCTAAAGTTGTGGATTCCAAGCCCAAGCGGGAGTGCATCATGCCGAACAGTCCCACGACATCTCCGTCCAAGAAGAAGAACGGCCCCCTGGCCGCGGTCAAGGCCGTGGCCAACAAGGCCAAGGCCAAGGCCCTGCTGGCAGCGAATCGCAAGAAGGAGCTGAAGAAGCTCGAGGCAAAGGCAAGGAAGGCGATAGACGCGTACACGAAACAGGCAAAGATGAACCTGAAGGGCTCGATGGCCGTGATCGAGGAGTGGAAAAAGGTCGCCAAGCGCGTCAAGAAGATCGACAGCTGGTCGACCTTCTGCCTCAAGGTCGGTATCGCCAGCGCGGCGACAGCGGCGGGCCTCGGGCTGGTCAAGTACGCCAGTGGAATTCTGGCTGCCGGCGAGACCGTCGCGACCACCACCGCGACAGGAACCTGCATCGAGATGGGCATGACGGGCGGCGGGATCTTGCTCCCGACCGAGGTGGCGATCACGACGACGGCGGAGGCCGCGCCGTTCTTGTCGCAGTTGGCCACCGGCCTCACCTCGGTCACCAGTTTGAGCTATTCCAAGGCTGCGACTATCGTCGCAGGGAGCATCAAGGGCCTTCTGCTCACGGGGGGGACCTTCACCCTCAACTACCTGAAGGGCGAATTCAACAAGATTGGTGCGGCCACACTGACCAAGAGCACGGATCCCGAGTTCGTGTCCTTGTTGGCCTTGGTCAAGGCAGATGCCGCCAAGGCGGCGACCTACATCCTCTTGGAGAAGGCGGCGAAGGCGCTGATCGACGCGGCGCGCCAGGTTTCTGCCCAAGCAGCCCAGAACGCACAGAGAGCCGCTGCCAAGATCGACTATACCGAGGAAGTCAGCGCCTGGACCGAGCATGTGGCGATCCGCTGGAGCCCACGCGCTGTCCTCAAGCAAGCCTACATGGGGTTGGCTTCCGGCGGCGCGAACGAGCTGATCTGGGGTCGTGCGCTCACGGGTCTGGTCGGCCTGCGGATTGCCTTGAACGCCGTGTAGCCTCCCCACTGGTCCCGCAGGACCGCGTCGCCGGTTCTGCTCAGCTCGGACAGACACGAGAGCAGCGGCTTCTCGCCGTGGCCCAGGGCCAGCGACAGCCGCGCCTGCAGCTCCAGCGCCTCTGCCAGGAGCTCCAGGGTCTGTTGATCAACCGTCAAGCCTTGCCTGGTGTTTGCCGATTCTTCCTGTAGGGGCGGGGTTTGCACCTCGCGGACTCGGACGCTTCGCTCTCGCGGACTCGGACGCTTCGCTCTCGCGGACTCGGACGCTTCGCTC